>CACOCT010000059.1 GCA_902625845.1 uncultured Prochlorococcus sp. | reverse complement strand
CAAGTAAATCTGCCGTTACTCTTATCTGACCATCGCAATCTGAGCCTGCCCCAATTCCAATAATAGGTATTGTTAGTTTATTTCTAATTTCTTTTGATAAAGAATTTGGAATGTGCTCTAAAACCAAAGCAAAACAACCTATCCTTTCAAGGCTCTCAGAATCCTTTTTAATCTTTTCCTGACTTATAAAATTATCACCTTGTCTCTTTAGACCTTGGTTTAAATAACTTTGAGGTGTTAATCCTAAATGACCCATTATTGGAATTCCCATTCTTATTAATCTAGAAATAACTAATTGTATTTCCGGTTCAGCACCCTCAATTTTTACTGCTTTAGCTGGGGTCTCTTTAATAATTCGTCCAGCATAATCAACTGCTTTATCTTCTCCACATTGGTAACTTAGAAATGGCATATCACACACCACTAATGGCTCTTTTCCTAAATTATTTTTAAAACCTCTGCATACTGCATTTGTATGATGAATCATATTCTCGACAGTAACAGGTAAAGTTGTTTTATAACCAAGAGCAACCATTGCAAGTGAATCTCCAATCAAAATAATATCTGCACCAGCCTCCTCAGCTAATGATCCTGTAATTGAATCCCATGCTGTGAGAGCAATTATTTTTTTTGAATTATTTTTATATTTAACTAGTTCTTGAGGAAGCATAATAATATTTCAACTTTTAAAACAATTATTGCTATTATTATAAATGACTCGGCCTTTCGCGGTTTAGACGCCTAAAACTGGTCAGGACTGGAAGGTAGCAGCCACGCAGGATGCTTTGAACAGGCGAGATAACCGAGTCATAACTAAATAGGCTAACTTTCGCTTCTTTTGTTTTGTCTCAGTCTTAGAAACTCAGGTATATTTGTTCCACCGTCTTTCATATCAGAAATATTGTAAAAGGGACTATTTGGACCTCCACTTAATCTTCTTCTGAAATTTTGATTATTATCTGAAGGTGATGAATTGAATCCTGTAACAATAACGGTGACTGCAATCTCACTTTCCATAGTTTCATCAATTACAGCACCTACAATAATATTTGCCTCAGGATCTAATACTTCATATATAAAATCAGATGCTGAAGTCATATCATCAAGAGTCATATCATGACCACCTGTAATATTAATTACACAGCCTTTAGCTCCTCTAATTTTATCAGATTCAAGTAATGGGCTATTAATAGCAGCTTGAGCAGCTTCTAAAGCTCGCGATCTACCAGAACCTATCCCGATACCCATTAATGCTGTTCCCGCCTCAGTCATTACAGATCTAATATCAGCAAAATCGACATTTACCAATCCTGGTTTAGTAATTATGTCGCTTATTCCTTTAACACCCATTCTTAATACATCATCTGCACTCCTAAATGCTTCTTGTAATGGAGCTCCAGAAATTACATCTTTTAATTTATCATTAGGAATTACGATTAAGGTGTCGACATTTTCAGCCAATCTGGTTATCCCTTCTTCTGCTTGACGCATTCTTCTTTTTCCTTCAAAAGAAAAAGGTTTTGTAACTATACCAACAGTTAATGCACCACTTTGTTTCGCAACCTCTGCAACAACAGGAGCAGCTCCTGTTCCAGTTCCGCCGCCCATTCCTGCCGCGATGAAAACCAAGTCAGCTCCATCTAATGCTTGCTGTAATTCTTCTTTTGATTCTTCTGCAGCTTTTTGACCAATGCTTGGATTGCCTCCTGCTCCTAATCCTCTGGTTAAATTTTGACCTAACTGAACCCGTTGAGTAGCTGAAGATTGCAGTAGGGCCTGCGCGTCAGTATTTAGGACTCTGAACATAACCCCATCGAGATCACTATTGATCATGCGGTTTACTGCGTTACTTCCTCCTCCTCCAACACCAATTACTTCTATTTTGGCATTCTGACTTGGAAGAATTTCACTTGATTGATTTAAGTTTGGATTGTTTCCGAAGCTCATCGCTATTTCAAAACAAATTTTATTTCTTGGTGCATTATGAACTCACTCAGGTCATCTTTAGGGTTTTGTTGAAGAAACTCCTAATGTTTATTTTT
>CACOCT010000058.1 GCA_902625845.1 uncultured Prochlorococcus sp. | reverse complement strand
AAGAATTTTTAAAATTAAGAATTAATCCTTCAAAAATTATTGCGACTGAAGAATGGCTCATAAACAATAATTATTTAATTAATCATTTAGATTTGGAAATTATTTCAGAAGTGTCCAAAGAATCATTAAGATCTGCAGTTTCAACTAAAAATCCAGATGGAGTTGCCGCGATAGTTCAAAAATCTGCTCTTAAGGCATGTACTTTTGATAAAGAGGATGATTTAATACTTGTCCTAGATAGAATTCAAGATCCAGGAAATTTAGGAAATCTTTTCAGGACAGCATTAGCTGCTGGGGTTAATAAAGTTTTGTTAGGAGGTGGAGCTAGTCCATTTAACCAAAAAGTTATAAGATCATCATGTGGTTCAATCTTTCATCTTCCTTTCCATAGAATTGAAGGAAACGAAGAAGAAATTTACGATGAACTATTAGATTCTTTAAAAGTTATTTCAAAAAAAGGATTTAAAATCGTTTTAGCAATTGGAAATAATAAATTTTCTAAGAAATGTCCTAAACCTTATTGGGAATATGATTGGTTGAAACCGACAGCATTAATTTTAGGTAATGAAGGCTCTGGTATTCATAATAAAATTCAAGAAACTTTTTCAGAAACAATAACTATTCCTCATAGTGAGCTTGTAGAATCATTAAATGTAGCCTGCGTAGCCGTTCCATTATTACTGGAGCGAAAAAGGCTTATATTAACTTCATTTTCAGAAAATAAAAGTGACTGAATCTAAATTTGACTTTGATTTAATCGTTATAGGGGCTGGCTATGGTGGCTTTGATGCTGCTAAACATGCTGCTGAAAAAGGATTAAGGGTTGCTATCGTAGAAACTGCTGAAATGGGTGGTACTTGTGTCAATAGAGGATGTGTTCCTTCTAAAGCTCTTTTAGCAGCAAGTGGAAAAGTTAGAGAGATTGCTAATTATGATCATTTATCAAAATTTGGAATACATACTTCTCCAGTTAGATTTGAAAGAGCTAAAATCTCAGACCATGCTAATAATTTAGTACTTAATATAAGAGAAAATCTGACTAAAACCTTAACTAGAGTTGGAGTTCAAATAATTAGGGGTTTTGGCCGCATTGAACAACATCAAAAAGTTGGTGTTAGGGATAAAAATGGTATTGATCAGATTTTTTCATGTAAAGATATCATTATTGCAACAGGTTCATCTCCTTTCGTTCCCAAAGGAATTTTATGTGATGGGAGGACAGTTTTTACAAGTGACGACGCAGTCAAGCTTGAATGGCTTCCAAGATGGATTGCAATCATTGGTAGTGGTTATATTGGTCTTGAGTTTGCAGATGTTTATACAGCGTTAGGTTGTGAAGTTACGATGATCGAGGCGTTGGAAAATATCATGCCTACATTCGATCCTGATATTACAAAAATTGCTAAAAAAATATTAATACAATCCAGAGATATTGAGACAAAATCAAATGTTTTTGCAACAAAAATTACTCCAGGATGTCCAGTTAATATTGAACTAACAGATGCTACTACAAAAAAAATTACTGAAAATCTAGAAGTTGATGCTGTTTTAGTCGCTACTGGGAGGATTCCTAACAGTAAAGGTTTAAATCTTGGATCAGTTGGTATAGAAACTAGTAAAGGTTTTATTGAGATTAATGACCAGATGAGAGTAATAAGCGATAAAAAGATAATTCCAAATGTTTATGCTGTTGGAGATGTAACTGGAAAACTTATGTTGGCTCATACTGCTGCTGCTCAAGGTGTTATTGCTGTTGAAAATATTTGTGGGAATTCAAAAGAAATTGACTATAAAACTATACCTGCGGCAACATTCACTCATCCTGAAATAAGCTCTGTTGGCTTATCTGAGAATGATGCTAAGGCAATATCTAAAAAAGATAATTTTAGTTTAGGAATTGTTAAAAGTTATTTTAAAGCTAATTCTAAAGCTTTAGCAGAGCTTGAAAGTGATGGGATGTTGAAATTAATTTTTAATAAAAACTCCGGGAAAGTTTTAGGAGCGCATATTTTTGGTCTACATGCTGCTGATCTTATTCAAGAAGTTGCTAATG
>CACOCT010000057.1 GCA_902625845.1 uncultured Prochlorococcus sp. | reverse complement strand
TACAGCCACAATATTATTTATCCTTTTAAAGATAATAAAATTTAAAAGTGGTTTTGTATCACTTATAGCTAATGAGTGAAGAATTACTATCAAAACGAGCACTTACTATCGAACCTTCACTTACCCTCGCAATAAGTGCTAAAGCAAAAAAACTTGCTGCTGAGGGAATCGACATATGTAATTTAAGTGCAGGCGAACCAGATTTTGATGCTCCAAAGGAGGTTATTTTAGCAACAAGTAAAGCCATATTCGATGGATTTACTAAATATGGACCAGCTGCTGGAGATTTAGAATTGCGAAAAGCAATCGCAAATAAACTAGAAATCCAAAATGATAAAAAATATGATTTTGAAAATATTTTGGTAACAAATGGTGCCAAACAAGCCATTTATAATTTATTTCAAATTCTTTTAAATGAGGGAGATGAAGTAATTATCCCTTCCCCATATTGGCTAAGTTATCCCCAGATTGTAAAACTAGCTGGAGGCAAGCCTATCATTTTAGAAACCTCCCCAAAGAATGGTTTTAAGATTGATAAAGAGCAACTTAAAGAAAAAATATCTGCAAAAACAAAATTTATCATAATAAATTCTCCTAACAATCCAACTGGTAAAGTACTTTGCGAGAATGAGTTACTTGAAATAATAGAAATCATAAGAAAGTATGATCAAATCAATATATTATCTGATGAAATATATGAATTAATTTTAAAAAATACAGTTAATCATATACCTGTAGTTTCATTAGCAAAAGAATTAGAAGATAGAATATATACAGTTAATGGTTTTGCAAAAGGTTGGGCCATGACTGGATGGAGGGTTGGTTATTTAGCTGGGAGAAAAGATGTAATAAAAGCATCCTCATCTTTACAAAGTCAAAGTACCAGTAATGTATGTTCCTTTGTACAGAAAGGTGCAATTGAAGCTTTAAAACTTAAACAAGAATATTTTGAAGAAATCAATTTGATTTATAACGAAAGGAGACAGGTACTTACAAAAGGTCTTAATGAAATAGAAAATATTTATTTAAACCCTCCAAATGGTGCATTTTACGCATTTCCTCAACTACCAAATACAAATATCTCATCAGTGGATTTTTGTAAAAAAGCTCTCGAAGATTTTGGATTAGTTGTTGTACCTGGAAAAGCTTTTGGTAATGATCAATGTATTCGAATATCTTGTGCCGCTTCAGAAACAAATATTTCTGACGGAATCGAAAGATTAAAAAAAGCAATCAAAAAATATTATTAAATGAAAAAAATTATTAAGTATTTCTCTATCACATGTTTTATTACATTTATATTACTTGGTGGCTCAACAAAAGCAGAAAAAAAAATACTAAGAATTGGAGCTATTCCTGATCAGGATCAAGAACTTTTAGATAGAAGATTTAATGCATTATCTAAAGAGTTAGCAAATCAATTAAATGTGCAGGCAATATACGTTCCAGTTACTAATTATGTTGCTGCAGTAACAGCTTTTAGAACAAAAGATCTCGACCTGGTTTGGTTTGGAGGATTAACTGGAGTTCAAGCAAGATTACAAACTCCTAATTCAATAGTAATAGCTCAGAGGGATATAGACAAAAAATTTAAAAGTGTATTTATAGTTAACAAGAAATTAGACTTAAAGCCTACTAATGAATTAAGTGAACTCAAAAATTTAAGAAACCTTAGATTCACTTTCGGATCTGAGAATTCAACTTCAGGTAGATTAATGCCAGAATATTTTTTAAATATTGCAGGTGTAAATACAAGAGAATTTAAGGGAAAGAAGCCTGGCTTCAGTGGTAGCCATGACGCCACTATAGCTCTAGTAAATAGTGGAGCTTTTGAAGTAGGAGCTTTAAACAAAAAAATTTGGGATAAAAATTTAATAAATAATCCTAAAAGGACAAAAAATGCTTATGTTTTTTTTGTAACGCCAAGTTACGTTGATTATCATTGGTTATCGCAGGGAGATTTAGATGAAAAATTTTATGATGGTTTTACAAAAAAAATGAAAAAAACAATATTAGATTTAAATAAAAATAATCCTAATCATAAAATTATATTAGAGAT
>CACOCT010000056.1 GCA_902625845.1 uncultured Prochlorococcus sp. | reverse complement strand
CTTTTGAAATTTTTCTCCTATGAAAACAACTGATGGGGTTTGCTCTGAATGAAGCAAATACGAAGCCAAGTCTTCTGCAATTGTCCCATTTATTAATTCTACTGTGCTTGTAAAAGGATCTCCAGTTCCGTTATCTCTTATTACATTTAGATAGCCTGTGCCAACTGCTTCTTTGAAATTAAAATTAAATTTACCATCTTTGTTTCTGATAAGGTCTAATTCTAAATTGGGGTTACCAACGTAACCTCTTACTTTGCCATCTCTCCCTGCATCAACTAACAAACCTTTTAAAGGACCGTCTGATCTGATTCTAAAAGTTACCCTACCGTGCATTATTTTCATAGAGCTTGCCAATAATAATGCCGCACTAAATGATCTTCCAAGAATAGCTGTAGTAAGAAATGATAAGTTATGTCTTTCTTTTGCTTCTTTTAAAGATTCTGTTACCGTTACAGCAATTAATCTAATCCCACCATTTGCAGCAGTAGCTCTTACAATTTTATCCCCCAATATTTAACCTCCTAATGTCTTTAGTCTACCTGCAGTGAGTAGAAATTTCCTAGATGTTAACTCTTGGAATAATTCAGGTTCGTGAGTAACAACAATAATAGAATTTTCTGAGCTAAGTCTTTGTATTAAATCTTTTACATCATTTTTCATTGACCAATCAAGTCCAGCAGTTGGTTCATCCAGAAGAATTATGTTTGGATTTCTTAGTAGTTGAACTGCTACTGCTAATCTTCTTTGTTGTCCGCCACTTAATTTTTCAGGAGGGATAGTTAAATTAATTTGTGATAGTCCAACTTTTTTTAATACATTTCTGATTTTAATTTCTTTAATTGATTTATATCCAAATTTTAATTCTTTGCCTATAGTTGCTCCAAGAAAAAATCTTTCTGGGAATTGAAAAACTAACCCACAAAGCCATCTTCTTTTCCGAGAATTCATTAGCTGATTTTTCCAAATAATTCTGCCTCTTTGAGGATTGATTAAACCACTTATGATTTCTAAAAGAGTTGTTTTACCTGAACCACTGTTTCCAGAAATTAGTATAACTTCATTCTCATTAATTTTTAGATTAATATTATCAAGAACTTTTTTTCTCCCTGTTTGTGGTTGATAAGTAATATGTTCAAGTTCAAGCATTATCTGGAGAAATTTATAATTTTTGTTTATTTGAGTAAAAACATATAATAGTTAATAATACAAAAAAGTATATTAAAATGAATGTTAGTTTTAGAGAGGTTGATCCTTTTAATTGTTGGATTTGGATAAAGTTTTTTGAAGTACCTAATCAGTCAGAGAAAAATTATCTTGATGGGCTTTTTGATAGTTGGTATGTATTAGGAAGATTAGGAGGTTTTAATTCGCAAAATCTTCAAACTCACGAAGAGGGTGCTGAACTGAGTTGGATGTCATATGATAACGAATTAACTAAATCCTCAATGCTTTCATTAATGCATAATTTAGGACAATTGGAATATCAAAATTTATGGTCAAGATGTTGGGTGGATTTTGGGACAGCTGATCCACTCTCTGTTGATATTCTTATTAACGCACTAAATCAAGTTTCAGCTGATTATGTAAAAATTGATGAATTAATAATTGGAGGTGAAAATAGTGATTGGTTAGTAGAAGATCATCCTGATTCTATTTTTAATAATTAATAAATTTAATTATGAAGAATTTAGTAAGACTAATAATCGCAAATAAAAGAATAAAAAATATTGAAAAAAATCTATTGAAACTTACTATTGAGGAAGCTCATTATCTTAATAAAGTTATGAGACTAAAACTTGGAGAAGAAATATACATAACTAATGGAGAGGGTTATTTATGGATAGGTATTAAAAATAAAAATAATTTCATAGAGATTCCAAATATAAATAAACCAATTTTAGTTCAAGATAAAAAGAAAGTATTTTTAGGTATTGCTGTTGCCATTCCTAAAAATGGTTTTGATGATATTTTAAAAATGTGTACAGAAATTGGGATTGATTTTATACAACCTTTATATTCTGAACACCAAATAAAAAGGATCTCAAATCAGGATTTAAAAATGGATAGATGGAATACAATAATTAATGAGGCAGTAGAACAATGTGAAAGATTATGGAAACCAAAGATATTAAATATATTAGATA
>CACOCT010000055.1 GCA_902625845.1 uncultured Prochlorococcus sp. | reverse complement strand
ACAACACTTTTTGCATTACATTTATTAGCTTTTTTAAATTGCCTTGAGAAAGAAGAACCACTCAAATCTAATTCTGTTATTAGATCAAAATTACTTAAAATTCTTGATAAGGCTATCGCGAGCGATTCAGCTAATTGTCCTTTATTAACAATATAAATGTCTGGATCTCTACCTTTTTCTAATTCTTGTCCAGCAATTAATATCAATCTCTCTAATCCAATGGCAAATCCGATAGCTGGTGTTTTATCTCCTCCCATTTGCTCAATAAGACCATCATATCTTCCCCCTCCACAAACAGTTGCCTGAGATCCCAAAGCTCCGCTTGTAATTTCAAACGCAGTATGACTGTAATAATCTAGTCCTCTCACCAATTTAAGATTTTCAATAAAAGGAATCTTTAAAAATTCTAATTGTTTCTTAATAAAGGAATATCTTTCTAAGCTTTCTTTAGATAAAAATTGATTTAATTTAGGGGCATTTTCTAAAAGTTTCTGTGTTTGCGGATTTTTTGTATCAAGTATTCTAAGAGGATTCTTATTTATTCTTGTTCTAGAGTCTTGATCTAGATTATCAAAGTTTTCTTTTAGCCATTTTAAAAAAGATATTTTATAGTTTTCTCTATCAGTGCGATCTCCAAGACTATTAATTTCCAAATTTAATTGACTTATACCTAACTTTTGTAATATGTCCCAAGCTAGAGAGATGATTTTGACATCACTATTAGGTGAATCATAACCAATAAATTCTACTCCTAACTGATGAAACTGTCTTTGCCTACCAGCCTGTGGCCTCTCATACCTAAACATAGGCCCCATGTACCATAATTTATTAAAAGATCCTTTAAATTTCCCATTATTGACAATTGCTCTAGCAACTGAAGCAGTACCTTCGGGACGAAGTGTACATGATCTTTCGCCTCTATCAATAAATGTATACATTTCTTTGTTAACTACATCTGTGCCTTCACCAATACCTCTCACAAAAAGTTCTGTCATTTCAATAATAGGTGTTCTTATTTCTTTGACATGAGCTCTTAATAATTGCTCTTTTACAATATTTTCAACATTTTGCCATATCTTCAATTGATCAGGAAGAAGATCTGTCATTCCTCTGAGATTTTTTAGGTTGTTCAAGATAATAAATAATTCAAGATTTTAATTTTGAGTAAATAATAATTCTTAATAGTACTCTTCATGTAGTAATTTTAACTTAAGAATATTTTAAATTTTGGAAAAAGATAAAACACCCGATATTCAACATTGTGGTACTAAACCTAAAAAAATTGCTTTTGGTATTGCTCCTCTTGGGATAATTTCTATTGGGATTGTTCCAATGGGAGTAGTAAGTATAGGAATTGTTCCTATGGGTGTTTTTTCTTTTGGAGCAGTTGCAATGGGTATTATAAATTTGTCTATTGTAGGGATGGGAATAATCTCTTCAGGTGTCACCACAATGGGAGTTTGGGAATATTCACCCAGAGGAGTAATTCATAATCACAAATCAGAGGATAACTCTCTCATAAATAATGAATCCAATTCAAAACAAAAAAGTTCGCTTTTTAAAACAAGAGAAGAAGCAGAAAACAACGCTAAAAGCCTAAATTGCGAGGGGGCTCATAAGATGGGCGATAGATGGATGCCATGTAATTCTCACTAAAAAATTTATAAAATATCAATTTAAAATTTCAACTTTAAAATCTAATTCGGTTACTTCAGTTTCAGATAATTTCTTAGTCCAAGCTCCCTGTACAGGACTATTCCATCTGAAACCAGCATTTTTTGCCAATGATCTATCCTCATAACTAACAATTGCTTTATATAGGTATTTAGGTTCAGTTGCTTTAAGTAAAATATCCTCGAGATTATCTATTTTCTTAAATACCTCTGAAATGTAATAGCAGTCTGATAAAGCCCTATGTAAATTCCACACTGGAATATTAAAACCTAAAGCGAGATCTGTGACGGATGGTTTACTTTTGATATTTTTTTTAAAAGACCAATTTATATCATCTAAACTACATATCCAATGTTTATCCAGAGAAGGTAGATTACCTTTACCGAACCATTTCTTATCAAAAGCAGCATTATGAGCAAAAGCTATTGATCGTAAGAGTTTACACATTTATTTTGAATTTAATTTCTTATAGGCACTTCCTTGCTGCC
>CACOCT010000054.1 GCA_902625845.1 uncultured Prochlorococcus sp. | reverse complement strand
TGAAAATTTACTCAATAAAAATTTTGCTGTACATGCATATCGATATTTTCCTCAGTTCGATCATCAAGAAATATCATCAAATGCATGGAGAGATTTTAAAAGCTGCAAAAAAGTACTTTCTAAGAGACTGAATAAAGAACTTAAGACAGTAAGAGTAGGTCACAGTTTAGGTTGTAAACTGCACTTAATTAGCCCCGATGGAGGGAGAAATTGCGAGAGCTTTATATCTATAAGTTTTAATAACTTCTCGGCGAATAGATCGATTCCCCTTTTAAAAAATATTTCTCAAAAATTTGAATTTAGAAGTGAATTCAGTCCCAGTCCAAACAGAACTCTAAAAATTATTAAAAATACATACATCCAAAATAAAAATTTATTAATAAAGTTTAATGCTGACAAACTAGATCAAACTGAATCTCTTCTCTCGACATTAAAACTTAGAGATAATGATAATAGTAAAGGATTGTTAATTGAAGGTAATCATACTTTAATTGCTAGTGCAGGTTTAAGAGAAGATTTACTAGGAGAATGGGCTGATGATGATCTTAAAAGAAAAACAATTGAAAAAATTTCTCATTTAATTGATAAATTTAACTAGGTATCTCTTTTTAACTTTTCCAGCACTGAAGTATCTTCTAAAGTACTAATATCACCACTTACTTCTTCTCCTGAAGCTAAAGATCTTAATATTCTTCTCATAATTTTCCCACTTCTAGTCTTTGGCAATGCATCAGATATGATTATTTTCTCTGGCTTAGCGATTATCCCAATTTCATTAACAACATGTTGCTTTAATTCATTAATCAAATTTAACGATTTTTGAAAATTTTTCTCTAAAGAGACGAAGGCAACTATAGATTCCCCTTTAATAGCATCTTTTCTACCAACCACTGCAGCTTCTGCAACCGACTCGTGACTAACTAATGCTGATTCAATTTCCATAGTGCCTAATCTATGGCCAGAAACACTTATTACGTCATCAACTCTTCCCATTATCCATAAATACCCATCATTATCAATACGTGCTCCATCTCCAGCGAAATAAACATACTTTTCATCCTTAAAGGGAATAAATTCCCAATAATTTTTTTTAAATCTATCTGGATCACCATGAATAGTTCGCATCATTCCTGGCCATGGTTTTTTAATTATTAAATATCCTCCCTCATTTGTATTTACTTCTTCACCGTCTTTATTCACAATAGATACTTCTATTCCCGGGAGCGGAAAAGTAGCTGAGCCAGGCTTAGCATCAACTGCACCAGGGATAGGACTTACCATTATGCCCCCAGTTTCTGTTTGCCACCAAGTATCAACTATTGGACATTTTTCTTTGCCTATTACATTCTTATACCAAATCCAGGCTTCGGGATTAATTGGCTCTCCAACTGTCCCTAAAAGCCTCAAACTTGAAAGATCATATTTATCTGGGATCTCGCGCCCAGACTTCATGAAAGACCTTATAGCAGTTGGAGCCGTATAGAAAATAGATACTTTAAATTTCTGAATAACTTCCCAAAAAGCTCCAAGATTAGAGGCCCTTGGAACACCTTCATACATTAGAGTTGTAGCTCCATTTGATAATGGACCGTATACTATATAAGAATGACCTGTTATCCAGCCTACATCAGCAGTGCACCAATATATATCGTTCTTTTTTATGTCAAATACCCATTTAAAAGTTAAATGCGACCACAAATTATAACCTGCAGTAGTATGGACTACACCTTTAGGTTTTCCAGTTGAACCTGAAGTATATAGTACAAATAATCGATCTTCACTATTCATTATTTCAGGCTCGCACCAATCATCTTGATTTTGCAACAATTCATGCCACCATAAATCTTTAGATGAATCCATATAAATTTCTTTATTAATTCTTTTTACAACAATAACTTTTTCAACTATTTCATTTGCACCCGCTTGCAGTGCCAAATCAACTGCCTTTTTTAATTCAATTTCTTTATCTTTTCTATATCCGCCATCTGCAGTAATTACAAACTTTGCATTTCCATCAATCAGTCTGTCTTTTAAAGATTCAGAAGAAAAGCCTCCAAAAACAACTGAATGCTGAGCTCCTATTCTCGCACAAGCAAGCATTGCAAACATAGCTTCAGGTATCATTGGCATATAAATACAGACCAAATCTCCTTTTTTTACTCCTATTGATTTAAGTCCGTTAGCTGATTTACAAACTTCTTTAAGGAGCTCGCTATAAGTAAATTTTTTATGATCACCAGGTTCACCTTGCCATATCAAAGCTGTTTTATCAGAAAGGCCATTTTTTATATGCCTATCTAAGCAATTGTAGGAAATATTTAGTTTACCTTCTGGGAACCACTTAAAAAAAGGTGAATTTTCATCATCTAAAACAGTTTGA
>CACOCT010000053.1 GCA_902625845.1 uncultured Prochlorococcus sp. | reverse complement strand
TACAGGAGTCCTTTCTAATGATGATAATTGGTTTGTTTTTATTGATAATAAATTATTTTATTCCGCAAAAAATGGTCTTTTTTAATACTTTTAAAAAGAATATAGTCCATATTTTTAGCAATGTAAAAGAAATATTATTTTACTCTTTAGAAATATTAGTAGTTTTATTAATTTGTTTTACTGTCTTATTATCATTAATTTTAATTATAGGAGCCTTTAATCGCATAGTTAAGGTATTACTTCATAAATCAAGAAAGTTTACTATCCGCTAAAGTCAAATTGGTTGCATTAAACCACCACTTCCTGAATCAGAATCATCATCATCATTTTCAGTTTCAAAACCTAATAAAGCAACTGCACCAACAGCGACCGAAGATATTAATACTATATAAGCAAAAATTGGAGTTTGAACTCCTATATCGATGTATTCACCCATGCAATTTAAGATTTGTAATAAGCTAACCTAAATAAATCACTTTTGGGTTAATTCAATATTTTTTTAATAATTAAATTTTAATTTCTTGCTTTATAAGTTTTTCAACTGAAATAGACATAGTACTAAACCAATTAATTAGATTTTCTATTTGGATTTGTGTATCAAGTACTCCTAAGCCACGAATAATTATCTTGGAATTTTCACTTTCACTTTGAAATACAAATTTATTTTGAATATTTATGGGCAATTCTTCTTTAAGGTATTTAAAAGCATTGCTTTTCATTCTTGTAATTAATATTATGTTTGGCTTTTTAAGTTTTATACTTATAAAACCACATTTCTTTGCTAGTAACTTCAATTTCATAATTAGAAGCAAAGACTCCACTGGCTCTGGTATTAATCCATACCTATTCACCCAATCAGTTGCTAATTCTGTTATTTGATCATTATTTATGCAAGTGGTTATGTTTTTATATGCTTCTAATTTTTCTTCTTTATTTGAAATCCAAGTACCAGGTATAAAAGCATTAACTGGTAAATCTACTTGTGTATCTTTAACCTCTGGTATTTCTTTACCATTTAACTCTGATATTGCTTCATGAAGCATGTCCATATATAAGTCATATCCAATATTATTTACTTGTCCACTTTGTGCTTCACCAAGCAAACTACCAACTCCTCTAATTTCCATATCCTTCATAGCTAGTTGATATCCACTCCCTAATTCAGAGAAATCTTTTATTGCTTTTAATCTATGCTTTGATGCTTCATTAATTTTATTCATATTGGGATAAAATAACCAAGCGTATGCTTGCACACCACTTCTTCCCACTCTACCTCTTAATTGATAAAGTTGAGATAAACCAAATTTGTGAGCATCTTCGATAATAATTGTATTTACTTTAGGTATATCTAAGCCACTTTCAATTATTGTGGTGCAAATCATTAAATCTACTTCACCACTATTAAATGTTATCATCGCATTTTCTAAGTCATTTTCATTCATTTGACCATGAGCAATTATAAATTTTAAATCATGAAACATATTTTTTAACTTTTCAATAGCTTGTTCTATGTCTGATATTCTTGGTAGAACATAAAATATTTGTCCACCTCTATCAAGTTCTTGGCTTATTGCAGTTCTAATTACATCGGTATCAATTTCAGATAAATATGTTTTAATAGATCTCCTAGAGGGGGGAGGTGTTTCTATTAGACTCATTTGCCTAATCCCTGAAAGACTCATGTATAAAGTTCTTGGAATAGGTGTAGCAGTTAAAGTTAATACATCAATATTTTTTTTAATTTTTTTAATTTTTTCTTTTTGTTTCACTCCAAATCTTTGTTCTTCATCTATAACTAGTAATCCAAGATTCTTTATATCAACTTTCTTTCCTAATATTTGATGAGTCGCAACAACGAGATCTACTGTATTATTATTTAATCCTTTAAGAATTTCCTTTTTTTCTGATTCCTTTTTAAATCTATTTAAAAGTGAAATTTTTATGGGATATGGAGAAAATCTATTACTAATAGTTTTCCAATGTTGTTGTGCAAGTATTGTGGTTGGTGCTAATAATATTACTTGTTTCCCAGCTGTAATAGCTTTAAATATTGCTCTTATAGCTACTTCAGTCTTACCATATCCAACATCTCCACAAATTAATCTATCCATAGGAATATCTTTTTCCATATCTTTCTTGATATCATTAACAGCTTTTACTTGATCAGGAGTAGGCTGATGCGGGAATGAGTCCTCTAATTCATTTTGCCAAGGACCATCTTGAGGATATGCATATCCTTTTAATTTTTCTCTTTCTGCATAGAGTTTTAAGAGATCTACTGCTATTTTTTTTATAGCTTTTTTATTTCTTTCTTTTACCTTTAGCCATTCGGTTCCACCTAATTTATTGACCTTGGGTTTAACATTCCCAGATGATCTGTATTTATTAATACTGCCTAGTTGATCAGCTGCTACACTAATTTTTCCGTCCAAATATTGAATGACTAGGTAATCTCTAGATTCCCCTATAAAATTAACTTTTTCAATTTTTAAAAATTTACCAATTCCGTGATTTTTATGAACAATATAGTCACCGGGATTTATTTTATTTATATTTATTTTAGATGTAATACTTTGATTTCTTTTCCTGATAAAAAAATTCCTGAAAAGACTTTGTTGTCCATATAACTCCTTATCTGTAAATACTTTTAGTTTCCATATTGGTAAATAGAAACCATCAATTTCATAATCATTTTTCTTTTTAATTATTATTGGTATTATTTCTTTTATTGATTTTTGAGTTTTATTAATAATAGATGAATTTTCAAGATAAAAAGTATTTACTTTATTTTCAAATAAAAGCGCTTTTGTTCTTAATGGTTGGGCTGTAATAATGAAAACTTTATCATTATTAT
>CACOCT010000052.1 GCA_902625845.1 uncultured Prochlorococcus sp. | reverse complement strand
AATATTTTAATAGGATCCAATCCTCTTTTTTATTATCAATTTCATTATCTTGATTATTTGACTTGGCAACAATTTTTAAGCGCTGATTCGCTGAGGGTTGTTTAATTTGTTGATGTCGGATAAGTGCTTCGAAATCTGGCATTGAATTTGAGATGTAATAGAGCAGTAAGCAGACCAACCCGTCATTCGAAGAGGGTCTGCTCTTCCATAGTCATCTACTGCATCATCAACTGATCTACCCGAAGCTTCTGCCTTATCAAAAGCTGATAATAAAGGTATATGTCCTTCAAAAACAAATAGGCCAAACTTTTGTAATGCTTCTCTGGCTTGATTTGCTGCCTTATGCTTTCTTGAGTCAACTTTTACAATCAAAACTGCGTGATTTACTTTTAATGTATTTAATAAATTTGCTAATTCGACTGTCAATTCTACTGATCTTGCTTTAGGAGTTGTTGGAATTAATACTAAGTCAGATCCGTAAGCTAAATGTTTTAATTCTTCTTCATCACTACTTGCCTGACCATCTGTAATTACAATATCTGCACCTCTTGAAGCTTTAGCTGCTGAACTTACTGGGAAAACAGGAAAAGGTAGATTTCCCCTGGAGGCATAAGCCAATGCTGATCTGTTTTTGTCAGCATCAATAATACAAACATTTTTGCCTTGGCGATCCCAAACACTTGCTAAGTGAATACTTGTACAAGTTTTTGCTACTCCCCCTTTTTGGCCGCAAACAGTAATAAACAATAGTTTTAATATTTTTCCTACTTTGGTTAATATTTTCTGGTTGTCAAGAGAAAAAAGTATAAAAAATATAAATAATAAAAATTAAAATTATTTATTTGGTAAGTTTATAAAGGATCTATTCAATATTGTGTCGAAAAAAAAAATTGGGTTAGGTACGTGGTCATGGGGTAACAAATTTTTTTGGAACTATAAAATTAGTTCCGATGAAGATCTGTATGAGACTTTTATGGAGGCATTAAATCAAGGCTTCTCATTTATTGATACTGCCGATTCTTATGGTACTGGCAGCTTATCTGGGAGGAGTGAAAAATTATTAGGTAAGTTTTTACAAAGAACAATTAAAGCTAAAAAAAATAAGATTAAAATCGCTACAAAATTAGCACCTTATCCATGGAGGATAGGAAGAAAAGGGTTTTGCCTTCCTTTCAAGAAAAGTTTAAATAGACTTAATAATCAATTGGATATTGTTCAGCTCCATTGGTCGACTGAAAAATATAATCCTTGGCAGGATTTTCAACTAATAAATAATTTATGTGATTTAATTGATGAAGGATTTCAATTTGAGATAGGTTTATCAAATGTTGGTCCAAAAAGATTACAAAAAATAATACAGTTTCTAAAGGATAAGAACAAGAGAATTAGTAGTGTTCAAGTACAGTTTTCTTTACTGTCGCCTAAAAATGAACAACAAAAATATTTAAAAAAAATTTGTGATCAAAATAAAATTGATTTTCTTGCTTATAGCCCATTAGCTTTTGGGATTCTATGTCAAGACCCTTCAATAATAAATACAAGCAAAAGATCTTTTTTAAGAAATTTTATTTTTCAAACATATGATAAACCAACATTAGAGTTGAGAAAAGTAATAAAGGAAATCGCTAAAGCAAGATCAGCTTCATTAGCACAAGTTGCAATAAATTGGTGTTTTTATCATGGAGCGATACCAATTGTTGGCTTACGCAAAAAAAATCAAGTTTTAGATATTTCCAAGGTATTAAAGTGGGATTTAACTAAAAGCGAATTTGAGAGCCTCGATAATGCTGCGAAAAACTGTACTAAAAAATTACCTGAAAATCCATTTTCAAGTTTATAAATTTAATTAAATTATTTAGATGCAATATTCTTGGCGTTTTTTACTGAAGATGTATTCCAAAGTTCAGATGGAAATTTTTCTCCAGTAAACCTTAGTACTTTGGGATTTAAATTAACCAATAAATCATTTATATTTTTGCTGGAACTCATTTGAAAATAAAATTTTTTAATACATTAAAAGAATTTCATATTAATACTCTCAGTATTTATACCTATCTCTTTACATAAATGTTCTTTATTACATGCTCTTGAAGCAATGATTACATGATCTGACAATATTATTTACTGTCATTTTACTATTACTTTAGAAAGGAAGAGCCCTTCCAGGCTCTCTGTATCATTTGGTTTATAAGGCTGATATAACCCCATCTCTTTTTGATCAAGCAGCAACTGGTGCTGTTTGACGAGAGAAACTAACGATTTTGTTAGCGTTTATGTTTTTGCTCATGCCGAGCAGGCTTCAGTCATCTTCCTTATACCCCGTCGAAACCATTGCAACCCCAGAGAAATGGAGCTGAGCGGAATCGAACCGCTGTCCGAAATATCGGTTGAGATCACCTAGTCCAGTTGGACATTTATATTCTGACAGGCAAAATAAATATTAGATAGATATTTGAATATTTTTATACATGTTATGAATGTTGTTGCATCATCTCCAGAAGGATTGGAGAAACTTTTAGCAAAAGAAATCTTTGATTTTGGTGGAAAACAAATAAAAATTTTAAAAAGAAGTGTATTTTTTAAGTGCGATTGTGCAACATTTTATAGACTTCATTTTTACTCGAGGATTGCTTTTCGTTTTTATAGGGAGATTACACGTTTTCCATGCTCTGATAAAAATACCTTGTATAAAGGCGTTCAATCCTCTTTTGATTGGATAAAGTGGCTTCCAACGAATAAAAGTTTTTGTATTCATGTGACAGGTAAAAATTTATTTTTAAAACATACTCACTTCACAGCGTTACAAGTTAAAAATGCAATTATTGATTTACAAAAAAAATATTTGGGTTCTAGATCAGATATTTCAATCAAAAATCCTCACTTAATAATTCATTTGCATCTTAATAATGAAGAAGCAATTCTTAGTTTACAAAGCACTGTTGAGAGCTTACATAAAAGAGGATATCGACCATTTATGGCTAATGCTCCTTTGAAGGAAAATCCTCTGCAGGTATTAAAGAACAATTATTTAGCATAATAGATTCCATTCAAGCTAATAATTGGGAGATAGGAGAACATATTGAACCTATTGAAAGTCAATTAGAAGAATTGCTTGATGAATTAAATAAAACACTAAGACCAAAAATTGAACGTCCAATCAGAAAAAAACCAATATTATCGATTGCGATAGCAGCTAGCATTGGCGTTTTAATTGGTAGCATCA
>CACOCT010000051.1 GCA_902625845.1 uncultured Prochlorococcus sp. | reverse complement strand
CAATAAAATATGTAATGCAACAATAAATTAACCTTAATTTAGATTTTATATTAATAATTTTTCAAAATTAATCAATTTTTAATTTATAGATATAAAAACTCTTTTAAATTACAAAATTCAAATAAATTTATTCAAGAAAATTAAAAAAAAAACGTAAATCACATAAACCACATGTTATTATATAAACATTAATTTTTACAATATTTATTTTGACACAAGTAACTGTAGGCGAAAATGAAGGGATTGAGTCTGCTTTAAGACGTTTTAAGAGACAAGTATCTAAAGCTGGTATATTTGCTGATCTAAAAAGGCTTAGACATCATGAAACGCCAATTGAAAAATATAAAAGGAAATTACAGCAAAGGAGAAAGGCAAGACGAAGATAGATTAACTTTTCATTTAAACTACAATAATTAAAAACTACAAATAATTTAAAATTTTATTTAACTATATATAATTAAATCTCATTTAATTAAAAAATAAATATAAAAAATTATCTAACCATTTTCTTATATTTTATTTACTAATTAAGGTTTATAATCTTTTAATTTCTTTATTAGGTTTATACCAACTCCAGGAACGGCTAGAAGATCTTCATCTTTTGCGGATAGAATATCCTTTGTAGATTTAAAACCAGCTTCATAAAATGCCTTTGCACTTTTTTGTCCAACACCAGGAATTGAAGTAAAACTTTCAATTAAAAGTTTAACTTCTTGTTTCTTTCCCTTGGCTGGCTTTGTGGCTTTTGATGATTTAGTTGTTTTTGTAGATTTTGTTTTTGTTGTGGATTTTGTTGTTTTTGAAACTTTCTTAGGCTCAGAAGTCTTTGAAGTAGATTTTTTGCCAAAGATTGATTTTAATTTTTTTAAGAGTTTGTAAAACATTTAATCAATTAATGTATTAATAAAATCTAAAATCAAAAATTTATTTGAAATACTGTAGTTTAGTTTTTCAAGTGAAATTAGATTTTTATTTATTCACAATCTTATAAAGACACATTTTTAAATGTTATGCAAGTTAATAATCATAATGAAAATAATATTAGCGATATAATCTTTTGAATTTTCAAAAAATAATTATTGATTATATGAATTTTAAAGTTTTAATTTAATTCAAATACTATTAGAAGCAGAAATTGATAAATTCTTATTTATTCAAAATTAATGAATTAGTCTCATTATTTCCTAAATAAATTAGTATTTTAGATCTGGATTCAAATATTTATATTTACAGTTAATGTTCCTCGAAATTATTATAAAATTAAAAGTTTTCTTAGATTAAATAATATATATTGAAATTTAATGAAAATTATTATTATTACTGGTCCATCTGGAAGTGGTAAAACAAGCCTAGCAAAAAAACTTATGATTGAATTAGAGAATTGTCATGTTATCAGTACGGATGATTTTTATAAAACTGGTAAAATAAGTAATTTACTTTCTAAATTTATAAGATCATATTTCGATAAAAGAATAAGTCATAACAGTAAGTTATTAAGAAAAACTATAAATAAAATTCTAAAAAATAAAGAGATAAATTACTCATACAAATATGATTTCATAAAAAAAAGAACAGAAATTAACTATCATAAGTCATTACATATTGAGAACCTAATTATCGAGGGCATTTTTACCCTTGAATTACTAAAATCTTTTTCACAAAATGATTATCTATTGATCAAATTAAATATAAATAAAGAAATTTGTATGAAAAGAATTTTTGAAAGAGATTGTGTTGAAAGAGGTAAAAGCCAGATAACTTCTATAGAGGACTTCATAAGAGCATGGAATATTTATAAGAATAAAGAGAAATCTTATAAAATTTCAGAGAAAGGAAAAGAATTAGACTTTAAAAAAGAGCCTAATATTAATACTATTCTTAAAGAATTATCTAATAAAATTCGATAAACTTATCTGATAACTTTAAACCACTCAAAATAGCACCTGAAACAGAACCATAACCTTCCAATTGAATCCAATCTCCACAAAATCCAATATTATATTCATTACATAGTTGAAGTCTTTCAGGGATGCCTTCTCCAATTGGTTGTGATGCTCTCCAATTCATTCTTGAAATATCATCTAATAAAAGATTCTTAAAAGTTATATGATTTTTTAGTAAAAAAGTATTTAATTTATTTGATACATATTTATATAAAATTTTATTATCTTCTCGCTCATATTTATTTAAAATGAAATCTATATTTTTTGTATGTATAATTATTCCTAAACTATTATCAATTTGCTTTTGAAATATTATTCTTTCAAATCCAATATCTTTTTGTAATTTCTGATTAAATACAAAATGAACAATTTCTTTATTAAAAAAACCTTCTAAATTATAATTTTTTTTAGTGTGAATTAAAAAATTAATTCTTTTTATATATTCTTGTTTATTAGTAAGTTTTATAATTTGATCTATTTTCATATTATTTTCTTTATTTATTGCTTCTCTCAGTGGAATTTCTCTTACATTTAAAATTTCTAATGATCTCTTGTGTAATAAAAGATTACTAGAACAAACTAAAAATTTTCCAATAATTTCTTTATTTTTATTTGATAAAATATTCCATAATTCTGATTTAAAACTTAATTTAACAATCAACGTTTCAAAATAAAAATCAATTTGATCTTTTGAATTATAAAGATGAATTAAATTCTCTACTAGTTTACTCATATGGGAAGTTGATGTATAAACATTCCCCAAATAGAATTCATTATCAAATTTTTTTGAGAATTTATAATTTTCATCAAATTCAAAAAATGAATTATCTAAACTTTTTATAAGTTTTTCATCTAAAAGTTCTTTTATAAAATTATCTAAGTATGAATCTTTTATAGAATTTTTTATATTGAAATTAGGGCAGCCATGGTTTAAAGCCAGTTTTTTATCTTTATAAGAATATCTTGTACTGCATCTGCCTCCTAATCCTCTGCCTGCTTCTACAACAGCGATCTTTCCATTGAACCCTTTTTTTAATATATTCGCAATAAAAGTAGAGGAAGATATGCCTCCGCCAATTACAACTAAATCATAAATATTTTGCATAAATTTATAAAATAGTCATAAATCAATAAAATTTTTAGCTTCCATAAATTGTTTTTCCGTAGATAATTCTGTCTCTACTAAAGGGGTGATACTATTATTTAAATAAAAATCGATTATATTTTTTGTAATTTTACCTGATCCTTCTAAAGAATTTAAATATTTATCAGATAAATAAACCCCTTTCCATGGTCTAAATTTAAATCTTGCAAGAAACTGCTTAGAGGGAATGAGAAGACTCCCATAAATATTAATTTCGTTATTAATGAATTTTTGAGTATTAGCTATCATTAAATTTAGAAAGTTTATTTCCCTAGTAAGTTGATTTATTTCTGAGCCAAACTGTAACCAAATAGACTTAACAAAATAAAATTTTAGTTTATCTATCAATCTATTCCTCTCTATTTTATATGCACATTCTTCATAGAAATAAGGATTAAATGCCACTCCAAATTCTATATTTTTACTTAAATCAAGTTTTAATTTTTCTAATATATTCAAGACTTCAAATTCGTTCCTTTTTTTTGAACCAGATACTAAGAGTATTTGATTATTTTTATTATAATTTTTATTTACTTCAAGAAAGTTTAAAAACTTTTGATATGAAATATATTTATTCTTATGATATTGATGATAAAAACTATAATGATA
>CACOCT010000050.1 GCA_902625845.1 uncultured Prochlorococcus sp. | reverse complement strand
TTCCTTTTAAAAATAACCAAGAGAATATTGGTATCTTTAGAATCCATGGCAGTTTTGCATCACAATTATCGCAATAGCTATTTGGATAAAATATTGATTGATTTTTAAGATATCTATACCTAATAACATTAACAAAGCTGCCAAAGGAAATACCTAAAATAAATAGAAAGAGAATTTTTACTGGAAACATTCTTATACTTGAAATTTTTTAAATATTCAATTCTTTAGGAATTAAAATTATAAAAAACATTATTTTTTAATTACACTTATCAACTTCAGCAATTCCAAAGTGAGGGGTATCCCATCCTTTGTAATATGAGCTATTATTATCAACCCAAGTAAGTGTACCAACCCTACCATTATATAAATCAGGTCTATATTCTTCATTAACATATTCACTAAAACCAACATCATTTGAATGCATTACAAAAAAATCATTGTTATTTGCCATACCTTGCTGTTCTATCCAATTCTGCCTATGAATCAAATCTTCATTATTCTTCCATACTGATTTTTGACCGCTAGACCATACGTAACGACCTTCTTCTTTTTGATCATTTAAACCAACAAAATACATTGATAATTTATTTGGATCATTCAATTTATAATTAGCTTTCATTAGTATTTTATGATCAAAAACTATATTATTTTGTATCCATTTATATTCTTTCTTATCATTAATTGTGACTAGATTACCTCCTAGTTTTTTTGCCTGACTTTCTGCCTCTTGCCAATTATCTCCTGTGACAATTGCATAAGCAGAGCAACCCCTTTCGATAAAAGTATCTTTAACAACAAAATTATTTTTTTCAAAGTTTGATTTTAAATATTTACTTACACATTTATTAAATAAGTTATTTATGAAACCATTATAAAAGCACCCAATTTCTTTATTCCGATGATTATAAAAATACGTTGGTAAATAATTTTTATCATCAGGATTTAGGTAAACAAAAGAATCAGTTCCAGAGCAATTATTATCTTTTGTAGCATATGAATAGGATTTAGGAGCTAAAAGAGTAAAAGTTGCATCCCCCTTAAGATCCTCATTCATTTGACATTCTTTTTTAATATTTAAAAGGGTATTTTTCGCAGCGAAAGCCCTTGCTCTTCTTGAATAACTTTTAAATGCCAAAAAACCAATTTGAAAAAGTATCGAAAATATAACAAAACAAATAATAAGTTCTATTAAGGTAAAACCATGGTTTCTTTTTAAAAACATTATTTTATAGTCTATTTACTAATTTGTAGCAAAATAACTTATATAAAAAAATATAAAATTTTAATTTAAATTTTGAAATATTTTAATTAGTTATCCCATAAAAAAATTTCACATTAGCTAGTAACTTCTAAAAAATGCTTTATTCAATGCATGTTGGAACCTCAGCGATTCCATCACTATAGTGTGTATAGTTATTCCATGTATCTTCCCAAGATCCTTCAAACCAGAACTCATTATTTGTCGGGTTTGCCAATGTAATTGATGTTACATCTTGATCGATAAATTCATTTATTAAAGGTAAAGAATCATCTCTCAGGCCTGTTTCAGGATCAAATCTTCCATAAGTTTTTTTCATACCACTCATCTGTCCAGTATCTATTGTTCCCCTATAAGTAACTTCTTGTCCTGAACTCCATTTATAAACACCCTCTTCTTCTTTATCATTTAATCCAATCCATGCTCTTGGAATAGTACTATGATGCCCATCAACATTACCAGTAGCTTTGTTGTATGTGACTAATTTTTGATATGAATTCACAATCCATTTATTCTCTTCAAGATCATTAATTGTGACTAAATTACCTCCCAACTTCTTCGCATTATTCTCTGCTTCATCCCAACTAGGCCCCTTTACAATTACATAAGAAGAACAACCTCTTTCCTTATATGAATCCTTAACCACAAAATTAAATTTCTCAAATTTATCTTTTAGAGGAATACATTCATCAAATAAACCATTTATAAAACCATTATAAGAGCACCTTATATCACCAGAAATAAAATCATAACTGTAAGTTGGTAAATAGTTAGGATTGTTAGGTTTTACTTGAACTAATCCATTTTTAATCTCTCCAAGACAACTATTTAAATCTCTTGAATTTATCGAATATGAATTAATATTTAAGAGAGTAAAAGTTTTATTGATACCTAATTCTTTATTTGAATTACATTCAGATTTAATATTTTTAATTGCATTCCTAGCAGCAAATGCCCTAGTTTTTCTTACAAAACGATTATATCCAACAAAGGCTAACTGACAAAGTATTGCTGTAATTATAAAAACAATGATTAACTCAATCAATGAGAATCCCTTTTCATTTTTACTCATTTGGAACATCCCAATTACTTATTTTATGTATAGCATTTTTCTTCCTTTAAGTAACAGTAAAAATATCGTGAATTAAAAAATTACTTTCAAGAAATTGATAAATAAATTAAAAATTTTTTAAGTTTTGTAAATTGTTATCAAGAGTCATAAAATTTATAGACACTAATTTTTATAAATATCAACAATTCCTTTAAAATCATAAATATTATTGAGGAAATCATAGCAATTAACTTACATTTAAGCGGCGAAAAAATTTTCTAATGGTATTTCTGATAAGTCTCCATAAAATACCAACCTCTTGTTTTCAAAGAAGAACGCTCTTTAGAATCTCTTTATAAAATCCATCAATCTTGTATTAGTCCAAGATTTATAATCTTTTAACCACTTTCATATTTACGATTTAGAAATAATAAAAGCATCTTACCTTTTAAGATCTCAATAAGGATTTTCATTAATCTCACGATAAGTATTCATAATCCATTTACTTAAATAAGCGCTATTAATAGTAACTAGTTGACTAATTATTTTTTTTATTAACATACCCATCACTCTAAATAGCGCCATCAGCAAAAAATAATCTGAATATTTTCTTATGAAATAACTAACTTATAAAAAAATTGATGGTTAAAGAGAAATAATCTTTATTTAATATTTATTTAGCAAAAAAGTAGGATTTATAAACATAGAACATCTTTATAGAGTGGTAAGTAAATTATTAAAATAAATACTTAACTTTCACACCTATTAATCTCAGCTATACCTCTTGTTTTATTTGAAGTTCCATTAGTTGCTGCCCAATAATATGTTCCAATACCATTACCATGTCTCATCCATTGATTATGATTTTTATCATGATTCCAGTGTGCTATTAACTTTAAATCTCTTTCTTTATTTATTTTATCTGTACCAATACCATTTCCAATACCAGGATCATTGTCTTTAACGCCATCAAACCAATCATCTCCAGAGGTCCATTCCCATTCGCCATTTTTAGTCTGTCCTCCGATCCATAGATTAATCCAATTATCTGGATCTCCATTATTGGTATCTCCTTTATAAGAATATTTTAATTTTGAAAATTCTTTAGCGATCCATGAATGTTCTTTCTCATTATTTACTGTTAATAAATTGCCACCAATATTTTTTGCATTTATCTCTGCGTCTCCCCATGAAGGCCCTTTAACTAAAACATAAGAAGAACATCCATTTTCAACATAAGTATCCTTAATAACAAATTTATAAGACTCTAACTTCTCTTTCAAGGATAAACATTCTTTAAAAAAGTTATCTGAGGAATTTTTTGAGCATTCAACTCTTCCCCTATTGGAAAAATTATAAGTATATTCTGGCAGCCTTCCTGGATTATTAGGCCTTGCAATAATTAATCCATTATTGCCATTACAATCTCCTAAATTACCAGAAAATAAAGAATATCCTGCTGGAGTTAATGCTGTAAATTCCTCAGCTGTTTTTAAGTCACTATTAGTCTCACATTCTTTTTTAATGTTTAATAAAGCTGTTTTTGCAGCGAAGGCCCTTGCTCTTCTTGTATATCTATTAAAGGAAATT
>CACOCT010000049.1 GCA_902625845.1 uncultured Prochlorococcus sp. | reverse complement strand
ATATTATTTCTTGAAAATAATAATCAATATAGAGCTAAAGATATTAATGGTAAAATAGTCTGTATAGAGAATGCCGATCCAGGTTATGACTTTATTTTTGGTTATAAAATAGCTGGTTTAATAACAATGTATGGAGGATCTAATTCTCACATGTCTATTAGATGTTCTGAACTAGGAATTCCTGCAGTGATTGGAATTGGACAACAAACTTATAGCGATTTAAAAAAATCAAATCTTGTTCAAATTGACTGTAATTCTCAAAAATTATCTATTAAATAATTTTTTGATTATATTTAGTATTTTTGGAAGATGATTTTAAAAGCTTCTGCATATTTTTTATTGAGATTCATTCCTCTGTATCGTGCAAGATTTTTTATACTTTCTAAACTTCTTGGTTGATTTGTAATTTGCATTTGGCTTTTATATTTACTAAATGCGTTTAATTTATTTCTTAATGTATTTGTTATGTCTACATAAAAGTTTGGTTTAAATATGTCTTGAGTGTCTAATTGAAAAATATCAGTTTCAGTAAGGGTTTCGTATTCTAATATAAGATTTATCATTGAATTAGATTTGAGGTAAGGCCTTGTGGCTACTCTAGTAGCGTAGTTTATTATTTTGTGGTCATAATGCAAATCATCTTTGAAAGGTATCAAAATTGCATTTGGTTCATAGGACTTTATAGCTTCAGATATAGTTTGATTTATTTTATAAGTTTCAATTTGATCCAATAAAGCTGCAGGCAGGTTACCAAATTTGTAATTTGGATTACCTAATTCTTTAATTGCTAATTTAAATTCATCTCTTACTATATCCCAAACTTTATTAGGAAAAATCGGATGAATATCTTCTCCTGGACCAGTTACAATAAAAATAAGAACATCTATATTTTTTTCTTTTAATTTAGAAATTAATCCTCCACAACCTAGGGTTTCATCATCAGCATGAGGGGCAATACATAGAACTCTTTCAATTTTTGAAAACATTTATAAAGTTTCCCCGCTTTTATTTACTTTAAATCTTCTCAATAAAGTTCCGAAAGTCTTGATAATAATATAAATATCTAAATATATATTCCTTGTTTTAACATATTTAATGTCATAAACAAGTTTTTCATCAGTACTTCTAGGTTTACCTAGAGTATTGATTTGAGATAATCCTGTAAGACCTGGCTTTACTGATAAGCGTAATAATTTATATTCTTTCATTCTCTCTGTTTTATAAGATTCTTCAGGTAATGGCCTAGGCCCAACAAAATTCATTTCACCAAACATAATATTAAAAAGTTGAGGCAGTTCGTCAATACTTGATCTTCTCAAATATTTACCAATTTTTGTAATAACCCTTTTAGTAACATCTCTATCTTTGGTCATAGTTCTAAATTTATACAATATAATTTCTTTACTCGATAATCCCAACCTTTTTGATTTAAAGATAGCAGGAGGTCCATCAAAATAAATTATAAGTAAATAGACTATTATAAAAATTGGCGAAAATACTAAAATAATAAATAAGCTAAAAAGTCTAGTTAAAAATTTTTTCAATTTTAGAAAGCATCATGATGATACATTGAAGGAAAGGCATAAATATTTGAAACATTTTTTTCGTTTAATATATATACTCCTCTATTAAAGCAAGGTCCATTAGGTTCAAATCCATTTTTTAGAATCATCCTCAAATTTTCATACTCATTATAATTGCACCATAGTTGGACATAATTTTTATAAGATTTACTTCCTAATCTTTCAATAATGTTTAAAATCCAAGATAAAGATTCAAAATTATAATGAAGAAGCGAAAAATATATACATTCATTAAATTTGCTTTTACCTAAAATTAAATTGTTTCCTTTTGGATCTAGCAGATGGTAGTACTTCTTATTTTCTCTATTAGTAAAAAGATTATTTGTAATTTCTAAATCATCATTCGTAAGTTGATTATCAATTTTACTTATTTTTTTTAATTTTATATAGTCATTATTTTCATTAAAATCATTTACACAAAAAATCTCTTTTTGCCATGTATTAATTAGTGGCAAATTTTGATATTTTTTATCTTTTAAACAACTTATTAAATTAATTTTATTAGGCCAAGCATAAATTAAATCTACTTTAAATACATTTTTTAGAAAATCATCTGCATATCGCATCATTTCCTGATAAACACCCTGACCTCTTAAGGATTTGTTTACGAAAGTACTAAATCTAAATGCGATAAATTTGCATATTTTAGGATTTGCCTTGTGGACTCTGAATCCTACATGAGCTAAAACCTCTGATTCATTTTTATTAAGCAAAACTAATGATGTATATCTATTTTTAAATTTGAATCTAGATTCATAAACTTTTTTATCTAAAAAATCTCTTTTGAAAGCAATCTTATATGAAAAACATAATTTATCATAATATGATGAATTGTATGGTTGGAAATTATAAAAAAGTTCAGACATACTTTTTAAAGGTCTCACATATTTTTTTTGATAAAGTTTTTCTATTTAAATTATTTTTAGCATATAGATAGGAGTTTTCTGATAACTTCTTATATTCATTATTTCTAAGTTTCCATATTTTTTCAATTAAAATTGTAGCTTTATTAATATTTTGTGATTCATAGCAGTAGCCATTAATTCCATCAATAATAAGATCTTCACATCCTCGAACTTTGGTGGTAATTACTGGGATTCCTCTTACTAAAGATTCTTGTATTGAAACGTTTAGTCCTTCTCTAAGACTTGGCAAGAAAAATAAGTTAAAATTCTCAATTTCATCTTCAATAGAATTTGAAAAATCATTAATAAATAAATTTTCAAGTTTTTCTCTTTCTGCTAGTTTAACAAGCCAAGTTTTATTACCAGATCCAAAGGTTCTAAAAATTATATTATCAATTTCTTTTAAATTTTTAGCGATCTTAATAAGATTTTCGTACCCCTTTTCCTTTTTGTAAGAAGCAATAGTTCCAATAACAAATGGTTCTCTTTGATTTAAAGATTTAATAACATTTTCTTTTTTAGGAATATGAACTCCCACCCCCATTATTTTTTCTATTTTTGAATGATGGTTATATTTCAAAAGACTTTTATAATCAGTTTCATTAATGCAAATGAAGAAATCAGTTTGGAATGATAATAAAAATTCTATAATTCTGTATATAAAACTCTTTATACCCCAAATCCCAGAAATGTATCTTAATCCATGAACATGATATATAACGGTTGGTTTTTTTTCTAGAAATAAAACTGCTAATCTTGCTAGATGAGAAGCTAATGGGGTATGGAGATAGATACAGTTAGTAGATTTGCATAATCTTCTGATTTCCAAAAGACAAACTATTATTTTTAATGGATTAATTAAATCTTTGATATTATCTGGAAAATTAATTTTTTTTCTATTTATTATGGTATTGATTTTGAGATTGTTTGGATCTTTACAAGCTATAATTAAATCGTATTCATTAGATAAATCGAAAATAATTTGATCTAGAAACCGATTAACTGTAATAGATTTAGTCGTGAAGATTGTTACTTTCTTACGCATTTTTAGATAAATTCTTTGTTACTCTTAGTGGCTTTAATAATATAATAAATAGTGAATATTAATATAAATGGGATAGTACGTTGCCTTACTATTATTCCTGCATTAAATGCAAATATATAAATCTTAATTAACTCTAAAGTGGATAGAGATATTAAAAATAATAATATCTTATTATATCTACTTAAATAATTCTTTAATATATTTATGTTTTTAAAAATTGAATAAAAAATAGTTATAAATATAATTCCAACAAAACTTTCTATAAAAAAGTTAATATTTCTGAAGGATAATGGGCCTCCAATCATATAAATTAATTTTTGTAGCCCCTTTTGACCAACATATGAACCACCAGATTGCATTGCACTGACTTTTGATAGTAATGCTCTTTGTTCTACTAAACTAATATTATCTGTAGATACTTGAGCTGTTGAAAAATCTAAAATATCAAATATTAAACTATTTGCATAGAAAAATATAAAAATTATTAAAGGTATCAAAAATAATTGGGATTTTCTTGATTTGAACTTAAATATTATTTTTATAAAATCCTTAGCCCTTGAGAAAAGTAAGCTTATTATAAGAATATAAAGTGTATAG
>CACOCT010000048.1 GCA_902625845.1 uncultured Prochlorococcus sp. | reverse complement strand
GGTAAACCTTTTGTAGGTAAATCAGGAAAGTTTTTAAAGAATTTATTGGAAGTCTCAGGAATTAATATTTATCAAGAAGTTTATTTTTGTAATGTAATAAAGTGCAGACCTCCGAAAAATAGAAAACCGACTTCCAAAGAGATTTCTATTCATAAACCTTGGTTAATTCAGCAAATAAAGTTAGTTAATCCTAGAGTTGTTATACTTGCAGGAACAACTGCTATGAAAACTATTCTTGAAGTGAATAAACCCATATCTCAACTTAGAGGTAAATGGTTTAACTTAAATGGAAAAGAATACATCCCAATATTTCATCCTTCTTACTTAATGAGATTTTCACAAAATGAAATTAATAATCCTTACGGATTGACGTTAAAAGATCTTCAGAATGTTAGAAATAAACTATATTATTTATAATTAAGCAGGCTTCGGTTTGAGTACCTAAACTTTCATGTCTTTAACTAAATCAAAGGAAGTGAATAATATATCAAAAAGGTATTCTACTCAGATAGAGAGAAGGATAACTAAAACAGTAATGGTTGGCGATATTGGTATTGGTAGTGAACATCCAGTAAGGATACAATCCATGATAAATGAAGATACTATGGATGTTGAAAATGCAGCCTTAGCTATCAAAAGACTTCATGATGTAGATTGTGAAATCGTTAGATTAACAGTCCCATCTGTAGCTCATGCAAAAGCTGTTGGCGAAATAAAGAAAAAGCTAAGAGATAATGGCATTAATACACCTTTAGTTGCAGACGTTCATCATAACGGTATGAAAATAGCTATGGAAGTTGCTAAGCATGTTGATAAAGTAAGAATTAATCCGGGTTTGTTTGTATTTGAAAAATCAGATCCATCAAGAACTGAATATAGTTACGAAGAATTTGACTCGATTAAAAAAACTATTTTAAAAAGATTTACACCTTTAGTAGAAGTTTTAAAGTCACAAGATAAAGCTTTAAGGATTGGCGTTAATCATGGATCTTTATCAGAGAGAATGCTTTTCACTTATGGTGATACGCCCTTAGGCATGACTGAGTCTGCAATGGAGTTTGTTAAGATTTGCGATGAACTTGATTTTCATAATATTATAATTTCAATGAAAGCCTCGAGAGCACCTGTTATGATGGCTGCTTATAGGATGATTGCGGATAGATTAGATAGCGAAGGTTATAATTATCCACTACATTTAGGGGTTACTGAAGCAGGAGATGGTGATTATGGCCGTATAAAAAGTACAGCGGGAATTGCTACTCTTCTAGCTGAAGGTCTTGGAGACACTATTAGAGTTTCCTTAACAGAGGCTCCAGAGAAAGAGATACCAGTTGGATATTCAATTTTACAATCATTGGGACTCAGGAAGACAATGGTTGAGTATATTAGTTGCCCTAGCTGTGGAAGAACTCTTTTTAATCTAGAAGAAGTTGTAGATAAAGTGAGAAATGCCACATCCCACTTGACTGGACTTGATATCGCTGTTATGGGATGTATAGTTAACGGCCCTGGTGAGATGGCTGATGCAGATTACGGTTATGTAGGGAAAGGAAAAGGTACTATCGCTTTATATAGAAGAAAAGAAGAAATTAGAAGAGTACCTGAAGATGAGGGAGTAAAAGCATTAATTCAACTCATTAAAGATGATGGTAAATGGATCGATCCTGAGTAATATTTATTTAGCACAACGTTTCAAAAGAAAGTATAATTTAAATCATGTGGATATCGCATTTGAAATTTAAAAATATATTAAAAAGAAATAAAAATTTCTTACTACCATTTATTTTCTCAAGTCTTATATTTTCAAACTCAATTGAATCTTCAGTTTTAAAAAATAGTAATAAGGAAGTAATTGATCATGTATGGCAAATAATTTATAGTGATTTTTTAGATTCAGATGGTAAATTTAATAAATCAAATTGGATTAAATTAAGAAAGAAATTACTTTCAAAAACCTATCCTAATGCTGATGACGCATATATTGCCATAAGAGAAATGTTAGATAACTTAAATGATCCTTATACAAGATTTCTAGATCCTAAACAATTTAATGAGATGAGAATTGATACTTCAGGTGAATTGACAGGAGTAGGGATTCAAATTTTAAAAGATTCTGAATCAGGATATCTTGTTGTTGTATCTCCAATCGAGGGTTCGCCCGCTTTTGAATCTGGAATCCAAGCAAAAGATAAGATTATCTCTATTGATAAGATTTCAACGAAAAATTTAGATATAGAAGAAGCTGTAAAATTAATTAGAGGGAAAGTAGGTACTAAGGTTAATTTAAAGATTTTAAGGAATGGAACTATTTTTAATAAAACTCTTGTGAGAAGAAAAATCGAGATAAAATCTGTTATTAGTAAAATTAATTCTACAAAAAATGGTTTTTTGATAGGATATGTACGTATTAAGCAATTTAATGCAAATGCTTCAAAAGAATTAAAAAAAGTAATACTTGATTATGAAACAAAAAATGTATCTGGATACATCCTCGATTTAAGAAGTAACCCTGGTGGGTTGTTAGATTCAAGTATTGAAATTTCGAGACAATTTATCGATAAAGGAATAATCGTAAGTACATTATCTAAAAATGGTTTTAAAGAGGTAAAAAAAGCTAATGGTAGCGCTTTGACTAATAAACCATTAGTAGTTCTGGTAAATGAGGGTTCAGCAAGTGCCAGTGAAATTGTCTCTGGTGCAATAAGAGATAATCTTAGAGGTAAATTAGTTGGTAAAAAAACTTTTGGGAAGGGTCTTGTTCAGTCGATGAGATCATTAGTAGATGGCTCTGGCTTAACAGTTACTGTCGCAAAATATTTAACACCAAATGGAACTGATATAAATAAATTTGGAATTAAGCCTGACATCGAAGTCAATATGAATGTAAATCCTATACTTCAAAAACAAATAGGCACAAGGAGAGATAAACAATATAAAGCTGCAGAAAATGTTTTAATAAGAATTATCGAAAATAAAGGATCAAGTATTAGCTTTATACCTAACTCAACTAATTTTAAAGTTGCATTAAAAAACTCAGAAAAGAGAAATAAAATATTAAAAACTCATATCTAGCATTTTTTTAATGGGTTTATATGCTTTTTCTATAATTTCAGGTGGTAACTCAATTGAAGGATAATTATTTTTTAAACAATCTAGAATTTTTTCTAGTGTATTTAATTTCATATAAGGACATTCATTACACTTGCACCCCTCCAAATCAGGAACTTCTATAAAATTCTTATTTGGTTCTTTCCTTTTCATTTGATGAATTATGCCTGGTTCAGTAAGCACCATAAAAGTTTTTGAATCATCGTTGCTTATAAAATCTAATAATTTGCTGGTAGAACCAATATAGTCCGCTAAATTTAATAAATTCTGACTACATTCTGGATGAGCTACTACCTTTGCTTTGGGATTTTCAATTTTTAATTTTAGTAGGGCCTCCTCACTAAAAGTTTCGTGAACGATGCAACTTCCTGGCCAAAGTTTAAGTTTTCTTCCTGAGTTTTTCTGTACCCATCTTCCTAAATTTTGATCAGGTGCAAAAATTATCTTTTTGTCTTTCGGAAGTTTATTTACTAATGCAACTGCATTACTACTAGTGCATATAAGATCACTTTGAGCTTTTACTTCAGCTGTACAATTAATATAACTGACTACGAAATGTCCTGGATTATCTTCTCTAAATTTCTGAAATTCATCTGCAGGACAGTCGTTTGCCAATGAACAACCAGCATCTATATCTGGCAATAAAACTGTTTTATCCGGACAAAGTATTTTTGCAGTTTCAGCCATAAAGTGAACACCACAAAATATAATTACATCTGCATCAGTATTTGCAGCTTTTCTTGATAACTCTAATGAGTCACCAATAAAATCTGCTATGTCTTGAATCTCAGGCGCCTGGTAGTAGTGAGCAAGAATTATGGCATTTGAATTTTTGCATAAAGTCTTTATCTCAGAAATTAAATCTTCTTCAGTTCTGGTAGATTCTTTATTAGCTGTAGAAGTTGTAATGGTCAGGATTTAAAATGTATTTTATTAATTATATGATCAAATAGAAAAAATTCTGTCAAATTTTAAAATTGCTGTTGTTGGAGATTGTCACGGACTATGGTCTGAGGTAGATGTCAGCATATTATCAAAAAACAAGCCTGATATCGTTTTATTCGTTGGAGATATTTCAGAAGGCAATATAAAAATATTGAAGAAGATTAATTCTCTAGAAATTCCTTCATTTGTGATCCTCGGTAATCATGATAGGGGAAGCGATAAATCGGGAGAAATACTTCTAAAACAAATTAGAATTCTTCAAGATAAATATTGTGGGTGGAAGTTAAAAATTTTTAAAAATCAATTAA
>CACOCT010000047.1 GCA_902625845.1 uncultured Prochlorococcus sp. | reverse complement strand
ACTGTATAGTTTTGCTATTTTAACTAAATTTTTTAACTTAAAGTTAAAATTCTGCAATGAATAATTATTGTAGACAGTGTATAAATCATTAATGCCTCCTGGATCTGATAAAAGTCTAAATTCTAATTTGTTTACTGGATCAGTAGTATCTTCTCTTCCAATTAAGTATTCATATATTGCCCCACACCCGCTATTTGTATTGCCTAGTACTGTAACTAAACTCATAATTTATCAATTATCCATTCACCTATGATAGCATTGCCTAATTTATTGAGATGACCTCCATATCCTTTCTCAACGTAAAACTCGTTAAATTCTTTTACTAAATCCCTTTTTGTTTGTAGATATTCAAATGCGCTATAAATCTTTATTCCAGTGCGTTTTCGCAAATTGTCGATATATTTTACGCAATGATTAGTTTTTAAATTTAAATCACTTAATTGTGGAATAAAAAAAATATATAAATTTTTATTTGATTCTCTATTAAATTCTTCAACTAATAATTCAAAGGGTAATGTTAATTTTTCATTTAAGTAGCATAAATCAGCGAATTTCGAATTATATTTCATTCTTATTGATAAACCTTTTAAGTCATTAATGGACTTTAAATATTTTGAACTTAACTTATATTCAATAAATTCTTTCGCTTTATTAATTGTTTCCTTCTTTAATAAAAGTAGTTTTTTTATATCAAAAGCTTCTTTTTTAAATCTGTATTGAAACATTGGATCGTTGCTGAGTAAAATGTCTTCAGTAATATTTTTTGTAAGATATTTCTCGTAATCACTAAATTTTTTAATTGGATTTTCTTGATAATTTAATCGATTATTATCAACAAAAAATTTTCCTTTGAAGCCAAATATATTGCCAGTTTCATGAAAGTGTCTCCAAATGGTATTCATCCTCACAATTGTTTCTGGAACAATAATAAGGATTATTTTTTTCTTAAATAGATTGTTTTTATATTTCCTATATCTTTGAAAAGATTGATCAATTCCATAATTACCTACACCATAATTTGGTATATATCCATTAAGTTTGTTGCCTAAAATATGACCTATAGTCTCAACTGAACATACTTGTCTTGATAAAGCATATGAATCACCAAATATAGCAAATTCAGTTTCTCTTCTATTTTTATTGGGATCATCTCTTAATCCATTCTTATCAAATATTAGAAATCCTTTATTATTAGATCCATAAGACTCCGCTTTTTGTGTGTTTGGTCTTGGTTCCCAACCTAAATCATAATCAAAGCTTGTAGTATAAAACTTTTTAAGTTTTTCCCAATTTATTTTACCTATATAGTTTTCTGTAAAATAAAGCCATTGATAATTCATTAAGAAATAAGCCTTTCTGCTATATCCAAATCTTTTTGAGTATGAATATCAACTAATTCAGATTTGTATGTTGTCACATAAGTGCTTAGAGTCTTTTGAAAAACACTTCTATAGCTCATTATTCTGATTGCCCCATTCTGTTCCCCATTTTTATTTAAACAAATTATTTCTTTCCAGCCATTCTTACTTTTACTTTTTTCAAAAACAGACAATCCTTTTTCAAGAACATTTGTCTTTACTTGAGGACTATTTGCTTGAAGGCTAATAACAATATCAGGTTTGTAAAATTCCTTTTCCCATAATTCATGGCATACATCCACTATGACATCTTGTTTAGCTGCATAATCTAAAGCTAATAAAGGATTTCTATCTAAATACTCTATTCGATTATCAAAACATATATTTTGTATCTCTTTGTCATCTGTTGAGACTATTATCCTAGGATTGCAATTAAGATTTTTTGCAGCATCAACAGAGTACATAAATAAAGGTTTGCCATTAAGTTTAATTTTGTTTTTGCCTATTAATCTTTTGGAACCGCCTCTTGCAGGAATAATAATAAGTATTTCCATTACTAAAAAACTCAATTTTCAATTGAAATTGATTCATCCCAATTATAAATTGTTCTATTTGAACTATCTTTTGATGCAAATCTTCCTTGGTAATAGTCTCTATTTAGTAGTTCAACGGCAGATAATTCTCTATTAGGGTTACCCTCAATTAATTTTTTATCCTTTTTATTTTCATCTAAAAATTTTGCTTTTTTCTCATTTCCCCAATTACAAATCTCAATTGCTTCTTTCATCTCAGAGGGATTTAAAGATACTCTACCATCTTTTGTTTCATCCTTTTCTAAAATCGTAAAATGTCTTTCTACAAAATCGATATTTTTACAAACACACCACTTTAGTATTTCAAGCTTATTTTCACTATATTCACTATGATCAGACAAACCGACTTTTTTAACTAAGGTTTTTAAATAATCAATTCTACTAATGTTTGCTTCATTTAATGGCGTAGGATAAATTGAAACGCAATGAAGTAATGCATGGTTGGGGACAGTTTTTATAATATGTGCCATTTTCTCAATTTCCTTTTTATAGGAACAACCAGTAGAAACAATTAAAAGATCAGGTTTAAAGTCAATAATCTCTTTCGCAAGTGGATAAGATATGCAATCAAAACTTGCAAGTTTTATAGATTTAAAGCCTTGAGCAAAAGTTTTTTTAACAACATCTCTGGTAAATATTGTTGTCATCGGTTTTATATTATTGTCCTTACAGGCTTCTAAAAAAATATCTATAGCTGCATCATCTATATCAAGAGTTTTTAGCCTTTTTAATTCTTGATCATAGGGTCTTTTAATTGTTTTTATTGTGCCACCTTCAATTAAACCCTCATCAAATCTTTCTCTATGAGTTAATTGACTAGAATGTATAGTTTGAATTTTTGCATATTCAGCTCCTGATTCTGCAGCTGCAGCAACCATTTCTTTTATTATACCTACATCACCATTATGATTTTGGCAAAGTTCGGCGATCATTTTGGTGGTCATTATTTTAAGTTAATCCATTTTTTAATATAGCAAATAATACTATAGGGTTTTAATGTAATTATCTAGTACTATCAAATGACTATCCAAAGGACAGGAACCTGAATGAACTTGCATCATATATCTTAATGCTTGTACGTTATCAATTTTTTTCTTTATTCTAAGCCAAGCCATGCAAATCAAAGGAGATCTTTCTTTCCCAGCTAGGCAATGCACATAGATTGGCATTCTCTCTTGCATTACCTCAATAGTCTTGATTACATTGGCAATTTCAGTTATTTCTAAATCTCTATTGGATCTATGATCAGGTAATACTATCCTTTCACAATTAAACATTTCTTTCATTCCTTCAGGTGGACTTGCCTCTGAAGTTCCACATAAACTAAGGATAGACTTTATATTTTGATCTTTTAAGATTATTAAATGCTTCTCTTTAGTAGGAGCAATACCAATTGCTATTTTGTTTTTAATAACCCAATCTACTTTAAATAATCCCATAATTAATTTTATAGCCCGTCTGAAATTATTTTAAGTAAACCATATATGTTCAAAACCCCCGATAGTGGTTTAGCAAGCTCTGTCATTGCATCAGTTGCTTTGCCATAATTAGAAGTCTTAACAAAAACTATATCTCTATCTTTAAGTGGTGGGTTTTTAGTATTAGAAACGTTTTGGGATAAATTTAAGCTATAAGATTTTTTTGAAACTGTTCCGTTCTTTGCAAATCTTATTACTTCAATATCTGCTTTTTTTGCTCTCCATTGCTTAATGCCTCCAGCAATCATTATAACTTCTGAAAGTGATGCGTTTGCTTTTATCTCTTTTATGCCTGGCTTTTCTACTTCTCCAACGACGTTAACTGAAATGAAATCTGGAGCAAGGTTTAATGCTGATAATTCAGAAATTCTATCGGCATCAAATTGAGCAGTTTCAATTTTTATTACATCTCCATCAAATAAATAAAGGTTTTGATCAATATCTCCTTCTTCAAATAGTGATAGTATGTTCACTCTTGCTTCTTTATAGGCCAGTTTTTCCCCTGGTAATCTTCTTCTAATAATAATATTAGTTAAATTAGCGTCTGGAGTTACACCACCTCCTTTTTTTAACGCATCTACTATTGTAGGGAGCCCACTTATGGAGCCAGCTTTACCTTCAACTCCAGAACTCTCATTGGTTGTCATAGAGTAGTATCCAGGTCTTTGCACTGCTCCAATTAAAGTAATCCTAGCAGGCCTAGCATTTATTATCCCAAGCGTAATAATTGGATTAATAATATCTTTTTTATATAGTTTTGTTAATTTTTCTTCTGCTTGTTTAATCGTTAAATTATAAATTTCTACATTTCCAATGAGAGGGAATGAACTGGTGTTATCATTTAGAATTTTTATTTCTGAATCAAATTCAGGTAAATCAAATATTTTTAGCTCAATAATATCTCCAGGGCCCAAGATATATTCATTAGATTGAATATCTTCATCGATAATATTACTAGAAATATATTCAACTTTTTCTTGTTCTTTG
>CACOCT010000046.1 GCA_902625845.1 uncultured Prochlorococcus sp. | reverse complement strand
TCTACATAATTTAAAAATGGATCTCCCCCAGATAGATCAAATGTTATGTGATTTACTCTTCCAATAGCTCCCTCTTTTAGAAGACTATAGTTTTCTTTAACAGTTCCTGTGAATGGTGTCTTTGGTCTATAAGTATTTACGGGAACATCTGCGTGTTTCATTTTATTTAAAGTCTTTTGATCAATTTTAGTGTTTTCTTTACTCTTTGGAGGTACTGTTTCTATTTCTGAACTTAATGGGGAAGAAGAATTTGATTTAGGTTTAGCTTCATTAACTTTATTTTCAACCTTTTTAATTTCATTAACTTTATTTTCAACCTTTTTAATTTCATTAACTTTATTTTCAACCTTCTTAATCACAGGTTTTTCTGCTACTTTTATTTTTGGTTTTGCGATTGGTTTCGCCTTAACAGGATTGTTGGCTTTTTCAAAATTATTCCTTCTTCTAGTGAAATAACTGTTAATAAACCAAAAAATACCTATTAGTATTGGTATGTGAGCAAGTCCACCTGCAATAACTCTTGCTTCCGAGTAAGCCATTTCGTAAATTACTTTTATAAGACCATATCAAGTTGTACACAAAAATGTATTTAATTTACATAAATGGTTACGTTTTGAGATCGTAATAAATTAATAAAATTAGTTTTTTTTAACAAATTTAATTGATTTTATGAGTATAGTTACCTAATAATAATTTTCTTATAAACAGAGATTTGTTAATGAAGCTTTCTGAAGAATCTATAAATAAAGATCAATTTAATGATTTTAAGACAATAGAGCAAACGATGGAAAAGTTATCTGACGGAGCAAGAAGACTTGCAGCTCAATTAACTACAACTGCTTCTTTCAACTCTCTTTGGTCAGTGTTAACAGATTATGATCGTTTAAATCTTTTTATCCCTAATCTTTTATCAAGCAAGAAAATTTTTAGTAAAGAAACCAATCTGCATGTAAGACAAGTTGGTTCTCAAGATTTCTTAGGTTTAAAATTTTCAGCAGAAGTATTATTGGATTTGTATGAAGAAAAAGATAATGGCTTAATAAAATTTAATTTAATTAAAGGAGATTTTAGGAAATTTGAGGGTTATTGGAAAATACAATCAATAGCAAATTCAGGTAAAAACTCTTTAATCTATGATCTAACTGTAAAAGGATGTCAGTGGATGCCTATAGGAATGATAGAAAAAAGATTAAAAAGGGACCTCAGCGACAACTTAATAGCCGTTGAGAGACAAGCTAAGCTTGTTAGCTAGTTTAGTGATAGCCCCAAGGGGATTCGAACCCCTGTCGCCTCCGTGAAAGGGAGGTGTCCTAGGCCTCTAGACGATGGGGCCAAGGTCTTTAAATATTACCTATTAAAAAATTAAGAGTAAAGCTAGCCTTTCGTCAAGTCTTGTTGAGCTTTATTTTGACCTTGCCACACAGGCACGGTGAAATGGAAACATGAACCCTTGTTAAGTTCTGATACCACCCATATTCTGCCGCCATGGACTTTTACAATTCTTCTACATACTGATAATCCAATTCCAAAACCTGAAGTTCCTTCAGAAGTTTGTGGCAGCCTTACTTTATCTAGAAATATTCTTTCTTGTTCATTTTTTGGGATACCTGGACCTTTGTCACAAATTGTGACTTCAACCCATTGATTTGTTTTATGGATCATTGTTATCTTTATTGATCCAGAGTCTTCAGAGAATTTTAATGCATTTTCAATTAAATTTAAAAAAACTTGTCTCATTCTCCTTTGATCAGCATAAACACTTGGTAGATCAGACGGAATATCTGTATCAATTACAATTTTTCTTAGCCTCCAGAACTTTTCTAATTCGAGAATTGCTTCTGCTGAAATATTACCCAAATCTATTTTTTGAGGATTGAAAAGAGCTTCCCATCTTGTAGTCCCTACCTCTAAAAGATCTTGAGATAAAAGTTCAATTTCTTCAAGTCTTCTTTTTATTACTTCTTGTAATTTCTTTAAATTAATTTGACCAAGTTTTTGGCTTTGTACAGCTAAAGTCGCAGCTGTGAGAGGTGTTCTAAGTTCATGAGCTACCATCCTAAGTAATCTCTCCTGAGACTCTATCCTTTTTGTCAAGGTCTCATTCTCCTGTCGTAAAACAAGTAATTCATCTTCTAAGAGAATCTCTTTTTGTGTCCTAGTACTATCTATTTTGGAGGCTTGAATATTTATTCCAAGATTTTTGATTAAACCTTCTTGTTTCCATCTTGGGAGCCAAGTTTGAATTTGTGAAAAAATGTTACTTCCAGCAAATATTTGTTTTGGATTCGGAGAAATTTTTATCAATGCGGGAATAGCAACTAATCTATGTAATTCTAAAAGTTCAGGCTGTTTAGTTGGATCTGAAATTTGTAATGATATTTTGAATTCGCAATTATCGCTCTCTAAATAATCAACTAAAGACCTTAAATCCCCTCCAGAGAGATGGTTTCTAGCAGCAACTAGTATTAGTTTTAGCTCTTTTTTATCATCCAATAGTTTTTCAGGAGGTGTTGAAAAGCTGTCAATGCTTATAATCACCTTAAGATATTTAAACTAATTTTACATATAAGCTATGAAATATATAGAACTTATTAGTAAATGATAGCCATTAATTCAAATAATAACTTACAATTTGGACCATTTGATTCGCCAGAGGTGACAATAAATAGCAATCTAAGACGATGGTTCAAGAGAAATATTGGTTTATGGAATTCACAAAGAATATATTTTTTTAAAGAGAAGAACAAAAATTACAATATTTGCATGAATTTAAAAATTGAGAGTCTTGAAAGCAAAAATGCATGGGAATCTCACTACAAATTTACATGGTATCCTTCAGAGAAATACTCCTTTTTTGAAGACAATCCAGAATTTAAAGAAAAAGGAGAAATGAAAGCAAATCTGCAAGGTCATCAATTAATTAGAGAAAATTTTTATTTAAGTGATAAAAAAGGGATTTCTAATATAAAGCAAGTTGATGAACATGAAATGATTTTTGAATCAACCTATGATGATTGGTATATTCTCGAACATACGAGACTTGTTGATATGGATAATTTAAGATTTAGAGTAATTTATTCTTGGAATAAAAATAATCTTAAAATAGTTGAAAGTCATCATGAAACAAGAATAATGTCATGATTGATAAATTTAAATAAATTAAAAAAATAAATGTTATCTTTGTAATAATAAAAATAATCAAATGAGATCTGGCTTAAGTTCGTTGAAATTTTTTAAAATATTATTTTTCCCGATTTTCTTGTCTATTTTAATGTTAGATCTCAATTTATTTAATAAAGAAATTTATGCCAATAAGAAACTTAAACCTGCTATAGAAGAAGATCTTTACTTGTACAAAGGAATGGGAGCCTCTTATCTTTGTATAGCTTCTAAGGCGGGGATAGATTTTCCTAAGGCTATTGGAGTCGCTACTGCTACTTACGTGCAGGTTCTAGAGGGTAAGCATGGAGGACTAATAAAAGATTTGGGAGATATTAAATTAGAGAGAGAGAAGTTATTCGCAGGAGCTGAATTCCAAATCGTTGAAACGGCATTAAGATACTGTCCTGATAGTATCCCTGAAGATGTAGCAAAAAAAGTAAATGAGATATTAAATAATAACCAGCCTGTAAATAAAAATAAGAAATAACCTATCTAAACATTGAGCTAACAGAACTTTCTTCATGAATTCTCCATATAGCTTCACCTAACATATTGGCGACTGATAAAACTTTTAATTGAGGGAAGTATTCTTTTTGAGATACCGGAATACTATTTGTTACGATAACTTGCTCAAATAAATTCTTAACACTGAGCCTTTCATGAGAGGGAGGTGAAAAAACTGCATGAGAAGCACATGCAAAAACTTTTTCTGCCCCTTCTTTTTTTAATAAATTTGCACCAGAACAGATAGTTCCTCCAGTATCAATCATGTCATCTATTAAGATTGCTGTTTTACCTTTCACTTCACCAATAACAGTTAAACTTTCGGAAATATTATGAGCGGATCTCCTTTTATCAATAATTGCTAATGGCGCATCTTTCATAAGTTTTGCGAAGGCTCTTGCTCTAGCAACCCCTCCTACATCAGGAGAAACTACAACCACATCTCTGAGATTTAAGGATTCTAAATAATCAATTAAAACTGGAGAACCATATATATGATCACAAGGTATATCAAAGTAACCTTGTATCTGAGCAGAGTGTAAGTCCATAGCTAATACTCTATCTACTCCTGATTTCTCTAATAAATTAGCAGTTAATTTTGCTGTAATCGATTCTCTCCCAGAGGTCTTTCTATCTGCCCTCGCATATCCAAAATAAGGGATCACTGCAGTTATTTGTCTCGCTGAAGCTCTTTTACAAGCATCAACCATTATCATCAGTTCCATCAAACTATCATTTACAGGAGCGCATGTTGGTTGTATTAGGAATACATCACAACCCCTTATAGATTGTTGAATTTGAACATAAAGTTCACCATCAGCAAATCTTTTTGAAATTAGAGGTACATTTTTTATACCTAAATAAGTTGCAATTTCATTTGCTAAGTTAGGATTTGAGGTGCCACTAACAAGCCTAAGACGACTATTATTTAAATTAAAGTTTGGCTGATCGCTTTGCACTGCCGTGATAAAACTTGTCACGAAATTTGCAATTAAAGTACACACTAATATCGTAGTCTTTATTATGAATTTGTCACAAGTTATTAATAACTAAAGTGTAAAACTTCATAACTAAATAA
>CACOCT010000045.1 GCA_902625845.1 uncultured Prochlorococcus sp. | reverse complement strand
CCTACTAGATCAATTACTGCTGCGAAACGACGTCTAGAAACGATGCCTTGCGGAGGAGGTTCCCCTTTAGCTCATGGTTTAATACAAGCAGCTAGAGTTGCTAAAAATGCAATGGCAACTGGTGATATTGGTCAAGCGATAGTTGTAGGGATAACAGATGGGAGAGGTAATGTTCCATTAGGAGTTTCTCTGGGTCAATCTGAAGATGAAGATACCGAAGCATTGAATCTAAAAGAAGAGGTATTAAATGTTGCATCAAATTATCCCAGCTTAGGAATTAAACTCCTAATAATTGATACTGAACGAAAATTTATTGCAAGCGGTTTTGGTAAAGAATTAGCAGATGCTGCTCAAGGAAAATATGTTCAGTTGCCTAAAGCTACTGATCAAGCAATTGCTGCTATGGCCTTAAATGCAATTAATGAAATTTAATTTTAATTAGGGATATATTTCATTTAGAAATTTAGAAAGTCCAATTGCTAAATCTCTTAAAGCACTTGTAAGTTCTTGATCTTTCATTAGCAATTCAAAGTCATCAGCCATAAGATTTATCTTTTGAGAAATTGAGCTAGAGGCATCTAGAGTTAATTTAATGTCCTCAAGAGTTTCTGCGTCATTCATAGTTGCTAATATTTTATTAAGATGTCCTGCTGCAATCGTAAGATCATTTATAAGAGGTTTGACTCTATTAATTTCCTGTTTTGATAAATAAATTAATTCATCAAGATTCTCTTGCGTTTTATCAAATTGTTCGATTGATTTAATAATATTTTCAACTAAATTTTCTTGATTAGAGTCTTTTAATAGTTGATTAATTCTATTAGTAATATTAGATAAACTGGATAATTGTTTACCTTTAATTGTATCTCCTTCGCAGACTATTAGATTTTTATCACATACCTCTGAAGTGGCTTTTGCTATATTTTTTGGTAAATTTGTATCACTTGTCTCTATAGCGACTTGTACATCTCCTCCTAAAAATGAATTTGTTACTACTTTTGCAAAAGCGGGTTTAGCAAGAATAATTTCAGGATTGTTAATAACTATTCTGGCTTTAATAGATTCATTAGTAAAAATTAAATCCTCAATAGATCCAACAATGATCCCCCTATATGTAACTGGTGATTTCTTTGATAGACCACTTGCATTATTGAAATTTGCAAAAATAAACCAATCTTTTGAAGATAGTTTAATTCCTCTCAACCAAAAGGAAAAGGACGTAAAAATAATTAGTCCTCCTACTAAAGAAAAACCAACGATTGAATCTCTAAGACTTCTACGCATAATAATTAAATCTCTTTTGGTTGCATAGGGCCCTCAAGTTTACCTTGTCTAAATTGATAAACGTAAGGATTGTCACTATTTTTGAAATCAAAAACTGAACCTTCCCAGCGAAATTCTCCTCCATATAACATTAGTACTTTTGTAGATGTTCTTTCTATAGTACTCAGAACATGGCTCACAACAATAGAGGAGCCTTTGACTTTATCGTTTGTTTTATTTATTAAATCCTCAATACGAGATGACGCTATTGGATCGAGACCAGCGGTAGGCTCGTCAAATAAAAGTAAAGGTTTATTCTCTTTTTCTTCTTTAGGCTCACTTATTAAAGCTCTAGCAAAACTAACTCTTTTTTGCATACCACCACTTAGTTCATTCGGAAGTTTTTGCGCCACATCAAATAAACCGACTTCTGCAAGACATTCATTTACAACATCTTTTATGTACTTCTTAGGAATTTTTTTATTTCTGTTTAAAATAAATCCTACATTTTCTTCAATAGTCAATGAACTAAGCAAAGCAGGGTTTTGAAAAACTAACCTTACATCAGGGGGATTATTTTGATCTAACCTTAAATAATTTTGTTCTTTACCGAATATTTTTAGGAGGCCATCTGTAGGTAAAATTAGTCCAGCTAGAATCTTTAATATTGTTGATTTTCCAGTACCAGATGGTCCTACAATTGCCAATTTCTCTCCAGAATTAACTAATAAATTAATTTTTTTAAGTACCTTAAGGTTCCCCCAGACCATGGAGAGATCTTTAGCTTCAATTGCTGGAACTGTTTTTTTCAAAATAAAGAATTTTATAAAATAAAATTAACATACTTTATATATTGCCTTTATTAAAGAATAAGGAAAGTTTCATTTTATTTGATTTATAGTTTAAATATAAATAAATGTATAAGCGAATCTCGAGGATTGATGAAAATAGAGGGAAAAAGAAAAAGAAAAAGGAAAAAATTCAGAAGGACTATTTCTTTAATAAATAAATCAAATTTAGGAATATTGAATCGGTTTTTACGGATCCTTAGCTGGTTATTACCTGGACTTGTAATAAAAAGATGGATGATTACATCTGGGATAGGAGTGATAACATCTCTTTTAGGTATAGCAATATGGACAAACCTAAGGCCTCTTTATTGGCTAATAGAGATATTCTTTTGGGTAATGACTGGTATTACAAGTATATTACCTGTTTCTTTACTTGGCCCTTTAGTTTTATTATTAGGAATTTTATTAATAGGAGTAGGTCAAAATAGAAGTATAAATTCTATACAAAAAGCATTAGTCCCTCAAAAAGATACATTTTTAGTTGATGCATTGCGAGTTAAAAGTAAATTGAGTAAAGGTCCAAATATAGTCGCTATAGGAGGAGGAACTGGTTTATCTACTCTTTTAAAAGGATTAAAAAATTATAGTAGTAATATTTCCGCAATTGTTACGGTTACTGACGATGGAGGCAGTAGCGGGGTCCTTAGAAAGCAATTAGGTGTCCAACCTCCAGGTGATATAAGAAATTGTTTAGCTGCTTTATCTAATGAAGAACCAATGCTTACTAGGTTATTTCAATATAGATTTTCTCGTGGAAATGGTTTAGAGGGCCATACTTTCGGTAACCTGTTTTTATCAGCTCTAACAACAATCACTGGTAGCTTAGAGAAAGCAGTGCAAGCCTCTAGTAAAGTTTTATCGGTACAAGGTCAGGTGATTCCTGCTACGGGAATAGATGTGATGTTGTGGGCAGAACTAGATAGTGGTGAAAAAATATTTGGAGAAAGTCTAATAAGCAAATCTACAAAACCAATAAATAGAATTGGATGTATACCAGAAAATCCACCAGCTTTACCTGCAGCAATTGAGTCCATAAAAGAAGCAGATTTAATTATTCTTGGACCAGGTAGTCTTTTTACGTCTTTATTGCCAAATTTTCTTGTCCCAGAAATAGTTGAAGCATTATTAAAAAATAAGTCACCAAAAATTTACATAAGTAATTTAATGACTCAACCTGGAGAAACTGATGGACTTGATGTATTCCAGCATATAAAATCAATAGAAAGGCAATTATTAAATTTTGGAGTAAATACAAGAATTTTTAACTCAATTTTATCCCAAGGGGATTTCGAAAGATCTTCATTAATTGATTATTATCTCTCCAGAGGAGCAGAACCTGTTGTTTGTAATAAGGAAAGATTAGTATCTGATGGTTATGATGTTTTACAAGCACCGTTATATTCCAAAAGAATTACTCCAACATTGAGACATGATTCTAGAAGATTAGCCAGAGCAGTTATATTAATGTACAAAAAATTGAAGAAAGCATCTTAATATGCATCTTGCAACTCATAAAAGTCAGGCTGGATATAATCTTTGCGTAAAGGCCATCCTCTCCAATCTTCGGGCATCAATAATCGTTTGGGACAAGGATGATCTATATAATTGATTCCAAACATGTCATAAGTTTCTCTTTCTTGCCAATCACTACCTTTGAAAATAGAGTATAAACTTGGTATGGATAAATCAGAATCTCTTTTTAGAAATACTTTTACCCTTATTTCTTTAATTTCAAATTTATCACTAATATCATCTAGTGATATTAAATGATAAAAGGATACGAGGTGCTTCCCTGGACCTTCATCATAGCCTCCCTGACATTGGAGATAATTAAATCCATAGGATTTTAATCTTGCAATGACATTATAAAGATCTTTAGGTTCTACAGAAATTATCTCTATTCCAATATGATCTAAACCTAAAGATTCATGACTAAGATTCTCGGATGAAAGCTTTTTGCTAACTTCTCCTCTTGTATCTAGTAATGCATCTTTTGATTTGTCTTTATCTTTTTCCATTTAAGTATCTTGTTGATTAAAAACAGTTTCTTTATTATCTTCCTTAATATTATCTATTACTTCTTTATTTTTAGATGAATCGAGGGTTTTTTCAGTCTGCTTTTTGAGGTATTCGCCTGTATTCTCAGAAAAAACTAAATTCATATTATGCTCGATTGTAAAATATCTGTGTGTTTGTTCAGATCTATTTCTTTCGAAAACACTTTCATTACTAACTTTTTTTCTTAACTTGATAACAGCATCAAAAATTGCTTCAGGCCTAGGAGGGCACCCAGGAAGATACAAATCAACAGGTATTAATTTATCAACTCCTCTTACTGCAGTTGTTGAGTCCGAACTAAACATACCTCCAGTTATAGTGCAAGCACCCATTGCAATCACATATTTTGGTTCAGGCATTTGTTCATAAAGTCTGACTAGGGCTGGTGCCATTTTCATTGTTACCGTGCCTGCAACGATTAATAAATCAGCTTGTCTAGGCGAACTACGAGGTACTAGTCCAAATCTATCAAAATCAAATCTTGAACCAATAAGAGCTGCAAATTCGATAAAACAGCATGCAGTTCCATATAATAAAGGCCAAAGGCTGCTTAATCTAGCCCAATTATGTAAGTCATCTAGACTTGTAAGAATTATATTTTCACTTAAGTCAGTTGTTACTTGAGGTGCA
>CACOCT010000044.1 GCA_902625845.1 uncultured Prochlorococcus sp. | reverse complement strand
TCTGATCAGAACAGAATTAGAATTATAGCTATAGAACCTATAAGAGGAAAAATTTTAGATAAGAACGGCAATGAACTAGTAAGAAGTAAGCTTAATTATTCTCTAATATTGAAACCTCAATTTGTAAATGCAAAAACTTGGCAAAAATATAAATATAGTATTGCTAATTTGTTAAATCTCCAGATGGAGGAACTAGATTTGATTTATAAAAATGGCGTTAAAAATAAAAAATATTCAGTTAATTTAGTGAATAATTTATCGATAGATCAGATTATAAAGTTCAAAGAAAATGAGCATAAATTTTTTGGTCTTGATATCTTAAGAAAAGTTAAACGAGATTATCCTTACAAAACTCTTGGAGCACATGCTCTTGGTTACACGTCAGCAATAACAAATTCAGAATTGAAGATACTGGCTAAAAAAGGATATAGACTTAATGATCTCATAGGAAGGACAGGAGTTGAGGCGGCTTATGAAGATTACTTAAGAGGTGAATGGGGCGGAGAGATGATTGAAGTAGATGCTAATGACATCGTTCAAAAGTCATTAGGCGTTAAACCTCCTAAGAAAGGGAAAGATATAATATTAACTATAGATCTTTCCTTGCAAAAAATTGCTGAAGAAGTTTTACAAGATAAAAAAGGTGGTGCTCTTATAGTAATGGATCCAAGGGATGGAGCCATAAGAGCAATTGCTAGTAAACCTACTTTTGATTTAAATTTCTTCACTAAGGATTTTAAACCAGATAAAGAATATAATGATTTATTTTTTTCAGATTCAAAGCCTCTTTTTAATAGGGCATTAAATGCTTACGATCCAGGAAGTATTTGGAAAATAGTTACTGCTTTGGCTGGTATGGAAAGTGGTAAGTTTCCTCCAAGTACAATACTGCAGACTTTTCCATGTATTGATTATGGCAGCCAATGCTTTAGGGAGCATAATGACTTAGGATTTGGTCCTATTGGTTATGAAGATGCTTTAAAAGTATCCAGCAATACTTTTTTTTATCAGATTGGTGATGGAGTTGGAGTAGATGAAATTTATAGAATTGCAAAGATTTTAGGTTTTAATAAACTAACAGGTATAGAGATTGGTGATCAGGAAGATCGAGGTTTGATCGCAAATAGTCAATGGGCAAGAGATGGAAGAGGTTGGGGGAAACCTGGAGAGACCCCATGGCTTCCAGAAGATATTGCTAGTATGTCGATTGGTCAAATGGTTGTTCAAACCACACCAATGCAAATAGCGAGAGCATATGCAGTAATAGCTAATGGTGGATATTTAGTTACGCCTCATTTGTCTAAATTAGGTCAGAAAAATTTATCTTTTAGGCAACCTATAAAAGTAGATATTGACCCAAAATATTTACAGGTTATAAGAAATGGATTATCTAAAGTTGTTCAGTCAGGAACAGGTGTATCAATAAACTATGGATCAAATAATTTCCCTCCAATCTCAGGTAAAACTGGTACTGCTGAAGATGCACTGGGTGGACCAGATCACGCTTGGTTTGTATGTTTTTCTCCCTCAGAAAATAGTGAATTACTTATAGTTGCCTTTGCAGAAAATACACCTGGAGGTGGTTCTGTCCATGCTTTGCCTATGGCAAAAAAAATCTTAGAAGAATGGTATAAGAAAAATTAATTTAGCTAGTTGCCTAAATTGAGTCGATTCATTTGCATGAGCCTTTTAAGAATATCTTCAATGGTCTTTTCATCAGCGGGCTTATTATAATTAGCAGATAAATGCCTCCCAACTACTTGGCTACCTAAGTGAGCTAATTGAATTCTTAGTGATGTAATCAATTCAATTCCTGGGCCTCCCGAGAAAGTTGCAATTGCAATTGGCTGCCCATTAAAAAGATTTCTGAAATCATCTCCTGATATAGATAGCCAGGCAATAAAGTTCGAGAGTATCGGAGGAATAGATCCGTTATACTCAGGCGCACAAATTATCCATTTTTCGGTTTCAAATAATTTATTCTTCAATGAAATAATCTCTCTAGGTATTTGATTTTTAGAATGGATTCTTGGATTATATAAAGGTATATTTAGTTCGGTTAGATCTAGAATTTCAGATGAAATTTTCAATTCGTTACTTTTTGCTAGGAATTTATTGGATAGCTCTAAATTTTTTCCATTGCTTGAGGAAATAATAATCAAGTTTGTTTTACTTGCCATTTTGAAATAATTAGGAATTAATAATTTGATCCACTTTTGCGATGATGAACTGCAGTTAAATCATCTTTATTAAGGACATTTCCATAGTTTACCTCAGCGTAAATTACCCAATGATCTCCACACTCCATTCTTTCTTTTACAGAAGCATCAAGCCATGCAAGTGACTCTGGGATTATTATTTGTCTATTAGGTGTCTCTTCTGTCTCTAAACCTGCAAACCTATCCTCCCCAGGAGCAAAAGGTTTAGCGAATCGTTTCATTGGTTCCTTTAGGTTGTTAGAACTAAGTATATTTAGTGCAAATACATCTCCTATCTGTAAGAGAGATTCAACAGCTCTGTCTTTTGCGACAGAAATACTTAAGCCAGGTGGAGAAAAGCTGGCTTGGCTCACCCATGAAGCCAACATCGCACTTTTAATATTATTTTCTCCTTCACCTTTAGAGGCTGTAAGTACGCACAAAGAACCAACTATTCTTCCTAGAGCTTGAAGAGTTGGATTGGTTTTACTTGATATCATGCCTGTATCAGTGCGCCTGTTTTTTTGCCTAGATTTTTTAAGGATACTTCTTCCAAAATGAGTTCCTATCTCTTCGATTTCTTTGATTTTAGGTTTGTTGGGACTAAACTTTACTCTTATTGGATCGAAACTAAAATCAAAGCCACCATCTTTTAATTTTGATTCGAGCATATCAATAGCTTCACCACTCCAGCCAAAACTTCCAAAAATGCCAATCGGCTTTTCTCTATCTCCCTCGGATAAAACACTCCCTAAAGCAGTGACTATAGGTGTAGGAGCATGTCCTCCTAATGTAGGTGATCCCAAAAGATATCCATCAGCTTTTTTGATAGTTTGAATTAAATCATCATTAGACGAAAATTCGCAATTTATACTTTCAACTTCAACAGAAGTTGACGTTATACCCTTGGCTAAAGCATCTCCAATGCTAGCAGTATTTCCATATGCGCTGGCATAAATCAAAGCAACTTTAGGTCTGTTTATAGATAAATTTTCTCCCCAACGGATATAATCATTTAAAAAGCTTTTCAAACTATATTCAATTGCAGGACCGTGAAGTGGTGCAATACATTTGATATCGAATTCAGACACTTTTTCGCAAAGAGAAGTGACTTGAGATGACATAGGTGCCAATAAGCAGTTGTAGAAATGCTTTCTATCTGATTCTGTGCTTATTCGGTTATTCTCAGACCAATCTTCATTGGCAGTGTGACATGAAAACAATTTTTCACTAAAGAGGTATCCATCATTCTTTTCAAAAACTATTAAGCCGCCAGGCCATCGAGCAGTAGGCGCAGGGATTAATTGAAAAGTATTATTTTTAAATTCAAGGATGACTTCTTTTTTTATTACTTCTATATCTGGCAAACTTACTGATAGTTCATCTTTTTCACCAGGCTTTTTTTGTTCCCATAATTCACAAATAAGTTTATTCCCTGGAACAGAGCTTGTAAGAATTAAATTATTAAAATAATTTTTAATTTTTTTTATTGTTTCTACAATTTTTGGATTTATGTGTCCAGTGATAATATTAATTTTTTTTAGACTGAATTCATCAATATAAATATTTATGATTCTGAGAAAAGAATCAAAATTATTTGTTTCTGGCGGGTGAATAATAATTAAAGAATCATCCTCAATAGAAAAGAATGTATTAAAAGAAGTTCCCTTTTCAAGATTAAATTCTAATTCAAATTTTTCCTTTTTTTTATCTAAAAATCTTGTGCAATCAAGATTTTTCTTTAATTTATATTGTTTTATGTTATTCATTTAGATTTTTTTATACTTTGATTATTTATAAACAAAGCTTATATTTTGCTAGTAGTGATTTGCAACTGTTCTATGATGTACAGCAGTTTTGCAAGTTAAGTCAGAAACACTTCCATTTTCTACTATGCCATAAATGATCCAATGGTCAGGAGTCTCTAACCTCGAAATAACTTTGCAATCAAGGAAGGCTAAGGCTTCTGATAAAACAGGCCCACCTTTAGCAAGATCTTTAATGATATCTACATCAGCAAATCTATCAGCACCTGGAGCAAATCTTTTTAAGAAATGTCTAAACATTTTTTGAAAATTATCTTCTCTTAAAATATTAATTACAAAAGTTTTATTTACTTGCATAAAGGATTCTATCGCTCTATCTTTTGCTACAGCAACTGTAATGCCAGGAGGAGAGAAGCTTGCTTGACTAACCCAACTAGCAACCATTGCGCTTTGTCTGAAAGTTTCATCTGATCCTTCACTTGCTGTTACAACATATAATCCTCCACTTAAGCGTCCTAATGCTCTATCAAGATTTGCATCGAGATTTTTGATCGTAGCAATATTTTTTTTCTTATTAATTAGTTGACCAAGGTCTGTTCCTGCCTCCTCAAATTTTTGATAAATGATGGGATTAGGTGTTTCTTTTACTCTAAGAGGAGCTAAAGCTTCTTTTTGTTTTAATTCTCTTAATTTGTTCGCCAAGGAATCAATTGGTTCATCATTACCTCCAAATGAGTCATATGTTGCTGTAAATTGCTTCGGTTTTAAAGCGGCAAATAGAGTACCAATTGATTCTTGGATCTCAATATCTGAATTATTTGGCCATGTAGGAATTACAACTGCTTTGGCTTCTGTAATTAATGCAGTTAATTCTTGTGGGTCAGATGATCTTAAATCTACCAGTTGAACTT
>CACOCT010000043.1 GCA_902625845.1 uncultured Prochlorococcus sp. | reverse complement strand
GGGTTTCTCTAATAATAAAGTTAAGCTTGGTGCGATGAATCCAACCTTTTCAAAAGTAGTAAAATTTTCAGTTAATTTAAAAAAAGAATTCAATATTGATTGTGAATTAATACAAATATCAGCTCAAGAATGGGAAAGAAAATTATCTGATATTGCTAAAAAGAATAAAAATAAAATATCAATAAATATTTCAAATAAATTTTCTTCAACTCCAGAATTGGATTTAAAAGAAGTGGATATATCAGATGAAAATTTACTATTAGATCATGATAAGAATAATAATACTAATAGTCAAAATAAAGATAAATATGATTTTTTTGATCTAGAGGATGAGGAAGATTCATTCAATAATGAAGATATATTTGATGAGGCTGAATTTTATGAAAACTCAGATCCTGTTATTATGGCTGTAGGATCTATTCTTTCAAACTCAGAAAAATTAGGAGCTTCAGATATACATGCGGAACCTTTAGAAGAGAGAATGAGAATAAGATATAGAGTTGATGGGGTTTTACAAGAGTTATATACTCTACCTAAAGCAAGGTCAAGGGCAATTATAAGTAGAATTAAAGTAATGAGTAAGCTTGATATTGCAGAGAGGAGATTACCTCAAGATGGGAGATTAAGATATCGAGCTAATGACAAAATATTAGATTTCAGAGTTAGTACTCTCCCAGGCAAATGGGGAGAGAAAATTGTTTTAAGATCATTACATTCAGATACGTCTTTATTAGACCTTGAAAAATTAATTACAACTGAAGAAGAATTGAAATCTGTAAGATCTATGGGCAATCTTCCTTATGGAATATTTGTGGTAGTGGGACCTACTGGAAGTGGTAAATCAACATCATTATATTCAATTTTAAATGAAAGAAATAATCCAGATGTAAATATAATTACAGTAGAAGATCCAGTTGAGTATACACTGGATGGTATTCATCAAGTTCAAGTAATAAGGGAAAAAGGACTAGATTTTGCTAGAGCACTTAGATCTATAATGCGACAGGATCCCGATATTATTCTCGTTGGAGAAACGCGAGATAAAGAAACTGCGCATACTGCTATGGAAGCAGCCTTAACTGGTCACATGGTTTTTACAACATTACATGCTAATGACACTGCAACTGCAATTGCTCGATTAAATGAAATGGGTGTACCTCCATATTTAATAGGTTCTTCTATCGTGGGAGTAATGGCTCAGAGATTAGTAAGAAAAGTCTGTCCAAAATGTAGCCGTACAAGAAATATCATTCCAAATAAAGATAAACTTGCTTTTTCTTATGGAATAAAAACTTTAAGAGAACCAACAGTATTCGATCTTAATTCAAATCCCTACAATTCTTATAGCAATAAGCCATTATGTGATTTTTGTAATGGTTCTGGCTATAAAGGCAGAATTGGACTATATGAGGTTATGAGAGTAAATGATGCAATAAGAGAATTAATTATGAATTCTAGCAATGCAGATGAAATAAGAGAATGCGCCTACCAAAATGGTTTGAAAAGCTTACTCGTATATGGAATGGATCTCGTCAAGCGAGGCATAACTACTATTCAAGAAGTTGAACGTGTTTGTTTATTAGAGGATTCAGATAATGATTAATAAAGCACTAAAGATACCTCAATTAATGAGTGAGCTAGTAAAAAGGAACGGATCAGATATACATTTAACAGCTGATTCCTATCCTTTCTTTAGAATACAAGGCCAAATATTACCCGTTAATAATGAGTTATTCTCTGGAGATGATTTTTTAGATGAATTATCCATTATTTTAGGTAAAGACAAGTTAAATAAATTTTTCGAGAATAAAGAATTAGATTTAAGTTATAGTCTCGAAGATATTGCACGATTTAGAATAAATTTATTTTTTGATAGAGGGAAAATTGCATGTGTAATGCGAGCGTTAAATAGTTCTATTCCTACTTTTTCAGAGATAGGAATATCTGAAAGTTTTCAACAATTGCTTAATAGACCAAGAGGTCTTTTACTTGTTACTGGTCCAACAGGATGCGGAAAGACAACTACAGTTGCAAGTTCTATTGAATGGATTAATGAGAATCATTCAAGCCATATTTTAACTATTGAGGATCCAATAGAGTTTGTTTTTAAAAATAAAAATTGTCTAATTAGACAAAGAGAAATTGGTGAAGATACTTTTTCTTTCTCTAATGCTCTAAAGGCTGCCTTAAGAGAGGATCCAGATATAATTCTTGTTGGAGAGATGCGTGATTTAGAGACAATAAGTTTAGCAATAACAGCTGCAGAAACTGGACACCTTGTTTTAGGTACTTTACATACATCTTCTGCAAGTCAAACTATTGACAGGATGATTGATGTTTTTCCTCCCCAACAACAGCAACAAATTAGGGTACAATTATCTACTTCTTTGATTGGTGTTATTTCTCAAACTTTATGTAAAACAAGGGAAAATAAAAGAAAGCTAGCTGCTGAAATTCTTGTTAACAATACAGCCATATCAAATTTGATAAGAGAATCTAAATCCTCTCAGATTTATTCCCAAATTCAGGTAGGAGCAAAATTTGGTATGCAAACTTTGGAGCAATCTTTAAGTGAGCTTTTAGAAAAAGGTGTTATTACAAAAGAAGAAGCATTTCTTAGATCAAATAAACCTAATGTACTTAAAAGCATCATTGATAATGAATATAATGAGGTTAATTAATTAGTATGAAATTCGAATATGTTTCAGACCCTGAGATAAAAAAAATATTAGAAAGCAATAAAAAAGCCAAACTGAAAAATATAGATAATTCAAATAATATCGAAGAAAATATATATTCAAAAGATGATATAAATCTTTTGGTAAAGAAAAAAAAAGAATTAAGCAAAAATAATCGATTGGATAGTTTAAAAGCAAAAAAGATATTAAGAAAAAAAATACGAGTAAAATCGCCCTCAACAAAAAACTTAGCTTTAGTGACAAAACAGCTTTCTGCAATGTTAAAAACTGGCCTTCCTCTCTTAGAAGCTTTAAATATTATTGCTGAAAGTACTGATGACAAAACTTTAAAAGCAGTATTTAAAGATGCATCAATATCTATTAGTAGAGGAGCGACTTTTTATTCTGTTTTGGAAAGATATCCAAGCGTTTTTGATGAGATGTATTTAGCACTAATAGCTGCTGGAGAAACAGCTGGACTTTTACCAAAAGTTCTTGAAAGAGAATCTAATCTTTTGGAAAGCTTAGCAAAAATAAAGGGACAAATAAAAAGTGCTCTAGCTTATCCTATTGCAATATTCGTTTTAACAATCTTAGTTGTATTTGGAATGCTTATATTTGTGATTCCCGTTTTTCAAGAAATGTATTCAAATTCAGGTTCTGAGTTACCATTAATAACTCAATTTTTAGTAAATATATCTAATAATCTTAGAGATATAAATCAAATACTTAGATTATTGCCATTTATAGGAAGCCTTTTTTTCATTGGAATACGGTATTGTAAAACTAAATCATTTAAAAAAAATCGTGATATCCTACTTATAAAGTTACCTCTTGTTCGTGCAATAATTACCAAATCTTCGCTAGCTAATTTTTCGAGAACTTTATCTGCTCTAAATAACGCAGGTGTTCCGATAGTTCAAGCTTTAAATATTTCAAAAAGAACTTTGGGAAATTATGTTTTTCAAAATATTATTGAAAAAATGAATAATGAAATTCAAGCTGGACAACCTATTTATAAAGTTTTAGCTTCAGAAAAGATTATTCCAGTTATGTTTACTTCAATGTTCAGAATTGGAGAAGAGACTGGTGAATTGAGTCAAATGATAGATAAATTAGCTGATTTTTATGAAGAGGAATTATCCGCAACAATTAAATCCTTAACCTCGATAATAGAGCCATTAATGATTGTATTTGTTTCAGGACTTGTTGCTTTGATTTTAATTGCTATGTATCTTCCAATGTTTGGGATGATGAATACAATAGGTTAAGGAAAGTTATATTGAGAATAAAATTATATATATTTATAATTTATTTAATTTGTCAAATAATTTTTTTATCTCTATCAAATTTCCAGAGAAAAAATATTCTGTCTAATAATATAATGAATAAATATTTACTTAAAGAAAATGAATTTTTCTTAAATAAAAATTCATTAGATTTTTTAATTTATAAATTAAAAGTTGCAGATAGAGATTTAATTCCTAAAGTTAGAATTAATTCAAAAGGTGAAAAGGAATATCATTATAAAAAAACAAATTTTTCACCCAATTTATCACTATTAGAAATTGAAGATTTAATAAATCATCCTACCGATTTTGACAAAGAGAATAAATTCATAATCAATATTGTTAATCTTCTTAGTAATATTGATGTAAGTATACTTCTAGTTAATTTTAAGAATAATAATATTGCTGGACAATGGATCCCTAGAGATAAACTTGTAATGTTAAATTTAAATCTGATTGAATCTGGAACTACTAATTTCGCTAAGGTTTTAAATCATGAAGTTATTCATATTGCGCAATCTTGTAATAATGGCAATATTTCATCTAAACCAAAAAAAATAGGTTTAAATTTAAAACTTAATAAAGAAATAAATTATTTATTATCATCAAAAATATATAAAAATATATCCCTTATGGAACAAAGATTTGAGAAAGAGGCATATTCTTATCAAGATAATTTAAGCATGGGAATTAATTTAATAAAAAAATATTGTATTTGAATTTTTCTATATATTTTTTTTTATGGATCTAAAGAATTTTTTTAGTGCCTTTTGATCGATATCTGTAGAGACAAAATTACTTATTAAATCAGATTTTAATTTTTCAATTTTTTCAATCATATCATTATCTTGCAGTTCTATTGATAATACTTCTCCTTTTTTATTTTTTCTTTGAACTGTAGCTTCCCATAAAATTAGCAATGCTTGTCTCCCTGGTGTTAAATTATCAACTTTTTTTATTGGATATTCAGAACATGCTCTTTTAAATGATGCCCAAAAAGGGAAAGAATCTAATTCTCTATCCGTCTTGTCAAGTAAATTAATTAATTTGAATTCATCCATTAAATTTATTATTTAAAGTTTTTGCTTATTTATAGATTAT
>CACOCT010000042.1 GCA_902625845.1 uncultured Prochlorococcus sp. | reverse complement strand
TCAATCAAATAGATTGAATGACTTCCAGGGAAGCCTCTTGAAACATTCCATGGATTACCTTTTATAGCTATATCCATTTCTGAAAAAGGCAGATAAAAATCATCCAAAGAAACTACAGACGCTTTGATATTCATTTTTAAAGAAAGTCTCTCAAGTAATAAACCAAGGGTAGTTTTTCCCGTTCCAGGTAAAGCTGATAAGCCAACAACTATTCTCTTTTTCTTAGATTTTTTCAAAGTATAAACATCATATAATATTGGTAAAATTACGCCCCAAAGCCAATCATCTCTATACTTATCTCCATAATAATCAGAAACATATGACAATATTTCTCTCTCTCTTTCCCAAAAATTTATCCATTCAACAAGTTCCAATCCTGAAATATCTTTGATTAATTTTTCATAATTATCTAAAGGAAATTTAATTTTCTCAAAGTTCATAAAGGAATCAAGTATTCAATAACTTTGTAACTAATTCAAAAACCTCATCTTTCCATCCATATCCATGAAATTTTTTAGAAATAGAAAATTCGGTTCCTTTTAATTGATTTAAAAGTAATTGATTTGGCCCTTTTGTTCCTGAAATAACTATTTTATAATTTGAATTTTTCAAAAGTGGTAAATCATTTGGAGAATCGCCTAAACCAATTATTTGTACATTTAAATTTTTGAATTTATTTAAAAGTTTTTTTATTGCTATTCCTTTATTAGAATTTTTAGAAAGCAAATGACTCATTCTGTTCCCTCTAAAGATATCAACATCATATATTTGACAAAGTCTCTTTAAATCTTCATCAAAATTATCTGGCGGGTTTAAAAAAGGCATACTCCAATGCCTATCTCTCATTAAATTTAAAGATTCTCCTTCAAGTCCTGTTAAATTTGTAGCTTCATCATCGGACAGTTTATTAAGAGGTCTTAATTTAAAATTTATATTCTGAGAGAGATTATTCAAAATTTCTTCCAGAATAGTATAACTTTTACCTAGTATAATTTTCCATTCTTTACCGTCAGAATATTCTCCATATATTGCACCGCCATTCTCAACTATATATGGATCTTTTAAATTTAGATCATCTCTAATAATCTTTACTTCAGATTTAGTTTTACTAGTACAAAGAATTACTGGAATGCCTAATCTTTGCAGCCAGGTGATTGTCTCTTTAGCTGGCGTTAAATCATAAAAATGATCCATAAGTGTTCCATCAACATCAGAAACAATCCAGATTTTTGAATTATTAATCATTTATTTTTCCCAATCCATAAAACTTGAAAAGGATCAAGGACAAAGTTTAAATTATCATATTCTTTACCAGACAGATAATCGTAATAAGTAAATACATTTTGAAAAGGAAAATTAAAAGAATCATCAATTGAAAAATCCAATTTATTATCAGTAATATTATGTATTGCAAATATTGAACTATTTTCAACTCCCCTCTGAATTGCTACGATATCTCTCCTTCCTTTCGTTAAGCATTTCATCTGTGCAGAAGGATGAAATGATTTAATCTTTGATCTTATTTTCATGGCTTTACTTAAAATTTTTAAATTTTTGCTTGCAATTGAATTTTTATCCTCTAATTGTATTAATAATTTCTCAAAAACAAATTTTTCACGATTTAAATCCCTTCTTTCCCCTGTCATAGAAAATCTTTTAATATCATTTTCAGATCCTAATAACGCTGGCAAATAGAATGCTGGTACACCTTTTAATGCCATCACAAGAAGTTGGGATAATATAAATCTTTCTTGCTGAAAACGTTTAGAATCTCTACTGGGATCCTCCATAGCACTCCACCAACTTATATTTAACTCATAAGGCTTATCTTCTCCATTAAATAATCTTCTGTGGCTGATTAGCCCACCCCTCTTTTCACAATTAATTAATAATTCTTTTATTCGATCTTCATTCATTAAACCTTCTAAAGGCCTTAAACCTACCCCATCATGCGAAGCGGTGAAATTAAAAAGAGTTGTATTTTCTGATAACATAGGCCAATTATAAATCCAGGTATTTAATATGTCTGCGCGCGAAGTAATAACCGCTTCTAACAAAAGAGGTGGAAGCGGAAAATTATATGCCATATGAGCTTCATCCCCTGTTTCAAGATAAGAAAGATTTTCCTTTTGAGGAACATTTGTCTCAGTTATTAATACTCCATCACTTAATAGGCTAGAGAGTTTTATTCTCAATACTTTTACAATCAAATGAGCTTTTGAAAGATGTAAACATGTAGTTCCAGATTGTTTCCAAATAAATCCAACGGCATCTAACCTAAACCACTTAATTCCATTATTAATATATAAAATTACTAGATTTAAAAACTCCAAAAGCATTCTTGGGTTTTGCCAATTCAAATCAACCTGATCAGGACCGAAAGTTGTCCAGACCTGTTTTGGCCCTTCACTTGTATTAATTTGAGAGAATAATGAGGAACTTCTAGGTCTAATTACATTACTCCAATCTAAATCTTTTGAAGGTGCAAAAATATTTGATAAACCTGGTTCTTGTCCTTTTTTAAACTGTTGCACCCACGGATGTGAAGATGAAATATGATTTAGAACTAAATCAGCCATCAAAATATATTTTTCAGATAATCTTTTTAAATCATTCCAACTACCAAATTTTTCATCTAACAATTTATGACTTGCAACAGCAAATCCACCATCACTTGTTGACCTTAAGAAAGGAAGGATATGAACAACTTTAGATAAGTCCTGGAAATACTTATCCAGAAGAATATTTAAAGTGACCAAAGTTGGTTCACCTTCTTTTTGAACTGAATCAGCATAAGTTATTAATACAGAGTGATTTTGATTCCATGGAATTGTTCCTTTTAAATTTACAAAACTAGATTTATTTTGATATTTACTAATTATCCTTAATAACTGAGATAAAACTACATTTAATTCTTCGCTATCATGGTCGTGGTATATTAATTCCAATAATTCTTTAAGATTAAATCTATCTAATTTTTTATTTAAATCATTTTTCATTACTTTGAAAAATCTTCTAAGTTATTACTACTATTCTGCACATCAAATAGCAAATGGACTTTCAACAAGGATTAATCACAACAATTCACGAATATGGTATTACGAAAGATTTAACAAATGAATTAAATAAAAGGTTAAAGAATAGACCTACTGCTATATTAATTCCTTGCTTGTTTGAAGAATTTGAAAGACCTGCACTAAAATCTATCAAAGAAGTTTTAAAAAATTTAAATGGTTTAAATGAGCTTGTAATAGCATTGTCAGCCAAGTCAAAAGATCAAGTAAAGTCCGCAAAATCTTTTTTTGAATCAATGCCATTTCCCGTTCATTTACAATGGACTAATTCCCCTGCAGTGATAGAACTTCTCGAATCTCAAGAAAAAAATGGTCTTGAATTACTAGGAACTCCAGGGAAAGGATGGGCAGTTTGGCAAGGGATTGGAGTCGCAACCAGAAAATCTGAAGTAGTTGCACTATTTGATGCTGATATAAAAACATTCAATTCATTTTATCCTTCAAAAATGATTCTACCTTTATTAGATGATTCATATGGAATCTCATACGTAAAAGCTTTTTATAGTAGATTATCTCTAGAAACAAATGCATTACAAGGCAGAGCAACAAGATTATTTGTTGGCCCACTATTAGACAGCCTAGAGCAATTAGTAGGTAAAGGTCCATTTCTACAATATCTTCAGTCATTTAGATATCCATTAGCAGGAGAATTTGCATTTACGAAAGATCTTGCAATGAATCTAAGAATTCCTTGTGATTGGGGTTTAGAGATAGGGCTTCTTTCAGAGGTATATAGGAATGTAAGGACATCTAAGATCGCTCAAGTAGATCTAGGACTATTTGATCATAAACATAAAACTATTGGATCATCTGCGAAGGATGGATTACAAAGAATGTGCACTGAAATTTTATCAAGTGTTTTACGTGGATTAATGGAGCACCAAGCTGAAACATTAACTAATACTAAATTATCAACATTAGAGGTTCTCTATAAAAGGGTTGGGGAAGATAGAGTTAAACAATTTGGCTTAGATTCTGCGATAAACAAAATTCCATATGATAGGCATGAAGAAGAACTATCTGTACAAAAATTTGCAAAATTACTTAGACCTGCGACTGAAAATTTCTTAAAAAGTCCAGCCACGCAGCAATTACCCAGCTGGTCACGCGTTTTATCCTGCGAGAAGCGTCTACAAGAAGATCTAGCAACTTCTGGCTCAAAAGATATAGTTTTCACATAATAAATATTTTTAATACTCACATCTTATAAGATCAATACTATTTGGATGTTCATGGATATATTTATTAAATTCCATTGCTAATGTTCTTGCTTCAAATGCATCAAACGCATAAAAGCAACTTTCTTGACGTATGTTATTAAAATTTCGATAATGTACTGTGTATGGTTTTAAATTATGAGTTTTCGAGTTCTTTAAGTTATTCATTATCCAGAAATACCTATTTAAAACTTGCAATAAATAGATTAACTAAGGAATGAAATTTGTTGTTATCAATATATAAGTTGTTTAGAATTTATCTAATCGTTTTTTTTGAGATTTATCGATAGGTGTTTTATTATTTTTATTACCTTCTATTAAGAAAACAAATTTAGATAAAATTTTACCGAAAACAGGGTACCAAAAATTATTATAAAAAAATTTAAGCATTAACTAAGCAACTAAATAAGAATCAGCGTACTTCTCTGAGTTTATAAAATTATCATAATCCTTTAAATTATCAAGATCTAAAGATTCAAAAATATGTTGCATTAATAAAAAATCAAGCTCACTTTTTAGTAAATTTTCTTCAGATGAAATAATATCATCTACAAAAATGTCAAAAACTTCAAGTTCTTTACTCATCCATTAAATAAAAATTATCATTAATATAACTTACTTAATTCATAAGTCAATCCTTTAAATTTAAAATATTCAAATATATGATGAGAAGTGTAAATTTTAATACAAGAAAATTCTATTAAGTTTAATTTTCTGGAAAAACTTGAAAACTATTGGTTCTATGTAAAAGTAAAAGAAAAATTTAATTTCATGATTACAATTTTAGAAAAAGATTTCAAGAATAAAAGATTACATTTTTCAAAGTCAGATCTAAATAAATATTTAGTCGATAAAAATCAAATTACTGAATATCCAAAACGTTTATGGTTTAAAGGTAGTCGC
>CACOCT010000041.1 GCA_902625845.1 uncultured Prochlorococcus sp. | reverse complement strand
GCTTCCCCATTAATATTATTCTTAATTTTAATTTAAATAATGAAAAAAGTTAATAGGCCAGTCTGGCTGAATTGGTTATATCTAATAATATTTCTACTTACTTCCTTTCAATTGTTTACATTTTGGAGTAACAAACTTTTGTGAAGAATAAGTGTTGGCTAGATATTAAAAATGCGACTGCATATAAACATAATTATAGAGTCATTAAAAATCTCAGTATGAAACTGTTTGATAATGAAAGGATAATTATATTAGGACCTAATGGCTCAGGGAAATCATCAATAGTTGATCTGATAAATAGAAACATTTATCCACTTGTTAAGAATTCCTCGCATTTTAAGATATTTAATGAAGAACTAATTGATATATGGAAACTTAGAAAATATATCAGTACTGTTAATAATGAAATTAAGTTCAGAATAAATAAAAACTTAAAAGTAAAGGAAATATTGCTTTCAGGTCTTTACGGAAGGTTTTGTAAAATAAACAATCCCAAAAAAGATGACTTAATTAAAGTAAAAAAATTGATAGAAAAAATGCTTTTGAATGAAATTGCAGATAAAAAATTTGGATACTTATCTGATGGAGAAAAGCAAATTTCCATAATAGCTAGAGCTATTATCAATAATCCAAAAGTACTAATTCTTGATGAGCCTTCGGCAAATATAGATTTAAAGTCAAAAATTTTTCTCATAAAAAAAATTCAAAATTTATCGCTATTAGGCATAAGTATATTATGCATTACTCATGATATTTCTATAATCACTAAGGATTTCAATAGAATAATTTTTTTAAAGGATAGAGAAATAATAAGAGATGGTAAACCTAGTGAACTAATGAAAAGTGAAAATATAAATCAATTATTCGACATAAACATTAAATTAATTGAGAACGGTAATAGTTGGGACATATTCAGAGAATAGTTATAATTTAACTACTAGAAAAATAACTAATACAATCAAAAGAAGGTAATAAAAGTATTTGTTAGTTGAATTTATAAGACCTTTTGACTTTATGAAAGATGATCCACATTTTACACAAACAATTTTGCCGCCCAATGATCTATCTGAAATCAAATTGCTACTTCCACACCTACCGCATACCTTATTGCTGGCTTTTTGCATTTACGACCTAAATAAATTAACTTTTCATATTTTAATTATATGCTTTTTAAAATAATGTAAAGAATCTCATCAAATAGGACCTTCTTAATGAGAATCCGTTGCAATAAGTCTTTTTTTATTACATAATTATTATTAATTCTCATTATTAAGTGAAATATGAATTTCCATAACTATGGAGAATCAAGTACTCAGTCTGTAAGGATAATAACTGGTCAATCGGTACTTATTGATCCATCTTCTAGACCTAAGGGTACATGTCTTGAGGTAGAGAGTGGAATTGCAAGAGTTTATTGCCCATGCGAAGAAACTGAGGGCATGACTTTAGCATTTCTTCAGTCAGGTGATCAGTTAAGAACAGATCGCTTATGTAGCGAAGGAGTCTGCGTTGAAGCATTAACAGATCTTTCCTTTCACAGTAATGCTGAAATATCAGATAATTCTGGCTTCGATGCAGTTAATGAATGGACACTTCAATTACTAAGAATTAGACATTTAGGTAACGCAGAACAAAGACTCCAAGCTTTATTTGCTATTTTAGTTAATCGACTTGGTAGAAGATGCGGACAATGGTGTGAATTACCCTTCAGACTGACTCATGAAAGAATTGGTGAATTAATTGGCTCTACAAGAGTTACATCAACAAGACTAATATCAAGATTAAGATCAGCCGAATTACTAATAGCTCCATTAGGAACTCAAACTGTTAGTGTCGCTCCTTCATTTATTGAATCCTCTCCTTTAGAGAGTTAGAAGGTGTCTAAAGATTTAACATCAGACTCAATGATTTATATTTCTTATAAAAAACTGGAGAAGATTTTTTTTAGAATAAAAGCCATTCAAAAAAGTTATAAACAAATTAATAACGTAAATTTAAAAGCTAGACTGTTTAAAGAATACGAAGATTTAAAGTTTAATTTCTTTGAAATAAAATCTCTTGTAAAATTAATGGATCATTCAACCTCAAATAAAATATCCATTTCAAAACTTTTAAATGAAAAGTGTAATAGATGTGAAAATGAAATATTTAAAAACAAATATTTATTTTCTGCTTAAATACTCATCAACAATTAATATTGCTGAGGGGTTTTCTCCTGAGAACTTAACCTTGCCTAAAATATGAGCAAATTGATCTTCTGATTTGATTTGTGACTCAACTATTTGATCTAGAAATACATTGGTTCTAATATCACTTGTTCTTTCTGATATTGCATAAAGCTGCTGCAAAGAAATCGTCAACTCAGCTTCCATATTGAATGCGTAAGATATAAGATCTTGAATTGATTCCCATTGTTGAATAGGTTTAGCTAATTCATGCAAATCAACTTTTTGACCTCTAGCTATTAAATAATCAGTAAAAATATAAGCGTGTTCTAATTCATCTTTAGATTCGTTAAGAAAAAAAGAACTAAAGCCATTTAGGTCTCGTTCCTTAAACCATAAAGACATTGAAAAATATTGCACATTTGCATTTCTTTCCATAGTCAAATGTTGAAGTATATTATCCAACAAATTATTTTCAATTTCTTGCGATACTGCCCTTCCAGAAGGACCAAAATGTATTTTTGATTTTTGGTTTAAAGCGTTTTCTGACATTTTTACTTTGTATATTTAACTAAATAATACAATATATAGTATAAAATATCATAGCCAACCAATAAATAATTTACAATATATATATTATTCATCATTTCTTATTGGCTTGGAACTTTTTGAGTTAAAGCATAAAAAATTATTTTCTAAAAATTATTTTTATAAGAAAAAAAAATGCAAAAAATTAAAGTGCCCAAAATGGAAGGGTGGAAAATGTAAATGTCATTAATTAAATTTTATTTTTTATTCCACCTGGAAAAAGAAAGTATTGCATATTTTTGATTAAATTAAGATTACACTTTTCACCAATTGCAATATTATTAGTGAGGCATGTTCTTACTCTGATATATATTTCTTCAACTAAAACCTTATAAATAAAATAATCCCCAAGATATTCTTTAGAAATAACAGTTCCTTTTCCATTAGTTGATTTCTCTATTGAAATTGATTTAGGGGAAATCGATAAATATTTTATATCTAAGTTTTCTTGTAAATTTATATTGTTGATAGATCCGAGAACTGTGTTAATTATCCCTCCTGAGAAGTTTATTTTTAATACATTATTGCCAAGAATAAAACTACTAACGAACAAAGTCTTAGGATTATTAATTAATTCAGAAGGCTCGTCTATTTGATGTATATGACCATCATTCATAACGGCAACTTTATTACAAATAGCCATTGCTTCTTCTGGATCATGTGTAACCATGAGGCCACTGGCATTAAAATTCCTTAATATCGTTGGAAGTTCGCTCCTTAGTCTTAATTTAACATTTAAATCTAAACTACAGAAAGGCTCGTCTAGTAATAAAAAAGAAGTTCCTGGTGCAAGAGCACGAGCTATAGCTAATCTTTGTTTCTGACCTCCAGACAATTCGTGAGGATATCGATTCTTAAGATTATCAATACCTAATACATTTAGTAAATATTCTATTCGGGATAGGTTATTCATATTTTTCAAACCAAACTTTGCGTTGTCAAACACATTTAAATGAGGGAAAAGAGCATAATCTTGAAAGACCATCCCTATATTCCTTTTCTCTGGAACAACAATATTATTACTAGAAGAGATTTCATTATTATTAAGAATTATTTTGCCTTCTTTAGGTGACTCGAAACCAGCAATCAATCTTAATAAAGTAGTTTTTCCACAACCGGAGGGTCCTAACAAACCAAGTAATTCTCCATCTTTAATCTTTAAATTTATTGAATCTAATATCAAATTAGTAGCTTTATTATTATCATATGTATGAGATAAATTCTCTATCACTAATGCATTTTCTTGAGTCAAATCCTTTAAATTATATTCTTAGAATAAAATTAGCAAAAAACAAATATCAAAATTATTGAAAGTATATTTTTATACAAAACTAGTTTCAAGAAATGAAAAAAATTGATCGATCAAAAATAATTATCTCTGAATTACAAAAGCTTTACCCTGAAACCCCAATTCCTCTAAATCATAATGGTCCTTTCACACTTTTAATAGCTGTTGTATTGAGTGCTCAATCTACAGACAAAAAAGTAAATGAATTGACGGAAGAATTATTTAAAGTTGCTGATACTCCAAATAAAATGGTTAACTTAGGAATTGATAACATTTATAAATATATAAAGCAGCTTGGCTTATCAAGACAGAAATCAAAAAATACATACAACCTTTCAAGAATTCTTATAGAAAAATACAATGGCCTAGTTCCAAATACCTTTGAAAAATTAGAGTCCTTACCAGGAGTAGGTCATAAAACTGCATCAGTTATTATGTCTCAAGTTTTTAATGTTCCATCTTTTCCTGTAGATACACATATTCATAGATTATCTCAAAGATGGGGATTAACTAATGGTAAGAGTGTGATACAAACAGAAAAAGACTTAAAGAGAATATTTCCAATTTCTCTATGGAATAAATTACATCTACAAATTATCTTTTATGGTAGGGAATACTGCACAGCTCGAGGATGTAACGGAACAAAATGTTTTATTTGTAAAAAAGTATATCCAAATAGAAAGAAAAAAGTAGTAACACAAAAAGCTTAAATTTATTTATATTAAAATTGTTAAAAATATTTATTTAAAGATGAAAATTGCAATAACAGGAGCTTCCGGAAAGACTGGCTTTCGAATAGTTGAAGAAGCAATAAAAAAAGGTTATAAAGTAAAGCAAATTGTTAGAAATAATTCAATAGTTCCAGAAAATTTAAGAGATATCGAAACAAATAGATTATCTCTTGATGACAAAATAGCTTTAGATAATGCTTTGAAAGATGTTGATGCACTAATTATTGCCACAGGTGCCAGAGCATCAATAGATTTAACAGGACCTGCGAGAGTAGACGCCTTAGGCGTATATAGACAGTTACAAAGTTGTAAAAGAGTCGGTCTTAAAAGAGTTATCTTAGTTAGTTCTTTATGTACAGGAAAATTAATTCATCCTTTAAATCTTTTTGGTTTAATACTTTTATGGAAAAAAATAGGTGAAAATTTATTAAAAACAAATATATTTGATTGGACAATCATAAGGCCTGGAGGTTTAAAAGAAACAGAAGATTATATTAATGAGAAAATATATTATTCTAAGTTAGATACGCAGGAGAAAGGATCAATTCCAAGAAGATTAGTTGCAAAATGCTGTATCGATTCGCTAAAAGAAAATTCTTCTATCAATAAAACCATTGAAATTACTAGTTCAATAGATAATAAAAAAGTATCCTTCAATGAAGCTATGCAAATTATCTAATTCATGTAATATAAGAAATAAAATGAAATTAAATCCTAAAATAGATGCTTTAACTCTAATGCTTACAGATCTACGCACAAGAAATGAACCTATTAGACATAAAGCAGCATTTAAAGGTTGCCAACCTGAATTTCAAAATCTTGTGACTAGGTTAATAAGACAATTAGAGAATG
>CACOCT010000040.1 GCA_902625845.1 uncultured Prochlorococcus sp. | reverse complement strand
GAAGATAAATAATGATTAAAGGTGTTCCTCAAACAATGGACATAACGTCCATTAAAGCTGTATTGCATAATCTAACAAATGAAATTTTACCCTCCAAATTTGAAACTGCACAACAACCTGAACCAAGCACAATACAAATTGGTTTTAGAGGAGTAAATAATATTAATTGGATTGAAGTTTGCTGGCAAGGGGATTGTGCAAGAATAATAAAAATTGATAGACCTGAGAAGAAGGGTAATGCAAGCACTCTTGCAAGACAACTTAGTTGCGGACTTAAATATATGGCTTTAGTCTCTATTAAACAAGATAAATTTGAAAGAGTTATTCAACTAGAGTTTGCAAAAAAGCCCGGAGATGAGATAAGTAAGTTTTTAATATTTGAATTAATGGGCAAACACAGTAATATTTTCTACTTAGATAGGAATCAAAAAATAATAGCTTTAGGAAAACAAATTAAGTCATCTCAATCAAGTTTCAGAAAAATTTCAACTGGAAATTATTATTCTCCTCCTCCTAATAATTTCAAAAAGGAGCCAAATGAGTATGAGACTTTCGAAAAATGGAAAGAAAATTTATCATCATTTCCTGAAGATCTTAAAAATTCACTTTTAAACACATATCAAGGAGTTAGCCCTATTTTAATAAAACAAATCGAGCATTTATCAAATTTAAAGAAATATGATTTGATGAATAAAAATATAACTTTAATTGATGATAAATATTTAAAAGAAATCTTTGTGATTTGGAAAAAATGGATTAATTGCTTTGTAAATAACCATTTTAGTTATACATCTTTCGATAATTATTTTTATAGTGTTTGGTTTTCAGATATTAAACCGAATAATGCGATTAATTTATCAAAAGAATTAAGTTATTATTATGATCATTTTTTAAAACTCAAAAAGATAGATCAACTAGTTAAAAAAATTGACTCACTAATTTATAAACAAATTAATATTGAAAAAAAGAATTTAAACATTCAAAACAAACTTCTTATAAACTCTGAAAATCATGAAGAGTATAAACAAAAGGCAGATAATATTTTTCTAAACTTTCAAATAAATAAAGAAGACGTAATTAAAGCACAAAATTTATACAAGAAATCAAAAAAACTTAAAAGATCTAAAAAGCTTATATGTGATAGGCTTTCTATCTATTCAGAAAAGCTCATCAGGCTTGATGAATTTAGTGTAATGCTGGAAAATCTAAATTCTATTAATATTGGAACTTTAAAAATTAAGATAGATTTATTAAATGAATTAAAAGAAGATCTATGTAATGAATTCAATATAAATACAAATAAAATAAATAAAATAAAACTCAAACCTAGCAATAAAGATTCTAATCCAATAGAAATAAATTCCCCTGAAGGAATAGTTATACAAGTAGGCAGAAATATGAGGCAAAATGATTTAATAAGCTTTAAATTCTCGAAGAAACAAGATTTATGGTTTCACGCACAGGAAACCCCAGGTAGTCATGTGATTTTAAAAGCATCGACTAAAACTCCAACAGAATCAGACATTCAAATCTCAGCTGATATAGCAGCGTTTTTTTGTAAAGCGAAAGGTAACATCAAGGTACCAATTGCATTGGTAAAAATTAAAGACTTACAAAAAATTAAAAATGGAGGTTTAGGATGCGTTTCATTCAAAAATAGTGAAGTAATCTGGGGAAATCCAACAAGAGGCAAAGAATATATTAAAAAAAATACTCAAAAATAAATATGATATATAATTAATAAAAATATTTACATTATGGTTGATTTTCTTTTAGGGACTCATGAATTTTTAGGTAACCATAGTATTCCTGAATTCCTGGTTGGATATTTGTTTGGAGCAGCATTAATAATTGGAGCGCCCACGGTATTTCTATTACTTGCTTTTGTAAGTGCTCTAATGAAAACCAATGGGAAAATGGGAGGTTATAGAGAATATGAAACATATGGTGAATCCACCTTGAATGATTGTCCCCCTTTTCTATTACCTGATCCAACAAATCCGAAATACAACAAATAATGCTTGATCTATTTATTTTTACGAAATCAGATCAGACTTACAAAACAATATGAATAATGTTGAGAAAAAGATAAGAAAAAGTGAAAATGAAATTGGATCAATGTCTTTTAGCGATCATTTAGAGGAATTACGTAGAAGAATTCTTAATTCAATATATTTAGTTTTAATTTGTATTTTTGTTAGCTTGCTCGTTATCAAGCCACTTATCAGATTTCTAGAAATTCCTGCTAAAGATATTCGTTTATTACAGCTTGCGCCAGGTGAATTTTTATTTGTTGCAATTAAAGTTGCTGGATATAGTGGATTGATTGTGTCATTGCCTTATATTTTTTATCAAATAATCTTATTTATTTCCCCTGGATTAACAAGTAAAGAAAAAAGCCTTCTCTTGCCAGCCTTCATAGGTTCTGGTTTTTTATTTTTAATTGGATTGATATTCTCATGGTGGATACTAGTACCGGCTGCCATAAGTTTTTTTCGTAAGATTTGGTGCTGAGATTGTTGAACCTTTATGGTCTATTGAGAGATATTTTGATTTTATTTTATTATTAATGACAAGTACTGCATTAGCTTTTCAATTACCAGTTTTACAATTTATCCTAGGATCTCTAGGTATAATTTCTACAGAAAAAATGATTTCTAATTGGAGAATTGTGGTAATTTCTTCAGCAATTTTGTCAGCTGTTATAACTCCCTCTACTGATCCATTAACGATGTCACTTTTGTCATTATCTATAGTCTTGTTGTATTTCATTGGGGCTGGTCTTACATTTTTATCAGAAACTTTTAAATCAAAAACTCTTTCATCTTTTCATTAATTTTTAATTGAAGGCTTACTGCCCTACCAAGTCTAGGTTTAGAATTTACAGTTCTTAGCCATTCCCTTACTAAATCTGAGTATCCGCCTCTATTAAGAATCTCAATTTTTTCAGCCAATGATTCTTTATATTGAGATTCTGAAAGAGGGAACGACTCTTGCTCTAAATATTTCCACATCATTTGAAAATATAAATAATCTTTCCTTTTAAAAAGTCTAAAATCATATTTCCTACCCCACCTGTTATCTAAATAATAAATTATTTCATCAATTCCCAATGGTTTCATAAATTTCTAAAGATGTTCAAAAGTAAACTTAATTCTCAAAATATTAAAAGTAATACTTATTATGAAGAAATTTTTTGCAAAGTAGATCATAATAGCTAATAAATAACAGTCCAGAGTATCGAATGACTCAACTAAGTTCCAATGATGTCCCTTCAATGGGGCGAAGGCAATTTATGAATCTTCTAACATTTGGTACTGCAACTGGAGTCGCTCTAGGAGCTTTATATCCAGTTGCTAATTACTTTATGCCTTTAAGGGCTGGTGGAAGTGGAGGAGGTACCTCTGCTAAAGACGAGTTAGGTAATCCAATAACCAAAACTGGTTGGTTAGCTGATCATCAGCCTGGAGATAGAAGCTTAGTTCAAGGTCTCAAAGGTGATCCCACATATATAATAGTTCAAAATGATGGTGAGATAAGTAATTTTGGTTTGAATGCAATTTGTACACATTTGGGTTGCGTAGTTCCTTGGGATAGTGGAGCTAATAAATTTATTTGTCCATGTCATGGAAGTCAATATGACACGAATGGAAAGGTTGTTAGAGGTCCAGCTCCTTTATCTCTTGCTTTGGCTCATGTAGATATCGAAGATGAAGCTGTTCTTGTAAAACAATGGAATGAAACAGATTTCAGGACAAATGAAAACCCTTGGTGGGCTTAAAAATAATGAAAAACCTAAAAAAAAACTATCATGAAAAAAATCATTTCTTACCTCTGTTTTGTCTTCCTAATGTTCAATATATTTTTTAATTCAGCACCATTAAACGCATACCCATTTTGGGCACAACAAAATTATGAGTCTCCAAGAGAAGCTACCGGCAAAATTGTATGTGCGAATTGTCATCTTGCACAAATGCCTACTATTGCAGAAGTTCCTCAATCAGTAGGAGCAGATAGTGTATTTAAAGCTGTAGTTAAAATTCCATATAAAAATGATTTAAAAGAGGTAGGTGCTGATGGGTCAGATGTGCCATTACAAGTTGGAGCAGTTGTAATGCTTCCAGAAGGATTTAAATTAGCCCCCCAAGAAAGGTGGACAGAAGAAATTAAAGAGGAAACAGAAGGAGTATATTTTTCAAATTACAGTGATGAGAAGGAAAATATTATTATTGTTGGTCCATTACCAGGCGATTCTAATAAAGAAATTATATTTCCTGTTCTCTCACCAAATCCATCCATAAATAAAGAATATCATTATGGCAAATATTCAATACATGTTGGAGCTAATAGAGGAAGGGGACAGGTCTACCCTAATGGCGATAAAAGTAATAATGCACTTTTTACTTCAAGTCACACTGGAATCATAAGTAAAATAAATACTAATGAAGATGGTACTCTTCAAATAAATATTAAAGATGAAAACGGTGATATCTCTACTGAAGTTTTACCAATAGGTTCCCAAATCATAGTGAGTGAGAATGATGAAATCAAATCAGGTGATGCACTTACTTCTGATCCAAATGTTGGAGGTTTTGGACAATTAGATAAAGAAGTTGTATTACAAAGTCCCATAAGAATTATTGGTCTAATAGCATTCTTTATTGGTGTAGGTTTAACGCAAATATTATTAGTTCTTAAAAAGAAGCAGGTTGAAAAGGTACAAGCTGCTGAGGGCATCTAAATTAAACTTTAAATAATGTATTTTTATCCTGCTTTTTTAAGATCTCCAGGATCACAATTAGTAAATTTAGGATTCTTTAGTATTAAATGGTATGGATTATTAATTGCACTATCAATTCTTTTAGGCCTTAATTTATCCAAAAGACTTGCAAGATCTAGAGGGATTGATCCACATTTGGTTAGTGAAATGTTACCTTCGCTAGTATTAAGTTCAATTATTGGAGCAAGGACTTATTATGTAATTTTTGAGTATCGACAATTTACTGGCGATAATTTCTTTACTCCTATAAAAATATTCAATATTTATTTTAATATCCCTTCATTCTTAGCAATTTGGGAAGGGGGAATAGCAATACATGGAGCTTTATTAGGAGGGTTCTTATCAATTTATTTATTTTGTAAATCAAAAAAAATTCCATTAAAAATATTTATTGATTTATTAATGCCATCAGTTATTCTTGGTCAAGCAATTGGCAGATGGGGTAATTTTTTTAATAATGAAGCTTTTGGGATCCCCACCAATTTGCCTTGGAAAGTATTTATCCCTTTAAGCAATAGACCTATTATTTTTGCAAACTCTCAATTTTTTCATCCAACATTTTTATACGAATCATTATGGAATTTAATAATTTTTATACTATTGATTTATATATTTAATAAACAAAATAAAGATAATTCCATCTTACCAGGATTAATAACTTGTCTATATTTAATAACCTATAGTTTTGGGAGATTTTGGATTGAGGGTTTACGTATTGATTCATTATGCCTAGGAGGTTATCCACCATCTTGTGAAGGAGGTTTGAGAATAGCACAATTTGTAAGTATATTTTTATTTTCTTCTGGACTAATTTGGTTATATTTTTTAAAGTTTAAATTTAATAAAGCCAATTAGAATATGGAACGAAAAATATCATTTATTGGAGTTGGCCCTGGAGATCCAGACTTACTTACTATAAAAGCAATGAAAGAAATAAAATCTGCGGAAGTCATATTTTGGACAGATTCATTAATTCCTGAAAAAATTATAAGTTTATCTAATAAAAATACTGAAAGGATTAAGACAAGCAGTATGAATTTAGAAC
>CACOCT010000039.1 GCA_902625845.1 uncultured Prochlorococcus sp. | reverse complement strand
ATAAATTTTTTAAAGACTCAAATGAAGATGTCAATATAGACTTATCATCACTAATTGATATATTTCTTAGACGTAAGTATTTATTTGTTATCTCTTCAATATTATTCTTTACTTTTTTTACTTTGCAAACTTTTTATGAAAGAAAATATAAGCCTTTATATAAGGGTGATTTTAAAATGCTAATAAATGATCCTATTAGTAACTCAGGTTCAATTACTCCAGTTACAGATTACTCTTTGTTGGGGAATCAGGAAAATAATAATACTTCAAGTGTAATCGAATTATTACTGAGTGATCAAACATTAAAACCAGTATCAGATAAATTTCAGATTTCTAATGATCAATTAAGAAATTCCATAAAAATTGAAGCTGGGGGCTTTAACAGATCAACTTCTGCTTTAACTACAACTATTACTGAAAGTAAATTAGACAGAGGTCAAGATAAATTAAATTTCTTATCAGAAAGATTTGAAAAAGTATCTTTAGAACAAAAACAACAAAAAATTAAATCTGGTTTAGATTTTATTAAAAAATTATTACCCGAACTAGAAGCTGAAGTTCTTAAAATTCAAGATGATCTTGTTGACCTTAGAGAAGAAAACAATTTTATCACTCCGATACTCGAGAGTGAAGGTTTAAAAACCAGACTATTCGAAATCGAGCAAAAGATATCAATAGCAAAAAATAAATTTCAGCCAGATTCTATTATTATGAAAAATCTAATAGAAGAGAGAAATACTTTTTTAAGAAGTTTTAAGAATCAACCTGAATTAATTAAAAAGTATGAAAATTATGAAAAGAAATTACAGTTAGCAGAAAATATATATGAAAAATATATAGTCACAAAGCAGCAACTAGAGCTTGATTTGGCTAGAGAAAATATTCCTTTCAAGATCATATCTACACCATACATGAATCCGAATGTAATATACCCCTCAATTTTTGATAATTTAAGAAATGGTTTCGCAATTAGTTTATTTTTAGGAATTGTTATTATTTTTATTCGTGACAGAATTGACAATGTATTCCATTCCATTAGTGATGTTGAAAAAGAGTTTAATATTCCAATTTTAGCTAAAATTCCATATTCCCCAAGATTCGCAGAACTTAGATCTTCCAAAGATTCAATTAATGAAAAAACTAAATTAGACAATTTACCTAAAAATCTTAAAAATGGTCAATATAGCGATTTCTTATTTAAGGAATCTATTCGTAATTTGTACTTTTCATATAATCTTTCTAACGTTGCAGAAGAGTTCAAAGTAATTACAATCACCAGTTCAATAAGTAGTGAAGGTAAATCCTTTTTAAATGCAATGTTAGCTGATAGTGCAACTCAACTTGGTAAGAATGTTTTGATAATTGATTCTGATCTTAGAAAACCTACTATGCAAAATTTATTTGATTTGGAAAATATTGTTGGTCTATCTAATCTTTTGACTGATAAAAATTTAAACTGGAAAGATGTCATTAATAAAGTTGAAAATCAAAATAATCTTTCTGTAATTACTTCAGGTCCAATCCCTCCTGATTCAGTACGTTTATTATCTTCTGATGCGATGACAAATTTGTTAAATTCAATTAAAGATTCAAATATGTTTGATTTGATTGTTCTTGACATACCACCAGTTGTGGGGATGGCAGATGCTTTATATGCATTTAAGAATATAGATGGAATTGCATTAATTTGTTCTTTAGAAAATGTTCCAAGAGCCTTATCAAAAGAGGCTATTAGACTTATTAATTCAAATCCAAATGCATCATTAGTGGGAATTATCGTTAACGAAGTAAATGACAAGGTAAAAGGTACAATGAATAAAGGTTATGATAATTATTATTCTTCTTATTATGCAGCAGATGATGATGAACAGATTAATGAAGGGAAGGAATCCTTCATGAAAAGATTTTTTAAAAAAACTTTTAAAATTTTAAATAAATAAAATGCCTTTTTTATTATCAACAACTTTCCAAAAACATTTTTTTACTAATTACCAAATTATTATTTAACGAACTTTATGTCATTTCATATCCATAATAAAAATCAAAATTAATAAATATCTTAATGAATCAAGAAATATCACCAGTACTAATTACAGGGGCCGCTGGTTTTATAGGATCTGCTTTAGCTATTAAACTAATTAAAGAAAAAATATCTGTTGTGGGGATAGATAATATTAATTCTTATTATGATAAAAATTTAAAAAATAAAAGATTAGAAAATATAAATAAAGTGGCAAATTATGAAAAAAAAATTTGGAAATTTTATAAGGTTTCTTTAGAAGATGAAGAAAATATTGAGAAAGTTTTCTTAACAAATAAACCTAAAGTTGTTATTAATCTTGCGGCTCAAGCAGGTGTTAGGTATTCATTGGACAATCCAAAATCATATATTCAAAGTAATCTTGTCGGTTTTGCTAATATTCTTGAAGCTTGTAGAAACCATAAAGTTGAAAATTTAATTTATGCATCAAGTAGTTCAGTATATGGAGGAAATAAAGAATTACCTTATAAAGAAATTAGTTCTGTGAATCATCCAATTAGTCTCTATGCAGCCACGAAGAAGTCAAATGAGCTAATGGCACATTGTTATAGTTATCTCTATGATATACCTATTACAGGATTACGTTTTTTTACGGTCTATGGACCCTGGGGGAGACCTGATATGGCGCCAATAATCTTTGCAAAAGCAATTATTAATAAGGAACCAATAAATGTATTTAATTTTGGGAAAATGAAAAGGGATTTCACTTATGTTGATGATATTGTTGAAGGTATTTATAGGTGTTGTTATAAGCCAGCTACTCCTGATGAAAAATTTGATTATTTAAATCCAAATCAATCGACATCTTTTGCGCCTCATAGGGTATTTAATATTGGAAATAGTGAATCAATTGAACTTTTAAAGTTTATTGAAATATTGGAAAATGAATTAAATAGCAAAGCAATAAAAATCATGAAACCACTTCAACCAGGAGATGTAATTGCTACAGAAGCTGATACTCAACTTTTGCAAAATTGGATTCAATATTACCCTAAAACGCCAATTGAAATTGGTCTTAAGAAATTCGCAAAATGGTTTTTAGATTTCTATTACTAATGTAAATTTTGAATTAATATTTAATCCTTTCAATAACTAATATTTTAAATAATTTTATTTTTTTCGGATATAAGAAATATTTTTATATTTATTTTGAAATTAATCAATATAGATATTTATAGATTCTTTAGTAATTAATTTTAAATTAGTTTATAAATTTTATAAGATTGATCCATCTCCAACTCTCCATACATTTAAATTAGATTTTACAAAATCTTTTGGATCAATTACCGATCTAGAATCAAATATCCAAGAAGGTTTCCGCATTACATTTTCAATCTCTATCCAGTCTATTTGTGAATAATCACTCCATTCAGTAAGAATAATAAGCGCATCACTATCAAGGCATGCAGATTTAATATTTTTTTCAAAAATCCAATCACCTTCCTTAGCAAGATCTTTTTCTTTTTTTTGTTCTTTGCCAAGATCCCTTGATATCTGATTTGGATCTACTTTTGGGTCATGAATTTTTAATATAGCTCCCTCTTCAATTAAGTCTTTGCAAATAGGTATTGCTGAGGACTCCCTAGTATCGTTTGTATTTGCTTTAAAAGCAAAACCTAAGATTGTAATTTTTTTATTTGCTACGGTTCCAAAAAGTTTTTTTACCACTAATTTTGAGATTCTTTTTTGATGCCAATTATTTAACTTAACTACACCTTCCCAGAACGTAGCTACTTCAGGTAATCCAAAGAATTCTGAAAGATAAACTAAGTTTAAAATATCTTTTTTGAAGCAGCTCCCTCCAAAACCTGGACCTGATTGAAGAAATTTTGAACCTATTCTGCTGTCTGAACCAATAGCTCTAGAAACTTCTCTTACATCAGCTCCAGTTTCTTCGCACAATGCACTAATTGAATTTATTGAACTAATTCTTTGGGCTAAAAAGGCGTTTGCAGTTAATTTCGCTAATTCACTACTCCATACATTGGTCTTAAGAATTTTTTCCTCTGATACCCAATTTCTATAAACATCGCATAATGCTTCAATAGCATCTTCCTTCTCACCACCAATTAAAATCCTGTCAGGGTTTACAAGATCATTAATTGCCGTACCTTCAGATAAAAATTCAGGATTTGATAGGACATCGAACGAAGAATCATTACTCTCTGTTAAAGAATTTTTTTCAGATGACTCAAGTATAGATTTTATTACTTCAGCAGTTCTAACGGGGAGGGTGCTTTTCTCTACGACAATAGTATGACCTTTTGCAAACTTAGCGACCTGTCTTGCACATGCCTCTACCCATTTTAAATCACTAGCTTTACCGGCACCAACTCCCTTCGTTTTTGTGGGTGTATTAACAGAAATAAAAACCATATCAGCATTTCTAATTTTGTCTTCTATGAGAGTTGAGAAAAATAAGTTTCTATTTCTGCATCTTTTTATTATCTCTGAGAGTCCTGGCTCATAGACTGGTAATTTATCAAAATTTTCATTATTCCAATCATCAATCCGTTCTTTATTTACATCAACTACTTCGACAACAACATTCGGACATTTATCTGCAATGACTGCCATAGTTGGACCTCCTACATATCCTGCACCAATACAACATATGGATTTAATTTTGTATTTCATCAATTTCTTATTTATTTATTTATTTATTTTAAGTTCATTTATTATAATATCAAATAATGAATTTATTATTAATTTTGATAGATATTGAGACCCAATTAAATAAATAAGACTTATGAAAAATATTTTAGTTACTGGAGGCGCTGGGTTTATTGGCAGTCATACTTGTCTTAATTTGTTAGAAAGAAACTTTAGGGTAGTTATTATTGATTCGTTTGATAATAGTTCTAAGAAAGTAATAGATAAAATTAAAGAAACATGCAAATCTATTGATAAAAACCATAATCTAAATTTAGAAGTTTTTATTGGTAATTTATGTGATAGGGATTTTGTTACAGATGTATTTAAAGAGATAACCAAACAAAATAGGCAAATAGATGGTGTTATTCATTTTGCTGGTTTTAAAGCTGTAGCAGAATCAATTATTAAACCACTTTCTTATTGGCGTAATAATGTTATAGGAACTTTGAATTTGGTAGAAATAATGGACGACTTTAATTGTAAAAATCTAGTTTTTAGCAGTAGTGCTACTGTTTATCAACCTATGGATAATTTAAAATTAAAGGAAATATCAAAATTAGGACCTATTAATCCGTACGGGAATACAAAATATACTATTGAAATACTTCTAAAAGATTTGTTTAAATCTTCAGTTAAAAATTGGAAATTGGCTTCTCTCCGATATTTTAATCCTATTGGAGCTCATTCTTCTGGTTTACTTGGTGAAGATCCTAAAGATACTCCAAATAATATTTTCCCTTTAATTGCAAATACTGCATTAGGAATTCAAAAGGAATTAAAGATTTATGGTAATGATTGGCCAACTCCTGATGGAACGCCAGTAAGAGACTATATTCATGTAATGGATTTAGCTTTGTGTCATGTTAAGGTTTTAGAGCTTTTAATGAATAGCGAATCGGAATATCTAAATTTAAATGTGGGAACTGGCATAGGAACATCAGTTCTTGATTTGGTTAAAACTTTTGAGAGAGTAAATAATGTAAAAATCCCATTTGTTTTTGATAAAAGAAGAGTTGGAGATGCTTCATATGTTGTAGCAGATAATTCTTTATTAATGTCTAAAATGAATATCAATTATTTTCGAAGTATTGAAGATATGTGCAGAGACGGTTGGAACTGGAAGAAGCTAAATCCAAAAGGTTATAAGGAAACTTGATTAAAAATTTTTAGTAACTAATAATTTTATTTTAAAAATCTGCAAAACCTTATCGGTGTAAATTTAAACTCTTTTCTTAAGTTCTGTTTTAGCTGAAAATAACTAAATTTTTTAATTGTGAAACATCTAATAAATGCTTGGAGATTAATATGGCCTTTATAAAATACTTTTATATTGACTTCAAAACCTACCACTGAATAAACAA
>CACOCT010000038.1 GCA_902625845.1 uncultured Prochlorococcus sp. | reverse complement strand
TAATCTAAGTGCACCTTTCGGTCAAGGATTTGTTGAGGTTTTAGCTGCTCAACAAACTCCTGATAGTCCTAAATGGTTTGAAGGAACTGCTGATGCTGTAAGAAAATATCAATGGTTATTTCAGGAATGGGACGTAGATGAATATTTGATCTTATCAGGAGATCAATTATATAGAATGGACTACAGCTTATTTGTAAATTATCACAGAACAAGTGGTGCAGATTTAACTGTAGCTGCTTTGCCTGTAGATCAAAGTCAAGCTGAGGGCTTTGGTTTAATGAGGACAGATGATCAAGGTAATATAAAAGAATTTAGTGAGAAACCTACAGGAGAAAAACTAAAAGTAATGGCTGTTGATACTTCAAAACTTGGATTAACAAAAGAAGCATCTCAGGAAAAGCCATATCTCGCTTCTATGGGTATCTATGTTTTTAGTCGAGACACATTATTTGATTTATTGAATAAATTCCCAGACTACACCGATTTTGGAAAGGATATTATTCCAGAAGCATTAAATAGAGGAGATAGCTTAAAAAGTTACGTATTCAATGATTATTGGGAAGATATAGGAACAATAGGAGCCTTTTTTGAATCGAATCTTGCATTAACAAAGCAACCTAAACCTCCATTTAGTTTTTATGATGAGAAATTTCCAATTTATACAAGACCAAGATATCTCCCTCCATCCAAATTAGTAGATGCTCAGATTACAGACTCAATTGTTTGTGAAGGTACTATCCTCAAATCATGTAGTATCTTACATTGTGTTTTAGGAGTAAGAAGTCGTATTGAAAGTGATGCTGTCCTAGAAGATACATTAGTAATGGGTTCTGATTTCTTTGAATCCTCAGAGGAAAGAATTGAATTAAGAAACGGCGGAGGAATCCCCCTTGGTGTTGGAGAAGGCTCAACTGTTAAGAGAGCCATTTTAGATAAAAATACACGTATTGGAAATAACGTCGTCATTGTTAATAAAGATAGAGTTGAAGAGGCTGACCGACCCGATGAAGGTTTTTACATAAGAAATGGAATCGTGGTTGTTGTGAAAAATACCACAATTACAGATGGCACTATTATCTAAAATATTTTTTACATCACTTATTGCTGACAAAAGTCCTCTTTTTAAAGCAATTTTTTTTAGTTGAAGTAAAAATATATTTATTGAGTTAATTTATTTTTATGTCCAAGGCACATTTTGGTTTAATAGGTCTTGGAGTAATGGGAGAAAATTTAGTTCTTAATGCCGAAAGGAATGGCTTCTCAAGTGTTGTATTCAATAGGACCTATTCAAAAACTGAAGACTTTCTCAATGGTAGAGGCCATGGCAAAAGTATAGATGGAGCTAAAACAATACAGGAATTTGTTGATAAACTTGAGAGACCAAGAAGAATTTTAATGATGGTAAAAGCAGGATCCGCTACGGATGCTGTTATTGAAAATATTTCAGAATATCTAGAGGAAGGTGATTTATTGATAGATGGTGGCAATTCACAATTTCAAGATACAGAAAGAAGAGTAAAACAGCTTGAAAGTAAAAGCTTTGGGTACATTGGTATGGGAGTCTCAGGAGGATCCAAGGGAGCCCTTGAAGGACCTAGTATGATGCCTGGGGGTACCAAATCCTCATACGATGCTATCGAAAGTTTACTTACTAAAATGGCCGCTAAAGTTGAAGATGGACCTTGTGTGGCATATGTAGGACCTGGAGGGGCGGGACATTTTGTTAAAACTGTTCATAATGGTATTGAATATGGAATAGAACAAATACTTGCAGAAGCTTATGACTTAATGAAAAGAATTTCTAAGATGAATTGCTTAGAGATGTCAAAAGTTTTTGATTTATGGAACCAAACGGAAGAATTATCCTCATATTTGGTAGAAATAACAGAAATATGTTTAAAAGCTAAGGATGAATTAAATGGAGACTATGTTGTTGAAAAGATATTAGATAAGGCTGGTCAAAAAGGAACTGGACTATGGACAGTGGTAAGTGCTCTAGAACTCGGAGTGTCTGTTCCAACAATATATGCTTCTTTAAATGCAAGAGTTATGAGTTCTCTTAAGGAACAGAGAGAAGATTATGAGAGTATTAATCCCTTAGGAGAATTCAATTCTTTTGATCTAGGAAACTTATCAAATGGTATGAAGCCTTTATTCGATGCAGTTGTTTTATCTACTATTGCTAGTTATGCGCAAGGTATGGATATCCTTAGAGAGGCTTCAAATGTATATAAATATGATTTAGACATGCAATCAATTGCTCAAATATGGAAAGGTGGTTGCATTATTAGATCAAAACTTTTAAAAAGAATTCAAGATGCTTATAAAATTAATCCAAATTTAAAAAATCTTATATTTGATAGTTGGTTTAATAGTCAAATATCAGCAAAAATCAATAATCTTTCATTTGTTGTTGCCTCTGCTAATAAATCTGGAATACCATTGCCATGCATGTCTAGCACTTTAGATTATTTCAATAGTTATAGAACAAGTAGATTGCCACAAAATTTAGTTCAAGCGATGAGAGATTGTTTTGGCTCGCACACCTATGAAAGGGTTGATAAGGATGGTACTTTTCACACTGAATGGTTAAAATGATAGAAAAAAATATAGACAAATATAGATTTTTTATTTTTGAAAATAAATTTAAACTTACTTCCTACGTAACAGAATATATTTCAAATAAAATTAAGATCTCATTAAATGTTAATGATCGTTTTAAGTTATGTGTCTGTGGAGGATCAACGCCAAGAGCGATTTATGAAGAATTATCAAATTTTGATTTACCTTGGCAAGATGTTGATATTTTTTTAGGTGATGAAAGATGTGTTGATCCTCTCTCAGATGAAAGTAATACAAATATGCTTAAAAATTCTCTTCTCAAGAATTATGCTTCAAAAGCATTTTTTTGCGATGTTTTTAAGAATAAAGACTTAAATGATGATTTAGCAAAGCAACAATATCTAAAGACACTAAAAGAAAAGCTTGTTGGTAATCCTCCCATATTTGATTTTACCTTACTTGGACTTGGTGATGATGGTCACACTGCATCTTTATTCCCTTATAAAGATTTTAATAATGATGATCTTATAATAACTAGTTTTGGTAAAGATTTAAAAAGGATATCTCTTACGCCTAAAATAATTTCTGCTTCTTCAGAAATAGCTTTTTTAGTTACTGGTGCATCAAAAAATTTAGCTTTAAGGAGGTTAATAGATAAGAATGAATCTTCGAGAAGAACGCCAGCAAAATATATAAACTCTAGTTCAAAAATTCTTATTTTTTGCGACTCAGATGCATCAAATGAATTAGCAATTTAGTTAATATTTTTATAGTTAGTTTTAAATAAATAATGCCTAAGAAAAAAGTCTTATTTGAAAAAGATGGTTTTCAAGATTGGAAATCATTAAATGACACAATTATGGGAGGCAAAAGTGTTGCTATTTGTGAGAATACAAATGCTGGATTACTTTTTAAAGGTAACATAGTTGAAAAAGGAGGTGGATTTGTAAGTTGCCGCTCATCTACATATCAGCCACCTTTAAATTTATCTGAATTTGATACTTTTGAGATCAATATATCTGGAGAAGGAAGAAAATTTAAATTTGCTGTGGCTTGCCAAGATGATTTTCTTGGATTGACTGAATTTATTCCTGGGGGTTTACGATGGATAAAAACTTTCCCTACAAATAAATTTGGGATTACTACAGTAAAAATCTCATTTAATGATTTAACCCCCTCAATTAGGGCTAATAAAGTAAGCTTCCCATTTAAATTCAAACCTTCAAAAATAAAGCGTCTACAATTATTACATTCTAAATTTGGAGATGAAGGAAAATTAAATGATAATTTTAAACCTGGCAACATAAAAATTTTATTAAAGTCGATTAGTGTTTTTTAAAAATTCATCAGATAATTTAGAAATAATTGTTGCAAAGTCAGCGAATATTATAAATAAGCCTTACATTCACTCAGTAGTAACAATATCAGGTGAATGCGATATCTCTAAAGATGATGATTTAGATATTACTTTAAATGTTTTATGCAGGGATTCTGAAGGTAACAGAATAGAGAGAGAAGACATGGAAATAGAAATATTTAATTCTAAAAATGAACTAGTTTTACTAGTCTCAAAATTAAATTATCCAAATGAGCCGATTTTATGGAGCGGTAATAAAAATTTGTGGATGGATAGTAAATCAGGGAAAAAATGTGAACCACCTAATTACAATTTCAGGATAGAAAATCTAGCGACAAGAATAAAAAAATTTATAAATTAAAAATATTATTTTTCCAAATCAGTTACGGCACCCAAGCTTGAAGTGCTTACAATTCTTGCGTATTTAGCAAGTACACCCTTTTCATGTTTTGGAAGAGGTTTTTCCCAACTTTTTCTTCTAAATTCTAATTCTTGCTCAGTTAAGGAAACCTCTATTATTTGATTTAATGCATCAACAGTAATAATATCGCCCTCTTCAATTAGTGCAATATTCCCTCCGACTGCCGCCTCTGGTGCTATATGGCCAACTACTAACCCATATGTTCCACCACTAAATCTTCCATCTGTAATTAAAGCAACCTTTTCTCCTAATCCCTGGCCAACAATGGCTGATGTTGGAGCTAACATTTCTCTCATTCCAGGACCACCTACTGGTCCTTCATTCCTAATAACAACTACATCTCCAGCTTTGATTTTGTTTTTAAGTATGGATTCTAAACAGGATTCTTCACTTTCAAAAATTCGTGCGGGGCCAGATAAAACAGGATTTTTAACACCACTTATTTTTGCAACACTTCCTTCTATAGCTAGATTTCCTTTTAGTATTGCCAAATGACCTTTTTTATAGAGAGGATTATCTATAGTCCTAATTACTTTTTGATTATTAGGGGGCTTATCAGGAATATCCTTTAATAATTCTGTAATCGTTTTGCCTTCAATGTTTTTACATTCACCATGAATCAATCCTGCATTAAGAAGAATCTTCATCACTTGAGGAATGCCTCCCGCATTGTGAAGATCAACGGTAACATACTTACCACTTGGTTTTAAATCGCAAATCACTGGTACTTTTTGCCTGATCTTTTCAAAATCATCAATATTTAATTCAACTCCTGCAGTCTTAGCTATTGCGAGCAAATGAAGGACAGCATTCGTTGATCCTCCAACTGCCATAATAACTGCAATGGCATTCTCAAATGCTTTTCTTGTCATTAAGTCTAGCGGCCTAATATCTTTTTCAATTGCCTTTACTAAAGTTCTAGCACTTTTTTCTGAACTAAGTTCTTTTTCAAAATCCTCGGCAGCCATTGTAGAACTATGAGGGAGACTTAGTCCTAAAACTTCTATGACAGCAGACATTGTGTTTGCTGTAAACATACCTCCGCAACTTCCTGCTCCTGGAATACAATTTTTCTCAACATCATTTAACCTCTTTTTACTAATTTTTCCCGATGTTAATTGTCCAACAGCCTCAAACGCACTCACAACTGTTAAATCTTCCCCATCCAATTTACCTGGTTTAATAGTGCCTCCATATATAAAAATTGAGGGTATATTCATTCTTGCGATAGCAAGCATAGCTCCAGGCATATTTTTATCACAACCCCCAATAGCACAAACCCCATCCATACTTTGTGCGTTACAGGCAGTCTCTATAGAGTCAGCAATTACTTCTCGAGAAACTAATGAGTAATGCATACCTTTTGTTCCCATTGAAATCCCATCACTAACTGTTATCGTTCCAAACATTTGAGGCATGGCCCCTGAGGCTCTTATCGCATCCTCAGCTCTTTTTGATAATTTATTTAAACCTATATTGCATGGTGTGATTGTGCTATATCCATTTGCTACTCCAATTATTGGCTTAATAAAGTCTTCATCTCTAAATCCTACAGCTCTTAACATAGATCTATTAGGAGATCTTTGAATGCCTTGAGTAATTGCAGATGATCTTAATTTACTCATTATTTTTGATAACCTTTTATATTATTGACCTAACTCCTCCAATTGTCTTCTTACATCAGCAATTGCAGAATTTAATTGTTCAACTTTTTCCTCTAGTTTTTCACCTTGAACGGTATTAACTTTTTCATTTAAATCAATTGCTTCTGATCCGTCTTGAATTCTTGAGGAATACATCATTGCTCTTTGCTTTTTGGTTTCTTTTCTTTTATCTGCTTCAGAAATTAGCCACCATGCTAGGCCAGCTGCCCCAATGAAGGCACCACTAATTAGAGATAAAAGGTT
>CACOCT010000037.1 GCA_902625845.1 uncultured Prochlorococcus sp. | reverse complement strand
GGTTCAGAAACAGGAGTAGTAAATCTAGATGAATCAAAAATAATTGAGAAGGGAAGATTAGGACCTGGACAAATGCTTGCTGTTGATTTACAGAAAGGTACCATATTAAGAAATTGGGAAGTTAAGTCTGCAGCAGCTACTAGATACGAGTATAAAAAACTTCTAAAAAAACGATCTATAAAGATTCAAAATGATGAATGGAAAGAATCGTGCGAATTGCAAGGTTTAGAACTTCTGCAACAACAAACAGCTTATGGATTCTCAGCTGAAGATAATGATTTAATACTTGACTCAATGGCTTCTTTATCAAAAGAGCCAACTTATTGTATGGGAGATGATATACCACTAGCAGTACTCTCCTCAAAACCTCATATATTATATGACTATTTCAAGCAGAGATTTGCTCAAGTAACTAATCCTCCAATAGATCCGCTTAGAGAAAAACTTGTAATGAGTCTTGAGATGCATCTTGGAGAGAGATGTTCATCTTTTAGTTTTAATGATATAAAACCATCTATACATCTTAAAAGTCCCATACTTAATGAAAGAGAGCTTTTAGAGATACAAAATAAAGGTATTAATTGTTATACAATATCAACCTTATTTGATATTGAATCTGGGATTGAAAGTCTTGAAAAAAGATTAAATGATATTTGTATTGAAAGTGAAAATGCTATTAAAAATAATTGTTCTATTTTAATAATTTCAGATAAAGGCATTACACCAAAAAGAACTTTCGTACCACCTTTATTAGCTGTGGGAGCAATTCATCATTACCTTTTAAGAAAAGAAATAAGATTAAAAGCATCTTTAGTTGTAGAAACTGGTCAATGTTGGAGCACACATCATATGGCTTGTCTTATCGGATATGGTGCTAGTGCTATTTGTCCTTGGCTTATCTTTGAATCTAGTAGGCACTGGTTAAAACACCCCAAGACAATCAAACTTATCAATGGTGGAAAATTACAAAAATTCTCAGCAAAAGATGTTCAAAAAAATATCAAAAAAGCTTTAGAAGATGGATTAAGAAAAATCTTATCTAAAATTGGTATTTCTTTATTAGCAAGCTACCATGGAGCTCAAATTTTTGAAGCAGTAGGATTAGGTTCCGATTTAATAAAAAAAGGTTTTGATGGGACAACTAGTAGGATTGCAGGAATTTCACTAAGAGAATTAGCCATTGAGACAATTTCAATACATACAAAAGCATACCCAGAAATTGATCTCAAAAAGCTTGAATTTTTGGGTTTTGTTCAATTTAGGAATTATGGAGAATATCATTCCAATAATCCTGAAATGTCAAAAATTTTGCATTCCGCTCTAAAACAAGGTCCAGGTTATGATCATTTCAATACATATCAAGAATTAATTAGAAATAGACCTATAACTGCTTTAAGAGATTTGCTCACCATTGATTCTTCAAGAGAAAGTATCTCTCTTAATAAGATAGAAAGCGTCGAATCAATTTGTAAAAGATTTTGTACTGGAGGTATGAGTTTAGGAGCTCTATCAAGAGAAGCTCATGAAGTACTTGCTATCGCAATGAATAGGATAGGAGGAAAGAGTAATAGCGGGGAAGGTGGTGAGGACCCTGCCCGATTTAATATTTTAACTGATATTGATGAACACTCAAAATCTGCAACCTTACCATTTATTAAAGGGCTCGAAAATGGGGATACTGCTTGTTCAGCTATTAAGCAAATTGCTTCTGGTAGATTTGGAGTCACTCCAGAATATTTAAGAAGTGCACAACAGCTTGAAATAAAAATGGCTCAAGGTGCTAAGCCTGGTGAAGGTGGACAACTTCCTGGACCCAAAGTTGATACCTACATTGCAAAGCTAAGAAATAGCAAACCAGGAGTTGCATTAATATCTCCTCCTCCCCATCATGATATTTACTCAATTGAAGATTTAGCTCAATTGATTCATGATCTTCATCAAATTCACCCTAAAGCTAAAGTAAGTGTAAAGCTAGTTTCAGAGATAGGTATTGGAACTGTTGCGGCTGGAGTAAGCAAAGCAAATGCAGATGTAATACAGATTTCAGGACATGATGGAGGGACTGGAGCCTCTCCCTTAAGTTCAATAAAACATGCTGGTCTCCCTTGGGAATTAGGTTTAGCAGAAGTCCATAAATCACTTTTGGAAAATAATCTCAGAGGAAGAGTATTACTGAGAGCTGATGGGGGTTTAAAGACAGGCTGGGATGTTGTTATAGCAGCACTGTTAGGTGCTGAGGAATATGGATTTGGATCAGTTGCAATGATCGCCGAAGGTTGCATTATGGCTCGTGTTTGTCATAAGAATACATGTCCTGTTGGTGTGGCCACTCAAAAAGAAGAGTTAAGGAATAGATTCAAAGGAATCCCAGAACATGTGGTTAATTTTTTCATATATATAGCTGAAGAAATAAGGCAAATAATGAGTATTATTGGAGTAACTACTATGGAAGAATTAATTGGGAATAAAGAATTTCTCAAGATAAGAGAGGTTACATTACCAAAAACAAACAATATCGATTTGAGTTCCCTGATAGAAATAAGTGACAAAAATGATGATAGATCTTGGATTAAACATTCAAAAAATGCTCATAATAATGGAACAGTATTGGAAGATGAACTTTTAAATGATCCCACATTTATTTCAGCGATTAAAAATCATAAATCTATTGATAAAAATTTAATGATCATAAATACAGATAGAAGCGTCTGTGCAAAAATATCAGGAGAGATAGCAGAGCTTCATGGGAATAAGGGTTTTAAAGGAATTTTAAATATCAAATTTACTGGCGCTGCTGGCCAAAGTTTTGGTGCTTTTTTACTAAAAGGCATGCATATTAAACTCGTTGGAGAAGCAAATGATTATGTCTGCAAAGGAATGAATGGAGGAATTCTCACAGTAGTTCCAAAAACGATTGATATTAATTCCTCTAATCAAGTCATCCTTGGGAATACATGTTTATATGGGGCGACAGGAGGAAAATTATATGCTTTGGGGAAATCTGGAGAAAGATTTGCTGTTAGAAATAGCGGTGCCACAGCAGTTACAGAGGGAGCTGGAGATCATTGTTGCGAATATATGACAGGCGGAAAAATAGTTATTCTTGGACCAACTGGTAGAAATATTGGAGCAGGGATGACAGGAGGAGTTACTTTTATTTTCGACGAAAAAAACCAGTTAGAAAAGAAAGTAAATAAAGAAATTGTTAGTATTCATAAGATACATAACTCTCATCAAGAAAAAATTGTTAAAGACATCATTTCAGATTACTTAAAACATACTGGAAGCCTTAAAGCATCAAAATTATTGAATAATTGGGATTATTCAAAACAAATTTTTAAAATGATTGTTCCGCCAAGTGAAGAACAGATCCTCTTAATTGATAAAAGCTCTTAAATTTAATGCCTTATTTTGTAAAAACTGAAACGATCAAAAGGCAATTTTCAAGTGAAATCGAATTTAAAAGTAAAACTATAAAAGAACATAAACTATGGGTCAAAAAATTAATAGATAAGGGTTTCTATGTTAAAAGTGGTTTTTTAGTTGATAAGGATCAATTACCTGGTGCAGGAGGATTTTTAATTATTGAGTGTGATTCTTTTGAAGAGGCTGAAAAAATCATTAAAGACGATCCCATGATTAAAAATAATATGGTTAATTGGCAACTAAATGAATGGATTAATATTGTCCAATAAAAAAATTAAATCATCTTGGATATTGTTTCATTAGTTTCTGAATATCCTCTGCATGGTAACTACTTCGAGTAAGGGGAGAACTTACAACTTGTAAAAAATTGAGTTCATTTTGTCCAAAATATTTAAAAAAATTGAATTTCGATGGACTGACGAATCTTTGTACGGGAAGATGATTTGGACCAGGAGATAAGTATTGACCAATAGTCACAATATCCACATCATTTTTCCTTAAATCCATTAAAAGATTTAGTACCTCTGAATCTTTTTCTCCTAATCCGAGCATAAATCCAGATTTTGTATAAATACGAGAATTAAATTTTCGCACTTTTTTTAATAACTCAAGAGATCTATGATAATTACCCTGAGGTCTAACTTTTCGATATAAAGAAGGAACCGTTTCAATATTATGATTAATCACATCTGGTTGTATTTCTAATATCTTTTCCAAGGCATTCCAATTTCCGCATAAATCTGGAATTAATAATTCAATAGTTGTCTCAGGTGATTTCTTCCTAACTTCTGAAACACATGAAAAAAATTGTATTGCACCACCATCATCCAAATCGTCCCTATTTACGGAAGTAATAACTACATGCTTAAGTTTCATTCGATAAACTGCCTCTGCCAAGCGATGAGGCTCAGTTGGATCTAACGCTCGTTTTGACCTATCAAAACCAATATCACAATAAGGACAAGCTCTTGTACAGCCTGGTCCCATTATCAAGAAAGTAGCCGTTCCGCTTGAGAAACATTCTCCAATATTGGGACAACTGGCTTCTTGACAAACGGTATTAAGCTTTAAATCACTCAGTAAATCTGCCGTATTTCCTATTCTTTGAACTTGTGGTGCCTTAACTCTTAACCATTCTGGTTTTTTTAATGAATTCTCTGTTTTATTTACCATTATTTAATATTTCTGCTTATAAATTAATGTTAGTAAAAATATTAATTATTAACCTTTGAAGATATTACATATTTTATAAATAGCCTCTTGGAGAAATTAAACAATTATTAATTAATTTTGTACTTGAATTCCCAATAATTATTATTGAAAGCATATCTATTTCATGTATAGGAATATTATCTAAATTAAAAATTCTCTTTTTTTGCTGATCTCTTCCAACTTGTCTTGCAACTAAAACAGGAGTAGATTTTGCTCTATATTTTAAGAACATTTCAATTGTTGTTTTTAATTGCCAATTTCTCTCATTGGATTGAGGATTGAAAATTACAACTACAAAATCTCCAACCAAAGCTCCATTTATTCTCTTCTTTATAGTTTCCCAAGGAGTTAATTTATCACTCAAACTTATTGCACAGAAATCATTCATTAGAGGAGCTCCAGCTATCGAAGCAGCTAATTGCAAACTACTTATACCAGGATGAATGGCAAAAGAAGGTCTAAATTGAAAGTCTAGTTTTTGGATCAATTCTATTAATAATCCAGCCATACCATATATACCAGCATCACCAGAAGAAATAAGTGCAACTTTTATTCCTTGCTGAGCCAAGCTTATTGAATCAAGGCATCTTTGTTTCTCTTGGGTCAATTCACTGTTAATTCTTACTTGATCATCTCTCATTAAAGGATTGAGAAGATCTAAGTACCTCTTATAGCCAATCCAAACTGAGCATTGAGATAAAGCTGCTTTAGATTCACTAGTTAAGTATGAAAGATCACCAGGTCCACTACCAATAACATGTACGCACCCTCTCTCAGGTGCAAATTGTTGTTTAGATTCGGCTATAGCTATTGTAACTGCGCCTAAATTTCTTCCCGAAGGATCTTTATGCTTGAAAATATTTTTTTCAATAAGTAAATGTCCTCCTTCATTGCCACAAGCGAGAAGACTTGCAGCTTCTGCTACAGAAAAAGTCCCTATCTCTTTAAAAACTATCTTGGATGGATTAGGAACATCGACTGAGTGCAGTTCCTCATTATTAAAAAATTTAATTGGCCAATTTTTTGCATTTGTAATATCGATTAAAGCTTTCTCATCTTTTTTTATATCAACTGTTGCTAAACCTGCTATTGAAGAGGAAGATAGCTCATATTTTATTAATAATTTATTTATACAATCTTCAATAAATTTTGCTGAAGTATTTCTTTCACAACCTATCCCAATCCACAGGGTACTTGGATGCCAGGCTATCCTATGCCCATTTTTTGAACTAATAAAAAAAGTATTTTCTTCTTTCTCAAATTTATTATTATTGGAAAGGGATTCAATTTTTTTACCACTTTCTGATTCCTGCCATATTTTGTTACCTGAATATTGTTTAACAAAAATTTGTTGTTTGTTTGATTGCTTAATAACTAAATTGGACCAATTTTTCATTGAACCTGATCTACTCCAACCCCAATTTCTACCAAAAGAATCAATATCGAGATTTTTTTCAAATATAGAATTATTTGTTATCACAAGATCCCCATCAAATAGATTTGCTAATTTAAGTGCAATGTCATGACAAATAGTTTGATGAATTCCAATTAAAGGAATAATCTTTGAAAACTTTTTATCAATAACAATAACTCCAGGATCTTCTTCTTTAGAGATTAATAATGGTGAGATTAATCTTACAGTTGCACTAATTGAGC
>CACOCT010000036.1 GCA_902625845.1 uncultured Prochlorococcus sp. | reverse complement strand
GTAGTTAATCATGAAGATTTAAAAGATAATCAAGATAATGGAGATATTGACATAACAAGGAGAAAAAGAAGAAGATCATCTGCAGGAAATGAATGATTCAATCGAAGTTGGTATAGATGAGGTAGGAAAGGGCTGTATCTTTGGACCTGTCTTTTCAGCTGTCGTAGTATTAGCCTTAAAAAATAATTATTTACTTAGAAAATTAGGTGTTGATGATAGTAAAAAATTATCTACAGAAAAAAGAAACTTTTTATTACCAAAAATATTAGAACTATCAAAAGATTGGGGTATTGGTCAAAGTTCCGTTAGAGAGATAGATAGATATGGAATTAAACATGCTACTGAATTGTCAATGATAAGAGCCATTTATAAATTAAAATTAACACCTTCAAAAATTTATATCGATGGTAACTCTCAATTAAGTTTATGGAAGGGTAAGCAAGAAAATATAATTAAAGGTGACTCTAAATTGATTTCAATAGCTGCTGCAAGCATCTTAGCTAAAGTTAAAAGAGATTCATTAATGATAAGATTAGATGAAAACTTTAAAGGGTACAAAATTTATAAAAATAAAGGTTATGGTACAAGTGATCATTTTTTAGGAATAAACCACCTAGGCACTACTAATATGCATAGAAAGTCATTTATCAAAAAATTTAATTAAATTCGCACCAATTTGCAAAATCTTTAATTAACTGCTGTTGAACTCTGTTTTTTATACCTAATAAAATCCCATTAAGTACTGAATGCCCCGTTGATTCTAAGATTTTTTTAGGAATAAGCTTTAAAAGGGGAGGTTGACTTACTGTAACTCCAAGAAGAGCTTCTCCTTCTAAACCAACATTAGTAGCCTGAAGATTTGCTTTTAATAAAAGATTAAAATCATCTACTATACCAAGACCATCCAATTTACTGTCAAGAGCACTCATAATAAGTACTCCATTTTTATTTTCGACCGCAATAGAAACAACTGGATTTACATCTAGCTGAAAAACCCTGAAGCTTGTAACATTATACTTATACTTACCATGACCTTCGGGCACTAATTTATTGGAATCTAACATCGCACCTACCACTCTTTCTTCTTGAAGGAGATACGTTGAAAGACGTTCTTTATTGGTTGTTACAGAAAGCTTGAGTTTCTGTTTGGCATCAAAAGACAAAAGCATTGTATTATAAACCTCTAATGCTTACTATATTCTTTTTTTCATTTTTATAAGTCATGCGCAAACAAGTTGCATATTTAGGTCCAAAGGGTACATACGCAGAAAAAGCAGCTGAAATATTATCAGACTTTGCTAATTATGAGTCACCTTTATTTGTACCATGTAAAGGGCTTCATTCTGTTATTAAATCAATAGCCTACAAAAATTGTGATGCGGCAGTTGTTCCAATAGAAAATTCTGTTGAAGGGGGAGTTACAGCTACATTAGATGCATTATGGAAATTTCCTAACTTAAAAATTAGTCAAGCGATTGTTTTACCCATCAAACATGCATTAATTAGCAGTGGAAATCTTTCGGATATATCAGAGGTACTATCTCATCCCCAGGCTTTAGCTCAATGTTCAGAATGGCTTTCAGAAAATTTACCCGAGGCTATATTACTTCCTACAAATTCCACTTCAGAAGCTGTAAATATGGTTAAAGGAAGTTCATTTAGAGCTGCTATAGGTTCAAAAGCACTTGTAGCTATTGAGGAATTAAAAGAACTTGCATTTCCTATTAATGATGTTTCAGGAAATTGCACTAGATTTGTTTTACTTTCGGAATCAAAAGTTTCTGAAGCAGCAAATATTGCAAGCTTTGCATTTTCTCTACTTGATAATAAACCAGGTTCACTACTAAAAGCTTTAAATAATATCGCTGATCTTGGATTCAATATGAGCAAAATTGAATCTAGACCATCTAAAAGAGAGTTAGGAGAATATATAATTTATGTTGATGTTGCCATTGATGAGACAAATAGTATTAAAACTTTTGAACTTCTTAAAGAAAAATTAAGACCACTATGTGAACATCTAAATGATTTTGGATGTTATCTTTCAAAGAATATTAATCTCGAATAAAACCTTTTAAAATAATTTAATTTTCTTTTACATCAGGGAAGCTTTCTTTTAATGCAGTTCTCGCGGCAAGTTGTTTCCTTGTGTGGTCGAGCATCTCAAATTCTCTCTGCAATCTTATATATGTGTCCCTTTCTTCTAAAAGTCTTTGTTGTTCATCAGAGACTGGACCTCCAAGATGAGCACCAATCCAAAATGATAATTCCATAGGATTTTTAGGTAACTTATCTGGCAATAATTTTTGAGAATTAGTTAATTTACCAGTTAATTTAACAACATCATTTAAGGCTTGAATAACAGAATCTCTGAGAATATCAAGATCTTGAATGTTTTGACTATTTTCATCATCAATCCAGCTAACTATGCCTGTATAAAAAGGAGTAGAACGAACTATCTCCAAAATTTGAAAACGTTGCTGTCCAATAGTAACAATATTACTTCTACCGTCATCAGCAGTTTGATGCTTAATAATATGAGCACAACAACCAACATTTGCCATATTTTTCGTGCTTGGATCCAACCTAACAACTCCAAATAGTGAATCTGTTTCTAAAACAGATTTCAACATAATTCTGTATCTTGATTCAAAAATGTGTAAAGGTAAAACTTCATTAGGGAAAAGAACTACCTCTGGCAGTGGAAATAAAGGCAATTCCCTAACTGACAGATCTCCCATATTTCAATAAATTAAATTATACTTTATTTTAGTAAATTTAGACTGTAAACGGGCGAAATTAAAGTTTAACTTCTATATCAACTCCACTTGGTAGATCTAATTTCATTAAAGCATCTATAGTTTTCGCAGATGGGCTGTATATATCAATAATTCTTCTGTGAGTACGAGTTTCAAAATGTTCCCTTGAGTCTTTATCCACATGAGGTGATCTTAAAACACAATAAATTTTTCTTTTAGTTGGTAATGGTATTGGGCCTATAGCAGAAGCAGAAGTTGTATCTGCAGTTTGAATAATTTTATCGCAAGATAAATCCAACATTCTTCTGTCAAAAGCTTTTAATCTTATGCGAATTTTTTGTTGAGCTATAGATGCAGTCATAAGTAAAAAAAAATTGTTTAATGGGTTATTAGTTTTAATAACCCATTAATGTAGTCTATCCTAGTTGATAGATGTAGTATTTTTAATAATTGAAAACTATTCAATTATTTTAGAAACAACACCAGCTCCTATTGTGCGTCCACCTTCTCTAATAGCGAAACGCATACCTTGTTCTATCGCAACAGGACTGATAAGCTCTCCTGTCATTGTGATATTGTCTCCTGGCATAACCATTTCGATATTAGCACCATCTTCAGCCGTAAATGCAGTAATCTGACCGGTAACATCAGTTGTTCTGATATAAAATTGTGGTCTATAACCGGTAAAGAAAGGTGTTTTTCTTCCACCTTCTTCTTTATTCAATACATAAACCTGACCTTCGAATTTGGTATGAGGGGTTATTGATCCTTTTTTAACTAGTACCATACCTCGCTCAATATCTTCCTTTTGAACACCTCTTAAAAGAAGACCAACATTATCGCCGGCCATACCCTCGTCAAGGAGTTTGCGGAACATTTCAACACCTGTAACCGTAGTTACTCTTGTATCTCTAATTCCTACTATTTCGACTTCCTCTCCAACTTTAACTTTACCTCTCTCAATCCTTCCAGTAGCTACTGTACCTCTACCAGTAATTGAGAATACATCTTCAACTGCCATTAAGAATGGTTTGTCAACTTCTCTTTCTGGCTCAGGGATACTATCATCAACAGTCTTCATTAGTTCCTCTATTTTTGATTCCCAATTTGAATCTCCCTCTAATGCTTTTAGACCTGAAACTTGTACAATTGGAACATTTTCGAAACCATAACCTTCTAAAAGTTCAGTAAGTTCCAATTCAACCAGTTCAATAATTTCTTCGTCATCTACCATGTCACATTTATTTAGGGCAACAACGAGCTTAGGGACTCCTACTTGTTTTGCTAAAAGAATATGTTCTCTTGTTTGAGACATTGGTCCATCTGTAGCTGCACAGACAAGAATTGCTCCATCCATCTGTGCTGCACCTGTGATCATATTTTTGACATAATCTGCATGTCCAGGACAATCAACATGAGCGTAATGCCTTTTATCAGTCTCATATTCAACATGAGCAGTATTAATAGTTATACCACGCTCTCTTTCCTCTGGAGCACCATCAATGTCTCCATAATCTTGAGCTTGGGCTTGACCTTTTTTAGCTAAAACATTTGTGATAGCAGCAGTCAGTGTTGTTTTTCCATGGTCAACGTGGCCAATAGTACCAATGTTTACATGGGGTTTGTTTCTTTCGAACTTCTCGCGAGCCATTTGAATTAAGAATCGAGGGATAAAGGATGTTTATTTTGGATAAGAGATCAGGAGTTGCCCTGATTCTTGGAGATAATTGCTTCGGCAACATTACGAGGAACTTCCTCGTAGTTGGCGAACTCCATTGAAAAGATACCCCGACCTTGAGTCATTGATCGGAGCTGTGTTGCATAGCCGAACATTTCGGCTAGAGGCACTTTGGCCTGTACTTTAGACAACCCATCATCGACAGATTGCCCTTCTACCTGACCTCTCCTTGAGGAGAGATCACCAATTACAGATCCTAGAAAATCGTCGGGACTTTCGACCTCAACTTTCATCATAGGCTCTAAAAGGACAGGGTTGCATTTTTTCACCCCGTCTTTAAAAGCCATTGAACCTGCAATTTTAAAAGCCATTTCAGAAGAGTCTACATCGTGGAATGAACCATCGACTAGTGTAACTTTTACATCAATCAATGGATAACCAGCCAAAACGCCTGATTCACAGGTCTCTTTCATGCCATTTTCTGCAGGTCCAATATACTCCTTAGGAACTGATCCTCCAACAATTTTGTTAACAAATTCAAACCCAGTTCCAGATTCAGCTGGTTCCATCTCGATGATCACATGCCCATATTGTCCTTTTCCTCCAGTTTGTCTTGCATATTTTCCTTCACCTTTTGAACTTGATCTAATAGTCTCTCTGTAGGAAACTTGAGGAGCTCCAATATTTGCTTCTACTTTAAATTCTCTTAACATTCTATCTACAAGAATTTCTAAATGAAGCTCCCCCATACCAGCAATAACTGTTTGGTTGGTTTCTTGATCAGTACTCACCCTAAATGTTGGATCTTCTTCTGAAAGGGCTTGTAGAGCCTTGGAAAGTTTTTCCATATCACCTTTTGTTTTAGGTTCTACTGCTACAGATATAACAGGTTCAGGAATAAATAAAGTTTCAAGGACAATAGGATCTTCCGTATTACACAATGTATCTCCAGTCGTAGTATTTTTTAACCCTAAAACTGCACCTAGATCACCTGCTCTTAATTCATCAACTTCTTCTCGTTCGTCCGCTTTTAGTATAACAAGTCTTGATATTCTCTCTTTTGCATCTTTTGTAGAGTTCATAACATAACTACCCTTAGATAGAACTCCTGAGTACATTCTTACAAAGGTTAATTTACCGTATGGATCAGACATAACCTTAAAGGCAAGTGCACTAAATGGAGCACTATCGTCTGAGGGCCTTATATCCTCTTTCCCGTTTGGAAGAATACCTTGGATAGGTTTAACATCAACAGGTGCTGGTAAATAATCAACAACAGCATCCAATACAAGCTGCACGCCTTTATTTTTAAATGCTGAACCACAAAGCATTGGTACTAAACCATGCTTTAAAACTCCTTCTCTAATCCCTTTTTTAAGTTGTTGTTCAGACAATTCACCTTTTTCTAAGAAGACTTCTATGAGTTCCTCATCGTTTTCAGCAATACTTTCCATCAACTTATTTCTCCATTCATCAGATAAATTCTTCATATCATCTGGGATAGGAGCTTCTTCAATATCTGTTCCGAGATCATTTTTATAGAGATATGCTTTATTTGAAACTAAATCAATGATGCCAGAAAGGTCACCCTCTGCTCCAATAGGTAATTGAATTGGAACGGCATTAGCTTTTAGACGATCCTTAATTTGATTATAAACCTTGAGAAAATCGGCACCAGTTCTATCCATTTTATTAACAAATACCATCCTGGGTACAGAATATCTATCGGCCTGACGCCAAACAGTCTCGGATTGAGGTTGTACTCCTCCAACAGCACAAAATACAGCTATTACACCATCCAAAACTCGCATTGACCTCTCAACTTCGATTGTGAAATCTACGTGACCTGGAGTATCAATAATATTTATTCTGTGATCTTGCCAACTTGTTGAAATAGCTGCTGCTGTGATAGTAATGCCCCTTTCTCTTTCTTGAGCCATCCAATCTGTCACTGCAGCACCATCATGTACTTCACCAATTTTGTGAACTACTCCTGAATAAAATAAAATTCTTTCAGTCGTTGTAGTCTTACCAGCATCAATGTGTGCTGCAATTC
>CACOCT010000035.1 GCA_902625845.1 uncultured Prochlorococcus sp. | reverse complement strand
GTAAATTACCAAATCCAAATCTAATAGACATAGAAGGTCCTAAAGTTACAATGGCTTTCAAAGAGATACCTGCGAGAGAAGCAATATCTTATTTACTAACTAAAGTAGATTATGATTTTGTATGGGTTAAAAATGATCCTTCGTTTAATGACAAAGTTAATCCTAATAAAGTTGATAAGCCTAGACTGATTACGATATCACTAAAAAATAAAAAATTTTCTGATGCTTTTAATGCAGTACTGCTAACAAGTGGTTTACAAGCAAAAATTGAAAATAACATTATATATGTTGGGCCAAATATAAAAGATAGAGTATTCTCACAAAGAATATCAAGGATTTATAAATTAAATCAAACATCTGCAAATGCGGCTGCTTCTTATCTTGCAAATCTTGGTGCAAGAGTTACAAAAACAACTTCTATTAGCACAGCTGTAACAGAGGGAGCGACTCAATCACAGTCAGTTTCAGGAGGAACAAGCTCATCAACCACAACAACATCAATCAAAACTTCAGTCGATGTATATGGGTCAAATATAGGTCCTTTGCTAGGATTATTTGTCACGACAGATGATAGATTACAAACAATAAATTTAATTGGATCAAAAAATTTAGTCTCAATAGCTGAAAGTTTTTTAGATAAAATTGACAAGAAACAAAAACAAGTAGCCCTAACTGTAAAAATCTTAGACGTTAATATCTCAGATGGCTCTACATTAGATAATAGCTGGTCATTAAGGCAAAATAATAATTTTATTGTCAATGATAATGGTAAATTACTTTCTGCCTTTGGAAGTAATCTTCCGCCTGATGAGTCTGGAGACTTCAGCTCCAATATTACATCTACAGTAAAATCTAATCCTGGTTTAGATTATCTTGATAATACTTTTATTAAATTTTTGAGAGCACAGATAGAATCAAAAAATACAAAAATACTCGCTAGTCCGACTTTAATTTTAAATGAATATCCTGGCAAAGCTGGAGGCCAATCAATTAGCTTCTCAAGTATTTCATCATCTTTATCTACAGGTTCAATAGGGCGATCATTTGGTAATGAGGCCTTTGTAATTGTAGGAACACAAGTACCTGTTAATTGCACAGCATCTCAAGATTCAACAGTGCCAACATTTGATTATGGAATAAAAGGACTTACTTTCGGAGCAAGAATTCTTAAAATTGATGATCAAGGATATGTTACCTTTGCTATTTCACCATCTGTGACAGCTCCCTCTGAACAAAGAAATATTGTAAACTGTGGAACTATTGATTTACTAGCCACAAGAAGATTAGATAGCGGAACTATTAGAGTAAAAGATGGACATACACTAATAATGACTGGGGTTCTTAATAGTACAGATAAAGAAACCATAAAGAAATTTCCTTTACTTGGAGATATTCCTTTATTAGGAAATTTATTTAGAAGTAAGGCTACATCAAAAGAAGAGAATGAACTTGTTATTTTGGTTACACCAAAAATTCTTAAATATGAAGAAAAAGATAACTACAATTATAAAGCTTCAACTAAAGAAATAACAGATTTTCTTGAAAGTGAAAATGTTTCACCTTAACACACTACATCTTCCTCCGTTTCTTTTTGAAATTTTACCCATCCAATTATTCTCAACTGTAAAAGTATTACAATAATTTTTTCCTATTGAGACTGAATCTATAGTTACCCGATTATCTATAAAATTATTATTTTCAATTTCTTGATTTGATCTTTGAAGATTATTATATTGCGACGCACATTCATCAATAGTAAACTCAGCAGATTTGAAAGGACAGGATTCCTTTCTACTTATTTGACCATCAGAAATTATTATTATTTGACCTATATCATTATTAAACATTGAATTCATAATTGCATTAACAGGAAGTGTCTCTGGCTGGTAGGCAACTCTTGATAGTATCCACCTATACGCATAACGTTTATTACGGAATGAAGCTTGTCTCGGACCATTTTTAAACATTAAATTTTCGATATTACCGAAAGATATGATTTGAAATTTAATATCACTTTTTAAGTTAGAAACTGCAAAGATTAAATCCAGCTTGGCTTTTTGAAGTCTAGATGCACCTTGAATTCGTGAATCTTTTGATTGCCTACTCATACTACCTGAGAGGTCTAAAAGAAAAACAATTGATTTCTTATTTATTCCTCCAGTCAATGGTATTGGGCCAAAATTACATGGCTTCCTAATACAGACAGAATTTGTATTTTGATCATATATTTTGCTATTTATTCCTTTAAAAATATCCCCATCAATTCTATTTAATGCTGCAGATGACTTAGTTATATAATTTTCATCATTTTTAGAAAAATTAGATTTAGCTGTAATAGATATTTCAGCTGTTCTTCTAAAATTATCGACACATAACTCAATTCCTTTTACTTTAATTTTTTTCCATTGATTAGATAAACATATTAAATTTATATCATTTACATCACTACTTATTTTATCTGTTACTAAAGTATTTTCAAATTCATCTACTGTATAAAAACCTTTATTATCAATTTTAGGACCTATGCGCATTAAATTATAACTTTCTTTATTAGAAATCTTTTTATTAATTTCTAAAGAGTATATTATTGGACAATTTGTATTGATAAAGTTATTTTCATCTAAATAATCATTCATAGAATTTTTAACATCTTGATTCCTAATTTGTTTTGGAAATTTAAGACCAAATATAAATTCTCCTTTCGGTAATTGACATGTAGGATCAATTTCTTTTTTATCTATTATTATTTCCTTACCACTATTTATCTCATCTATAATAAAGTCAATAGTGGCATCTAATTTTGAAAAAAGTTTTATTTGAGAAGAGTCATTTTTATTTAATTGTGAAATAATATTTATGAAATAATAAGCTGCTAATAGAATAGTTATAGAAATTGAGCTAGAAATAATTAATTCAGAAAGAGTAAAACCTTTTTTTGAATTTCTGAATAAAAAACTTAAACATCTCAGATCATATAACTTTTTTTTCATATAAGAAATTGTTCTCATAAGGGAGGACAATAAGATTTTAATTCATTCGCCAAAATGACATTAGTCCAAATCTTCCAATTATCGTTACTATTATTAAATTTAACTAAATATTGGATATTTACTATGGATTCATCAACTTGAAATTCATTATGATTAATTAGTAAGGGATTTCCTGATTTTGCTAGTCTTTTAATTTTCACTTTACTTCCTTTAAAAATCTTATTTCTAATTTGACCATCTCTAGACAATTTATCAGAACCAGGGATCCATTCCTCTGGATACCAACTTTTTAATTGCTTTAAAGTCGATAGAATATCCTCATTACAATTTTCAAAAGTATTTTTAATTCTATAAGAATTACTACTTTCATTATTTAAAATTTTGTAAGTTTTTAATTCAGACTTGAGTACTTCTATATCCCTTGATATCTCATCATTAAGAGCATTAGTTAAATTTGCATTAAATATTGTTTTTTGTCTAAGAGAAATAAAATACGCTGAAAAAGTTACTAAAGAAACTAATAATGCACTACTGAAAATATTTTCAGTCAATCCAAAGCCATTACTATTATTTATTTTTTTATTTTGAACAATAATTTTAAAAAAATCCATTAATTTGAAAAATCTCTCATAGTATCCCAAACTTCTATTGAAGTGCCTCTATAAAATGGGACCCCATAATTAAATTCATCTCCATATCTTAAGATTAAATTATCTATAAATTCTTTCTTAAACTCCCAGTTGACAACTTTATTGTCTAAACAAATATTTTTACCCCACAGAGCACCTTCAATATTTATATTATTAGAAATTTTATTATTTCTTTTTAAATCAATACCGTAATTGCTTATCCAAGATTTACCATTAGGATCTAATAAAAAGGGATTATCACCTAAAGATATTTTCCAGATTTTACCATCTTGACTTTCACTGACAAATTTAGCCTTTTTATTTTCAATAATAAATCCTAATAAAAAGTATTGGTTATTTCTTTTGACGAGTGCCATACGACTCATAGTATCTATATTAGATTTATTTTCTAAAGATTTTTTTCCTACACCAATTAAATATAAATTACTAAAAAAATCTAAATCATAAACATTTTCATAACTGCTTACAAAATTAAATAAATTCCCTCTTGGATCTTGAAAAAATATAGGATCATTATTACTTTGAATATCCTCTATATATGAATATGTACCTCTATAGATAAAAATTTGACTTTTATTAGAAGCATCTTGATAATAAACTAAATTAGGGAGAGAAGTAGTAAAAGTTGCACTAGGTGCATAAATAAATGAAGTTAAAATCTCATTATCATCATCTCCTGTATTACCAAGTAAAAAAGTATTATTTGGAATATTTTTATTTCTCAAATATGCAATACCTCCGCTAATAGAACACTGTAATTTTTGTTTTTCATTTAAAGCTCTTTCTTCAGGTTTAAAAATAAAAGTGAGATTTGAAGACTTTCCAGATCCACATTTATTAAAAAAATTTCTTTTATCAATATGACAAATTTTCCCACCAAAATTGATATCGATAGATCCATTAACAATTATTGTCAATTTAGATGAATCTGAAGTAAAAATATTTAATTTTGAATCTTGACCTTTAATAAATAAATTATTGATACTAATCACTCTCTCTAATTGATTTTGATTGCCCCAATTATTTGAATTACATTTACTTGAATTTGATGCATTTTTGAGACAATATAAATTACCAATTTGTGTTGTTAAAGTTTTTTGAATACTTAAAAGGGGATTTGGCGGAGAATAAATAGGTTGAACCCAAACACCTCCATAATTTGGGAGAGAGGATAATTGATTTATACCTGCAATTTGATTAATCTTTGTGCATTCAAATTGACTAGATATATTTCTTCTCCAAAGGATAGTTCCACTATCTCCAATAATATCCAAATTACCAAGAAATAATGAATTTTTATCATTATCATTTTGTCCTGCACTTATAAAAGCAAATCCACTTTTTGAGACTTCAGGAACAACTTTAATATTTACTCTTAACTTATTTGTTGCTGTCTTAATAGATGAATTTGGACTATTTCTTGAGATGCCTTCCACAAGAAAAGAAGTTGTTCCTCCTGTTCTATCATTACCATAAAACTCTGAAGATATTAAAGAAAAACCCTGAAACTGATCATTATTATTACTTTGAATATAGTCAGAGATAGAAATTTCTTTTTTCAGAAAAGTTGAAATATATGAATTAAAAGTTTTCCAATCTATAGCTTTAGATCTCTTAGAAAAATTATTTATAGCAGTACATTTAGGAGCTATTTGTCTACCTAAACAATTTAGATTATTGTTTTCACACCAATTATTTGTTTCATTATTCCAGTATAAAGATGTCATATCTTTAATTAATGAATCCTCTCCTGAATATGATCTATTATCAACTGGGCAATTACTTTGGTTTACATTCTGTGAACAAGTTTTTAAAAGCCAATAATAATTGAATGCCCTATTATCCCTATTATTAAATAAAGACTTCAACAAAGTAATAGAACTATCTGACGCATTTCTTGCATCTAATTCAAGTTTCTTTATTCTTGTTAGGGTTAATCTATTTATAGCTGTAGAAATTAATGCTGTTATAGATAAAGATAAACCTATAGTTAAGATAAGAATTTGAGTAAGAGCAAATCCTTTTTCATTATTTTTTGGCTGAAGAGAAAATTTTAAATTCTTCAAAGGAAATTAAAATTAATAAATAAAAATATATTTTAAGGGCAAGTTGGCACAGCAGGATTAGCTCCTTTTGTGGAACCTTCATTCAAAATTGTTGAACCTGTAGATGTACAGAATACAGATGCTACAGGATATCCTGTCCAACCTGACTTTGGAGAAGCTGTAAATGCAGTTTGAGTGGCAGAGCTACTCATGATTATGTCATACATACCTGTAGGTGACTTCCATTCAGTCTTATTTCCTGCAACGGCTTCCTGTGATGCTTTACATGTTGCAGAATCATTGGAAGTACAACCTGCGACTGTAATATATTGATTCAAATGTGAAACTTCAGAAGCGATTTGACTATTTTCTGTGTAATAAGCTTGAGCAGCTTTTGCATAGGATGCTAGAAGCGTAGAGGCCTCTTTCTGCTTCGCTTTATCAGAAGCATTATTAAAGCTTGGTATTGCGATCGCAGATAAAATACCAATAATTACTACTACTACTATAAGTTCTACAAGTGTAAATCCATAATTATTTGTAATGTTTCTTTTGGCTAAGTAATTAACCAATCTGAATCTTAAAGAACTTGTCATAAGTAACTATTAACCTTATCAATAAGTGTATACATTTTGAGCATTAAGGACAATATTTAATTTAGATTTTTATGACTGGTATAAAAAATTTAATTTATAATGCATGAAGATTCATTTAGATATTCTGAATATTCATTCTTTATTAAATAATCTATCTCATCTTCTTTTTCAATATATTTACCAGTTGAAATTACGCCTGAGGGAACATTAATTAAAATACAGCTTGGTTTAATAACATTATTT
>CACOCT010000034.1 GCA_902625845.1 uncultured Prochlorococcus sp. | reverse complement strand
TACATCTTAAGCTGAAATTATTTCTATTTATTCTTTAGAAATAGTGGATGTATATGTTGATGCCACTAAACTTAATAAAGCAATAATTTGTTCATTTGGACAATTTGTTTCTCTAATCAATTTCTTACATTCATTAATGATATTTTTATAGGTATCTTCAACTACTCCGTTCATCTCGTCTTCGCTGAATGAAAAATTTTTATTCATTTTATTTAGATATCATATAATTATAAACCTTACAAAATTAATCATATATTAACTTCACTTATTTATTAAAAATTATTATTTCCACATCGGATCTTTATTTTTATACTTTTCTGGAGTGTTAGGTCTATAAGTATGAAGTTTCTCAATAATGAATGCTAGATCTTTAACGTGATTTTTAATCCCTTTACTTTTTATGATGCTTGAAAGAGATATTCTTTTTTTTATTTTTAGTAATCCCAATGAAGTTTGCCATGAATTCTTATTTTTATAAGTTTCAAGCCAAAAGTCAAAGATATCTTCCAAGACATTTAAAGGTAGGCTAAAGGATATACCTTTAGGTGGCTTTTCAATGTTAAATCCCTCTTTTTTTAAATCTTTGATTAAATTGTTGAGATTAAAATTTATCGCGAAAAGTATATCCCTTGCAGATGCCTCGGCTATCAATTCTTTTCTGTGACACTCCAATAAATTTTTATTTTCTTTAATTTGAGATTCGTTATAAATTTTATCAATCAACCAAAAACCTGTTCCATTTATTTCTCCACTTGCAAGAATTAAATATAAATTTCCAATTATCAAAATAAAGTATCCTACTTATAAATAAATTTTAAGGGGATTTAAAAAAAATTTCTTTTCAATCATATAGAATATTTATAAATTTTCAACTTTTTCTCGCAATAAAAACCGTACTTTGATAATATAAAGCTTTATAAAATGTTTAACTATAGTGAAGTCGAACAGATGTTTTTTGATCCAATTGACATAGTTGTACATCTAACAAATAAGTATCTATCTAATATAAGAATTATCAACTCTATTTTTTCTTAGGAAATAATCTATTTATTTTTTCCTTTTGAATGATATTTTTTTTATCTCTCATTTTTTTGTCTTCTAACGATTCTTTATTTGTGCTCACTGCGTAAATTATGTAGAAAACTATAGAACTAAATATTAGGCCACAAACTATTATAAAAATGCCTAATGGAGCTGTTGGGCTGAAAATTGTAAGATCAACATTTTCTTTCATCTTGTATTAATAAAATTTAACTAGATTAATTTATTTCTTCATAGCCTAAGTAAGTTGATTTATTAAAATCTTTATAACCATTTAAATATGCCTCTGGGTTTTTTTTGTCAAAATTCCTTGCCCTTCGGCTAATCATAAGGAAAGGGATAAATATTGCTCCAACAAAAAAATGAAGTATTAAGAAATCAGAGGGAAAACCATTACTCCAATCTGGAAAAAATAACAAAGTCGCAAAAATATTAAGATTATACATAACTAGATAGATTTTATATTAATAACTATGGCTTATAGAGATAGAAAAAAAGGTTATTTTTAATAATTTGAAATTATAATATTTTAAAAATTAAATAATTTATAATAATAAAAGTCCAAAATTTAGTTTATTTAATTTATTATAAAATAATCTCTAACATTTTAAATTGTTCAAACTTTTTATTAGTTTAATAATTTTTAGTCTTTTAGTAATTAATCCAATTCAAGGATTTGCTTCTACTGCTACAAATCCAAGTGCAATTGCTCTAAGAAATAGGATTTCCAATAATTTTTCAAATAAATATTGTAAAGGAATTGAAAGTGGTTTTTCTAAGGATCAAGCAATGCGGTCTGCAATTATAGAAACAGAAAATATTGTAGCATTTTCTATCAATCCTCAAAAAAAGTTTATATTAAAAGATGATTTAGCAAATCAAATATCTATTAAAGTTATAAATAAATGTGGGTGGTCTTTTGGTCTTTCAGGAAGAGAAGGGATTAATTATTTTAAAAAATATTTTTTAGAGATTAATGAAAAAACTACACCTAATAAAAAACTATCAGGTTAATTTAAAGACATGAATAATATATCCGATAAAAATGTAATTATTATAATTTTAATTACTATATTTTTTATTTTCGGACTAATTTTTTCTATAAAATCTCCAGAAAGAAAAGTTATTGATTCTCCTTTAATATGGAAAGATAATTATATACAAAGTTATAAAATCAGCGATAAACCTAATCAAAGTTAATTTAAAGAGAAAATATGAAAATCAACAATAATAATATTGTTAATTAAAAAATTCTCAATATTTAAGATATTTATTTGATGTAACCAAGTAATAAAGAAGCTAGTTTTAATTCATTATTAAACCAAGCTCTCACAGCCATTGCTCTTCTTGGATCATAAAAGTTTTGTTTCCTATACCATTCTAGAGCATCATTATCTGATTTCTTACCATTACAAGATAGACAACAAGGTACACAATTACTGGTGATAGTTTCTCCCCCTTTGGATCGAGGATATAAGTGATCAATTGATTCTGAATTAGATCCACAAAAAATGCATTTGTTTCTAGTTATTTTATGTAATGACTCTCTCCACTTTTTATTATTTATTTTTGGACATAATTGATCTAAATAAATAGCATCTTTTTTATGCATTTATAAAAAATAATTTATAGATGATAATAGCAGATATGACTTGTTTTTCAATTTTAACGGATCAATTAATCTAATTCTGCTTCATAAATAGAACTATAATTAAAGTTATCTGATTTTTAATATGTAAATTTGTTTTGGATTTTTATAATAATCAAGATCTAACTATTTTAAGCCAATTTATAATTTTTTTTATTTCTTTCCTATCTAATGTTTTTTCCTCAATTGCTGGAGGAGGAGCAGGTTTAATACAATTGCCAGCCTTAATATTATTTGGAATACCTTATTATAAAGCCCTCGCTGCTCATAAAATTGCAACTGTAGCTCTTGGAATTGGAGGTTCTATAAGAAACTATAAAAATTTAAAAAAGAATTTTTTGATAACTTATCAACTACTAATTTTTGGTATCCCAGGAGTTATTTCAGGAACCTTTATTGTCAAATTAATATCGGATGAATATTTATATATATTATTAGCAATTTTTACTATCATACTGGGAGTTTATTCCTTAATTAAACCTAATTTAGGTCTAATATCTAGTCAAAAGAAAATTGAGCCATTTACTTATCTTAAATTTAATTCTTTAGTTTTTATTATTGGAGTCCTAAATGGCTCAATTTCTTCTGGAACGGGTTTATTAGTAACTATTTTATTAATTCATACTTTCGGCCTAGATTTTCTTAGTTCAATTAGTATTACTTTTCTTACTGTAGGAATCTTTTGGAATGCAGCAGGAGCTATAGCACTTAGTAAAATGGGTTCTTTACCTTTAAATATTTTAGGTATTTTAATTTTGGGTTCTTTCCTAGGAGGATTTAGTGGTGCGCATTTGTCAAATTTAAAGGGCAATAAATTTATAAAGAAACTATTTACATGCTTATGTTTTTTAATTGGTTTAACATTAATACTTAAATTTTAATTTTATTTTTCGTCTTTATCAATAAATATCTTGTGAAATTTACAATATTAACTACATAAAAAAAGGCTTCACATATGTGAAGCCAGGTGATGGGGAACTTTATTTTTAAACCAAATTTAAGCAAAATGCAAGCCCCCACCTATAGCGGAATTGATATATATAGTAGACACTACAGATAGTGGCAAATTTGAAATTGTTTATAAGTATTTTAATATTGTTTATTTATTTAAAATCTTTATAAAATTGTTTGCATATTTTCTTATTTACTATTTCACTTGAATTACTTCTTTTTCAATGTATGATTCATTTAAAGTGCTTATTAAATAGAAAGTTATGATTGAGTTAAGTCTTTTTACCTTATTAAATCTAGTTGGAAATAATTTTTGTGAATATAGAGACATGGGTTATGATAATTTAAAATCTTTATTGTTGTCATATAGTGATGCTAGTAATGAGTTTGGACCTTTAAAAGTAAAAAATGTAATTGAAGAGTCAGATAACTTTAAAGTTGCTGCTATTGCTGTTGCTACTGTTAAATGCCCAAAATATATTATTGAATAATGAGAGTAGAAATTAAAACAGATCAAAATAGATTCTCAGATAAATTGTCATTATCGTTTGCAATATCAATAATTACATTTTTTGCTATTCTTTTCACAAATATTTCAATAAATATAAATAAGTTAACCAGTTATTATGAAATAAATTATTTATGTAGATTGATTCTCATCGATAAATCACAAAACAACTTCAAGAAATTATCTAAGTTGACTAAACAATTAAAGAAACAAAAAATCTGGGATTTTTGTAAAGAATTTAGTTTTTAATTTTATTAACTTGATGCAGAAGTATAAAATCTGAGTGCAAATTTCCAAAATTTGCGAGAAAAAACTAAAAAAATCATCGATACTAAAACTTCCAAAATTATTTTCCATGCAGGAGATAAACCTAGTAAAACTTCTGATGGAATACTTGTTATGAAAGTTATTGGTATAATAGTACTAAAAAATATTCTCAAAGAAAATGAAAATGAATCTATTGGAAATCTACCCATATATAAAAATGATCTTAATACTTCAGTTGCGTTCCAAGTTTTAACAAACCAAATGGTAGTTGTAGATATTAAAAACCATAAACTGTAGAGTATTGAGATTGAACAAATTAATGTGATTGTTAATAAAATAAAAGATATAAGAGTAAAAGCTATATTATTTAAATAAAGACAATAGATGAGAACAAAAAAACCAAGTAATATTTCTATTAAGCCAGTAGGCGAAATTCTTTTAAAAGAAATCCAAAATTGGCTATCTATAGGCTTAAGAAGAACATAATCTAAAGTTCCTTCTCTTATGTATTTTACAATTTCCCTTAAATTAGGATTAAACCAAGTATTAGTAATTCCATTTAAAATTGTATAAATTCCTTGTATTATCAATGCTTGGTTAAAATTCCATCCGCCAATCTCATCTGTATTTGAGAAAAATATAGAAAGTAAAAAAATACTTCCAATAAGTCCTAAAATAGAAGTTAATAAATCAATTAATAAGTTAAACTTATATTCCAATTCAATAGAAAAAGATGAATAATTAAAATAAGAATAAACTTTTAAATACTTTTTAATATTCATAAGCCCATAGCAGTAAACTTTTTTGTTCCAGATTTCCATATTTTTTTAAAAATAGAAAAAAATAAAATAATCCATAAAACCTGTATAAATATGCCTCTAATTATGTTGGCTTGATTCCCAGATAAAATGCTTGCAGGCAAGTCTATTAAATATGGAAAAGGTGTTAGATAAATCCAAGACTTAACGTAATAAGGAAATGATGAAACGGGAGCTAATAAGCCAGAAAGAAATAATGTAGGAATAAATAAGAATTTTTCAATTGAGCTTGCTTTTTCAGTCCAAAAACAAAAACTAGCAATAATTGATTGCATTAAAAATTGTATTAAAAAAGAGAAAAAAGTGCTTACTAAAGAAACTATTATTGTCAACAAAGATGGTATCCATAAACTTTGTGGATTAAATATAAAAAAAAATATAGCTATTAATAATGCAAAAGGAAACCTCGTTAATTGTTCAGCAATATGTTGAGCAAAATATCTTATGAAGGGATGTAAAGGTTGAATTAGATATGGAGATACTCTACCTAAAAGTGCATCTTCTTCAAATGTGAATACAACCCAAACTACAGAAAATTGTCTAACAAAAAATGCACTTAGAAAATATCTAGAAAGCATTACATTACTAATATTTATTGATTCATTTAATCCATTATTGGTCCATATATTCAACATGAAAAATGGTATAACTCCTGAGATAGCCCATAAAGCAATTTCAGCTCTATATTCAAGCATATTTGCATATTGGGTTTTAAATAAAGTGCCGAATTTATAGATTGATAAATTTTTCATTTTATTTTTTATTAATTAAGATTTTTCCAATGACCTCATCAATGGGTGGTTCAGTGATATGCAAGTCCTCAATATCAAATCTATTTAATATTTCTTTAAGAGTATTTTTAAAATCAAACTTGTTTATTGTAAAAGTGATTTGATTATCATTAATATTTTTAATTTCTAAGCTCAATGTTTTTAGATTTTCTAAATCTTTCTTAGATTTGCATATGATTGTTACTTCTTTATTGGGTGAAAGTTTTGTTAGTAATTTCTCAAGTTTTCCATCATAAGTAATGTAACCTTCTTGAATACAGATTACTCTTTTACAAAGATAAGTTATATCTTTCATATAATGGCTGGTTAATAGAATTGTTGCACCTGTTTGTTTATTGTAAATTTGAAGAAATTTTCTTAAATTTGATTGAGCATTTATATCAAGTCCCAATGTAGGTTCATCTAAAAATAAAATGCTAGGTTTATGAATAAGGGCAGCTAGTAATTCAGCTTTCATACGTTGGCCTAAAGATAGTTTCCTAACAGGCAAATAAAGTTCAGAATCTATTTCAAGCATTTCCGATAAGTCTTTAATTCTTTTTATTGCTTCTTTTTTTTCTATACCGTATATTGAGGCATTTAAATAAAAGGAATCTACAGGTGGTATATCCCAAATGAGTTGTTGTTTTTGCCCCATTATTAAAGTTATTTTTTCTAGAAATGATGCTTCCCTTTCAAAAGGACGAGAACCTGCTACTGAGATATATCCATTTGAGGGGTAAAGCAGACCACAGAGTATTTTTAGTATGGTAGTTTTTCCTGCACCATTTGCACCAAGAAAGCCGACAATTTCTCCTTCCTTAATTTCAAAATTGATATTTTTAACAACTTTTTTTTTAATGGTTTTTCTTTTGAAGAAATGTTTTAGTGTACCTTTTAAACCTGGTGATTTGGAAGAAATAACAAAAGATTTTGATATATCTTTTACTTCAATTATATTGTTTCCCATTTTTTTATATTTTATTTAATCTAACTTATTTTTTGTCTAAGATGTGAATATATTATTTAATTATTTTTTTCTATTTGTTTAAAAAATATCTTTTAAAGAGTATATAAGCCAAGTAAAAAAGTTAACAGGATTAATAAGTTCTTTAAGATTTGTTTTGGGTTTATATTTTAAGTCCTTTATCAAATTACTAAAAATATTTTTATCAATAGTATCAGCTCTAGGAATTATTTTCCCGTTTTCATCAAGTATTTCAATTTCATTTTCAAAAAACCATTCTTCTTCACCATTTGAAAACTCAACAATAACTCCCACTCCTTTACCATCAGTTAATCTGAAATCCTTTACTTTAAAACTAGAACTTTCATTTATTGCATTAAGTGTTTTGGAAGTTAACCTGTCCTTTGAAAGATTAACATTTATATTTACAAGAGATCCTATTTTTACTAAATCTAAAAATTCCATTTATTTAAACTACCATAACTTAATAGTATTTGAGTGAAAAATTTTTAATTTTATATTTTATTTTTTATTCGAAAGTTTAAATACTATTTCAA
>CACOCT010000033.1 GCA_902625845.1 uncultured Prochlorococcus sp. | reverse complement strand
TCGACCAGTAGAAAATACAGGTCAGATGCAATCATCATTCAAAGATTTTGAGGAGAAAATTAAATGAAAATAATTGCAAAAGTCAGATATGTAGATTTTCAAAAAAGATCGCAAATGATTGAAATTGAAAGTGATAGTGCTGATCGAAGACATCTAGAGGATCTTGTAAAAGCAAAATATCCAGCAGATAAAGTTTATTTTCAATCTGTTAGGCAAAAGTAGTGCAAAACCCTGTTTTACTCCCTCTAGGATCGCTTCTAAGGGGTCTCTAAATGTTATTGAGTATGTTTATATACCTAGACTAATTAACATTTAAGAGAATATTAAATATAAACAAATACCCCTTTAACACTAGTTATGTTAGTAATTATTAACAAAAGCGTATGTAAAAATGTTCATTTATATAACTAGGTTTGTCTAGGTTTAAGGGTTTTAAGACTCTAAATTATTAAATAACTCTAGAGAAGGTTCTCGAAGAGAACCAAATGCGTAGCATTTGCCAACTAAATTACATTAGAAAGGTTCAAATAAATAGGTATGAGTCTTCATTAAAGACCGCAAGGTATTGAAAGAAGTTAAATCCACTAAATAGAAGTAACTACCCGAAACAACTACTTTTTACCACTATGTTTGAGACATCAATAAAGCAACAACGTCACGTTACCTATAAAAGAAGAGAGGTAAAGATCTATAAACCAATGGAGGAAACTCTAATGGATGAACTAGGTCTTACTTATAGCGACCTAGTAAAGAAGGGAGTTAGAAATCTCTGGAATCAGAGACAACAAGAGAAAGCATTAGCACTATGCACAGCAAAGCATTGCCACGAATATCAATGGTGCATTACACCATGCTTAAAGAAATAATGAAAAGGAGAAAAATAAGAAAAGAAGATGAGTGCTTAGAGGAACTGATCCAAGAACTTTATAACTTTAAAAAATAATACTTTCCTAGAGAAAATTAGTAGATACTATTGACCTCCAGAGGTGACAAATCGACTTTGAAATATACTTCAAATAAAAAATTTTTCGGTGGTAATTATTAGTCATAAGGATTTGCAAATATTAAGGTCTTTTTTTAAGTAAATTTTTAATCTTCACCACAACAGAACTAAATCACCACAACAGATTTCCTAAAAATTCAATTATAGACAGCAGTTTCCACCACAAATAATATTGGATTCTCCACAACAAAAAACACAACAAATAAAAAAATATGGTATAACAGATTAGAACAACTAAGACCCTGAAATGGTCTTAAATGCTGTTATAACCTTATATTTTTTCTAATCTGAACTTCTTCGGAACTTAAGAAAACGGAGAGAGAGGTAAATGGAGTGAGACCTAAAGGCACTCTATGACACGGATTGAGACTAATTTTATAAGAAAGTAAAGCAAAATATCCCCTAATCTATCCCTTAAAAAAAGAATTTAATTTTATTCTTATATTCTTAGTAATTAATTCCCAATTACCCCTTGAATCATTTTCTATTAATTAAAACGCTCTCTTTTTTTTCTTTGAAATTCTTCTAAAGATTTATTGTAATTAAGTTCATTAAAAGATTTTTTAATACTAATTGTTTTAATAAATTCATTATTACTTGTAAATAATAAGAAATTATCATCTCTAACAATTGAACTTACTAAATCTGCTTGTCTCCTATTTTTTTTATTATGAAATCTTATATATTCATTTAAAAGATCATTTAATTCAAAATAATTTCCTAATATCCTATATCTAGCAGTTTGTAGTGAAACTTCCTCAAGTATATTTCCAGATTTGTCCTTAATAATAAAAAATTTATTACTCTCATAGCAATCAGGAAGTGATACTAATTTATTTTTGTATTTATTATGCCAAGTAACATAATCTTGCAAAAATATTCTTCTTTTATCTAAAAGAGTTTTTTTTCTACTATTTTTTGAATCTTTAAATAAAAATTTTAAAAGTAAAAATATAAAAATTACTAATAAAGAATAAATAATTATTGGTTTAAAGTATTCTTCTAGAAAACAATTAAATTCATGCCATCTACCGAATAAATAACTATTTGACCCACAATATTTGACTATAAAATATCTCATAAAACTTTATTTATATTTTCTTGGAAAATCTATATTCAGTTTAGTCTCATCAAAAACTTTTGGATGCAAGATCAAAGAATGTGGTTCACCAATATTTGATTTATTTGAGAAAGATTTAGGTTTCACATCCTCAACCCATCCGCTTTTATGACACCAATTAATTGGAAAATTATCTCCTTTATTATAATTATCGGGCAATTTTAAACTACTAAACTTACACCAAAAACCCTTACCTTCTCCCAACTCAACGACATCCTCAGAATGCCTTTTAAATAAGAATCCAAGTGATGGATAAATCACAGGACAACCAATAGGGTCTCTTGAACGACACGGATAAAAAACTTCCTCATTTTTATTAATAAAAACAATGTTTCCTGTATGAGTTACCTGAGAATACATTACTGCAAAACCATCATTAATATTTTCTTCACTTAGAGAATCAGCAAGTATTCCACTTCCAACAAATAAAACCCCAGCAATCCAAAATTTAATGATTTTAATCATTAAAACTATTTTTACCATTAATATACTTAATCATATTTTAGAAGGTTATTTTCTTGAGTTTTATAATACTAAGTTTATTATTTTTATTTTTTTAGTTTATCTAGGTTTCTATGATCAAAGGTATTTCACATCTATAGCGCAACTTATATGGATATTTTTAATGTTATGTATCGTATTAGGTTTTCGTCCACATGTCTCAAATTATATTAGAAGATTCGTAATGCAAGAAGATATAAAAATATGTATATTGGTGCATCTTTCCAGCATTTGGTTGGTTTATTATTTTAATTTATGTTATGCAACCAACCTTTAGTAGAAATAGAAATATCCCCTGATGAGTTTAAAAATATCCCCTAAAATATCCCCTAACATACGGAAACTTCCTGATATGCTATGAAGATTGCTGACACTTTGTATTCTGAAGATCGTTTTGATAGTAATGCTTATGAGACTTTATGAACCTTCTTGATACCTAATAAACACGGAGAGAGAGGGATTCGAACCCTCGACAAAAGTTACCTCCTGTAACTCCTTAGCAGGGAGCCGCTTTCAACCACTCAGCCACCTCTCCAATAAATATAGGTTATCAACTTTTTAGCAAACCTACAAAACTTTTTAGTTAATCGAAATGTCTTTTAAATTTGAACTCTAGGTAATCTATTTTTAAAAGCACACAGAATTTCCCAAGGAATAGTAGAAGCTGCATCGGCCCAATCAACAGGTGAGATACATTTACCTTCATCACAGCCTAAAAGAAGAACGGTATCTCCAACATTTATATCATTTGCACCGGTAATATCGATCATTAATTGATCCATTGTAATTGAACCAATTTGAGGATACATTTTTCCTTTATGTATTAATGAAATTTTATTAGATAGCGTTCTATAAATTCCATCTGCATAACCAATACTGATAACCGCTAACTTAGTTTTTTTTCTAGTTATGAAGTTTTTCCCGTAACTTACTCCCACCTTTTTATCAACTAATCGAATAAAACTAACCTTAGATTTGAGAGACATTGCTGCTTTAAGTTTTAAATTAGTTTGATACTGTGACGGTTTATATCCATACATACATAATCCAACTCTTACCATATCAAAGTGAAATTCATTACCTATTAATGTTCCGGCTGAGTTCGCTAAATGAATTTTGATATTCGGATATTTCTTGATTGAAATATTTGAAAGTAATTGAAGAAAAGTTCTTCGCTGTTTATTTGCAAAACTACTTTTATCTAGAGCATCTAATGAATCAGCAGTAGAGAGATGACTATAAATACCATCTATTTTTATATTCTCAAATGAAATAATTTTTTGGAAATACTTAACAAAATTATTAGTGTCAAATCCAAGCCTAGACATCCCTGTATCAATCTTCAAATGAACATGAAATAATTTTTTATATTTCTCTCCAATTTGATTACAAATAATGCATTGTTTAATATCACTGATAGTGGGCATTAAATTATTTCGGAAGCAAATTATTAAATCCTTTCTTGTATATATATTTCCTAGTACGAGAATTGGTTCTTTTATTCCTTCTGATCGTAAATGTAAACCTTCCTGTAGAGTCGCTACTCCAAGCTTATCAGCACCTCCTTTGATTGCATTTATAGATACAAATTTTGCATCATGACCATATCCATCAGCTTTAACAACCGCCATAAATTGGCAGCCATTTGTTAAAAATGATTTTATTTCTCGAACATTATGTTCTATTGATTGTCCACTAACCTCAATCCAGGCTCTCTGAGTTGGGTCTATTGAAACTAACGGATGAGAAACAATTTGAGACTCATATTTTGAATTTTTTAATCCGCTTTGCATTTCAAATTCGCATTTTATATGCGTTTATATAAATATACAGTTAGCATGACATGTAATTGGGAAATTGGCATGAGCCAGACTCTCGTTTTAAATGCTTCTTATGAACCTTTAAACATAACTTCATGGCGAAGAGCTATAATTTTGATGTTGAAAGGTAAAGCTGAAAGTTTGGAAGAAGATAATACTTACAATATCCACAATGGTAAAAAATTACCCACAGTTATAAGGCTTCGTTATTACGTCAAAGTCCCATATAGAGAAGTTGCACTCTCGAGAAAGAACATACTTCTAAGAGATAATAGTATGTGTCAATATTGTAGCTATAAAGGTAGTGATTTATCTATTGACCACATTTTACCTAGAAGTAGAGGTGGAGGTGATTGCTGGGAGAACGTAACGACAGCATGTTTAAGATGCAATGTCCAAAAAGGGAATAAGACCCCTGAGGAAGCGAATATGACCCTTAAAAGAAAACCTTATAAACCTTTAAGTAATCTTAATTTTGAAGCCACAAAGCAAATTGATTCAGGTAAACACAAAGAATGGAGCAAATATGTAATTGGATTCGCAGCATAAGATAAATATTATGTATTAATCATCGCTAATATTAAACTCCTCCATTTGCCTTTTTTGCTCTTGAGCAATACAAGCATTTAATATTTCATCTAATTGACCAGAGAGTATAGGTTCTAATGAAAAATTACACCCTAATCTATGGTCAGTTGTTCTATTATCTTTATAATTATAAGTTCTTATTTTTTCGCTCCTATCTCCTGTACCTACTTGCATTAGTCTTTCTGATCTTTCTTTTTTATTAGCTGCCTCTAATTGAATTTCATATAATTTGGCTCGCAAAATTTCCATCGCTCTTTCCCTATTTTGTAATTGCGATCTTTCTTGTGTACAAAATACCCTTATTCCTGTGGGTTTATGCAAAAGATCAATAGCTGTCTCCACTTTATTAACATTTTGGCCTCCAGCACCCCCAGATCTAGCAGTTCCAACTTCTATTTCCGTAGGATCAATTTTTACCTCAACAGGATCAACTTCAGGCATAACTGCAACAGTAGCGGTTGAAGTATGAACTCTACCCTGAGATTCAGTTGCTGGAACTCTTTGAACTCTGTGAACACCAGCTTCAAATTTTAATTGACTATAAACTGAATCACCTTTTACAGATATAACTAGTTCTTTAAAGCCGCCCATATCTGACTCAGAGGCGCTAATAGGTTTAACGGACCAACCAATTTTTTGTCCATACCTTTCATACATTCTTGCTAAATCACCAGCCCAAATACAAGCTTCATTACCTCCAGCACCTGCTCTAATTTCTAACATCACACTTCTATCATCTCTAGGATCCTTGGGTAAAAGAGCAATCTTTAATTTTTTAACTAATGAATCTTTAATTTGCTGCAAGTTTATTAATTCATCATTTATTAATGCCTCCATCTCTTTATCTCCCTTACTTTCTTTTAGAAGTTTTTTGGAATCTTCTAATTCACTATCTATTTTTAATAATTGATTAAAATCATTTACTAAAGGTTCTAATTTAGATCTTTCTTTTGCTATAGATTCAAGCTTTTTAGGATTATTTGAAATGTCTGGGTCAGCAAGTTGTATTTCTAAAGTCTCAAAACTATCTGAAGCAGTTTTTAACCTTGATAATAATATTGAGTATTCCAATTTAAGCTAGTAACTAAAATAAAATTTTAAGCTTCTATTTATTTAGAGGTATTATCTTTATCTGATTCATCAGTTGATCCCATACCATATTTTTTCATGAATCTATCAACTCTACCCTCAGTATCAAGAATTTTTTGTGTTCCAGTAAAAAATGGATGATTACCACTCCATACATCTACATGTAATTCAGGTTGGGTAGAACCTGTTGTCATGACGACTTCCCCATTACAAATAACTTTAGCTTCTGGGTACCATTTTGGATGAATTTCTTGTTTAGGCATAATAATTTAACGTTTTGAGTATTGAGGGGCTTTTCTAGCCTTCTTGAGGCCATATTTTCTTCTCTCTTTTGCTCTTGGATCTCTACTAAGGTGACCCTCAGTTTTTAACGGTTTTCTGTTGTCAATTGACAATTCGCAAAGTGCTCTTGCTGCTCCTTGTTTTATTGCTCCAGCTTGACCAGTTAAGCCTCCTCCGTAAACATTAACAAAAATATCATAAGAACTTTCAAGTCCTAAAGTCTGGAGAGGTGCTTTAACCGCATTGATATGTAAAGGATTAAAATTTAAGTAATCATCACCTGAACGACCATTAATCTTAATTTGTCCATTCCCGGGGATTAACCTAACTCTTGCAACAGAAGTTTTTCTTCTGCCAGTCCCCCAATATACTGCTTTGTTTTTTACTTGGCTATTCATGAAAATAATCTAACTTTTTAATAATACAGGATTCTGTGCATCATGAGGATGTTCAGAGCCCTTATATACCTTTAATTTTTTAAATTGTTGTCTTCCTAATGAATTATGTGGAAGCATTCCCTTAACAGCTTGTTCAATTATCCTTTCTGGAATTCTATCTCTCAAAGTCTCAAATTTTTCAATCTTCATACCTCCAGGTCGACCGGAATGTCTTCTATATAATTTTTGTGAAGCTTTTTTTCCAGTAACTTCAATTTTTTCAGCATTCACCACGATCACAAAATCACCCGTATCTAAATGTGGAGTAAATGATGGTTTATTTTTTCCTCTCAAAATATTTGCTATCTCTGAAGCCAATCTTCCTAAAGTTTGGCCTTCGGCATCAACCAAAAACCAATTTCTTTCTATAGTTGTTAAGGAGGGAGTTGAGGTTTTATTCATTAAGCAGGATTATTCGAATCTGAATCAATTTTTAATATTACATCATTAAGGAATTTAAAACAATTATTTTTACAAGAATATTAGATTTTCAAGGATGAATTTCAAGAATAACCACTTATTAAAAATTTTGGGAAAAGGTCGTGATGATTCAATTTTTTAAAAACATTTTCTTTATATACCGCGTTAATAAAACACAACCCTTTTGCGGGAGCAGATTCATGCACTTCTTCTTTTTTTTTATTAAACCACCTTTGATAAAAGGCATCAGGAGAAATTTTATTTTCTCCCACTAAGACCAACTGACCGACTATTGAACGCACCATCCCATAGAGAAATCCAGTGGCTTTTATATCAATAAAAATTAATTGCCCACTTTTACATATTTGAGCATCTTTCACTGTCGTAATAGACGTTGACCTATTACTTCCACTCTTTTGGAAGGCAAAAAAATCATGTTTACCTTTTAGGGAGCTTATAGCATTTTTCATAAAGACTATATTTAATTCTTTTTGATAACGATGCCAAGACCAATTATTTAAAAAAATATTTGGCAATTTACTATTA
>CACOCT010000032.1 GCA_902625845.1 uncultured Prochlorococcus sp. | reverse complement strand
AAAGGTTTTCTATTCCAGGCTTTAATATTTTCTTCTTTTTGCATTTCTGCTAATTTTGGGATTCCATTTTCAAAGATTATGTCAAAATTATTATTTTCTATAGATTCGCCAATTATGATTTCAAATTTAACTTGATCTTTATTACTTGGCTGCAAAATAAGTTCAAAAGGTTTCTCAGTTGGCCATGTTTGACCTTTATAAAAAATGGGATGCCAAAAATGTTTATTTTCTCTTTTGTTATAAAGTCTAATTAGAAGACTTTTTGATAGGATATCTTTTATTTTTACTCCTGGAGTTAAAGATAATGCAGTGAAGAGTGCAAATACACCCATAATGGATGCCTTATGGAATGCTTATCCTCACACTTTCATAAGTGCAAGCGGTGCTGATGTCGGTCTACCTGATGGTCAAATGGGTAATTCTGAGGTAGGGCATCTAACAATTGGATCTGGAAGAATTATTCAGCAAGAGTTAGTAAGAATTACAAATGTCGTTAAAAATAATCAACTAAATGAAGTAATTGAGTTAGGTAAAATAGCCGAGAATATAAAAAATAATAATAGTACTCTTCACATAACTGGGCTTTGTTCTGATGGAGGAGTTCATAGTCATATTGATCATTTATTAGGCTTAATCAAATGGGCTTCTGAAGTGGGAATAAAAAAGCTTGCTATTCACGTTATTACTGATGGAAGAGATACTCCCGCTCAAAGTGCCTCAAAATATTTATCTCAGATCCAGTCTTGTATTTCTAAATTTAAAGTTGGGAAAATCGCTTCGATTTGCGGAAGATATTGGATAATGGATAGAAATCAACTATGGGATAGAACCGAAAAAGCTTTCATAAATCTCACTGACCCTAATGTTAAGGTTGAGAAAATTAATACTGAAGATTTTCTAAGAGGAAGCTATCAAAATAATATTACTGATGAATTTCTTGAGCCTATAAGATTAACTAATGATTTTCTTAAAGATGGAGATAGTTTGGTATGTTTTAATTTTCGACCTGACAGAGCTAGGCAAATAGTTAAAGCATTATCAGAGGAAAATTTTTCTTCATTTAAAAGGAACCATACTCCCCAGTTAAACATCCTAACCTTTACGCAATATGAAGCCAATTTATCTGTTAATGTTGCATTCCCTCCTGAATCACTAAATAATTTTATAGGTCAAATAGTTTCTGAAAATGGTCTTAAGCAATATAGAACAGCTGAAACTGAAAAGTATCCACATGTAACTTATTTTTTCAATGGTGGGGTTGAAATACCTTTAAAAGGAGAAGAGAGACATTTAATACCATCGCCAAGAGTCGCAACTTATGATTTAGCACCTGAAATGTCAGCAAAAGAACTAACAATAAGCTGCTCTAACGCCATAAGAAGCGGTAAATATGCTTTTGTAGTAATAAACTTTGCTAATCCAGATATGGTTGGTCATACAGGTAATATGGATGCTGCTGTAAAAGCTATTGAAACTGTTGATGAATGCTTAGGTAAAATTGTTAATGCGACTGGGGAGATGGGAGGAAGTATTCTTATTACGGCTGATCACGGTAATGCAGAAATGATGAAAGATGCTAATGGTGAACCATGGACAGCACATACTACAAATCTTGTTCCACTTATATTCATAGAGGGTGAAAAAAGAAAAATTCCTAATCAAGGGAATGATATTTACTTAAGGGATAATGCAGGACTTGCAGATATAGCTCCAACATTATTACAATTGTTAAATCTTCCCATACCAAAAGAAATGACTGGAAAATCTCTCATAAAAGAAATTGAATTGAAAGATAAGAATAAAGTCTTTCAACATGCTTAAATAAAACTAATTTAAAAATCATGAGTTCTATACTTACGTGGGTTTGGGCAATCTCTGGATTACTTCTTATACTTCTTGTTTTACTACATAGTCCAAAGGGAGATGGAATGGGAGGAATTGCTGCAAGTGGTAGTTCGATGTTTACTAGCGCAAGCAGCGCTGAAGCATCTCTCAATAAAGCTACATGGACAGTCTTAATAATATTTTTACTGCTCGCAGTTGTTTTAAGTGCTGGTTGGATTTAATTGACCATAAAATAAAATAAAAAAAGGGAGTAAATTTACTCCCTTTTAGCATTAAATTAGAATAATAAATTTAATTAATAATCAAAATCCCCTCCCATACCTGGTGCACCGGCTGGAGAAGCAGATTCTTTCTTCTCAGGTAAATCAGCTACTATGCATTCTGTTGTAAGAACCATTCCTGCGATAGAAGCTGCATTTTGTAGGCCTGAACGAGTTACCTTCGCAGGATCAACGATCCCTGCTGATGACATATCAACATATTCACCAGTTGCAGCATTGAAGCCATCGTTAAAAGGCTTTGATTTTACATTTTCAGCTATCACAGCACCATTAGCACCAGCATTCTCTGCAATTCTCATAAGAGGAGCAGTAAGTGCTGCTTCAACGATATTTGCTCCTATCAGCTCTTCTCCTGAAAGTGATTTTTCAGCCCAGTCTTTAAGTATTGGAGCAAGGTGAGCTAAGGTGGTACCCCCACCCGGAACTATTCCCTCCTCAACTGCAGCTTTTGTGGCATTGATGGCATCCTCTAATCGAAGTTTTTTATCCTTCATTTCAGTTTCTGTAGCTGCTCCTACTTTAATAACTGCAACACCACCAGCAAGCTTTGCTAATCGTTCTTGAAGTTTTTCTTTGTCATATGATGAATCAGTTTCATCCATTTGTTTTTTGATCTGATCACATCTTGCAGTTACTGCTTTTTCATTACCTTCAGCAACGATAGTAGTTGTTTCTTTATTTATGGTAATTCTTCTACCAGTACCTAACATTTCTAATGTTGCATTCTCTAACTTAAGTCCGGCATCCTCAGTGATTAATTGACCATTTGTTAGTACAGCCATATCTTCGAGCATTGCCTTACGTCTATCTCCAAAACCAGGAGCTTTTACCGCTGCAACATTTAGAACCCCTCTCAATCTATTCACAACTAGCGTTGCTAAAGCTTCTTTCTCAATATCTTCAGCAATAATAACTAAAGGCTTACCAGTTTTAGCAATTTGCTCAAGTACTGGAACAAGATCTTGAACTAAAGCAATTTTTTTATCTGTCAAAAGAATGTATGGCTCATCTAATACTGCTTCCATTCTTTCGGTATCTGTAGCAAAGTAAGGAGAAATATAGCCTTTGTCAAAGCGCATACCCTCTGTAACTTCAAGCTCAGTTGTCATAGACTTACCCTCCTCAAGAGAGATAACACCTTCTTTTCCAACTTTATCCATAGCGTTGGCGATCATTTGACCAACTTCTTCATCATTACCTGCCGCAATAGTTCCGCATTGAGCAATTGCATTGCTATCACTAATAGGTTTTGAATTGTCTTGTATTTTTCCAACCAAAAATTCAGTTGCTTTATCAATTCCTTTTTTTAAAGTAATTGCATTTGCACCAGCAGCAACATTTTTTAGGCCAGCTTTGACCATCGCATGAGCAAGAACTGTTGCAGTGGTGGTACCGTCGCCAGCTGCATCATTTGTTTTTGATGCGGCTTGCCTGATTAAGGCGACTCCAGTATTTTCAATGTGGTCTTCAAGTTCAATTTCTTTAGCAATTGTTACTCCATCATTAATAATTTGTGGAGCACCAAATTTTTTTTCTAAGACAACATTCCTTCCCTTGGGTCCAAGCGTAACGGCTACCGATTCGGCGAGGATATCAATACCTCGTTCCAGAGCTCTTCGAGCTTGCTCGTTGTAAATAATTCTTTTAGCCATAGTAGGCAAATAATTTAGTAATAAGTTTTAATAATTTTTGAAACAAATAATTTAGCTTACAACAGCCAAAATATCTTTTTCTGAAAGTAAGACGTATTCATCTCCTCCCAATTTGATGTCGGTTCCAGCATATTTGCTGTAAAGAACTTTATCGCCAATACTCACTTCTGGAGTTTGTCGTGAACCATCATCATTAAGTTTCCCAGGGCCAACCTGAGCAACTTCTCCTACTTGTGGTTTTTCTTTCGCTGAGTCGGGCAAAAGTATGCCTCCAGCAGTTTTTTCCTCAGATTCGGAAACTTTGATAAAAATGCGATCTCCCAGTGGTTTTACTGTAGAGACTGTTAATGAAACAGCTGCCATAGATTAATGCAGGGACGTAAATAGGACGCTAAGCGTCAAAAAATTGGAAAGAGCAGTACTCAAACCTTATGAACAACAACATAATCTGCTAAGCAGCAATTCAACCACTCTTTGACTGTGCGGTTGGCCGAACCCAGTTAACGGATATACCCTCGGGATGGTATTATTTTCGCATTAATAGCTGTAAAAAATCAGCTAATCATCACCAAGTTAATAGAAAATGGTCGCAACTCCATCAACAACAAACCCAACAAAAGGCGTAGTTCGCCAAGTAATAGGTCCGGTTTTAGACGTAGAATTTCCAGCTGGGAAGTTACCTAAAATATTAAATGCTCTTCGTATTGAGGGTAAAAATCCTGCTGGACAAGATATTGCCCTTACAGCAGAAGTACAGCAGTTATTAGGAGATCATAGGGTTAGAGCTGTAGCCATGAGTGGAACTGATGGCTTAGTTAGAGGTATGGAAGCAGTAGACACTGGAGCTCCTATATCAGTACCAGTAGGAGAAGCCACACTGGGGAGGATATTTAATGTTTTAGGTGAACCTGTGGATGAGCAAGGTCCGGTACAAACTACTTCTACAGCTCCAATTCATAGATCAGCTCCCAAATTAACAGACTTAGAAACAAAACCAAAAGTTTTTGAAACTGGAATTAAAGTTATTGATTTATTAGCACCATATAGGCAAGGAGGGAAAGTTGGGTTATTTGGAGGAGCAGGAGTTGGTAAAACAGTCTTAATTCAAGAATTAATTAATAATATTGCTAAAGAACATGGAGGAGTATCAGTATTTGGAGGAGTAGGAGAAAGAACTAGAGAAGGTAACGATTTATACGAAGAATTCAAAGAATCTGGGGTTATTAATGCGGATGATTTGACTCAATCGAAAGTTGCTTTGTGCTTTGGACAAATGAATGAACCACCCGGAGCAAGAATGCGAGTAGGTTTATCAGCATTAACCATGGCTGAACATTTTAGAGATGTCAACAAACAAGATGTGTTACTTTTTGTTGATAATATTTTCAGATTTGTTCAAGCAGGTTCAGAGGTATCAGCTTTATTGGGAAGAATGCCTTCCGCTGTTGGCTATCAACCAACCCTAGGTACAGACGTTGGAGAATTGCAAGAGCGAATTACCTCAACTCTTGAAGGTTCAATTACCTCTATTCAAGCAGTTTATGTTCCTGCAGATGACTTAACAGATCCTGCACCTGCTACTACTTTTGCTCATCTAGATGCAACAACTGTACTAGCAAGAGCTCTTGCTGCTAAGGGGATTTATCCTGCTGTTGATCCACTAGATTCAACAAGTACAATGCTTCAGCCTTCAGTTGTAGGTGATGAGCATTACAAAACAGCTCGTGCTGTTCAATCAACTTTACAGAGATATAAAGAGCTACAAGATATCATTGCAATTCTCGGACTGGATGAATTATCTGAAGAAGATAGACTAACTGTTGATAGAGCTAGAAAAATTGAAAAGTTTTTATCTCAACCTTTCTTCGTAGCAGAAATTTTCACTGGTATGTCAGGAAAATATGTAAAATTAGAGGATACAATCGCAGGGTTCAATATGATTCTTTCTGGAGAATTAGATAATCTGCCTGAACAAGCGTTCTATTTGGTTGGAAATATTGAAGAAGTAAAAGCTAAGGCAGAAAAATTAAAATCAGAGAACTAACTATTCTTAATTATTAAAAAATTATTCAATTAAATAACTAATGACTATCTCTTTAAAAGTTTTAGCTCCTAACCAAAATGTTTTTGAGGGAGAAGCGGAAGAAGTTATACTTCCGAGTACTACAGGGCAATTGGGTGTCCTACCAGGGCACATTTCTCTTGTAACGGCTATAGATATTGGAGTGCTAAGACTTAGAAGTAACTCTAAATGGGTTTCTATAGCTTTAATGGGCGGATTTGCAGAAATTGAGTCTGATGAAGTTACTGTCCTAGTAAACAGCGCAGAGATAGGTTCTCAAATTAATACTCAAAAAGCTGAAGAAGCTTTAAATAAAGCTAAAGAGGAACTTAATAAGTTATCAGATGAAGAAAGAAGTTCAAAAAAGATAAAAGCCATTAACGAAGTTTCTAAAGCACAGGCAAGAATACAAGCCTCAAAAAATTAGTGTTTACGCAGTTCCACAAAATGTTACTTCAGGGAACTTGAGTTTTGCTTCTTCTAATTTCTTTGTTTTACCCTCACCTTGCCAGTAATTAATAACTTCAGTAGCCTTATTTAGAATTTCTACCCTCTCATTATCTGTAATCCAATTTTTATTTTCTAATTCTGTCTTTAATTTTTCCCAGGCATCTTCTCTTGGCCAAAAGAAATATGCAGTTAATGGACTTGCTCCCCCTCCTACTATCTGATCAACAGCTAATGCAACATTATCAGGTAACCACAAAATTTTTATAATAAATCTCCCTTCGTCTGGTTTTGGTGTATAGCCTGTTGGTACACCATCTTCATCTATAGTTGCTGCAGCAAGAACAGCAGAGGCTCCCATCATTCCTGAATTTGGGGCTGAATTTTTTAAATTTTGAGCTTCACTTTTTTGTTGTTGATCAGCAATATTCTCAGTATTATCGGATGTCATCAGAAAAATTAATAAATATCTTATAATTTATCAGCTCAAGGGTGCACTTTGGCAAGATGCTCAAGTTTAAATTCTATTAATATTTTTTAATAATTTTGATGGTTTGAATAATAAACCATCAAATATCATCAATTTAGCTTGACTTCATAATAATCATAAATTTCAGACTCAAGTCTATCCCAAAGATCTTTGGGAATCTCATTCTCTTCAGCAAACAATCCTAATTGTCCTGATAATGCACGTGCTTGAGATAATCTCAAATCATAGGACTTCTCTTCTGACATTTTTGAATTTACATAATAATTATGAAAATAAATCCTTTTATATTAATTAGTCAAATAGTTCACATCTCTAAATCAGCGATCTCTTTACAGGCAAAAGAAGTCAGAATCTCAGGGCATTGATCATTAACTAATACATCGTCTTCAATCCTAATACCAATTCCTTTCCATCTATCAGGTATGTCAGGTTGACCTTCTGGTATTGGTATCCTATCGCTAATATAAATACCTGGCTCTACAGTTAAGATCATTCCATTCTTTAGCAAGACATCATAATCCCCTAATCTATAAGCCCCCACATCATGTACATCAAGCCCAAGCCAATGTCCTGTCTTGTGCATAAAAAAATGTTTGTATAGGCCATTTTCAATAATTTCATCCACACCACCTTTTAACAGATTAATTTGCAATAAACCTTCTACTATTATTTTTAATGCTTCATTATGAATATCGTTGGAACTTACTCCTGTGGTAACAGCCCGTAGAGCTTTTTGTTGAGCTTCAAGAACAATTTCATAAATAGCTCGTTGTTCCCCTGAAAACTTTCCACCTATAGGAAATGTTCTAGTAATATCACCATTATAATAATCTTGGAGAGAACATCCGGCATCCACTAAGAGTAAATCACCTTTTTTTAATTCTGAATTATTAGCGGTGTAATGCAAAACGCATGCATTATCTCCAGAAGCAGCGATTGTATTATAAGCGGGTCCTCTCGTTCCTTTTTCAAGGAAAAAGCCCTCTATAAGCCCTTGTATCTGCCTCTCATTCTTTTTACAACCAATTTTAACTTTAACTAATTCATGGGCCTCTGCAGAGATCAGAGCAGCCTCTCTCATTCTTTCTATCTCATATTGACTTTTAATCAATCTCATTTGATTTAAATATATACCTGGGGGTTGAATTGCTAAGGGAGCTCTTCCTATTCTTGAATAATTATCAATTTGCTTTGCCCAAAGATTTAATACTATATGTTCAATTTCCGGATATTTACCAACAGAAAAAACTATTTCATCTGCCCCCATAAGATAATGAGGCAATTCTTTCTCAAATTCACTTATTGAATGTGATTTATCGGCTTTAAATACCTTTTCTGCACCATTGATACCCCATCTGAATCCATTCCAAACTTCACTTTCTATATTTTTAGGATGCACAAATAATATATATCTCTCTCCTATCGGTTTATGTGATAGGAATAAAGCTATA
>CACOCT010000031.1 GCA_902625845.1 uncultured Prochlorococcus sp. | reverse complement strand
CTTGTTGAACCGTTTATGGTGCTCCCAAAAAACATTGTTGAGCCTATTAGTAAAAGTAAAATATAAAAAATAGGTTTTGAGATTTTTAGAAGATCTCGTATATTAGTATTTAGAACAAACAAAAAAATTGTTATACCTGGTATATACCAAGCTATCTGCCTTTTTAAGAAAAAAGCCCAATCACCTATTTCTTTATTAGCAACCCACCAACTTGCTGAGCCTAAAATAAATAAACCAAAAATACACCAAAAACTTAAGATTACAAATATTAGTTTTCCTTCAAAAGGCCAAATTTTGATTGGCATTGGCAAAAAATTATTATTTTGATCACCTATTTTATTGTTGTTTAAATTATTTTCCTTAACAAATCTATCTGAGTATTTTTGGATTTTTACTCTTCTCGTCAATTTATTAAATATAGATAATCCATTGAGACGTTAAATTGCTCTTTTCGCCAATGTTTTAATAAAATTTATAGATTTACAATTATTAAATTCCTAATAGAAATTAAATTAATTTGTTTGAATTTTAAAACTAAATCTTAAGAAATAGCACTTTAGTAAAAAAAAACTAGCAAAAAGTCACCTCTGCATGATAGATTCCGTGAGTTTATATACTCAAAATCTAAATTTCTAGAGAGGAAAGTTAAGTTATGTTCACTTCAGTGGACTCCAACAAAAAAACTATCAAGCATTCTATTAAAAGTGATGCTGACAAATCTCTTGATATTGATAATTCAAGTTTTATTGAAGATAAATTGCCAATCATTAAGCAACTATCTCAATTTCTTGAAGTAAGTGATGATTTTTTTTCACTTCAATTAGCTCTTTATTGTTTAACATTGACTCTTTCAATTGTTATAACAATTGTTACTTGCATCTTTATCAACTTCTCTTTCGGTTTAAGTGTATTTATAGGTTCTATTATTGGAATTCTTTACTTACGTTTACTCGCTAAAAGTATAGGGAATCTAGGTAAAACCTCATCAGGGATTTCAAAAGTTCAATTGCTGTTACCTGTATGTCTTTTCATTTTTGCTAGTAGAAATGAACTGATTGAAATTCTTCCATCAATTATTGGCTTTTTTTTATTCAAGCCTGCTATGTTTTATTACTTTTCACGTTCCTAGATTAAGTATTAAAACTATTATTTTCTCAAATTTTTAAAAAATCAAAAATGAATTTAAGTTATTTTTTTACAAATTTTGCTGAGTTGGAAGTTGGTCAACACCTTTACTGGCAAATTGGAAATATTAGTATTCATGGACAGGTTTTTTTAACTTCATGGATTCTTTTAGGAGCTTTACTTGTATTCATTTCCTTAGGAACAAAAAAAATGGAAAATGATCCTAAAGGACTTCAAAATCTTCTTGAATTTTTATGGGATTATATTAGAGATTTAGCAAGAACACAGATTGGAGAAAAAGTTTATCGTGATTGGATGCCTTTTATAGGGACATTATTTCTTTTCGTATTTGTAAGTAATTGGGGCGGTGCTCTAATTCCATGGAGATTAATAAAATTGCCAAGTGGGGAATTAGGTGCTCCCACCGCTGATATAAATACAACTATAGCGCTAGCTTTATTGGTATCTCTCTCATACTTTTACGCGGGTTTGAGTAACAAAGGTTGGAAATATTTTGAGTATTATGTACATCCGACACCAATAATGTTACCTTTCAAAATTTTAGAAGACTTCACAAAACCATTGTCTTTATCTTTTAGGCTTTTTGGGAATATCTTAGCTGATGAATTAGTTGTATCTGTATTAGTGTTTTTAGTACCTTTGGTTTTACCAATACCAGTCATGTTTCTTGGTTTGTTCACAAGTGCTATTCAGGCTTTAATTTTTGCAACATTGGCGGCGTATTACATTGGAGAAGCAGTTGAAGAGCATCATTAGTTCTTTTTATACATAAAGGACCTTTTACAAAAGGCATATAATCTGCCAAAATACCTAATCGCGTAGGTCTGAAAAATCAGGCCCATTCTAAATAAACTAGTAGGATGTCCAAGCGCGTTTGACAAATATTTATCACAAGCTAAAAGCTTTATTTCAAAATTATGGATTCCATTACTTCCGCTGCATCTGTTGTAGCTGCAGGCCTAGCAGTTGGTCTTGGTGCTATTGGTCCTGGCCTTGGTCAAGGTAACGCAGCTCAAGGAGCTGTAGAGGGTATAGCTCGCCAGCCAGAAGCAGAAGGCAAAATTAGAGGTACTTTACTTTTATCATTCGCTTTTATGGAGTCATTAACAATCTATGGATTAGTTGTGGCTCTTGTACTACTGTTCGCCAATCCTTTCTCTTAAGAATTAATTACTTTTAATATCAAAGTAATTTAGTTTTAACTTTCAATTTCAAAACAAGCCTATGTTTGTCTTTCACCTATTTGCAACTGAAGGTGGGCTATTTGATATAAATGCCACCTTGCCATTAATGGCTATACAAGTTGTTGTACTTACTTATTTATTAAATTCACTTTTTTTCAAGCCTGTCGGCAAAGTAGTAGAAAAGAGAGAAGAATTTGTAAGAGGTAACATCATGGAGGCAAAAAAGAAACTTGCTGAAGTTGAGAAGTTAGAAGCTGACCTGCAAAATCAACTTTTAGAAGCTCGTTCTGAGGCGGCACAAATTGTTAACGAAGCTGAAAAAGATTCTGAAAAGCTTTATAAAGAAGCTATAGAACTCGCTAATAGTGAAGCAAATACTTCCAAAGAAAACGCGAGATTAGAAATTGAGAATCAGACTTCTTCAGCGCGTGAACAACTTTCACAACAGGCGGATGCTCTTAGTGAACTTATTGTTAATCGATTAATTCATCAAACATGAATATTGCTCTTTTTGCTACAGGTGGATTTGGACTAAATCTCAATTTATTTGAGACTAATGTCATTAATTGGGCTGTAGTTATTTTTGGACTATATAAATTTTTACCAGGCTTTCTTGGAAAAATGCTTCAAAAAAGAAGAGAAGGTATTCTTCTCGAATTAAAAGATGCTGAGGATAGACTTCAAAATGCCAATGCAGCTTTTGAGAAGGCAAAAGTAGATTTGTCATTAGCTAAAGAAAAAGCTGAAAAGATTAAAGCTGACTCTCTTAAAAGATCTGAGGCTATCAGAATGGAAAGTGAGAAAAAGGCTATTGAAGAGATGGCACGTATTAAACAAAGTGCAATTTCAGATGAAAGTTCTGAAGCTTCAAGAGCTATATCTCAACTGCGTAAAGAAGCAGTTGAATTGGCCATTAAGAAAGCTTTAGATTCATTACCAAATAAACTTGATCAAGCTACTCAGGAAAATTTGGTTACTCAATCAATCAATAATATTGAGATTAACTAATGCCTCTTTTAAATTCCGTTACTACTCCATACGCTGAAGCATTTCTTCAAGTCGCAAATGAAACCCAGCAAACTGAAGAAATTGTATCTCAAACTAAAGAAATCCTTCAATTAATAGGCGAATCGCCTGAGCTAAAAAAGGCTTTGTCTTCTCCAATTCTTGAAAAGGAATCAAAGAAGAAAATTCTAATACAGCTATTTTCAGATAAAATTAATTATTCACTTTTAAATTTATTAAAGTTATTAGCTGATAGGCAAAGGATAGGAATTTTAGTCCCAATTCTCGAAAGGTTTTTGGAGATTTACAGGGAAAATAGTAATATTGCTCTTGCAACTGTTACTTCAGCTGTAGAACTATCTGACGAGCAAAAGGATTTAATTACACAAAAAATTATTTCTATTGCTGGGACAGAAAAACTAGAATTAGTTACTAAAACTGATCCATCACTTATTGGCGGTTTCGTCGCAAGTGTAGGATCTAAAGTAATAGATGCAAGTATCGCATCACAAATTAGAAAACTTGGTCTTTCGCTCTCCAAGTAATTTCAAAATCACCCTTATTTCTTAAAAAAATGGTATCTATACGTCCAGATGAAATCAGTTCAATACTTAAACAACAAATAACTGATTATGATCAATCTGTTTCAGTCAGTAATGTAGGAACAGTTCTTCAGATTGGTGATGGTATTGCCAGAATTTATGGTTTAGAAAAAGTCATGGCTGGAGAATTACTTGAGTTTGAAGATGGAACTGAAGGAATAGCTCTTAATTTAGAAGATGACAATGTAGGAGCTGTTATGATGGGTGATGCGTTAGGAGTACAAGAGGGAAGTACGGTAAAAGCCACAGGAAAGATTGCCTCTGTCCCTGTTGGAGAAGCTATGCAAGGCAGAGTTGTAAATCCATTAGGCCAACCTATTGATGGTAAAGGCGAAATACCAACAAGTGATAATAGACTTATAGAGGAATTGGCTCCTGGGATTATTAAGAGAAGATCCGTTTATGAGCCTATGCAAACAGGCATCACTTCAATTGATGCAATGATACCTGTTGGAAGAGGTCAAAGAGAATTAATAATTGGGGATAGGCAAACTGGGAAAACAGCGATTGCTATAGATACTATTATCAATCAAAAAGGCCAAGATGTTATTTGCGTTTATGTAGCGGTTGGACAGAAATCTGCATCTGTAGCTAACGTTGTAGAAGTTTTGAGAGAAAAGGGAGCACTTGACTATACAGTTGTAGTAAGTGCCGGTGCTTCAGAAGCAGCGGCTTTACAATATTTAGCTCCTTATACAGGAGCTGCTATTGCAGAACATTTTATGTATCAAGGTAAAGCCACTCTCGTTATCTATGATGACTTAACAAAACAAGCTCAGGCATATAGGCAAATGTCACTCCTTTTAAGAAGACCGCCAGGAAGAGAAGCATATCCTGGAGATGTTTTTTATTGCCATAGTCGTTTGCTTGAGAGAGCAGCAAAGCTTTCTGACGATATGGGAGGTGGCTCAATGACAGCATTGCCAATTATTGAAACGCAAGCCGGAGATGTTTCTGCATATATACCAACAAACGTTATTTCAATTACTGATGGACAAATCTTCTTAAGTGCTGATTTATTTAACTCTGGTCTAAGACCAGCAATAAATGTTGGTATCTCAGTTAGCAGGGTTGGTGGAGCTGCTCAAACTAAAGCAATTAAAAAGATTGCAGGTACTTTAAAATTAGAATTAGCTCAATTTGATGAATTAGCTGCATTCTCTCAATTTGCTTCAGATCTAGATGAAGCAACTCAGCAACAACTTGAGAGAGGGAAGAGACTTAGAGAACTACTCAAACAAGCTCAATTCTCGCCATTAAATCTAGCTGAACAAGTTGCAGTGGTTTATGCCGGAGTTAAAGGTTTAATTGACGAAGTACCTGTTGAAGACGTAACAAAATTTGCTTCAGAATTAAGAGAATACCTTAAGCTCAATAAATCTGACTTTATAGATGAAATCCTTAAAGAGAAAAAACTTAATGAAGGACTAGAGGCTACGTTGAAAGAAGTAATTAATGAAGTTAAATCGGCAATGCTCGCCAAAATTTAAATATATTTTTAGCAAAAAATCATGCCAAATCTTAAAGAAATCAGAGACCGAATTGTCTCTGTAAAAAACACTAGAAAGATCACTGAGGCGATGAGATTAGTCGCTGCAGCAAAAGTTAGAAGAGCACAAGATCAAGTTCTTAAGAGCAGGCCTTTTGCAGATAAACTTGCAAAGGTCTTACAGAATATTCAAACCAGAATGAAATTTGAGTCGTCTGATTCACCACTTTTGTCTAAAAGAAATGTTAAAAAAATTTCATTGGTCTGCATAACTGCTGATAGAGGTTTGTGCGGAGGATATAATACAAATGTCATCAAAAAAGTTGAAACAAGATATTCAGAATTAGTAAATCAAGGATTCTCGACTAATTTAATTTTGGTAGGTAAAAAAGCAATTGGATATTTTCAAAATAGGAAGGATAAATATGTAATTAAAAGCACTTTTAAAGAATTAGAGCAAGTCCCAACTTCAAAAGATTCAGAAGGAATTACTTCCGAAGTTTTAGCAGAGTTTTTATCAGAGAGCGCAGATAGAGTAGAAATAATTTATACAAAATTCATTACACTCGTAAGTTGTGCGCCAGTTGTTCAAACTTTACTACCTTTAGATCCACAGGGGATAGCAGAAGAAAATGATGAGATTTTTAGATTGACTACAAAAAATAGCCAGCTGCGTGTTGAGAAATCTAATATAGCAAAACCCGAAAGTGATAAATTATCTTCAGATATGGTCTTTGAACAAAGTCCAGATCAACTATTAGATTCATTATTGCCTTTATATCTCCAGAACCAGATACTTAGAGCACTCCAAGAATCAGCAGCTTCTGAATTGGCTTGTAGAATGACAGCTATGAATAATGCAAGTGATAATGCTAAAGAATTAGCAAATAATTTAAATCTTACTTACAATAAAGCTAGACAAGCTGCTATTACTCAAGAAATTTTAGAAGTTGTTGGTGGATCAGCTAGTTAATAAATTTATTAATTATCAACAATGCAATCAATTGATTATGAATTGTCATTACCTGAACATATATGTGCAAAGGATTTAAGAAAATTTATAATCAGTGAAATTTTTAAAAAAGGAGAAATAATTAGATGGTCAATTTACGATTTCTTAATTATTGAAAATAAAAAAATATTAAAAATTAATGCCTTAGTTATAAACTAAATTCTTCAATAATATTGATATCAATAAAATGAAAGCTACTCCAACTATTCTTGTAATACCTACAGGTATCGGATGTGATATAGGCGGTTTTGCAGGTGATGCTCTCCCTACAGCAAAATTACTTGCCTCAGCTTCAGGATGTTTAGTTACTCACCCAAATGTTATGAATGGAGGAACTCTCTCTGAAAAGAATGAAAGGATTTTTTATGTAGAAGGATATAGTCTTGATAGATTTGCTAGAGCAGAAATTGGATTAAAAAAAGTGAATCAGCAAAAAATAGGGATAATTTTTGATAAGAATATTGAGAATGAAATGCTCTTAAGGCACTTACAGGTATCTGATGCATGCATAGCTACTTTAGGTATTGATATCTCTTCTTATGTGATAACTGATGAACCAGTAGGAATAGTTATAAATAATGAGTTATCAGGCTTGAGTAGTGGATATGTAAAAAATCCAGAGACATTAATTAAAGCAGGGAAAAGTTTAATTAATCAAGGAATTACTGCGATTGCAATTGTGACTAGGTTCCCAGATGACATAGATGTTGGGAATATAAATCTTTATAGGGAAGGAAAAGGAATTGATGTTATTGCTGGAGTTGAGGCAGTAATCAGTCACCTTATTAGTAAATACTTGAAGGTTCCTTGCGCACATGCGCCAGCATTAGCTCCAATTGATTTGAAAGCCAATCTAGATCCTAGGGCTGCTGCGGAAGAGATAGGTCATACCTTTTTACCTTCAGTTCTAATTGGTTTAAATACTGCTCCAGATTTGATAGATTTGCCAGATCTTAATAATAAGATTACGCTGTATCCTCATGAAATTCAGTCTATTGTTGTTCCTAGCGGGGCGCTTGGAGGAGAAGCAGTATTAGCATGTATGGAAAGAGACTTGAATATAATAGCGGTAAAAAATAAGGGAGTTTTAAATGTTTCTAGTAAATGGTTTGATTATAACAAGCTCTATAAAGTAGACAATTATTTAGAGGCAGCAGGTCTATTGATAGCTATTAGAGAAGGAATTAATTATAAGTCTATTAAGAGACCATTAAAATCAATAAAGAATCGTACTTAAAGATATCAATTCAACTTATTTGATAGCGACTGGTATTCTCCAATCATGTCCTAAAGATTGATTGCTTAATTTTAAAATAGGGGGAGCTTGTTTTCTTTTAAACTCTGATTTCTTAATAAGCATTATTACTCTTGAGATTAGATCATATTTATTTCCCTCTTTCTCAAGTTGTACTAAATCTTTTTTTTCTTCTATAAGTCCCTTTAAAATGGGATCTAGTTGAGTGTATGGAGGTAAGAAATCTGTATCTAATTGGTTGGGACCTAATTCAGCACTAGGCGGTTTATTATAAATTTTATCGCCAATAATTTTATTGTTTAATGGTAAATTATAAACTTTTTTTGATTGGTTAGATAATTCACTATCGATCCAATTACATAACTTAAAGACCTTTGTTTTATACAAATCACCAATAACAGCCAATCCGCCATTCATATCGCCATATAAAGTACAGTACCCAACTGCGAGTTCAGATTTGTTGCCAGTAGATAATAATAAGTGATTATTTTTATTAGCTAAGGCCATAAGTAAACTACCTCTAATTCTTGATTGAATATTTTCACCTACAATACCTTCAATACTAAGATTTATTGAACCTTCTATAGTTTCTTTAAAAGATTCAAAAAGATTCTTAATTGATATTATGTCAAAATTGATATTAAGTCTTTGAGCGAGTTCTTCTGCATCAATTTTAGAATTAATGCTATTCCACTTAGAGGGCATTGCGATAGAAAAAACATTTTTGCTCCCTAATGCAGCTGTTGCGATAACTGAAACTAGCGCAGAGTCAATACCACCACTTAAGCCTATTAGTGCGGTCTTAAATCCGCATTTTTTTGCATAATCTTTAACTCCTAAAACTAAGGCATCAAAAATCGACTCAAGATCAGAAATATTCCTTTCATTTACCAGGTTATTTTTTTGTTTATTCATATTCCAGCAATAAAAATCTTCTTTACATGAACTTAATTGCTTTATTTTCACTCCGTCTCTATCAAGTATAAAACTACTACCATCAAAGATTAAGTCATCATTGCCTCCAATTTGATTCAAATAAATCATTTTTGTTTTAAGTTTATTAGATGCATTATTTGCTATCTTATGTCTATTTTTTACTTTGCCAATAGTGAATGGAGAAGCAGATAAATTAATCAAACAATCTAATTCTTGTGATCTAAAATCATTAATTGGGTCTCTTTTATGAATGCCTCTTCCTTCTATATTCTGATTAACCCATAAATCTTCGCATATTGTTATTCCTATTTTCCATATTCTTTTATTTATATTTTTTTCTAAAATAGAAACCTTATTGCCTGATCTGAAATATCTTTTTTCATCAAAGACTTCATAAGTAGGTAGGATATTTTTCCTAGCTATTACTGACCATTTACCCTTTTCTATCAATGCAATTGAATTATATAAATTTGGGAAGAAATTATCATCTATTTTCTCTGCAATACCAATTATTATGCTTAACTTCCCGAATTTATTTGCAATATCGATAGATAGTTTATTTAAAATTCTATCTTGTTTTTTAATTAAGCTTTTGTTGTAAAGTAAATCTTTGGGAGGATACCCCCATAATGATAATTCAGGAGTAAGCAATAAGTCTGCAGAATTTTTAAAAGCATTGCGCGAAATCTCTAGGATTTTTTCTGCATTCCCATTAAGATCTCCAACTATCGGATTGAATTGTGCAAGGTATATTTTCATTATGTTATTATCTTAGGTCAACTATACAAATTATTTTTTTCAATTATGGGGATTAGGCATTGTGGTAAGCCAGAATAATTTATATTTCCTCTGATATTTGAACTAGAAATTTTTGGAATTTTAAACGAAGAGATTCTGAATTTACCATTAAGTTCTTTTATCAATTTTAAACTTTTTTCTTTTATTTTGTAATCAATTCTTGGAATTATAAAGAGATTAGCCTCTTTAAATAATTCATTAATATTCTTCCAAACTATTATTTCATCTAAAAGGTCACTACCAATTACGAAATCTATATCAATTAAATTATATTTTTTTTTACACTTCCTGATTGATGAAATTGCCCAAGGACTACTTAAATCTTGATCAAAAGATATTTTTGGATTATTAAAATCATTGATTAATGTTTTTAGAAGTAAGCTTCTAAAATATAAATCTTCTGAATGTTTTTTATATGGATTATCGCTTGCGTAAGAAATCACATGTCGATAAATTTTTGATAATTCTTCAATTATTTTTTTGTGACCATTAGAAGGCGGATCTGCACTAGTTCCAAATAATGCGACTTTTTGAATATTTTTTTTCAAGGTATAAAAATTGAATAATCTCTATTAAATTTTTGGCTATTTATAAAAAATTTACTGGAACATAATATTTCTGGTTCTTTAAGAATAATTTGTTGAATATTTTTAAAAGGTTCTAGATTATTTGTCATGCTTCTTTCAAGTATTTCC
>CACOCT010000030.1 GCA_902625845.1 uncultured Prochlorococcus sp. | reverse complement strand
TTGACCTAAATAAAAAGAGGAATATATGAGAATAGATCTACATAAATTAATGTTCCTCAAGATGGATTTTAGAGTCGTTTTAGTTATCGCGCCACTTGTAATTGCTTGGATTTCAACTGTTTATTGGTTAGGTAAATGGGATGTATTTCGTTTAACACCTCTCGGTCTGCCCAAAAAAGATGTTGCACCTTTTAAAAATTATCAAGTTTGGGAAGACTCTGCACTTGTCCCTGAAAGCGGCAGACCTGAAGAAGGTTACCCTGTTTTTACAGTGAGGACACTTGCTGTAAACGCGTTAGGAATTCCTACAGTATTTTTTCTTGGGGCAATATTAGCAATGCAATTTTAAATATTTGATTTTTCTTTATTAAATATTTTAATAATTTAAGTTGGAACGATTACTTAAAAAATAAATTTATAAATTAATTTTATTATCACGGTAAATAACTATTCTTACTAAGCTTTAGAAAATTTCTTTTTATGCAAATCACATATGCATGGAGCCTTTGCTTATCAGTCCTGGTTGTTTTGGCTTCAATAATACCTCTTACTTTAGGTAGGATTAAAGCTGGCTATTCGATTGAGAACATGTCTGCACCAAGGGCCTTGTTTGATGATTTGCCTGATTTTGGTAAGAGAGCAGTTTGGTGCCATCAAAACTGTTGGGAAAGCATTTCATTACATGCCCCGGCTTGTTTATTTTGTTTATTAACACTGCCAGATTCAAACTTAGCTATTTTTGCTTCATTTATTCATCCCTTTATGAGATTATTGTATATTCTTTCATATGTACTTAATTTTCCTGCGGCAAGAGGTCTATGCTGGGCTACAGGACTTTTATCTACTATTATTTTGTATAAGGAAGGTATTTCCCAGGTCCTTTAATAAATAATATTTTTAATATTTTCAATCTCATATTCACTTATAAGTATGACGTTACTTGACAAAGCTAATTTTTGGGCAGATTTAGTAAATCCAGATCTAGAAATTAACACAGCATGAGTGCCTGACCAGTATTTCTTCCCAGCATAAACCTCTTGAACAGCTTTATTACCTATTGCCTTTTGATGATCTTTACATTGAATACAAAGTCTAAGATCATCTATTGATGCAATAAGATCAACTCCTTGATCACCTGAGATGGGTGTTTCTTTCACTTTCCAACCTTGTGATCGCAATTTTTGAAAGCATAAATTTTCGAATTTCAATCCTTTTTTATAATTAATATTTGAATAAATTTGAACTTCATTTGATAATTTAAAACAAGACTTCTCAACTAAACTTGCTATGAAAATATACCAGTCTTCATCATTTAGTTTCCTATGTATACCAAGGATCTCGTCTTCTATTAATGGATTCTTTAATTTGTAGTAATTCCATTTTTCAAAAAATAATTCAACACTTTCAAAATTTCTAATGATAACTTTAAGCCAGAAATATGGAATACCGTCTTTAAATTTATTTGAACCTTCTAATATATTTTTATGTATTAAACTCTGATTTATGGGGGGATTCCCAAACCATTTATCTAGATTTTCGTTCCCATATGGATCAATTTCTTTAAGTCTTCTCCTTTCCTCTAAAAGATTATATTTATTTTCTTCAATAATACGATTAATTTCATTAATAAAAAAATTTGAACCTAGATTAATTAAAAGCCTTTCTTTTTTTCTTTTCTTAATATATTCAATAATTAACCGATAAACAATAAAAGAGAGAATTGTTATTGTAATGGCTAATGTTAATTTCATCAAAGATATATAGTTGATCTAAATTAAAAAATCTTTGTTTTCCTTACGAGAAAATTATTTTTTGTGATAAGAGTTGAATCTTTAACATCAAATCCACTTATTGCTGATATTTCCCCCTTTATTCCCTCTAATGTTAATTGTTCTATTATTCCTTTAATAACTTCATCTTCCACTAGTTTTCTATCAATTCTTTCAGGTGTTATGTCTGCTAACCATTTAGATGTCTTTTTTTGAACGACTTCAGTTGAGTTTGTTATTTTTAGATAAATTGCCATTAATTTTTATTATGTTTATAAATTATAAAACAGTTTATTTATTATTTTTATCTTTACTCTCCCAATCAAGAAATTGAAAAACAAAAATCGTGAATATTGAAAAGAAAATAATAAATAACCCTGCCCATCCTATAAATTTATTCTCCACAAATAAATTTGTAAGCATAGAATTCTCTTGATAAGTTGATTCCATTTCATACTGATATGAATCAATTACTTGAACAAAATATTTTTTAAAAAAATCATTAACTAAAATAATCATTTTGCTTGACTTATTTTGATGCCTTGCTCAAATTCTTTAAATAATTATCAAGAAAATTTGGTCTTTTTCTAACAATTTTAAAAGTTTCTTTATTTATCAAAACAATATCTATACTTGCTTCTGCGTGAATTCTATTCCTTTGGTTAGTAAAGTTTGAAATGACTTTAATCCTAGGTCCTTTGTTTGTAATAAAAGAACTGTTAACAATTATTTCTTCACCAATCATTATTGGGATTAGGTATTTTATTTCAATTTTATAAACGGGCATCTCAAAGCCTTTATTAAGAAGCTCAATATATTGTATTCCTGCCTTCCCAATAGAGTCAATTCTCGATTCTTCAAGCCAATTTAAGTATGTTCCATGCCACATAACTCCAGCATGGTCAGTATGTTGTGGTAAAACCTTTTTTTTTAATTTCCACGATTTGCAGCTATTCATTAAATTTATTTTATTTATACATTAAGCATATAAGAATGATAGGCTAATGTTAATTATTAAATCTTGTATGTTTTTTAAGAAATACAATTTTAATTACAAAACTTTTTATGTTTAGAAAAAATGATAAAGATAGAAATTAAAAAAAATCTTTGAGTGGGAGGAATATTTAAATTGGCCTAAAATGTCGTCACAACAATAAATTTATTTTAAAAGATTATGACTATTTCCTTTCTTTGCTTTAATTGTTTATAATTTTAATCTCAATTTATATAAGCAATTTTAATATTAATATTTATTTATTTGATTATAAGATTGAGAAATAGAAGAAGAATTTCTAAATAAAGAACGTTTATATTTATTAAACTAATTAAAAAATTCTTAGATAGTTTTCTTACTTTCCCTTAATAAAAAAAATTAATAGAAAATTTAAAAATTGAACTATATAGATTACATTTTAATAAATTATTATTTGTATTTTTTATACAACTAATGTATTAAGAAATCCCATATATATAAACGATAAGCCTTATAATAAAAAAAATTTAAAATAAATGGAATTTTTAAAGTTCTTAATTTTTGGGATAGCAGGAGTAAGTCTAATCATCTGGGTTGCTCTTATTGCTTTATGGCATGTTTATATGTTTCCAAGAATTTTTAATCGTGATAATGCTGATTCAACAAACTTAAATATAAATTCGCAAGAAATAGAAACACAACCAATACTTGGTTCACTATTAAACAGTGAGAGTTTGCCTGAAATTCCAGATAGAAAAAAATACTCTATGAAATCTCTTGTTGTAGCTGATTTTGGGAGACTAAATAATTTAAAGCTAGATCCTCTTTATACATCAGTATCTTTAGGAGTAGTATTCGCAACTTTCACGATAATTACATATGGTCTTCATAGTGGTTTCCCTCAGGCCTAATTTAATCAATTCGCAAATTAGGAAAATTTAATAAAAATAAAATCATAGAAATAAATTTTTACTTAGAATTTTACTTTTTTAATAAAAGGAAATACAATAATATTTATTTAATAAATATATGAAATTTATTTATAATATTCTAATCTCATTTATGATTGTTTTTTTAGTTAATTCTCAATTGGTTATTGCGGAAGCAATTGATAATTCTAAACAATTAAATAAAGCTTCTTTAGACGATATAGAAAATGTCAAAGATAATGAAAAATCATCAAAAACAAAAAAAAGTGAAGGAGATATCTTTGGTGATGAACAAACATTTCCTTTCGTAGCTGGTTTAGGAAAAAATGCAGCACACTAACTATGATCTTTTTTTCTTAATTTAATCGATGTATTTATTTTCTTAGAATTTTGAAAGGTTTAAGAGTACTAGAATTAGCAGAAGCTCTAGAGGCTGATTATTCAGATATTATTGCTATCTGTGCATTACTTAATTTAAATGCCACTTCTAGATTAAGTACTCTTTCCTTTGAAGATTGCAAGAAAATAACAGATTATTATGAGGGGAAGAATAATAAATAAAAAATTTTTTTATTTGTATCTATTCAATATTTTTAATCATTGAAACTAATGTTTTATGAATTTCATCTTCTGAGATTTCTTCTTTGAATTTTATTACTACATAATTATTGTCATATCTAATTTTCATTGACGTACTATTTATTTCCTCCATTTCTGCATCTTTAAATTGTTCAATTTTGGCATAAAACTTCAAATATTTATGAACAGAATCCAGATGATCCTTATTCATATGATTGCAAACTCTTTTACTAGTTTTTTCAGTAATAAATTTCATATGAGAATAAGTGAATAATTTTAATAGTAATTTATATCCAAATTTTATAAAAAAGGTTTTAACTTTTATTTTTAAGGTTAGAAATCATTAATAGAATTTCATCTTTAGCTTCTTGAGGACTTTTAGCTCTAATTAAATTTTTTTTTAAAATCTTAGCACCAACAAAATCTTTACAAGTCCATGCTATATGTTTTCTGGCTAAAAGTAACCCATGTGCTCCTCTCTCAAATATTAATTCATCAATATGTTCAATTATTAAATGTAATTTTTCAACTGTTGTAGGTTTTTTAAAGTTTTGAAATCCTTTAAGTGCTGAGTCAATCTCACCTATTATCCAAGGAGCCCCTAGAACACCTCTTCCAATCATTATTCCATCAGCTTTTGTTATTTTTAAACACTCAATTGCATCTTTAACATTGTAGATATCTCCATTTGCAATAACGGGTATTTCTAATTCTTCTTTTAATTTTCTTATGAACTGCCAATCAGCTTTACCATTAAAACCTTGTTCTCTTGTTCGACCGTGGATCGTAAACATATTTGCACCGGCATCTTGAAGACGCAATAAAAATTCTTTAATATTTTTATCTTTATCTGACCAACCTATTCTTGTTTTTACAGAAACAGGAATTTTAACTGCTTGAGAAATCCGTTTTACAAGTTCAACCGCTAAATAAGGATCTTTTATAAGAGCGCTGCCTCCGCCTTTTTTAGCTATTTTTTTGACAGGACAACCCATATTTATATCAATGATGTATGCACCTAAGGATTCTGATTCTTTGGCAGCATCAGCTACTGAATTTGGCCTATTATCAAATAACTGAATACCGATAGGACCTTCTTCATTACTTATTTGGTTTATTTTTTCTACTCCATATCCGAGGTTCAAGCTAGTAGCATTAATCATTTCTGTAAAAAGAAGAGATTCAGGAGCCCATCTTCTTATAAATTTTCTAAATATTTTATCTGTTACTCCTGCTAGAGGAGATTGTATTACGATACTTTTAATTTCCTTAGATACTCCTTTTCCCTTTATTACTAGTGAAGAATGCATTTATTTATATCTAAGTATTTAGTTTTTATTCTATAAAATAATGATCTAAATTTTTTAAGAGGTTCCTCTTAAATACAAAGATTTAGAATAAATTATATTTCTATATTTAAAATATCAAGTTAAGATCATATTTAATATTTAAATTTTTATGAGTATTAAGGAATAATTAAAAAAATTTTAGAAATAGATAAAATTTACAAAAGTACGTAATCAAGTATTACTTTTTGCTAGTTTAGGTATACAAACCTTATTTGATTTGTTTTATCAAGTCCTACTATTTTTATTCTCTTTATACCTTTTAATTGTCCCAACTAAGTTAAATGCTTTACAAGGTAATATTGATTTAACCAATGCACAATCTTCTGTTGGACAAAGATTTGCTAAAGTTTTTTGTGAAGCGAAGAAAGGAGGAGTTAATTCTGAGACCGCAAGTGAATATGCTCTCAATAATACATATTTAAAATTTGTTGCATTTCCTGATGATGAGCAATATTTAGATGATTTATGGTCTTTTACTTCTAAAAATATTAATGACACTTGTGGGGAAGTAGTTGATATTGATGAATTAAATGAGTTAGAGATTTTCTTTAAAGAGGAGGGAATAATAGCTTCTAATAGGGATTTGTATTTACCATCTTTCGAAAATAATTAGTTTAATTATTTAACTTGTATTAAAATAGATTAAATTATTTTGAGTTGATGACAATTTTTGGTTTAAATTCTCCTGAATTATTTTTATTATTAGTAATTACATTAGTTATTTTAGGAACAAAAAGGATTGAAAAAGGTTTAGATCTTTTCCTAAGACTATTAAAATTTCTATTAAGTAATAAAGGTAGTTTTGATAAAAAAGATAAAAAAGAGGAAGCAATAAAGGAATTAGAAAAGAAAGAGGAGAAAGAGGAGGAAATAAAAAAAATTGAAGAAACTATTGATGCTAGAGAAAAAGAGCTTAAAAAAGATATAGAAAAAACTAAAGATAAAAAGGAGGAAGCAACAAAAGAATTAGAAAAGAAACAAGAGAAAGAGGAGGAAATAAAAAAAATTGAAGAAACTATAAATACAAAAGAAAAAGAGCTTAAAAAAGATATAGAAAAAACTAAAGATAAAAAGGATGAAGCAACAAAAGAATTAGAAAAGAAACAGGAGAAAGAGGAGGAAGTGAAAAAAATTGAAGAAACTATTAATACTAAAGAAAAAGAGCTTACAAAAGATATAGAAAAAACTAAAGATAAAAAGGATGAAGCAACAAAAGAATTAGAAAAGAAACAGGAGAAAGAGGAGGAAATGAAAAAAATTGAAGAAACTATTAATACTAAAGAAAAAGAGCTTACAAAAGATATAGAAAAAACTAAAGATAAAAAGGATGAAGCAACAAAAGAATTAGAAAAGAAACAGGAGAAAGAGGAGGAAATGAAAAAAATTGAAGAAACTATTAATACAAAAGAAAAAGAGCTTACTAAATATATAGAAAAAAACAAAGAGAAAGAGGAGAAATCAGAGAAAGTATTAAAAATAGCTAATGTAGATACTAAGGTAATGAATTCTGCAAAAACAAATAATCCAAAAGGGATTGTTCAAGATTCAACCGTTAAAAAGTTAAAAACAAAAAAACCAAAAAGGACAGTGAAAGATAAAAATTTTATAAATTCAAAAACAATAAATGTTCAAGAGGATCAAATAGAAAAATAAATAAGTTAAAAATTTATAGATAATAATTAAAGGTTGAAATGAAATCAAAAGACTTTTAATTAAAAGTTAGAAGAACTATAAAAAATTATTTTATAATGATCAAATTATTTTCTTCAAATTATGTAATTTTTATTAATTTTGCTTGAATTTCTTTGTAAAGAAACTAACTTTAAGGTATTTATAAAAGCTATGAATAAAGAAAACTTAGCATCAATAATTACTAGATTATATTTTTGTAATAATACAAAATTAGAAAATAAAGATGAATATTTAAGGATGAAGAAAGATTTGCTATCTCTAAGTGAGAATGATTTTTGTCAAAAACTTTGGGAGTTTGGTTTCTACGATAAAGAAGCTTCTTAGATTAAGATTCAAGAGCAACTTCAATAGCAGCTATTAAGTTTTCCTCTAACGGATTAACTCCTGATTTAAATCTCGCAATGACTTCGCTATCTTTACCAATTAAAAATTTTTCAAAATTCCATTCAACATCACCTTCAGGCTCCATTTTGTTTAATGTCGTGAATGGTTCAGTTGTGTCCCCCTTAGCATGAACTTTGTCAAAAATTTCAAATTTTACATTAAATTTTGTTGAACAAAAAGTTTTAATTTCTTCCAATGAATCTGGTTCTTGGTTACCAAAATCATTACAGGGGAAAGCTAATATCTTAAAACCCTTGTCAGCATAAATTTCATATAGTTTCTGTAGATCTTTGTATTGGGCTGTAAATCCACAATAACTTGCAACATTTACTATTAAAATTACATTGCCAGAATAATCACCTAAATGTAAAATCTTTTTGTCAGAAGTTACAATTTGAGTCTCCTTAACGTTTATAGACATAGATTATTAAATATTGAAGATAGCACTATGAAATACTTTTCGTGTAAAAATTTATAAGAAAATTTTTTTAATTATTTATTTTTTATATATTTTTTTATTAAAAATTTGTCTTTTATAAAATTGTTGTTTTTAATTTATATATTATGTTTATTGAGATACCTATATAAAGCTTTGGATCCCTTAGACCCTCTTACTGAAATCATTAGATCAGGACAAGCTTTCTCGCCTTTTATACTCCTAGAGAGGTTTATATGGTTGTTCATTGGATTTTTCTTTATTGGTGCTATGACTACTGGATTAAAAAATGGGACCAAGGACCAGGGTTGGTTTAATAATAAAACCTCTTTTATTGGAATAAATAAAAAGTCAGACAAAAAAAATACTTCACTAAATAAAGATAATGAATAAATTTCATTAAATATATATATTTTCTAATGAAAAATTTACCCTTTTCCAATTTAAAATTATTGTTGCTCGGAAGCGGCGAATTAGGTAAAGAATTAGTAATTGAAGCTAAGAGATTGGGATGCTATGTTATTGCTGTTGATAAATATGAAAATGCACCTGCAATGCAACTGGCAGATGAGCATTTTGTTTTAGATATGAGTGATAAAAAACTTTTAATGGATTTAATTAATAGTTTAAAACCAGATTTTGTAATTCCAGAAATTGAATCTTTATCAGTTGAAGCTCTTAATGATTTAGAAAATAATGGTATTAAGATAGTTCCTAATTCTAGAACTGTAGAAATGACAATGAATAGAGATAAAATTAGAGATTTAGCTTCTACTGAACTAAATATTAGAACAGCAAAATATAGATATGTTTATGACTTCTCTAAACTTAAATCTAATGCTTCAGAAATTGGTTTCCCTTTATTACTTAAACCGTTAATGAGTTCTTCTGGGAAAGGGCAAAATCTCGTACAAAAAAAAGGTGATTTGGAGAAAGCTTGGAATCAGGCTTTAGAAAATTCAAGAGGAGATGTTAAAGGTGTAATTCTTGAAGAATATATAGACTTCAACTATGAATTTACATTACTTTCCGTTAGAACTAAAGAAGGTAAAACTCTTTTTTGTCCTCCAATTGGTCATGAGCAATATAATGGAGATTATCAATGTAGTTGGCAACCTATTCCCATTGAAAAGTCAATATTAGAAGAAGCTAAGAAGGTTACAAATATAATTCTTAATAATCTCAATGGAGCAGGAATTTATGGTGTCGAATTTTTTGTTAAAGAATCATACCTTATCTTTTCAGAATTATCTCCTAGACCACATGATACTGGAATGGTGACTCTCGTAAGCCAAAACATTAATGAATTTGAACTACATTTGAGAGCGATACTTGATTTACCAATCCCTGAAATAAACCTTACTAGCCCGGCTGCTACAAGAGTTATTCTTTCAGAAGATGAGTACCAAAAATTTGCTTTCTATGGAATATATGAAGCATTAAAAATAAAAAATTCAAAAATTTTGATTTTTGGTAAACCACATGCCAAAAAGGGAAGGAGAATGGGAGTAGCACTTGCTACAGGTTTAGATGTTGATCAAGCAAAATCAAGAGCTGATCAATGTGCAAAAGAAATAAAGATATGCTCTTCAGACATAAAGAATTTATAAAAACTACTTATTTCCTTTGTTTTTGTTTTGAATGTTGATGACTAAGCTAAAGGTAGCTCAATTATAAAAGGATGATTGAAAATTATAAAGGATGGGATATTGCATTAAATTGGAGTGAAAATAAATTTTTAAGAATTCAATCTAACACTATGGAATCTTTTAATCAAGAGAAAAAGTGGGTAGGAGTTGATTTAAAAGGGCATATAATTTATGGCTCTTCTTTGAAAGAGATAAGGCATATTATTGATTATCCCAGATTACACAATAAATAGTTTATTATTTAATCCTTATCATTTTCATCAATTAATTCTTGAGCGATTTTTCTTAAGTCTCCTTTAATAGAAACCCAAGTGAATGCTCCAATAAAAATGATGCTTGATATTGCTACAGTTAATGTCTCTACTTTTGTCATTCCTAATGCAATAGCAAAC
>CACOCT010000029.1 GCA_902625845.1 uncultured Prochlorococcus sp. | reverse complement strand
GAGAAAAGGTTTCAAATTAGTGGCTTTAAAACAGCTTATACCTTCTAAAGAATTAGCACAAAAACATTATGGCATTCATAAAGAAAGACCATTTTTTAGTGATCTTGTTGATTTTATTTCTAGTGGGCCAGTAGTCGCTATGGTTTGGGAAGGTGAAGGTGTGATTTCTAGTGCTAGAAAAATGATTGGTGCGACAAAGCCGTTAGAGGCTGAGCCTGGAACTATTAGAGGAGATTTAGCTGTAAACATTGGAAGGAATATAATTCATGGTTCTGATAGTCTTGATAATGCCTCTTTTGAAATTAATCTCTGGTTTAATAACGAGGAGATTTGTGATTGGAATCCATCTGATAGTATTTGGAGGATTGAAAATTAACTAGATAGATGAGAATCTTTTCAGGCTGAAATTATTTATGAATTTTTGCTCTGATTCCATGAGATGCTCGTTTTGAATAAATTTATACATAATGTTACTTGTAATAGCTGAAAAGAGAACACCATTTCTATAGTGGCCAGTAGCAATAAAAAGGTTTTTAATTTTAGATTCTCCAATAACGGGCTTTAAATCTGGAGTTGAAGGCCTAAATCCCCACCAATGTTCCATTTGAGGCCAAAGTATTGCTTCAGGGAATAGAGAATTGATGCCTATTTGAAGTTCTTTGATCCCTAGTGGAGTATTGCCTTTATTGAAATTAGCATTTTTTTCTACCGTGGCTCCTACAACAATTAACCCGTCTTCTCTTGGAACTAAATATGTTTTTGGACCAAATAAAATTTTATTTAGTTTATTTATAGGTCCTTGAATCGATAGCATTTGACCTTTGACTGGATCAATGGGTAATTCTTTAACTACTTTTTTACTCCATGCACCACAGCAGACAATAGCTTTCTTACAAAAGATTGACTGAGTGTCACCAGTTGCCTTGAGAATGTTAACTCCAATAAATTGATTTTTTTCTGAAATTATTTCTTTAATTTCTGAACCTTCTTGAAACTGAACATTATTGACTGTGCATGCAATTTCTAAAGCTCGCATGAGTCTCCTTCGATTATCGATTTGCCCATCTTGTTCAAATAATAATCCATGCTTCCAATTTTTATTTAGTCCATGGATTTCTCTATTTAAATCATTTTGATTTAGATATTGTCCATATTCATATGTTGGGAAATTTTTTAAATTTTTTATATTTTTAAAAGGCAACAAAATTCCGCACTGTTTTAAGCCGCAATTAATGCCGCTATCATTTTCAATACTTTTAATCCATTCTGGTATTAAACTTTGACTGGCCTTACCAAAATCGAGCAAATCATCTTCAAGGCCTTCTGCATGAGGAGCTAGCATCCCTGCAGCAACAAATCCTGCAGCTTCAGATCTATTCTTACTTATTATCTGCACTTTATTGTTATTTCTTGCAAATTCGTAAGCTATAGATAATCCTATTAAACCGCCTCCAAGTATCAAGATTGAATTCTCTATATCTGAATTCATACAATTATTTTCCAAATTATCAAATGTTGATACTCTTTTAACTTATATCTCATAGTATTTAATAAGGAAACATTTTGTTAATGAAGAATTCTAAATCTTGGGAAGCAGTTATTGGTCTTGAGACTCATGTACAGCTTAGTACTAAAAGTAAAATTTTTACATCTGCTTCAACAGCATTTGGAGATAATCCTAATACTCATATTGATCCAATTGTTTGCGGATTGCCAGGAACTCTTCCAGTCTTAAATCAGAAGGTTTTAGAATACGCTGTTAAAACTTCATTAGCTTTAAATTTAAATGTTGCAGAACATTGTAAATTTGATAGAAAACAATATTTTTATCCGGATTTACCTAAGAATTATCAAATTTCACAATTTGATGAGCCATTAGCTGAAAATGGATGGTTAGAAGTCGAAGTAGCAGAAAAAGGAAAAGAAACTTATATAAAAAAAATCGGCATCGAAAGACTTCATATGGAGGAAGATGCAGGGAAGCTTGTTCATGCTGGAAGTGATCGCTTAGCAGGTTCGAAATATTCACTCGTAGACTATAATCGAGCAGGTATAGCTTTAGTTGAGATAGTAAGTAAGCCTGATATAAGAACTGGGAGAGAAGCTTCTGAATATGCTTCTGAGATAAGGAGAACTGTCAGATATCTTGGGGTTTCAGATGGGAACATGCAAGAAGGTTCATTGAGGTGTGATGTGAATATTTCAGTGAGAAGAGGCCCTGAAGCACCTTTTGGTACAAAAGTTGAAATTAAAAATATGAATTCATTCTCTGCAATTCAAAAAGCTTGTGAATATGAAATAAAGAGGCAGATTAGTGTTTATGAAGAAGGAGGAGAAATATATCAAGAAACTAGATTATGGGATGAATCAAAGCAAATTACGAAGAGTATGAGAATGAAAGAGGGTAGTAGTGATTATAGATATTTCCCTGATCCAGATTTAGGACCAATAGAGATCTCAAAAGAGCAAAGAAATCTTTGGTTTAAAGAACTACCGGAATTACCTGGTCAAAAGAGAAATAAATATGTAAAAGAATTTGGTCTCTCAGCTTACGACGCGCGGGTTTTGTCAGATGAGATTTTTATGGCAAATTTTTTTGAGACCACTGTAATAAATGGAGCAGATGCGAAATTGGCTTCAAATTGGATAACTGGCGATATTTCAGGATATTTAAAAGCAAACAAATTAAATTTTAATAATATAAATTTAACCCCAGAAAATCTTGCGGAGATGATTCAATTAATATCTTCAAATACGATTAGTGGGAAAATAGCTAAAGAAATTTTACCTGAAATTATTGAAAATAATGTATCACCAAAAAAGTTAGTTAATGAAAGGAATTTGGGAATGATAAGTGATTCATCTAGCATTTTGCCTTTAGTTGATGAGGTTATTAATAATAATCCCAATGAAGTACAAGCATTTAAAAATGGTAAAACAAAATTATTAGGATTTTTTGTTGGACAACTTATGAAGAAAACGAAAGGGAAGGCTGATCCAAAACTTGTTAATAAACTTATTTCTGAGAGATTAGCAAACTAAATTAATTCATTTATTTTTTTTAATAGTTTTACTTTATCTTGTTCATTATTATCAAATATTATTTGAGATTTATCTTCTTTTTTAATATTATTTGATTGGATATTAATGATTTTTTCAGCTTCATCTCGACTAATTTTATCTCTATTTATTAATCTCTGAATTTGAATTTCCCTTGAACACTTAATTAGCCATATTTCTGTACAAATTGATTCAAATTTTGCTTCAAATAATAGTGGTATTTCTAGAATCAATACTTTATTATTTTTATATTTTATACAATCTTCAACCATTTTTGTTTTAATTAAGGGGTGTAATATACTTTCAATCCACTTTCTCTTCTGCTCGTTATTAAATATTATTGTTTTTAAAAATTTAAAATTTATTTTTTCGCTTATAGAGGATTGATCAAGTATTTCATTTCCAAAATAATTTATTATTTTTTCATATGTTTCACTTCTATTACTCAAAATTTCTTTTGAGTAATTATCAGCATTTAATACCTTAAAATTTTTACTATCCGCAATATATTTCGCAATCGTTGATTTCCCAGAAGCTATATTACCTGTTAATCCTATTCTCTTTTGGGTAATTGATAAATTCTCTGTGATTGGCATATTATTAAAAGATAAGTGTAAAACAAGTAAACTGGAGTTAATATTACAATGAGAATAAATATTTTGAGTACCTAATTTGACTTGGTTAGATATTGAAGATACCAACATGACACCCAAAGGTTTTTATTTTTCTGGAATTTCAGCTGGGTTAAAAGATTCTCGAAAAAAGGACCTAGGTCTTATATTAGCTCCTGAAAATAGTAAATGTACTGGATTATTCACTCAATCAACTGTTAGAGCTTCTTGCGTAGATTTATGTGAACAAAGAATATCCAAAGCAGGTAATTTAATAAGAGCAATTTTAATCAATTCTGGCCAAGCTAATGCTTGCACAGGAGACTTTGGATTAAGAGATTCTTTGAAAGCTACAAGCGAGGTAGCAAATTTATTAGGTCTAAATAAAGACCAAGTTTTAATTTGTTCAACTGGCATAATTGGTGTTCCTATTCCTATGTCAAATTTAATAAGTAATTTACCTACCTTGGTTGATAAATTATCTAATAATAATTCTAGCGATGTTGCAGAAGCAATTTTAACAACTGATCTAACAATTAAAAGAATACTAATTGAGACAGAGATTGAAGGCAGGAGAATCAGAATATTAGGAATTGCTAAGGGTTCTGGAATGATTTATCCAAATATGGCTACTATGCTCTCTTTTCTCGCTTGTGATGTTGAGATTGAAAAAAATATTTGGGATTCAATGATAAAAGAGGCTGCTCGAATTTCTTTTAATGCAATATCTGTCGATGGAGATACGAGTACTAATGACTCTTTTATAGCTATAAATGGAGGTAATAAAATAGACTCTCAGTATATGCCTATTATTAAAGAGGGGATAAATATTGTTTGTCAAAGACTTGCTATGGCTATTGTAAGAGATGGAGAAGGTGCAAATTGTTTAGTAGAGGTAAAAGTGGATGGAGCGAGGAATGATTTTGATGCATTGAAAATAGCAAGAAAAATAAGTAACTCTTCTCTTGTTAAAGCCGCAATTCATGGGTGCGATCCCAATTGGGGTAGAATAATATCTGCAGCAGGAAGCTCAGGTGTTGAATTTAATTTGAATGATGTTGATTTATTTATTGGCGAATATCAGATTTTAAATAGCGGTCGTTTAATTCAATTTGATAAAGAAGAAATATCTCTCTATTTAAGATCAAAAATGAAAGGAAAATATCTTGTCTCAGATACTGTTGAAATAATGATTGATTTAAATAGTGGGGAAGGGATAGGAAGGTCATGGGGATGTGATTTATCTAAAAGATATGTTGAGATAAATAGTGAATACACAACTTAATTATAAGTTTTTCAAGATCTGTTGGAATCACTTGATTTTAGTGACTATTTCTTTATATTTATTTCATGGGTGCGACTGAAGTGCAATCTAAAAGTGCGATCTAAATTTACTCATTTCATAATAAATTTCTGTATTTATATTTATCAAGTAATTTAAAGATGGGTGAAAATAATTTCACCATTCTTTTATTAAATATTTATTCCGGTGTTTATATAGATTTAGTAAAAAGACCTGTGAAAGATCTTGCATAGGTTTCTCAAATCATATTATGTTTAATCATTTGTTTTTTTGAGTATTCTGCGCATTCTTGATGTAATTCATTAGTAAATTTTCCTCTATTAATGTGTAAACACTCTTCGTAAAAGAAAACATTATTCCCATCAGGATCAATATAGTCATTACTACAACTCAATATATTTAGAGATGAAACTATTGTAACTATCAGAATTAATTTCCTAAGTATTAAATGAAATTTGATAATCACTTTTTATTAGGTTTAATTAACGTCTTTTATACATTAATTCCCTGTCAACTTTTGAGGAACATTCTCCTTGTAAATTATCTGAAACACAAACATATTTAACAATTCCCTCATTTTCTTCCGCATATTCTGTTAATAATAAATTTCCTGAACTAAGAAGTTCTGGTTCCTGCTTACCAATAGTATATGATTTATAAATCTCTCTGTAACCAATAGGGGGCCCTGCATAATTACCCATATTATCATATACCTCTTCATATTTAAGAGCCCTTCTGTATACAACTCCGTCAATAATGCATGCATAAGCGTCAATCTTATTTGATCCTCCCATAGTATTCACAAAGAATTTTGCATTGCTTTCATCACATTTCAGAGTACTTCGTTCATTAAACTGTGAACTTAAACTTGATCCAGATCCTGATCCAGATCCTCCTTCAGAACCACATCCAGTAAGAAGTGCCAATGTAAATAAACTTAGTAGAATTTTTTTCAAAATAAAAATTTTAATTAATATAGATTTTATTTAAAAGTTTATAATTAAATATCACACTTCACATAAATTTTACTAAAAGTTAATTTTATACTTTGTAAATGATATTTTTATATTCATATCTAAAATTTTCTCTAGTTTTTAATTTTAAATAAGTATGTAATCTGTTTGAAGAATAAAAAATTATTAATAACAATTGTTTTGGACTGCAAATGATTATTCAACAATTAGTGGAGTGAGATGACTTTGTGACTGAAGTGCTGATGCACAACAAAATGTTATTGATATCACTTATATGTCAAAGTTCAGATCCTAAAAGTGTGATCCAAATGTGATGAGTGTGATCAGAGTGTGATTTGAAGAGGTATAGTTGGAGTCAGTTATATCAATAGATTAGAGATAGGTGCATAATCAAATATTAAATTGTGTGCATCAATAGCGAATATACTACATAGTCTGAGACCCACTGTGCTGCACGACAACTCAAGTAATAGTAAAATAAAATGACACCAATATGACAGTAGATTTCAACGAATTGATTAATTTAAACTTATTAATTTAGAAAATTTTTATTTGAGTTTATAAATTGCTAAATCTTTTGAATTGTCTTCAGTAAGTGCAATTTTTTCAAGTTTTTCTAATCGCGCTAAAAGCAATTTATTTTGAGAAATAATATTTTGATTATTTTCTTTTAAAGCAAGAATTTCTTCTTTTAATTCTTTTACTTCTTTCATACTAATTTGAGTTGGTTTTATAGCCTGGCCTAATTTCCATACAAATCCTGCTCTAGCGGAAAACTGATCTTCAAAATCACCAGTATAATCTTGGCCTGGAATTATTATTGATGTGGCGTAGTTAATTGATAGTGTTTCATTAACCTTATAAGCACATCCTCCAGAAAAAGCAAAATCACCTCCGTGAGTTCCAGTTCCTACACCGCAAGCATAAGTTGTATCTATTGGGACTGTAGGTAAACCAGTTAAAGCAGCACTAAGTGCACCAACATTATTGATAGATTGTTCTACATCTCTGCCGTTAATGAGTAATTTACTTCCATTTGTTATGTCTATAGGGATCGCTTTCCCATTAGCATCTTGTGCCCAAAATTTTTCTCTTCCATTCTCTTCTTTAAAAACTGCAGAGTTCTCACCAATATGTATTGATCCATCTTCTTTTTCGCTAATCATTTGAGTTACTCCTTTTGGGTAAAGAACCATATCTGATGTAGGAGCATTACTTAACTTTGTGATTGTATTATTCACTAAATCATATTCCAGAAGATATGAAGATGTATTTACGTTTCCTGCGTTTTTTTCAGTAGTAGAGAAATAAACTTTCCCATCATATTCATCATATATTCCATCTTCAATATCAACATGAATAGATACATCACTTCCAATATAAGAATTTAATGTTGTAGATACTCCATCTGCAGTAGTTCCGCTAAAGGTAACTTTATTACCTGACATTATTCCTGTCAGAAATTCATATTCATTCGCTTTTGCAACGTTAAAGAAATAAAATAAACTCAAGAGAGATATAGTAGAAAATAACTTTTTCATTTAACAAAATATGTTTAACTAGTTTTATCAAATAATTCGTGTAAATTTTAATAATTGAAGGATTGTGTATTGCATTTCTATTGTTTTTAACTGATTTACTTTATTAATTTCCTTAATTGTTACTTACTCAAGGTTTAGATATAACACTAATATGAAAGTAAATATTAATTAAGTAATCTCAGTTGTTCTTTATTTTTTTATTTAAGTTATAATTCTGCAGTTAGAAGATAATTTAATGATAAAAAATCTAAATCTTGGTAAGTCAGTAATTTATATCTCTATGTTTTTTGCGAGTGTTGCTTTTAGTGAACTAAGATCTGAAGAATTCTTTGGATATGAAACATACGAACCAATCACAAATTATTTCCCAAGGACAATTTTAAGGGAAAAATATGATCATACAGAAACCTTAGGAGAATTTTATACTGTTGATATCACTAATTTCTTAAAAAGGAATCAAAAATCTCCTTATTTTGATACCTATGAAATATCAATTGATAACAGTAACTATATTCATGAGATTATTTTACGCAGAGAATATAAAACTATGGAAACATGTCAAACAATAAGCAACATTTTGGTTAAAAAATTTACTAAAAAATATAATATTCCCTTCTTCAATGCAGATGCTACATATCCAGAATTTAAGGCTCAAAGAAGAGAAGCAAAGACTATCGATGACCACAGGATTAGTCTCAATTGTAATTATTACTTTGCGAATGATTCCGTTCAGATGTGGTCATTTATAGCGACTCCTGAAGTTGACAAAGCAATTACTCAATTCTATGAAAAAGGTTTCTAATTTAGCTTTCAATTAATTAAGTGTATTAATAATAAATATCTTAGTCTTTTGAAACTGCTGTATTGATAGCAATATCTCTCGGCACTTTAAAAGATTTATGATACCGATATGATACTAGTTTTTTGAAAGGAATCATCAATAGCAATTGTTGTGGAATTGTGTTGAAATTAATAGCGAATATATAACATAATTATTTATTTCAAGATATATTGGTATGACTGTTTTTTAGTGACTATTTCTTTATATTTATTTCATAGGTGTGACTGAAGTGAGATTTAAATTTAATCATTTATTGATAATTTTAATCAATAATCTATCTTATTTAAATTGTATTGTGTTTAATCAAAGTAATTTTAATACTGATCACAACCATCATTAACTTTGCAGTAGATAGGGCAACCATCTTTATAAATTAAGGTTTCTCTTTCTGAAGGTAATGAGGTCACTCCTTCATCAACAAGAATCTTTCCAAATTTTGAAAGCATAGTATGAACAGAGATACCCATGCTTGCCCCAGATTTGCCACCCGCTCTGTATGATTCTGCTCTACCATGTATACCTACTAGTATTGGTGTACTGAAGCCAAAGCAATCCTTATTTCCCTCTTCCCATCCTTGTCCTTTTATTTTTGTCTGTCCAAAATCTGAAAATATTCCTCCCCCACTCATACCTACGTTTGTAGCGGCGTCATAAAGAAGATCATATCCATCTTTGTTATCATCAATAACAGTGACTATTGGTCCTAGGGATCTTCGTAAACTACCCCTAGTTGCTTCTTTGGAGGCTAATGCATAGCCTGTGGTTAAAATAAACATTCCTGTCTTTGGTAAAACTTCTGGATGTATGAAAGCTGAGTAATAAGTCTTTTTAGATGTAAATTTAATTAAGGCTCCATCAATTTCTTTATCAGACTTTAATAATTTTGCATTATGGTATTTTCCATCTAACGTTTGTACTTCAATAACATCACCTTTTAGGATCTCTCCAATAACATGATTCGCAGTTAAGACATAATAATCATTATCTTTTTGAGCAATTATGACTCCTGATCCTGGAGCCCCAGTTCCATAAATAGCAACTGTGACAAAATCATATATATTGTTATTAAACAACATTGGATAGTTAAAATCGTCAATAGTTAGCTTTTCTCTAATCTTTTTTTCTTTAGTTTTTTCTTCGACCCCAAGTTGATAACCTGACAAGAGAGGTTCATTCATAGTAATTAAGAAGGAAACAAATAATAATAGTAAGTACTTCATTTATGTATTAAATTTAAAGGGGTATTTTTATTATGATATTAATAATAAAAACTTGAATTTAAAATAATTTTTTTATTGAATTAATGATGAAGGCTTAAGAAATAATCTTTCTACAGTTTCATTCAATTGAGATGATTTGGGTGGAGTGAATGAGTATATTTCTGAAAGCGCAGTTGATGCATCAAATTGAGGTTTAATAATCCCTATTACAAATTTGCATGGATAATTAGATTCATCGCTTAGACAGATAGTCGCTTTGCCTCTTTTCCTGCCACTAGTGATATAAATTTGTTCTCTTTTCATTTGATTCAAATTCTTAACTTCATTACATTGAATAGGTCGAGCAGTTGCAATATCACTTTTTATGATTTTATTAATGGACCAGCTAACAACTTTGTTATTTATCTTATTAGAGCAATCAGTCGCTTTTATGAAATTAATATTGAGAATGCTTAGAGGAATAAAAGCAATAAAAACCAATCTAATTGATGTATTACAGAAATTATTCATAAAGTACATAATCACAATGTTTAAAATTAAGGATTGATTAAAATCAATAGATTTATAATATATCGTATTGACAATTAATTAAAATTCTTTTTTGGTAATGAAGATTATTTCAAGAAGACATAAAGTCGTTAAT
>CACOCT010000028.1 GCA_902625845.1 uncultured Prochlorococcus sp. | reverse complement strand
TAAATAATTTAATAAATCTGGAAATAACAATTGGGTTTATTTTATCAAATTCAATTACTTTATGGGCGATATAAATATATCCCTTGCCTTCTTTATCATGAAAAAATCTATTGTTTGAGACAAAGCTATTAAGAATTGATCTCAAAGTGTTTGGAGACTTATTATCGAAATATTTATGATTAAAGAGATGTTCTAAGTTCTCGATATAATTATCTTTTTCTATAGAAGCACTAAAGGCGAACCAACTATCAAGCACAATACTATTTTTACTCCATTTATTAAAAAATTTATTAGATATAATTTCTCTTTCTTTGAAATTAAAATTTTGATATACGTTCAAGACTGACTTGGATAAGGTCATATTGTTATTGTCGATATATGTTATTAACTTTTCCCTTAAATCATTATCATTTGTATATAATAATAATTTCCAAATCTTTTCAATTAGTTTCCTTTCATCTTTTCCTTTTGGCCATCTTTTATAAATATCTTTTTCAATATCTTGTAATATTTTTTTAAGATCAATCTTTAAATTATTGGAAAACTTTTTGTATAAATCTTCAGAAATTTTATATAATTTTTGAGGGTCTATGTTATTAATATTAGATTCTAGATCAGAAAAATCTGGAATACTAAGTATTTCCGATAATAAGTTTAAATTAATATTTGATTGCTTGTTAATTAGAGATTTAATTGCATTAATTAATTTATCTTCAATATTAACATTAATTTCATTCTCAAGTCTTTTAGAAATAATATATTTATAAAGTCTATCTATTGAATCATAAATTGAAATTAAATCTATTTCATTCTCAATAATAAAAATTTCCTCATCATATGTTGTGTCGGTCTCCCATATTACTGGGGCAGAAAATTCTCTAAAATATGTAACTATTGGCTTATTAAATTTTGTATTTAAGTCTTTAATAATTAAAGTATCTTTTTTTTGTTTTAAGATAAATTTATATTTCTTATATTTATTAGGTTCGAAAAAAACTGCAATATTTATAGGAATTATTAATGTTTTTCCATTTCTCTCAACCTGGGAAAAAGTTAATAAAAGGTTTTTATTATTTACATCCCAAGATCTCTTGATAGATACTTTTGGTGTGCCATTTTGTTTATACCATAATTTAAATCTATCAACATTTATTTCTTGTTCTTCGAAAAATATTGAATCTATAAAATTATCTATAGTTGCTGCTTTCCCATCAAACTTTGAGATGAAATTCTTAAATCCTTTTTTAAATTTATTTTCACTCAAAATTGTATTTGACATTCTTATGATTTCAGCACCCTTTTCATAAATGGTTGTAGTATAAAAGTTATCTATTTCAAGATATTTTTCTGGTTGAACTGAGTGAGAAGTTGGCCCAGAGTCCTCTCTGAACTGGTACTTTCTTAGAAACTTTACATCATCAATTCTTTTGATTTCGTAACTATGCATATCTGAAGTGAATTGCTGATCTCGATAGACAGTGAGACCCTCTTTTAGTGATAATTGGAACCAATCGCGACAAGTTATTCTGTTACCTGTCCAATTATGAAAGTATTCATGAGCTACTACGCCCTCTATTCTCTCAAGTTCATTATCAGTTGAAGTTTCTTCATTTGCTAAGACTAATTTTGAGTTAAAAATATTTAAACTTTTATTTTCCATTGCACCCATATTGAAATGCCTAATTGCAACAATATTGAATAAATCTAAATCATATTCTAAATCGTATTTATCTTCATCCCATCTCATTGCTCTTTTTAAGGAATCGATTGCGTGTTGAACATAAACTTCATCTCCATCTTCAACATATATATGAATTTTTATTCTTCGTTTTGATTTAGTAAGATATTCGTCTTCAACACATTTTAATTTTCCAGCTACTAATGCAAATAAATAAGATGGCTTTGGGTAGGGATCTTCCCAAACTATATCATGACGATTATCTTTTAAAACCGAACGATTTATTAAGTTTCCGTTAGAGAGTAATACTGGATATTTTTCTTTGTCAGCTTCAATTCTTACAGTATATTTACTTAAAACATCTGGTCTATCTGGATGAAAGCATATTTTTCTGAATCCTTCTGCTTCGCATTGAGTTGTTATGATTCCATTGCTTTCGTACATGCCTAAAAGTGAGATATTATCTTTAGGTATTATTGAACTTTCAATTCTTAAAATATTTTCTTTATTAATAATATTATCAATAACTAATTCATTCTCTTTCTTACAATATAAATCATCTTTTAGCTCTATATTATTTAAATATATTTTATTTATTTCTATATCTCTACCTTTTAATGAAATATGATTAGTGAATATATTTTCTTTAATCAATCGTAATTCCGAAAATATTTGAACATAACATTCATTGATTATAATATTTAAATTTATTGTGGGGATTGAGTAATCAAATGGTTTATAATCATTCAAATTTATGTAGTTTAAAGTTTTATTTTTAGGATTTTTCATATTAAGTTAATTCTTTAAAATACATTCATGACTAATATATTTACCATTAGGTGTTAACTCATATAATGTTGGTTCCTCTTCATTTATTTTAATATTATCTTTGAAAGTGTATCTAAAGTCCCACTTCTTATCTGAAAAAGATATAAAACTAACTCTTGGTGAGTACGGAAGCATAAGATTCTTTTTATTCCATGAAATGTTTATAAATGCTCCTGGTTTAATATCTGTTATATTTTCTACTGAAGCAAAATCCCCATTTAGATTGTTTCTTATAATGAGATTTAAGTTTTCATTATCACAAATGTAATTTGTGTGTAACGTTAAAAAAATGAATATTGACGTAAAAAATGAATAAATTTTCTTAATCCAAACTTTTAATATTAAAATTATACTAATAAGCTTTAATTATTAAATTCGCTTATTTTCTTTAACTTATCAAAAATTTTATTAGTTGGAAAAACAAAATAAGATTAATTTATTTATGTTTTTAAAAAAAACCTTTTCCATAATGTTTATCAGCTTAATGATATTTTGTGAAATATTATTTGATCCATTTACACTAAATGCACATGAATTAGTAAATATTGATGAAAATCTTTCTGATTGCAAATTAATAACTAATTGCATCTTTCAAACTTGGAAGGTGGATGATTCTGAAAAAGCGTTTACTGAATTAATTCAGATTTTAGAGAATACCCCAAGGATTAAAATAATTGAAAAAGAAAAATATTATATTCATGCTGTAGCAACAAGTAGAATCATGAAGTTTATTGATGATATAGAAATTAAAAATTTAAGGCAAGATAATATTTTTCAAGTAAAGTCTGCCTCTAGGATAGGTATTTACGATCTAGGAGTTAATAAGAGAAGAATTCAAACATTACGTTTTCGCTTGATAGATATATATGGTTAAATAACTATAGATTGCATTTGTTCTAAGTCCAAAATCTTACAATCTAAACTTTTTTTAAATTCCTCTAGAGAAATAAAAGAATTCAAAATACCACTGAACTGAGCATCGCCTCCAGTTGTACTAGAAAGGATATAATTTGGATTAAATAGTTTAACTAAGTTTGGAATAACGTCTGCACCTTTTACAAAAGGACCTAAAAGAGGCAATTCTAGGTTTTTTGTAGGGGTTATAACAGCATCTAGTTTCCTTGGTTTTATTGTATTGTCTAAAAAACCATGAGGCTCAATATAAAAACTTCCATCATTTGTTTCTAAAATGTAGCCATTTTCAATCTGAGGCACTGCCGCTCCCGATGTAGCTTCAATATTTATATCATTAAATTTTAAATTTTGTCCTGGTTGCATAATATAGATTGATTCAAAATTTAATTCCTCTAATATTTTACGTGCACTTTTGGAGCATATAATATTTGTTTTTTTTGGGAAATTTCCTAAGAGATGGTATATGGCAATGATCTGGTAATCCTTGTGTTAAGAGAATCAGATCAATATCTTCTGGAGTTGGAATTTCCTCTTTCAACTTTCCCTTGAAGAACCATCCACCAGGGGGGAAAATTAAGTCTCCAAGAAGCCAAGGATCAATTACTATTTTGGCTTTCTTAAATTCTATTATCCAACCATTTGAGCCTAAATAAGTTGCCTTAAACGTCATATATAGTATTAATATTAATAATCATATATCTAAATTTTTAATTTTGAGAAAGCTTTGAATTTCCTTTTTAAATTTAAATGTTTAAATTAAATTTATTTTGTTTCATATAGAATCTGAAAAGTTTTTTTCTTTGGATTAAAAATTATAACCTTTTTACCTTTTCTATGCTTAAAAGCAATATTTTTTTCTACTAGATTTATTTCAATTAAAGCTAAACCACCTGTACCAATAAAAACTATTGGCATTGTAATATCTTCTACTCCGTTCATTTTTTGCAGGTCATTTGCTTGAGATATTAGTTTTTTGGCTTTATCAAAACCAAAATTTTCTATTAGTTCAGACCAAAGATTGTTAACTGAAGAAAAATCTGATAACTCTATAAGAATATTTTTCACAAAAATTTTTTCTATTAAATATATATTTAAAGAGAATTTCTATTTTTAAATCTATCCATTACTAGCTGTAACATATCAACTACATCGCCATCGGACAAATTTAAATCTTTTTTTAAGTCGTTACATGTTAAATTCATTTCAATGGCTGCTTCAGCGATATGATTAATTTTTTCATTGTCTCCACCAAGGCAAATAAATGGATTAAAATTTTCTATCATCTTTTTAAGACTATATTTAATAGTTCTAGCTAGAAAAAAAGAATATTTCTCTAAAGTTTAATAACTTGATCAATATGTTAATAATTCTTTTTATAAATTTTTTAACTTTATTGGAGAGATGTTGGAATACCTTTTGCTATTAAAGCTAATCTTCTTGCCCTCACAAGAAATGGAAATATAAATTTTGTTCTTTTACTTGATTTGAAAGTTGTTGACAAAATTTCTAGTAATTTACTTGAGGGCTGGTTTATAAGTTTGCAAATAGTATTGATAGCACTAGCACCATGGAATATTTCTTTATCCTTTAATAAAATTGCACCTTTATCAAGATCGTAACCTTTCTTAAGCAAATCTATTATTAAGTCTGGATTTTTTCTTCCATCTAGTATTGATATATTTTTTATTTTGCTTTTTAATTCAAGTAGTTCGGCAAAATGATTACAAAAAGGACACTCCCCATCGTAAATAAAAGTAAGTGTTGATTCTTCCATATAACTTTTTATTAAATAATAAACACTTTTTTTTACTAATGGATGATTTCGATTTAATTAAGCCTTTTTAAAATAAATTTATGAAATATTTTAGTAATAGTATTTGAATATAACCAATTCGAAAATAATAATGTATTTCAATTACAAAGAAATGTCTCAATATAGTAATTTCAGTCGTGAAAATCTGTATGCTAATCCCGAGATAAACGTTCTTACAATTATGAATTTATTAGCTTCATTCGCATTAGGCGGTTTTAACCCATGGGCAGCTGGATTTGGTATCGGATCATTAGTCCTATTTGGATTAGTTGGTTTAATTGCTGGTCCTAATTTGTCTAAATTTGACTCTGAGGCAAACCAAGATTAGTAAATTTATTCGAATTTATAAAAAAAGGCTCTTTAAGAGCCTTTTTTTATTAACACTTTTCTGAAAATATTTTTATTGTATATATAGTCTAAAATATTCAATGTTTATTAATCCTTTATCCCCGTTCACTTTCTTAAAAATTTCTAGCCTTAAAGCAACAGCCTTTATTTTATTTGTTCTTTTACTAAAGTCTAATCTTTTAAGACTTAAAGGCGGTTTAATTGGTGGATTATTTGCTCTAATTTTACTGTCAGGCATAGTTTTATCATCTTCTATTGCTGCTGGATCTATAATATATGCATTAAAAATTAAAAAAGAAAATAATCCTAATAAAGATATAGAGGTCGAAGATAAACTAGAGGCGGTAAATATATAATTTTGATAGGTTTTTAAATAATAAATTTTGTAAATATTTAGCTAAATACCTATATTCAATAAATTTATCTTTTTTTAGTATTTAATGAATATAAGATTTATCTACTTTATTATTGAAATGTTTTTAAGTTAAAAGTTTTTATTAATATTTTTAATTATCAATTTATTTTAAAAGAAATTAGGAGATGGTTTCAAATAACTTTTTGTGATAATCAACTACATTTTGACAACTTATTACTGGAGTGAATTCCATATGTATTCCGAATTTTGCTCTCCAAGGCGCAAAATGTTCAAATATTTCTTTATCACTAAATGCTTTGCACAAACATACAACTCTTCCTTCTCCAGGAGCATGAACTCTGAAAAGCATTTCAAATTTTTCATTTTTATCTGATTCTGCTATTTCACCACTTTCCCAAGCTTGAATGAATTCTTGGTAACCTTTTACTTGATTATCAATATCTGTAAATTGACAATCTGCTAAAAATAATTGCATTAAAAAATAAGTAATTAATTAATTAATTATTATGTAAATTTTCTATTTTTTGTTGTTAAGTTTTCGTATAAAGATCTTTATTATGATTTAGTAATATTTTTTGAAATTAAATTAGGTATGAGGATAAAAATTCTAAGAATTTGCCAATATCTTTTTTATATAAGCTATCTGTAAATTTTAATGAAAATAATTCATTGTCAAGTATATCATTACTACTTTTCTCAAAATCTTCATTTTCATGGACCCTAACATGATTCATTAATTAATTTGATTCATACTTAAAATTTATACAAATATTCTTAAAAGGCAATTTTCTTTACATAATTACATTTTTAATATCTTTTGTGCTTACGATATGAGGATAAAAATAGTTTAAATAACAAATTTGTTTGACTATTATAAATGTCAAGGAGGATGCCAATATTGGTATTAATATAAACCATATTTGTGATGTTGACATCGAATCCGTAAATGGCAACCAAGACTCTTTATTTTTAATTCTTATTTGTAACCAGAAAATAGATAGTGGATAAACTAATATTGAGAATGTTTTTAAGAATATTGGCAATATAAAACTTTCTGAACATAAAAAATATCCTGATAATAAATATAATAGCCAGATTGCTATTATCATCAATATTTTTAGATTTTTTTTATAGGCATTGTGAAGGTATTAATTTATAAAATTTTAAACATCCTATATCTTTCAAATATTAAACCTTTTATATTTACTTTTTCTTTACGATCTATTTCCCACTTACTTTTAAGGAGCAATTTATAACTTATTAAACTAGCCTCTGTATTTAATTTACTGATGCCTGAATTTAGGGCATCTCTCTCAATAGAATTTAGAATTATTGTCCCAAAACCCTTTCTTTTAAAATTACCTCTTATATATAAAAGAGATAATCTATTCTCAGGGTATCTTGTTGCAAAGCCAATAATCTTTTTATTATAAATAAGCTTTAAACCTATACCTTTTAATAATGATTTTTGAAACTCCGAATTTTCCCATGCTTGAGAAGCCCAAGCAAATTTATGATCTTTACTATAAATATTTTCATCAATTGAATTAACTGAATCAAAATAGACCTCTTTAAGATTTAGTTGATCTTTTTTTGTTATTTGTTTTAATTTCATATAGTAAATACTTTAAAACATGATTAGTCAGAATATTGTGGCAATAGGTGGTGGAGGTTTTGGCAGATCCTTAGGGAACTTAAAGATTGAAAAATATATTGTTTCTTTAGTAAATAAAAAAGTGCCAAAAATATGCTTTATACCTACTGCCTCTGGAGATAATGACTTATATAAATTAAATTTCTACAGAGCTTTCTCAAAATTAAATTGTGAAACTTCTCACATAGATTTTTTTTCAAGAACAGAAGAACTTGAAGAAAAGATTTTAAGTCAGGATATTGTATATGTTGGAGGAGGTAATACTAAAAGTATGTTAGCTGTTTGGAGGGACTGGAATTTAAATTTAATTCTAAAAAAAGCTTATGAGAATGGAATTGTTATGAGTGGAGTAAGTGCCGGTGCAATATGCTGGTTTGAAAAGGGAATTACAGATTCTTATGCAAAAAGCCTAGAGATTTTAAATTGCCTTGGATTTGTAAAAGGTATTGCATGTCCACATTTTGATGAAGAAAAAGAAAGAGAACCTTATGTGAATGATTTAATAAAGAGAGATTTTATAAATTCTTGTATTTGCATTGAAGGATATAGTGCTTTGCACATTAATAAAAATGGATTTAAAACAATTAATTTTGGTGATAATAAAAAATGTTTTAAATTATATAAAGAAAATAACAATATTTTAAAAAAGTTTTTCTAGTAAAAAAAATTAGCCTTTTAAAATTTTATAGGTTATAAAACAACTAGAAATTATTTTTAATTTGGAACAAAATTCTATTAAAAGAGAAGAATGGAATTCAAAACTTGGTTTTATTCTTGCCTCCGTTGGAAGTGCTGTTGGATTGGGAAATTTGTGGGGATTCGCTTATAGTTCATCGGAGGGAGGAGGGGCTGCATTCGTAATTCTATATATATTTGTCGTATTGATAGTTTGTTTTCCTATCTTTGTAGCAGAATTCGCTCTTGGAAGGACTACTAAAGTAAGCGCTTTTCTTGCACCAATCAAAGCAGCAGGTAATAATTGGGCTCCTCTTGGATGGCTTTTCATTATTGCACCTATAGCCATTGCTTCCTATTACGCTGTTGTAATGTCTTGGACTGGAGAAGTATTTATAATGTCTATATTTGATAACCTACCCAAGAATGCAAAAGAGTCGGCTAATTTTTTCAAATATATAAGTGAAGGAAATCATGTTTTTATAGGTCAAATATTTAGTCTAGGACTAGGCTCTTACATCGTATCTGGGGGAATAAAAAAAGGTATTGAGAAATTAAATTTAATTTGCATGCCTATTCTTTTTGCTATTTTATTTATATTAGTTATTTGGGCTGCCTTCTTAGGAAAAGCAGGCGAGGGATATAATAACTTATTCTTAAATTTTGATATAAAACAACTTACTAATCCTACAAATATTAGGTTGGCTTTCAGTCAAGCTTTTTTCTCCTTAAGTCTTGGTATTGGAATTATGGTTACATATGCCTCTTATTTAGATAAAAAAAGTAATCTACCTAAACAGGCTGTACAAATCTCCCTTTTAGACACAATAGTGGGTTTAATGGCTGGTTTAATTACTTTTCCCATTATTTATACTTTTAATATGAGTAGCTCTATCAAAGAAAGTACAATTGGGACTCTTTTTACTACTATTCCTACTGGTTTAGGAGAATATGGTTCTCTTGGAAGACTAATGGCAGTTTTATTTTTTGGATTAGCTTATTTGGCTGCAATTACATCAATGGTTTCATTATTAGAAATACCAGTATCTACTCTCATAGATAAATTCGATATAAAGAGAAAATATGCCTCAATATACTCATTCATTTTGATATTTATTATTGGTATACCTTCTGTAAGAAATATCTCTTTTTTAGATAATTTGGATGCAATGGCGAAGACATTACTAATTGGAGGTGGATTTTTAGTCGCGTTCTTAATGGGTTGGGTATTACCTAGATCATTGGAAACAGAACTTGAAAATTCAGGATCATCTTTAAAAACTAAATACTATCTTAAATTCATGCTTAGATATATAACTCCTGTGCTTGTGGCCTGGGGATTCATAATAAGCCTTTATGATTTAGTAAATAAATTTAGTTCTTAATAATTTCTCAAAGTCTATTAAATAAAATTTTTAAATTTATATCTCTTCATTTTTAGCAATTGATGTAAATTCAACTCCTTGATATTTTGAATAAGATGCAGTCCATATTTCTTTGGATAAATTGCCTAAATATTGGAGAAATTGAGAGGTGTCTCCATCTCTTATCCATTCAGCTTTAATAAATGGCAATTCTTTCTGCATTCTTTTCGGATGCATATGCACTAATAAAAGACCCTTATCTTCCGATAATCTCTTAATAGCTCCATCATCACTTCTCTGAAAGAGTCTAAGTAGGAGATTCAGAATTACATCATTTGAAAGATTTTTAAAGTTTTCTTTTTCCTCTATATCTAGTTTAATTTCTTTTCCCCCAAGAGGCATTGACCTTTCTTTATTTTGTTCTATAAGTGCAATCGCAATTAAATAATCTTGGCTAGCCATATGTTTTATAAATCAATTTACTATATTCTAGCTTCTAATATACTTGTATAAACTTTTAATTTAGATATCAGCTAATTTATTAAATCTTTATTTGTTATTTTTTACTGCGATATTTATTGGATATTTAAACGAATTATATTTATGAAAAACTAGTTAAAAGTAAAGTTAAGAAAAATTCTTTATTTTTTAATTTCTAGATTTATCTCTATTATTTTATCTCCAATCCATGAATTGTTGCATTTGTAAATTCTAAGTATCTTTTTTTGATAATTGGATAATTAAACAAAGATAAGTTATCACTTTAGTAATTACTTATTGTTTTCCAGAAATTGATTCTAAAATTAGACATTAAAGATAAAATCTCAAAATTAAGAATCGTATGTAATTATTGTATTCGATAT
>CACOCT010000027.1 GCA_902625845.1 uncultured Prochlorococcus sp. | reverse complement strand
CCGTAGAAGAAAAACTTGAAGAAGAATTTAATAACAATTAAAGAATTTATTGATAAAAGTATTGGTGAGTGGAAATCTATAAGAAGTACACACACTTTAGCTTTCCAAGAATTTGAGAATACTAATAGTAGCTTAATAATCTCATATCAGAATATAGGCAGTAACGAAGTCTTAGAAATTAAAAATAGATTTAATTCATCGATAAAAATATCATTCGCAATTAAAATTACATGGAAATCTTTTAGTGAATGGCCAACTGAAAATAAATCGCACGAAAGTAATACAATTTTAATTTTTGCTCCAAAAGATGAATTTGCAGGAATATTAATAAAAGACAAGGGATATGCAGAGCAAATACCTTCATCTTCTCGATATATTATTGATGAAAGCAATACTTTTAATATTGAGACCGAATATAACTCAACAATAAGTGAGGAAAAAATTTGGTTTTTAACTGAAAATGTTCGCTCGAGATATTCAGTTATTAAAAACAAAATAAATAAGGGGATTTTGCAAACATCCCATGCTACGGAGATAAGAAAAATAGTTAATTGAGTAAATTTACTATTTTCTCAAAATATATTTTGGTTTCTTTGATTAAATTTGACATTATAATCTTGTTTTCAGCAGTTAAATTCATTGTAGTTTTTATATCAGATATAGTTGCATCTCTAATCAGCTCTACAACCCTTATTGCATTAGGGATAGGAACACCTAAAGATAAATAAGTATTTTTAAGATCTTTTAAGCAACTTTTTTCTAAAATAGAATCATCATTAGTGATTAATAAATAAGTAACATATCTAAGAATAATTTCACCATCTCTCAGGCAGACAGACATCTTATTTGTAGTATTAATTGAATTATGTGAATTTAAAGAATCCTCATTTTCACAAATCATTGCTGTAACAGCATCTGCAGCAATAGCATGTGAATTATTTGTTATTGAATTAATTGCATCCAATCTGGTATTTGCAGTATTTACAAATTCTTGGATGCTTTCAAAATTCTTATCTAGTAAATTTGAAATTTGAAGATGTTTTGCAAAAAGTTTATTATCGCTAAGATTTGGCATCCTTTTGAATCGGAAGAAATTTCAGTCGCTCATTTAAAAGAGACTTTATAACAATAGTACAAACTTTTAATTTTTAAACCTTAACAAAGCGATAAAGCAACTCTTCTTAATGAAAAAAACAAAATAAAAAATTTCTAAACTTTGATATTTATAAAAAATTATATATAGTTAAATTTACTAAATAATACGCTATGGTAATCACATATTAGTATTAACTAAATTTTGGATAAGCAAGACATCCTATTATCAAAAAAATTGATTTCTTCCTACAAAGAAAGGTTAGAAAATGAAATTATCAATAGAAGTAATAAGTTAAGAATCCCTCATAAATTATCTCGAGAAATTATCGATAATAATTCTGAGATCAATGAATTAAAAATAATATTAAAAAGTCTAGAAACTCCCCCATCTTCAAGAGTAGAAGGTTAATCCTTTTTTTTAATAATTTAAACTGTGTCTCCGCAAAACAATTTTCTTTTTGAATCACTTAATAAAGAACAATTTGAAGCTGTAAACCATATTTACGGACCATTACTTGTAGTCGCTGGTGCAGGTAGTGGAAAGACTAAAGCTCTTACTCATAGAATCGCTAATTTAATTGAAAATAACAACGTAAATCCTTATAACATCTTAGCGGTGACTTTTACCAATAAAGCCGCTAAAGAGATGAAACAAAGACTTGAAATCATACTTGCGAAAGAGCTTGCAACTATGCGCTTTGGTCAGCCATGGTCAACATTAAAAGAATTTGATCAAAATCAATTGAGAACTGTTATACATCAAGAAAGATTGCAAGACTTATGGATAGGAACATTTCATTCATTATTTTCGAGGTTATTAAGATTTGATATTCATAAATACAAAGATCCAGATGGCCTTTCATGGAATAGACAATTTTCTATATATGACGAAACAGATTCTCAAACTCTTTTAAAAGAGATCATTACCAAAGAGATGCAATTAGATCCTAAAAGATTCAACCCAAAAAAAATTAAATGGGCCATTAGCAACGCAAAGAATCAATGTTTAACTCCTAAAGAACTTGAAGAACAATCTGACAATCAAATCGATAAACTTATTGCCGATGCATATATGAGATATAGAATTGCACTTTCAAAAAACAATGCTCTTGATTTTGATGATCTATTATTATTACCAGTATTTTTATTAAGGCAAAATCATGAAGTTAGAGAATATTGGCATAAAAGATTTATGCATATTCTTATTGATGAATATCAAGATACAAATAAAACCCAATATGAGCTTATTAAATTAATTACAACTGGGGATACTGATTCTGAACAATTCTTTGAATGGGAAGATAGATCAATATTTGTTGTTGGTGATGCAGATCAAAGCATATATAGCTTTAGAGCTGCAGATTTTAGAATACTTATTGGTTTTAAAGAAGACTTTAAAAATAAACCAAATGATAAAAGTGATTGCGTTATAAAATTAGAAAATAACTATAGATCAACATCAAATATTCTTAGTGCAGCAAATTCATTAATTGAAAATAATACTGAAAGAATTGAAAAAGTACTAAAAGCAACCAAAAGCGATGGAGAGCCATTGAAACTAATCAGCTGTGATGATGAGATATCTGAAGCAGAAGCTATTACGAGTAAGATAAGAAGCTTAGGAAGTAAGAACAATTCACCAATTTGGAGTAAATTCGCAATTTTATATAGAACCAGAGCTCAGTCAAGAGTGATTGAAGAATCTTTAGTTAGGTGGAGGATTCCCTATACCATTTATGGAGGATTACGTTTTTATGATCGTAAAGAGATAAAGGATGCAATTGCATATTTAAAAGTTCTAATAAATAATGCAGATAATATTAGTCTTTTAAGGATTATCAATATTCCTAGAAGAGGTATAGGTAAAACCACAATAGAGAAACTTAATGAAATAGCTAATAAACTGGAATTACCTTTGTGGGAAGTCATTAATAATAAAGAGTCCTTAATCTCTACTATAGGAAGATCTTCAAAAGGGATAAATCAATTCACAGAACTGATGAATGAATTAACTTATTATGTAGAGAATTCAGGTCCATCGCAACTCTTACAATTAATTCTAGAAAAAAGTGGATATCTCAATGAATTAATAATGAGTGGGACTGATGAGTCAGAGGATAGAAGAAACAATCTCCAAGAATTGGTTAATGCTGCTATTCAATATGAGGAAGAGACTGAGAATGGAGATGCGGAGGGTTTTTTAGCTACTGCTGCTCTAACTACAGACAGCGATGATAATAATAAAAATGTCTCAAATTCTGTAACTTTAATGACTTTGCATAATAGTAAGGGCTTGGAATTTCAAAATGTTTTCATAACAGGACTTGAGCAAGGTCTTTTCCCTAGCTATAGATCGATTGATACACCATCCTTATTAGAAGAAGAGAGGAGATTATGTTATGTAGGACTAACTAGAGCTAAAGAAAGACTATTTTTAACTCATGCTAGAGAGAGGAGATTATGGGGAGGGAATAGAGAAGTTACAATCCCTTCTATATTTCTTCAAGAGATTCCAGAAGAATTAATTGATGGAGAGATCCCTCAGAGTGGTGGAATTTCGTTAAAAAGAGATTTTCATTTAGATCGTTTAACAAGAGTTGATCGAAATAATAATTTTGTTAAAAATACGCCAATTAATTCTGTTAGAAGACTTTATTCTGGGCCTACTAAAGGAGAGAAATGGAAACTTGGAGATCTGTTATTACATTCAAAATTTGGTAAAGGGGAAATTATTCATATTTTTGGAAGTGGAGAAAAAATTTCACTAGCAGTTAAATTTGGTGATAAGGGTAGCAAAATCCTTGATCCACGAATAGCACCAATAAGGTCTATAAATTCTTAATCAAATATGGATAATTTAAATTCATATCTTTATGCAGAATTAAAGAATACACCTTTTAATTTATTCACAATACTTACAAATTACTTGGAAATACATAAAGATGTAAAAGTTGCATTTGTCGGAGGCTATATAAGAGATTTACTAATTAAAAAATTTCATTCAAATCGTGTATTAAAAAGTCCTGATTATGATCTTGTTATTGAAGGCTCGTCATTATCATTGGCAAGATTTATAAAAAAAAATATTAAAAATGTAAAAATTTGTTTGATAAAAGAATTCGAACTTTACAACACTGTAGAAATAAATATTGACAACATAAAAATTGATATCGCCTCTGCTAGAGAGGAAAAATATCTTGCCCCTGGATTAAATCCTTCAGTATTTGATTCAAATATTGAAAATGACTTAAAAAGAAGAGACTTTAGTATAAATTCAATCGCTTATGAAATTTCAGAGAAAAAGTTATATGATCCATTTAATGGTATTTGTGATATTAAAAATAAGGAGCTTAATCTTTTACATAAAAATAGCATCAAAGATGATCCAAGTAGATTATTAAGATGTTCCAAATATGCAACAAGATTTGGGTTTAACATATCAAAAGATTCATTACATCAGGCACAAACAGTCTTCAATAAATGGCCATGGAAATACATTAAGAATGACTATGGTTTTAAATTCCCACCAGGTATAAGTATAAGAATAAGAATGGAACTTACTGAAATATTTAAATATGATAATTTAACAGAAATAATTAGAACTTTAGAAGAATGGAAAGTTTTATCACTATTAAATGAAGATATAAAACTTCATAATAAATTTATTAGAGGTTTAAATTGGATAAAAAGGCTCAATGGAAACTCTATTCTTTTTCTAATCAAAGATTCAAAATCATTAGAAATAATTTCAGATAGATTTTTAATAAATCAAAAAGAGAAAAAATATTTAAAAGAATTTCTAGAAATTAAAAATTCTTTAATAGAGAATGAAAAGTCTTTTTATAAATTTTCTCCATCAAGCTGGACCAATTTTATTGAAGAAAAGAATTTAGATCCTGAAACCGTAAAGTTAATTATTTGTGATGGAGGTAAATTTTGGCGTAATTTTTTAAGATGGCTAATTACTTATAGATATATTAAAAGTTACAAGAATGGAAAGATATTAAAAGAGGAGGGCTGGAAACCTGGGAAAGAGATGGGAGATGAGCTGAAAAGATTAAGATTTATACAAATAGATAACCTGAGGGAGCATTAATTATCCTTATTATCGACTATTCCAACTTTATACCAATTGTTATCAAGATATTTCTCAAACTTCTCATTACAACTGATTAATAAGGGACCGCAAGTTTGTGGATCGCACAATAGTTTTTTTATTGTTTTTCCCTCTTCAGGATTAATACTATTCTCAAGAACAAAATCAATGATTGGTTCATCAGATTCATATATTAAAGAATCTAAAATTTTATAATTCTCCTCAAACAAAGAACTTTTTATTCCTTTATTTATTAAATCAATTACACCTGGATAAGCTTCAAATGAATTCAGATTCAAAACGACCTTGATATCTTCAAGATTTTCTTTTCTTCTCTTTGCATTAGTGGCATGAATCATTTCATTAAGATGACCTAAAAATCCATAACCAGTAATATCAGTTGCGGCGTTAACTATTTGAATTTCAAATTTCTCTTGAATACTTTGAATATTTTCAACTAATTTTTGCTGACTGGTAACTAAATTTTTAAAAATCTCGTCATAACTTTCATACACATTTATATTTTGCATACATGCTGCAAAAAAAATACCCACACCCAAAGGTCTTGACATTAGAAGAACATCTCCAGGCTTCATACCATATTTATTCCAGGGGCTATATCCCACTTTTAATACACCTTGAACTGATAGAGCCAAGTCAACTCCAAGAGTATATGGTTTATGTGAATAATTTCTTGATTCAAACGTATGTCCTCCAATTATTTCTGCTCCTAACTCATCAAAGATAGATCTTATACCATTAAGGCTTTGAGAAAAAATATAATTCTGAAAAGGATTATCAATCTTAGGAATTGATATTAAAACTTGTCCAGTTTTTAATTTAGCTCCACAAGCCCATAAATCAGAACATGCATGTAAAGCAGTAATTTTTGCATTTAACCAAGGATCACTTATTAGAGAAGGAAAACCATCTAAGCTCTCAAGAATAATATCTTTGTCACTCCTAAATATTTCAGAAGCATCTTCAGGGAAATCAGCAAATGTTTTTAATTTTGAATTTATTAATGATTCATTAAGTACATTTTGAGGAATTTTTGCGGCACAACCCCTGCAATCCATAAGAGAAATATTTGATTTATTTTCAATAGAGTTCATAAAAGTTTTTTTGAATTGTTGCAAAAAATTAGTATCTAAAATATTTTTTAAAACCCAAAAAAAACGAGATGGCCCTACGACTAATTTCCCATAAATAGCAAACGCCCTTGGTTGATTATTATTAAATAAATTAACTATTTGTAAACCGTATTTTTGAGGCAACCATTTCCTCAAATCTTTACTAACAAAATCACTATTTATATTTTTGCATAGAGTTTTAGATGACTTAACGGCTATTATCCCCGATGATTTTCGTTTATTGATTCCAACAGAGGCACAATCACCTACAGCATATATATTAGAAAAATCTTTTGCTTTTAAATATTGATTAGTAATAATCCTACCGTTATTATCTAATTTTAAAATATTATTTTTGATCCAAGAATGTGGACTATTCCCAGTGCATAAAAGAACTTTTTTATATTCAAAATTCATATCTTCCTTAATTTGAATATTAAAAATTTCTAATGTTCTTAAAAATCTTCTTGAAATTTTTATAGGATTACAAGCTAATATTAATTTTCTATTTTTCCATCTTTTTCTTAATGCAAATGCAATTTCAATAGCACCAAGACCACTACCAGTTACCACGAAAGGTAATTCATTTTTAGTATTAAATGCGTCCTCACTTTTTATAAATTGATAAGATTGAAAAAATGGTCTGATTGTACAAGCAATATTTTCTTTCACTAATACGCTAAATTCTTTAGAAACTTTTGTTGAACTTCCGCAGTTAAGAATGATTTTTGAGTATTCGATAGGAGGTCTATTATTAAATATAATTTTTTGATTATTAAATTGAATATCCTTAACCTCGCTCTTAATAAAAGAAATTTTTGCTCTACTTGCTAAAGCAGAGATATCTATAAGACTTTGTTTTAAACGTATTGATCTCGAAATAACAGATGGATAGATCGAAGAATAAACTAAAGAGGAATCTCTAGATATAATTGTGATAGGAACATCTGGCATTAAATTTGGCTTCATTAGCCAATTTTTCATTAAAAGAGCATTAGTGTGTCCACCTCCAACTAAAACAAGATGATTAAGAGTCATTTAACTTTCAATGAATAAAGAACATTTATTACCTATTAAAGAATCAAAATTGGGAATCATTGGTGGGAGCGGTTTTTATTCTATAAATGGGATCGATTGCTCAAAAGAATTTGAGGTAGACACCCCCTATGGTAAACCCTCTGATGCAATAAGAATTTTTAATATTGGCAATTTAGAATTAGCTTTCATTGCAAGACATGGAAGAAATCATAGATTTAATCCAACTCAAATCCCTTATAAAGCTAATATTTGGGCCATGAGATCAATTGGCGTAAGGTGGATAATCGCTCCATCGGCAGTTGGTTCTCTTCAAGAACAAATACGTCCACTAGATATTGTCATACCTGATCAATTTATTGATAGAACCCATAATAGACCTGCAACATTTTTTGATGAGGATATAGTTGCTCATGTAATAATGGCAGACCCTTTTTGTTCAAATTTATCAGGAATATTAAGTGATATTGGTGATAAGAATATTCCTTCAGGGAGGCAATTACATAGAGGAGGTACTTATTTAGCGATGGAAGGACCTGCATTTTCTACAAGAGCAGAATCTAATTTATATAGACAATGGGGATGTTCAATAATAGGTATGACTAATCATACGGAGGCGCGTTTAGCGAGAGAAGCAGAAATTGCCTATGCTTCTCTTTCAATGGTGACTGATTATGATTGTTGGAATCAAAAACAAGAGGAAGTATCTGTTGAAATGGTAATTGAAAATCTTAAAGTCAATACAGAAGTAGCCAATAAGATAGTATATGAAACAGCAAAAGTGATTGATACAAACAGACCAATAAGTAAAGCCCATCAATCTTTGAAAGATGGGCTAATGACTTCCAAAGAGAGAGCATCAAAAGATGCTCAATCTAAAGTTAGAATATTTACAGATAATTACTGGAATTAGAGTTTAACCTCCTGCACCAACTCCATTATAAGATCCCGCAAAGAATAAACCTACAACTAAGATTGCTGCTATACCTCCACCAGTAGCAATAAGCCAAAGAGGTAATGAACCTTCAGTCCATCTTCTTTCCCATGCTATTGCTGGTCTACCATCAGGTAGTCTGTCTTTTATTCTGCCGTCAGGGGCTTTAAGGCCTTTGTTACTCATAATTAAAAATTAGTTGAAGAAATAACTGGAAAATAAAATTCCCAAAACTAAAATAAAAAGCACGCCTAAATAAAGGCTGGTGCGATTAAGTTCAACAGGAACTTTATTAGGATTTTCGTTTATTTGCATAGTAGAAAGTTTGCATTTTGGATTTACTAAAAAATAAAGCCAAAGAACTTCAATAATAAATAATTTAATATTTGGTTTTGATTTATTAAAATCAAAACCAAATAGAATTATTCATCTATTGGGTTCGTAGATCTAATTGAGCTTTAGCATCATATCTTTGTGTAACAACAGGTGCTTTTGATTCAGAAGCTTGGAAGTAGCTATCTGGCCTGGGAGTACCAAAAGCATCATAAGCTAAACCTGTATAAACAAATAAGAAGCCAGAGATAAAGATTGCTGGAAGTGTTACTGCATGAACAATCCAGTATCTGACACTGGTTATTATTTCAAAGAATGGGCGTTCACCCGTTGAACCTGCGGCCATAATATAAATTTAATACCATTTGATCTTACAAGGAAAAATCCAATATCTGCGAAGAAATTTACATCTTGGTTACAGACAGTTGTTAATTGAAACTTAAACTTAATATTTTTTTTATTGTAATCTAAAAAATTAATAAATTTAACCTTTATATCTAAGGATGTAACCTCTTTCACCAAGGATAAAGCCTTTAGTTTTACTTAGTTCATTTTTATTTAAGAAAACTATTTTTATATAGTTGGTAGGTAATTCAGAGGCTATTGGATCAAATTTCCAAGTTTGTCCATCATCATCGCTAAATATTAATGTTCCATTCCCTCCTCCAGCCCAAATATATCCTTTTGGATCCCATGCCATATCTAAGTAATTATAACCATTCAAGATTGGAATTATTGGCTTAGTCCAGCTCTCTACATCATTACTGTCATTATTAAATCTAATTTCTGCACCTCTAGAGAGCATCCATAAGTTACCATCAGGCGCATATCCAATACTTTGAACTCTTTTACTACTTGCTCTTTGATGAGCGACCCAAAGATTACTATTATTTTCAAGTGTGGAGAAGAAATTACCTAAACTGCTTACACTTACATATTTTCCATCTTCAGTTCTACGAAGATCACGGATACCTCCAGATCCTGAAGAATCTACAACTATAGCTTCCCATGACTCACCACTATTAGAGGTTGAGTATATTGCCCCAGCAGTAGTTGCAAGTTCAGCAGAATCTTCGCCAATTGTGGAAATCAAAAATGGCTGTCCTGGTAACTTATTGCCTAAAGATAGTCTTGTCCAATTCTTTCCTGAATCAACTGTATGCATTACTAAAGATGGTTGTCCAATCAACCAACCTTCATTACCTTTGAAATCAATATCAAGTAGTCGAAAATTCTCTTCACTCGATAAGTTTAAAGATCTCTCTTCCCAGTTTATACCTCCGTCATTAGTTTCGAGTATTAATCTATTAGAACCAATCAAAAAGCCATGATTGTCATCAATAAAATCAACATCAAGGGCATTTGCTTGATTTTCTAATTGTATTGAATCCCAGGGACTGTATTCTGCAGTTTTAACAGCTGAAGATGAACAGCTGCTAAGAACAAGACATAGAAGTGTAACAAAAATAAGATTTGTCAATCTAGAGAAAAATTTTTTCATTACTTTATATTAATGCAAAGAGTATAACGAAAGGAAACAAGCCGCAGCAAAAGCTAAGCCACCAAAGATAAGTATATTTTTTTGTCCAGCAGGTAAGCTATTAAAACCAAAACCATACACTAAATTTTCTTCGAATCCACTCGGTTTGGACTTTGGTCCAATATCTTCAAAAAAGACTTTGCCGGCTCTACAAACTGGACATCTGAATGTATTAATATCTAGCAATTCAAATGAGGTATTCTGAGCGATACTTAATTTCTTATTTCCTTCGGACGGATCATAAATGTAACCACAACTTCTACATTCGAATCTATTTTGTTCTAGATTAGGTAGAGCTTCTTTGGTTTCTATTCCAAGAGGTAATTGAGATGAGTTTTCATTCTCTTTACGACCAACCATATTTTCATTATTTGAGGATGGTTTAATTTCTTCACTCACGATTTACACTTAAGTCTTTAGAAACTCTAAAGGATTTTAGTTAATTAAGTGAATCTTTTCAAAAAAATTTTTTAAAATGTTTTCACTCCCAGGTTATGAATATTTCTTAGGTTTTTTGCTCATAGCAGCAGCTGTACCTGTTTTAGCACTCGTTACCAATCTTATTGTCTCGCCAAAAGGAAGAACTGGGGAGAGAAAACTGACTTATGAGTCAGGGATGGAACCAATTGGGGGTGCATGGATACAGTTTAATATCAGATATTACATGTTTGCACTTGTTTTCGTTATATTTGATGTTGAAACAGTTT
>CACOCT010000026.1 GCA_902625845.1 uncultured Prochlorococcus sp. | reverse complement strand
AAATTGAACATAACGCTAAATCTAATTGATGCTCCCTCGTCGTTCTGCGCCCTAATTTTGAAACGGCAGGCAAATATTTATATTTACCCCAAATACTATCTCCATTGGTTCTTATTAATAAGGAAGGATTTAGCTCGATTTTTAAATCATTTTTTAATTTATCTCTGATTTTTATTCCTATTACACCCTTGACACCCTTTTTACAAGCTTTTCTTCCTTTGAACAAATCTCCATTAGTAAATTGATTAAAATTACTAAATTCAGTTATTAAATGAATTGATTGTTGGGCAGACCAAGTTTTTAGTGATTTTTCGCCCCATAAATCAAGCCAAGCCTTTCTTTTACATCTTAAATAACTTCTAAGTAATAAATTATTCAAAATTTTTCAAGTCAGCTATTATTAATACTACATAAATTAAAATATATTTATACAATTTAGAGGCCTTTAACATTTTGCATCAAGATAATTACAGAGTAATTAAATTTGGTACTGATGGTTGGAGAGGTAGATTAGCTTTTGATTTTACTCTAGAAAATTTAATCAAGGTAACAGTTGCTTCTTGCCAAGAGTTAGATTATCAATATTACAATAAGATTTTATCAAAGAAAATTTTAATAGGTTTTGATAGAAGATTTATGGCTAACCACTTAGCGAAAGCAATAATTCCATATGTTAATGCTTGTGGTCTTGATCCTATTTTATCGGCTAGCTATGTAACAACTCCTGCATGTAGTTTATATTCGAAAGAAATGAATTTACTTGGTTCTTTAATAATTACTGCAAGTCATAATCCTAGTGATTGGCTTGGTTTGAAAATAAAAAATTGTCAAGGATCATCTGTGAATTCATCTTTTACAGAAGCAGTAGAAAAGAGAATTAAACTACAAAATACTATCGAGCCCGGCAGTAATAAATATGAAGAGATCGATGTAAAGAGATTTTATTTAGAAAGAATCTCCTCCAAATTTGATACTCAATTTATTTTAAACAAATTAAAAGAGATGAAAATAAGAGTATTTTTTGATTCAATGCATGGTTCAGCTTCCAATAGTTTAGATATTCTTTTCAAAGGTCATGGCTCAGATATCGTTCAAGGTATTAGAGAAAATAATGACCCATATTTCGGAGGATATCCACCAGAACCTTTAGAAAATTATATTGATAATTTAAAAACAATTCTAAGGGAAGAGGCAATGAATGATACAAAGACTTTAGGTATAGTTTTTGATGGAGATGGAGATAGAATAGCTGTTATTGATGAGTTGGGTAGATACTGTAGTACTCAAAATCTACTCCCATACTTTATTGATTATCTTGGTGTGAAAAATAAGACTTCAAATCCTGTCTTAAAAACTGTAAGTGGATCGGACATCATCACGAACATATCAAAAAAGCAAAATCGCAAAGTAATTGAGTTACCTGTAGGTTTTAAATTTATTGCAGAAAAAATGATTAATGAACAAATATTTATTGGTGGAGAAGAATCGGGAGGAGTAGGTTTTGGTGAATATTTGCCAGAAAGAGATGGTTTATATTCTGCTATGACTTTATTAAATGGAATTGCCGAACAATCAAGATATTTATTTGAATCACTTGATGAAATACAAAAAGAATTTGGTCCAAGTTTTTATGAAAGAATTGATATACCTTTTACGGATAATAATAAAAAAAATAATCTGAAAAAATTTATGATTAATAATATACCTAATGATATTTGTAATCATTTAGTCAGAAATGTTTCTATGACTGATGGAATAAAAATACGATTTGAAAATAATTTTTGGATACTTTTCAGATTCTCTGGCACAGAACCTCTACTAAGATTGTATTGTGAGGCCCCTTCAAAAGATTTGCTTGATAAAACTTTAAAATGGAGTAAAGATTTTATTAATAATGAATAAATAAATGAAAAAACTTCTATATCTAGCAAGTAAAAATTTAGGTAAAATTAGTGAATATCAAAAATTACTTTCAGATGTTAATTGTGAATTGGCTTTGCAGCCTGATTCAATAGAAGTTGTTGAATCAGGTAAAACTTTTAGAGAAAATGCTGTAAAAAAAGCGTGCGAAGTATCAAAAAAGTTGAATAATTATGCAATTGCAGATGATTCAGGTTTATGTATAGAGTCTCTAAATGGTAATCCTGGTATCTATTCATCTAGATATGCAAATAATGATAAGGATAGGATTAGGAGAGTATTAAGTGAGCTTGAGGGTATTCATAATCGCAATGCTTATTTTATCGCAAATGTTTGCGTCGCAAGTCCTAAGGGAGAAATAATATTAGATGTAGAGGGAAAATGTTTTGGAACTATATTATTAAGTGGTAGAGGAACAAATGGATTTGGATACGATCCAATATTTGAAGAACTTTCAAGTCGATTAACTTTTGCTGAGATGTCGAATGATATTAAAGATAATTTAAGCCATAGAGGCAAAGCTATCTGTAAATTAATTCCTGAACTTAAAAAGATTTTCCCAGATTATTAGATTATTTTTCCATTCGCCCAGGATCCATGTAAACCATGTGGGATATTAATCGGTAATTCATATGTGGCGAGCTCTTCAAGAGTTCTAGAATTTAAAATTATTAAATCACTACCTCTTCTTGATCCATTCCAGATGAGTGTCAACAAATAACCTTCATCTTCATATTTGCTATCTTCTTTGGGAACCATGATGGGTTCGCTGACAAAACCTTTTGGAGCAGCGAACCATAATAATTCTTCTTTAGTCTCAAGGTTGATTTTTTTTATTGCTTGTAATGGTGCATTTCCGGTCTTCCTCTCTGTACATGCCATCCAGCTATAATTTGATTTTATTCCTAAGAATTTAGGGTTAACGACTGCGAATTCGCAAGTTTGATTACTAATACTAAGTAATTTAGAACTTTTACCTTTTAAATCAATAATTGATCTTTTTAATTTGCCTGCAGGATAATTATCAAAATCAATATCTCTAAAATCTTCATCAGGACCGACAGAGGGGAAATCATCATAAAAAATGCTATCTAGAATAATATTTGAATCATTCTCATATGCGTTTACATGGTGAAAAACAAACCCTTCTGGTGCGTCAATGACAATAGGAGGTTGACCTCTAAATAGTCCACTATCTCTTGGTACGATGAAAAACTTTGCTGTTTTATTAGGGTTGGACTTTAAACATTGTGCTGCGCCTTTCTGACCCATCACAAATGGCAGTGGATTAAAGTCAATGGCGTTTTGTAGAAAGATTGCCCAATTCGTAGTTATGGCGAAATCATGAAGGAATGCAAAGCCTTTTAGTTTATCTTTCCTATCAAATAAAATTTCACCTGAATTTTTCCCGGAATTTGAAAATTCCATCAATCTGATGATACTAGTTGGTCCTGTTTGCACTCCAAAAGTAATTAAAACTTCATCTGCTGCATTCGAATTAAAATCTACTTTTGGATGTGCACTAAATGCCTCATTCTTCTTAAGTACACCTTTAAGCGTTGTTAATCCATTAGTTTCCAGATTATTTGGATCCAGTGAATGAGGTCCTGCTGCTTCCCATAACGCTAATAATTCATCTCCTAATTTAATAACATGAGTATTGGCAATATTTTTTAGATTTAGGTCAAAAACATTATTAATTACACCGCCCTTTTTTTGAGTTCCAAATACTCCTCTATATATAAATTTGTCAACTTTTTGTTCTTTTAAAAAACCTTCAGTTTTTACAAATTTATTAGTAAAAGAAGCCTTCCCATTTTTGAATTTAATTGCAGTAATCATCCCATCACCATCAAAAGGGTGATGTAACCATTGCCCATCTCTTTCGAGAATACCAGGACCATTTCTAAATAATGTTCCATTTAATTCAGGAATGATATTCCCCTTTGAAATGTTTAAAGATTTATTTTCTAACTCAACTTCAACATTTTGATAAGCGCTTGACCAATCAGCTTTATCAAAACCTTGGTCATTTAGAATATTTTTCTCTTGTAAGCTCGTCACGATTAAATTATATGTATTTTTATTTTCGCGAATAATGTTTGAAATTGTGGATTATTTCGATTTTTAATCTTTTTCTCTTTCAAGCATACCTTTACTACTTGGTATGGATCCAGATCGTCTTTGATCTATCTCCGTCGCCATTCTCATGGCTCTAGAGAATGCTTTGAAACTTGCTTCAACAATATGATGCGCATTAACACCTTGAATTTGATTTATGTGTAATGTGATTCCACTACTATTGACAAAGGCGATGAAAAACTCTCTTACTAATTCTGTATCATAAGTCCCAATTCTAGAGGATTGCATTTGCAGGTTATATGACAAATGAGGCCTACCTGAGCAATCTAAAGTTACCTGTATTAATGCCTCATCAAGAGGAGCTAAAAAATGTCCAAATCTATTAATTCCTTTTCTATCTCCTAGAGATTTAGCAAAAGCTTTACCCAGTGCAATTCCAACATCTTCATTTGTATGATGATCATCTATTTCAAGATCTCCAATGGCTTTAATTTTTAAATCAAATAATCCATGACTGGAAATTTGATGCAACATATGATCAAGGAATGGAACTCCTGTGCTGATATCGGATTCGCCAGTGCCATCTACATTTAGAAAAACACTTATTTCAGTTTCGTTTGTCTTCCTTTGGATTTCTGCTTGCCTTATATCTGACATGACATTAAAAAATTTTTTCTCTACATACCATTAATGCAATAACCTGCATCAACGTAAATAGTTTGCCCCGAAATACCGCTAGAAAGTTCGCTTAATAAGAATGCTGCTGTATTTCCTACCTCTGTTTGAGTGACTGTTCTCCTTAATGGTGCTTTCTCTTCAACATTATGAATCATATCTAAGATTCCCCCAATTGCAGAACTTGCAAGAGTTCTGATAGGACCCGCACTTATAGCATTAACTCTGATTTGTCGTTCGGGTCCAAGCTCTGCGGAGAGGTACCTGACTGAAGCCTCTAATGCGGCTTTTGCAACTCCCATGACATTGTAATTAGGGATGGCTCTTTCAGAACCTAGATAAGTTAATGAAACCACACCTGCTCCCTTACTGAATAAGGGTTTTGCATGTTTGCATAAAGGTGCAAGTGAATAAGCACTTATATTAAGTGCTCTATCAAATCCCTCTGATGAAGTATTACTGAAGTCACCAATCAATTCATCGCGCCCAGCGAATGCTAAACAATGAACTAATCCATCGATTGCTCCCCATTTATTCTTGACATTTTCAAATACTTCTTCAATTTGAGATGGATTTTGAACATCTAATGGTAAGAATAATGAAGGATTTAAATCGCTTGTTAACTCTCTTACTTTAGATTCAAATCTACCTTTTTCATCAGGCAAGTAGGTTACACCTAACTCTCCTCCAGCTTTGGATAACTGTTGTGCTATACCCCATGCGATTGATCGGTTATTAGCAATACCAGTAACAAGAATTTTTTTTCCGGTTAAATCAAGAAGCATTTTATTAATTATTTATATTATTCTCCTACAAAAGGTGCACTTGTTAATGTATTCATAAAAAATATACAATATTCTTCAACTATAAAGTTTGTTCATAAACAATGGTGAAAACTAATTCTATGTTTATCGAGTTGGGCACTTCATTGCCAAATGCTGAAATGCTCAATGTTAATTTAAAAGAATATAAAAAATTTGATTTTTCATATTTGGACGAAAGACATTTATTTATAATGTTTATTTGCGCTCATTGTCCATTCGTTAAGCATGTAGAAACTTATATTTCAAAATTCATAAAAGATATTGAAAATGATATTCAGACTATTGCAATTTCAAGTAATAATATCAAAACTCATCCTGGTGATTCTCCAGAGAATTTAAAAATCCAAGCTGAAATTAATGGATGGAGTTTTCCATATTTATTTGATGAGGATCAAAGCTTTGCAAAGAACTTAAAAGCTGCTTGTACCCCAGATTTTTATCTTTTCAATAATAAAGGGAATAGAAATTTCTCTCTTTTTTATCATGGGCAACTAGATGATAGTAGACCCTCTAACAATATCCCAGTAACGGGATGTGATTTGATCTCAGCAGCCAAAGCGATGGTGGGTGATAAAGTGTATCCGTCAAAACAGCTACCCTCATTAGGATGTAATATAAAATGGACACCTGGAAATGAGCCTGAATGGTTTAAGTAAAAAACTGTTTATCCCGCATAAAAAAGTTTAAGGTTAAGATTAATACTATGCAAGTACCTCCGTTCACTCTAGAAAGACAATATTTAGAAATAGGTTCTGATATTGAAAAAGAAGTTTTAAAGGTATTAAAAGGAGGTCAATTTATTGGCGGAGATATAATTAAGCAATTTGAATATTCTTTTTCATCGCTGATAGGTACAAAATATGCTGTTAGTTGTAATAGTGGTACTGATGCATTAATTCTTGCTCTTAGAGCTTTAGATATAGGTGAAGGTGATGAAGTTATTACTTCATCTTTTAGCTTTTTTGCTACAGCGGAGGCAATAAGTAATGTTGGTGCTAAACCGATTTTTGTGGATATAAATCCAAATACTTTTTTACTAGATACAAAAAATATTGAGAAAAAAATTAATTCTAGAACTAAAGCAATTATGCCGGTTCACTTATTTGGAAATTCTGTTGACATGAAAGTGATTAAGACAATTGCGCAAAAATTTAAATTAAAAATTATTGAAGATTGTGCTCAAGCTACATGTACAGCTTGGGATGGTCAAAAAGTTGGTAGTATCGGCGATATTGGTTGCTTTAGTTTCTTCCCAACAAAAAATCTTGGAGCAGCAGGAGATGGTGGAGCAGTGACAACCTCTGATGCTTTTTTAGCTCAAAAAATTAGAGAATTAGCAGTACATGGAAGTCCCAAAAGATATGCTCATAATCAAATTGGATATAATAGTAGATTAGATACCATTCAAGCAGCGATTCTGAATGTTAAATTAAATTCAATATCTAAATGGATTGAATCGAGAAAAAAGGTTGCTAATAATTACCTAAATTTAATCAAAAAAAATGACTTTCTCCTCCTACCAGAAACTAATACTAAATTAGCTTCTCATACATGGAACCAATTTGTTATTAGATTTAAAAATGATACGTTTTCAATTAAAGATAATCCTCAAGATTTGTTCGAGACAAATATAGAAAACTATAAATCTCTAAGAAATTTCTTGAAATATCATCTATTGAAAAGGGGAATAAATACTATTATTTACTATCCTATTCCTATCCATTCCCAAAAAGCTTATCAAAATACTTTATATACAAGAGAAGAACTTTTAGAAACTGAAAAAATATGCACAGAAGTTCTTAGTTTACCAATGTTTCCAGAAATTACATATGAAGAACAAAACTATGTTGTAGAGAATTTAAACTTACTAATGAATGATTACTTAAATATTATTTAAATAGTTGCATAAATCGATTTAAAAATTCTCTGCTGAACGTTGTGAGAGACAATTGGACTTGGATAGTTAATTTTTTCTAGTTTAGATATATCACCATTTATTATTTCTGAATTATTAATCCCAGATAATTCTGGGATCCAGAATTTAATATATTTGCAGAGAGGATCGAATTTTTTAGTTTGAGTATAGGGGTTAAAAATTCTTAATGGTTTAGGATCCATCCCACTGCTAGCACTCCATTGCCAACCTCCATTATTAGCTGAAAGATCCCCATCAACTAAAAGTTCCATGAATTTTTTTTCTCCTAACTTCCAATTGCAAATAAGATCTTTAACTAAAAATGAGGCAACAATCATACGACATCTATTATGCATCCAACCACTTTGATTTAGCTGTCTCATCGAAGCATCAATTATTGGTACACCAGTTTGTCCCTCAGACCAACGATTAAACCATTCTTGATTATCATTCCATGAAAAATTATTCCATTTCTTTCTATAGGGACCCTTCTCTAATTCTGGGTAATGAAATAAGCAATGTTGATAAAATTCTCGCCAAGCAAGTTCTTTTTGCCATGTTTCAATTGATTGGATTTTTTTAATATCTTCATTTATTAAATTTAAGAGCAGAGTCTTTTTCCAAAGACTTCTTATACTAATTGTTCCAAATCTTAATGAGCCACTTAAATATGAGGTTCCGTCTTCTGATGGGAAATCTCTAGATAAGTGATATGAGGTGATTTTATTTGATGAAGAAAAACTTTCCAATAATTTCTCTGCTCCAATTTCACCAGGTCTACATGGGCATATCCCCATGCCTGAAAAATTAATATTTTTAAGAAATTCATCAAATATTGTTTTAGATTTTATAACCAATTCACTTTCTATGAATTCATCATCTAAACCTTTTAATTTTTCAAATCTGAAATTCTTATCCTGAACGTTATCAAAATTTATTTTATTCAATTGATCTTTAAACTTTTTATAAAATGGTCCATAAACCGTATATGGTGTTTTACTCCCAGTCGAAATTTCTCCGGGATTAATTAATAAATGATCCCAATAATCAACAATCTCAATATTTGAGTTTTTCAAATCAGCTTTAATCTTCTTATCTCTTTGGATTTCATAAGGTTCAATTGCTTTATTCCAAAATATATATTTAGCATTTATTTTTTTTGCTATGAAAGGAATTAAATGTAAGGGTGAGCCTCTTTCAAAAAGTAATCTGCTACCTATTTTCTCCCACTTTTCATTTAATTCTTTTAAACTTTGACCTAAGAACCATGAACGTGATTTTGAGTTAAAATCATATGGGTATGTTTCATCAAAAATATAAATTGATGTTATTGCTTTTGATAAAGAAAATGCCTTAATTAGAGCTTTATTATCATTAACTCTAAGATCTTTTCTATACCAAAAAAGAATTCTTGGACTTTCCATTAGATCTTTAAAAATTGTTTAGCTCTAAACCATGCCGTGATCGTTTTTGCATCTAATATTTCTTGCCCACTAGCAATTAAATTATCTAGTTCATCAGGATAAAAAGTTAATACTTCAATATCTTCATCTAAATCTCCTTGTACATCAATATCTAATTTATGTAATTTGCGGGCAAGGAATAAATGAATTACCTCGTCTGAATATCCCGGAGCATTAACCAAAGTTCCTAACTTATCCCAATCCTCTGCTTTATAGCCAGCCTCTTCTTGTATTTCTCTTTTTATTGAATTGATTGGTGTTTCACCTGTTTCTAAAGTCCCTGCAGGAAACTCAAGTAAATATCGTGAAACAGCAAATCTATATTGACGAAGAATAATGACTTTATTATCGCTCGTTATCGGAACGGCTAATGCTGCGTTTGGGAATTTTATACATCCATATTCGCCTTCGTGTCCATTTGGTAGTTCAACTTTATTTATCTCAAAACTAAATTTTTTTGTTTTTAGTTCAGATATCTTTTCTTTAAAAATCGATTTTTTTATTAAATGATTATTCTGCATTTTTATCAAATAAATTTACCCTAACAATTATTTTGTACAATTGGACACTAATTCAACACCCAATTTTTAACATTTAATTTTTCTATTTTTTGAGTAATACTTAGCACCTCTGCTAAAGGGGAAATCACAAAATTACGATTTTTAAATCTTGGATGAGGAATTTTGAAATCATCATCATTAATATATAAATCATCCCACCATAAAATATCTATATCAAGAGGTCTTGGAAGCCATCTTTGCTCTCTTAAAGATTTATTTCTTCCAAATTCTTTTTCTAAATCTTGAAATTCTTTTAGGAGAAATCTTGCTTTTTCAATTGAAGAGGGAGGCAGATAATCTCCTTTCACCAATAATAAACAATTAATATAATCAGGTTGCTTCTCAGGGACTTCTAAAGGACTTGTTTGATAGAGAGAAGACCAATTGAAAAATTTTTTTAATTTACTTGTTTCTAAATTATCTAAACGATTTAAATCAACTAAATTATTAATTATTTTTTCAATCCTGAATTTCGATTCAATTAATGAATTTATAGGGCTACCAAATTTGCTATCAATATTTGATCCCAATGATATACATAAGCCATTTTTGATATTAAGATTTGATAATTCCACAATAATTTGTAATTTTATTGGATAAATTCTATATCAGGTATTTAAAAATTGACTTTGGAACCAGAGGTAAAATCTACAATAAATATTAAAGAATTAATGAGTAAGAGAGATTCCTCTTCTTCATTTCCGCTAGCTGCAATAACAGGACATAATCTATTAAAATTATCGTTATTATTGGCAGCAGTAGATCCAAGCTTAGGAGGAGTGATAATAGCAGGTGGTAGGGGAACTGGGAAATCTGTATTAGCTCGAGGATTACATGCTTTAATTCCTCCAATTGATATTCTTGATAGTGAAGCAACAATAAAAAATTTAAAACTCAATAAAGTTAATTTCAGACCTATAAGTAGAAATCTTGATCCAAGAAAACCTGAAGAATGGGATGAAGGTCTTTTAAAGTTATGTGAAAATATTAATTTCAATGATGAGAATGAATTAAAAGAAGCAATATCAACAAAAGTTGTGCCAGCGCCTTTCGTTCAAGTCCCTATTGGTATTACAGAGGACCGATTAGTTGGATCTATTGATGTCGCAAGTTCCTTAAGTTCAGGTGAACAAATTTTTCAACCTGGGGTTTTAGCAGATGCACACAGAGGGGTTTTATATATTGATGATATAAATTTATTAGATGATGGAATAGTAAATTTAGTGCTTGAAGCGACTGGCAGGGAACAAAATTTCGTTGAAAGAGATGGGCTAAGTCTTTCTCATCCATGTCAAACACTATTAATTGCTACTTATAATCCTGAAGAAGGTATTTTAAGAGATCATGTCTTAGATAGATTTGCAATAGTACTTTCTGCTAATCAATCAATAGATAACAAACAAAGAGTTGAAATCACTAAATCTGTTTTGATGCATGCCGAGGACAATATCAAGTTTGCAGAAAAATGGTCTGAAGAAACGGAAAATTTATCAACACAATTAATTTTAGCGAGACAGTGGTTGCCTGACGTGATTATAAGTAAAGAGCAAATAAGCTATCTAGTAAATGAGGCTCTTAGAGGAGGTATAGAAGGCCATAGATCAGAACTATTCGCAGTTAAAGTTGCAAAAGCGAATGCTGCTTTAAGAGGAAGCGATTCTGTCAATACTGACGATCTTAAAGTGGCTGTAAGACTAGTTATTGTTCCAAGATCGCAGCAGTTACCTCCGGAGGATGATGAGATGCAGCCTCCTCCTCCTGAAGATCAAACTTCACCACCACCACCACCACCTCAGAATCAGGAGGATTTTAATGACGAAGAATCTGATTCAAATGAAGATAATCAGGAAGAAGAAACAGAGGGTGATGAAGAATCTACACCTGATGTCCCTGAAGAATTTATTCTTGATCCTGAAGCATGCGCTGTAGATCCTGATTTACTCCTTTTCTC
>CACOCT010000025.1 GCA_902625845.1 uncultured Prochlorococcus sp. | reverse complement strand
CATCTCCAACTAAATCGTTCCATAAATCTTCAAAAGCATCATGAGCCTCGTACCATTTTTGACTATTAAATAAATCTATAGCTTCCTGTAATGATTCTTTAAACCTTGTTGAAGTTAGATCATTCATAATTGATTATTTTTTAGAGGCCCTTTTCTTTTTTAATTTTCTCAACCTTATTGATTCTGGAGTTACCTCTAACATTTCATCCGGACCTATGTATTCTAAAGCTCTTTCTAGAGTAATTTCTATTGGTGACTGTAGAGTATCTAGCTCTTCAGCTCCTGCAGATCTCATATTTGTTAGTTGTTTCGTTTTGCATATATTAATTTCTAAATCTTGAGGTCTATTATGTTCTCCAATAATCATTCCCTTATAAACTTTAACTCCTGGTTTAATGAAGTAAGAACCTCGATCTTCAGCATTTTTTAAAGCATAAAAAGTTGCTACCCCTTCTTCAAAAGCGATTAATACTCCATTTCTTCTGGTCTCAAATTCACCAGATTTAGGTTTATATTCATGAAACGAATGACTCATTATCCCTTCTCCCCTAGTCAATCTTACAAACTCACCTCGAAAGCCAATTAGACCTCTTGCGGGAACAAGAAATTCCAATTGAGTTCTTCCATCATTACTCGTTTGCATATTTTGCATCTCTGCTTTTCTAGATCCTAATTTTTCTATGCATGAACCAACTGCATGTTCTGGGACATCTAAAACAAGTGTCTCAATTGGTTCACAATCGGTACCATCTATCTCCCTAAAAATTACTTGAGGTTGAGAGATTTGAAATTCAAAGCCTTCTCTGCGCATTGTTTCAATTAAAATGCCTAAATGTAGTTCCCCCCTCCCAGAGACTGAAAATCTATCTGGTGATTCAGTCTCTTCACATCTTAATGCAACATTAGTAAGTAACTCTCTCTCCAGTCTATTTTTTAGTTGTCTACTAGTAACAAATTTGCCTTCTTTTCCAGCAAAAGGTGAATCATTAACAACAAATGTCATCTGTAAGGTTGGTTCATCAACTTTTATTAGAGGCAGGGGCTTTGGAGCATCTGGGCAAGCAATAGTTTCACCTATATTTACATCATTAAAACCTGATAAAGCAATAATATCACCAGCTTTAGCTTCATTAATTTCAATTCTTTCAAGGCCTTCAAATCCTAGTAATTTACTTACCTTTCCTTTAATAGTTTTACCATCCTCTTTTATTAAATTTGCTTGTTGACCAGTAATAATTTTTCCATTATGAATTTTCCCAATTACAATTCTTCCTAAAAAGTCAGAATAATCTAAGGTAGTAATTTGAAGTTGCAAGGGTTTTCTTACATCGCCTACAGGTGGAGGAACATGCCTCAAAATAGCTTCAAATAATGGCATCATATTTCCGCTATCAGATTCCATTTCTTCCTTTGCGAACCCACCTAGTCCACTCCCAAAAAGGTAAGGAAAATCACATTGATCATCATCTGCACCTAACTCTAGAAACAAATCTAGAACTTTATCAACAGCGATTTCAGGAATAACTCTTGGTCTATCGATTTTATTAACAAATACTATTGGCCTAAGTCCTTTTTCTAGTGCTTTTTTTAGAACAAATCTAGTTTGAGGCATTGGACCTTCGTTGGCATCAACAATTAATAGACATCCATCAACCATCCCTAAAACTCTCTCAACTTCTCCTCCAAAATCAGCATGTCCAGGAGTATCAATAATATTTATTCTTGTATTTTTATATTTAACAGATGTATTTTTAGAAAGAATGGTTATACCTCTCTCTCTTTCAAGATCATTAGAATCCATTACGCAAGTAGGAACGACTTCATTATCTCTAAATACTCCTGATTGAGACAATAAAGAATCAACTAAAGTTGTTTTGCCATGATCAACATGTGCAATTATCGCGACATTCCTTATTCCTTTTTGTTCAGAGGGCATACTATTAATTTAATCTTTTTAAAGCCAACTATTACATTAACCTAAAGTAAGGTGATAAGGGGATATTTATCATTAATAAAGATAAAATCTGCCTAAATCATTGTAAAAAACTTAGTGAACCTTCCTGCAATTTAAAAAGTTGTTCTATTTGAAGATTCAAATATTTTAAGAGCTTCTATTGACCCCTCGTATCTCCAGTGCCAAGGTTCATAATCTACAGAATTTTGATTTTTATCAAATGATAATTTGAAATGATATTTTGCAGCATTATTTTTTAACCATTGAAAAGCACTTGTATTTTCAAAACTTTCTTCAAAATCAGCTTCTCTTACATAAGCATCTCCAATATCAATAGCGAATCCAGTACTATGCTCAGAATAACCAGGGGGGGCTGAAACCCTTGCTCTTTCTGAAGCGATTTGGTTTCGAACTGATTTTAAAGAATAAAATATTTCTTTTTGCAATTTAATTGACCTATATCCACTTAAAAACACCAAGTAAATTCCATCTTTCTCAGCATCATCTTGCATATCTTTTAGAGATTTATACATTTCCTTATGAACAAGTATATTAGGTTGAATCTCAATTAAATTTTCATATGCAGTCTCTTGATAAGGAAAGTGACCAAGAACCCTTACATCTTTTTCACTTTTAATTAATTTAGCTTTATTTGAGTATTTGAGGTAGTTTTTATTGTTGACTAACAAGAATAATGAAGAAAAAATAATGAAAGATAAAATTACATGTATTAATTTAATATTTTTTATTGATGAACTTTTTGGAATTATTCTTACTGCAAATTCAATATCATTTATACTTTTATAGTTTTTTTTGTTTGCCAATCTAAAAAAAAAGAAAAATCATGTTTCGATATTATCTATTTTTTAAAAAAAAGTCCTTTTATTTGCAAAATAGATGTAGTTTTAATAATGAATTAATTTGCTTATGTTAAGAGTTGCTGTTATAGGCGGTGGTCCTAGTGGTTCCTGTGCTGCCGAAACACTTGCTAAATCTGGTATTAAAACTTGGCTTTTTGAAAGAAAGTTAGATAACGCAAAGCCATGCGGAGGGGCCATACCTCTATGCATGGTTTCAGAATTTGATCTGCCAGAATCAATAATTGATAGAAAAGTTCGAAATATGAGGATGATATCCCCCTCTAATAGAGAAGTCGACATTAGCTTAGATAATGTTTATGGGAAAAGTGATAATGAATATATTGGAATGTGTAGAAGAGAAGTAATGGATGCTTTCATGAGAAATAGGGCAGCAGATTTAGGTGCAACTTTAATCAATGGTCTTGTTACAAATATCGATACTGGTAATAATCATCAAGGACCGTACACTCTTACATACTCTGATTTCTCTGAAGAGAATAACAAAGTTGAAATAAAGAAACTTACAGTTGATCTTTTAGTAGGAGCTGATGGAGCAAATAGTAGAGTTGCGAAAGCGATGGATGCAGGAGATTACAATGTCGCTGTAGCATTTCAGGAAAGAATAAAGCTTCCAAAAGAAGAAATGAGTTACTATGAAAATTTAGCCGAAATGTATGTAGGGAAAGATGTTTCTCCAGACTTTTATGGATGGGTTTTTCCTAAATATGATCATGTTGCCGTGGGTACAGGAACAATGCAAAAGAATCAGTCATTAATAAAAAGTCTCCAAGAGGGTGTAAGAAATAGAGCAAAGAAAAGATTAGTTAATGGAGAAGTCATTAAAGTAGAAGCACATCCTATCCCTGAGCATCCAAGACCACGCAGAGTAGTCGGTAGGATGGCCTTAGTTGGTGATGCGGCAGGATATGTAACAAAGAGTTCTGGTGAGGGAATATATTTTGCTGCTAAAAGTGGAAGAATGTGTGCTGAAGAAATAGTTGAGGCTTCCAATAATGGCCAAACTATTCCCTCAGAGAAGGATTTAAAAAATTATCTAAAAAAATGGGATAAAAAATATGGAACAACATACAAGGTTCTTGAAATTTTGCAGAATATTTTTTATAGAAATGATTCAGCAAGAGAAGCCTTTGTTGAGATGTGCGATGATATGGATGTTCAAAGATTAACTTTTGATAGCTATTTATATAAAAAAGTTGTTGCTATGAAACCTTTACAACAATTAAAAATAACTTTCCTAACATTAGGATCGATTTTAAGAGGTAAGGCATTAGCTCCAATAAATTATAAACCTGTAAAAAGTGCTGTGAGGAAGGAAGAAGAAGTTGATAAAATGTTAAAAAACTTCTCAATTAAAGGTGGTATAAAAGTTAAGAGTTCAAAAGTGTAAAATCGGCAATTAACAAAGAGTAATTTCTAACAAGAGCCAATAGATTTAATCTATTATTCCTAAGATTCAAATCTTCACTCATAACCATTACTCCATTATTGTTATCGAAAATTTCAATAAGTGCTTGAATATGTTCCTCGAATAAAGTTAATAATTCATTATATTCCCAACCTTGAGTATTTACTAAATTTTCAAGAAGTTGAAGAAATTTAAAAACATCTATTTCAGATTTTTTCTCAAAAAGTTTAACATTTATATTATCTTTACAAGCATACACATTTTTTTCTAGATCCCCTTTATTGGCTAGCTTTGTATATCTTGAAATAATATTTATTAAATTTGAAGAATTCTTTTCTGATTTGAAATTTTGTATTGTTTCTAATCTTTTTTTTAAATCAGCTATGTCTAGAATATTTAGTTGCATTATATTTTCCGATTCGCAAGTAGAGCTTATTATTTCTCTATCATATGAAGAATCTTCCAAATGACTAATGATTCTTTGTGTAGAAAATTCAATTAAGTCATCTAATATTTTTTGATAATTAAATTTTAATGTATTGAATTCTGAATACCAATGATTTAAAAGTTTTGCGATAAGATTATCAAATTTTAAATCGAAATTATTTTGCCAAATAATTTGAATAATTCCATTTAAATTTCTTCTTAATGCATAAGGATCAGAAGAACCACTAGGTCTTCTTCCAATCACAAATATACTTATAATCGTTTCTAATTTATCTGAGATAGCAAGAATAGATCCATATTTTGTAGACGGTAAATTATCTTTATAAAATCTTGGAAAATAATGTTCGGAAACGGCTAACGAAGTATTTTTGCTAAAACCCTCATGCATTAAATATTTTCCTCCCATCGTACCTTGCAACTCAGGGAATTCTTTAACCATTTCACTACTTAAATCGTGTTTTGAAAATTTAGCAGCTTCTAATAACTCTTGAAGATTTATAGATGAATCTTTAACTTCATTAAAAATTTCATTAGCTATAAAAGTTATTCTCCTTACTTTCGCAGCAATATTTCCTAAACCTTTTAAATAACTTATTGAGGAAATCTTTTTATTCCTTTCACTACAGGAGAGATTTAGATCCGTTTCAATAAAAAATTTAGCATCTGCAAATCTTGCCTTGAGAACATTTTCATTTCCTTTTGTAATAGAATTATTAGCTTCCTTCAGACCATTAGATATTAAGAAAAATTTCGTGCTTAATGTTTCTTTAGAATCTAAATCTAAGATATTGAACTTTTTATTTATTTTAAATAAAGGTATATATCTTTGATGATTTTTCATAACTGTGCATAGAACTTCCGTTGGTAAAGATAGATATTTAGCATCAAAATTACCAACTAATAAATCTGGAGACTCTACCAAGTCAGTAATCTCATTTAATAGTTGATCTGATAAATCGGGATAAAGTTTCAAGTCATCAGCTGAATTATTTATTAAATCATTAACTATTTTTTTCCTTTTAGTACGATCAGCTAGTACTCCAGAAGATTCTAATGAGTCTAAATAATTATCAGGATGATTTATCAATACTTTATTACTAATCAACCTATGACCTCTTGAAAAATTATCAATAATTATTTGTGGTTTTATATCATCAAGAATAAACTCTAAGATTTCCTCATTGTATAAAGAAATAATCCATCTGATAGGTCTTGAAAATTTAAAATTTCCATAACTCCATTTCATGAATCTTGATCCTTGTAAAGCTTTTATCACTCTTGGAATAATTAAAGATAATAAATATTTTGTAGATTTACCTTTCTCAATTTTTTCTCCAAAGACAAAATCTATATTTTTTATCTTTTTTATAAATAGATCCTTAACATCTATATCTAAACTTTTTGCAAACCCAATTGCTGCATTAGTTGGATCACCATTCAAAAAGGCAGCATCGGCTTTAGGTCCTTTACGAAGCTCTATTTTATCTTTACCTACATCATTTAATCCTGAAATTAAGAGGCAAATCCTTCTAGGTGTAGATGAACACAAAATTTCATTTTTCTTAATAAAATTTTTATCAAGTTCAAACTCAAGAAGTGATTTAAATTGATCTAGGACGGAATCAGCAAATTTAGCGGGCAATTCTTCTGTTCCAATCTCAAGTAAATATTTAGACAAAAAAAAATTTAACTATTACAACTATAATTTACTACCAGTTAAATAAGCTTTTAGCTAATGTATAAAAAGAGATACTTTTTAGTCATCAAGTGGTTAAGGTCGAAAAAGTAAAAAAGAAGAAAAAAGAAGTCAAAAAAGAGACTGTATGCTTGGCTAATGGATTAGAAGTTTCAAAATTTGAAGAATTCAAAAAAGGAAGTCAGTTTCTGAAAGAGCCATTAGCTAGTGAATTAAAAAACGATAGTGACCACTTTACAAATGATGCTGTTCAACTTTTAAAATTTCATGGAAGTTATCAACAAGATGACAGAGAGAATAGAAAACCAGGAATAAAAGATTGGCAAATGATGTTGAGATTAAGGAGTCCAGGAGGTGAAATACCAGGTAAACTATATTGCTGTTTAGATGATTTATCGAACCAACTTGGTAATGGGACTCTTAGAGCTACAACAAGACAAGCTTTTCAGATGCATGGTATTAGAAAAGAAAACCTTAAGAAAGTCATTAAAACTATAGTTGATAGTATGGGTTCAACTTTAGCTGCTTGTGGAGATATCAATAGGAATGTAATGGCACCCGCAGCTCCATTTGAAACTCCAGAATACAAAATTGCAAGAGATTTAGCTATCAAAGTTGCAGATCTTTTGACCCCAGTAGCAGCGCAAGGCACCTTCTTGGAACTTTGGGCGGATGGAGATCTTGCTTATAGGATCAAACCTGACGAGGAAATTGAATCAAATAGGAAACTCCAATTTAATGAGAATGTATTTAGTGGAATTAAGAATGAACCTTTATACGGTGCAACTTATTTACCAAGAAAATTTAAATGTGCAGTGACCGTTCCTGGTGATAACTCAGTTGATCTTCTAACAAATGATATTGGTATTGTCGCTTTTACTAATAAAAATGGACATTTAGAAGGTTGTAATTTTTATATTGGCGGCGGGATGGGAAGAACCCATAATAATGAAGAAACGTTTGCCAGGATTGCAGATCCTTTGGGTTATGTAGAAGAAAAAGATATTTTTGAAATAATTCAAAGTATTGTTGCTATACAAAGAGATTATGGCGATAGGAAATCTAGAAAAAATGCAAGAATGAAATATCTTCTACATGATAAAGGGATAAATTGGTTTAAAGACACTCTTGTTAATAAGTATTATAGAAAGCCAATTCAACCATTAAGGAAAGAACCAGTTAATAAATTAATTGACTACTTGGGATGGCAAAAACAAAATAATAAACAATGGTTTGTAGGTTTACCATTACTATCAGGAAGGCTTACAGGAGATAAAAAATTAACGATCAGAAAATTAGTTGAGAAATATAACTTAGATTTAAGACTTACTCCAAATCAAGATGTACTAATCTGCAATATTTTAAACAAAAATAAAAATGAAATAGAGTTAGAGCTAAAGGATATAGGTTATGAAAATCTTGATGAAATAAATGAAATACAAAGACATGCATTGGCTTGCCCTGCACTTCCTCTTTGTGGGTTAGCAATGACAGAAGCAGAAAGAATCCTACCCGATATTTTAGAAAGAATTGATAACCTACTTAAAAGTTTGAATATTGATAAAACGATTCTATTTAGGATTACCGGATGTCCCAATGGCTGCTCAAGACCTTATATGGCTGAACTTGCACTTGTTGGCAGTGGTTTAAACAAGTATCAACTATGGTTAGGTGGTAGTAAAAATCTTCAAAGATTAGCAAAACCTTACTTGCAGAGAATGCCATTAGAAAACATGGAAAGCACTCTAACCCCATTACTTCTTGAATGGAGGAAATATTATTTAGATTTAGATTTTGGAGATTTTGTAGATAAAAATGAAGATTCTTTTATTTTGGATTTATTAAGTAACTAATTTATGACAGCTTTTCCATATATTGCTTTTTTGTTTTGATTAGTCCAAGCCCATAATTGATCACCATAGCTAAAATGCCACCATTCGTTTGGATGTTGTACAAATTCAAATGTTAACATTACTTGCTTTAGCAAATTTCTCCTTTCATCCCATATTTTTGATTCTTTAGAATCATGATTTTTATAAAATCCTGGAGAAGCACTTAAATCCATATTATCTATTTCGCAACCCATATCAATTAATTTACCAGACCTATCCGCTATCGCTAAATCTATAGCTCCTCCTGTCGAGTGCGGAGGAGGACACTTATCATCAAAACTTGGATAAGCCCAAAACTTCTCAACTTCCTTAATAATTTCAGGATAAGAATTCATGTCATTAGATTCAAATTCCAACCCTCGTCTTTTACACTCAGTTTCATAAGTCAAATAAAACATATATGATTGAACTTCTATTGGACGCCAACTGTCATAAAGGATTAGTGAATAACTATTATGAATTGATTTTAAATAATTATTAGCTCTTATTAAACGGGAAACAACTCCTTCGCGAAGAGACCAAATTCTTCTACTTTTATATGGTGCTCCTAAGGCTAAATATGGATGAGGATCTATTAAGTCAATTTCACTGGGGATTGAAATTAGTTTCTCATTGTTATCAACTATAGGGATTTGATACCAGGGCTTCAATACATAAAATTAAATTTAAATTTATATTTACATAAATAAAATTTATTTCAACAATATTATTAATTTAAGAATTCATGAATAAATTTATTGTCCGTTTTATCAAAAATTAACTTCTTCAAATATTGATTATTTTCTAAGGTTGGGTCAACTTTTAAAATACTAATAGCTTCATTTCTTGCTTTATCAATTAATAGTTTATTCTGAGGAAGATTTTCTAGCACAAAATCAGGTAGTCCTGACTGTTTATAACCCAAGATTTGGCCTGGACCTCTGAGCTCTAAATCTTTTTCTGCGACATAGAAACCATCATTAGACTCTTGTAATACTCTTAGTCTTTTATTGGTCTGCAAATTATTTTCACTCGTAATTAAATAACAAAACGATTGATAGGATTCTCTTCCGACTCTTCCCCTTAATTGATGAAGTTGCGATAAACCAAATCTTTCAGAATTATAAATTATCATAATTGAAGCATTTGGAACATCAATACCAACTTCAATAACGGTAGTAGAAACTAAAATATTTATTTTATTTTCTGAGAAAAGATTTAAAACTTTATTTTTATCATTTGGGTTTAATTTTCCATGAAGAAGTCCAACATTAAATTGTTTAAAAACTTCCTCAGAAAGTTTTTCGTAAATATTAATTGCAGAGTTTAAATTTAATTTTTCAGATTCTTCTATAAGTGGAAGTATCACATAGGCTTGCTTTCCACTCTCAATTTCTTTTTCAACAATCTTAAATAGTTCAGATAAATTATTCTCACTTACAATTTTTGTTGCGACAGGTAAACGACCTGGGGGTAATTCAGTGATTTGACTAACATCCAAATCACCATATATTGAAAGTGCTAATGTCCTAGGAATAGGAGTTGCAGTCATGGATAGTAAATGTGCGTTTTCACCTTTTTTTAATAATCTATTTCTCTGACTAACACCAAACCTATGTTGCTCATCAATAATTACCAGACCAAGCGCATTAAAGATAACTTTTTCCTCAAATAATGCATGAGTCCCAACTAAAACATTAACTTGACCATTCTCTAAATCTCTCCTAATTTGCTTTCTCTTCTTTTCTGACGTATTTCCTGTTAATAATTCAACAGATATAAAAAGGGAAGTAGTCAATTTTATAAGATTTTTATAGTGCTGTTCTGCTAACACTTCTGTTGGGACCATAAATGCGCATTGATAACCTTTTTCTATCATTATTAATAGAGAAGAGATAGCAATAATAGTTTTTCCACTACCAACATCTCCTTGAAGTAGACGAGACATTGGATTAATACCATTTAGATCCAATTTAATTTCTTCTAAAACTTTATTTTGAGAATCTGTGAGTTTAAAAGGTAATTTTTCAAAAAAACAATCTAAGAGCAATTTTTTGACAGAATTATTTGATTTAACAATCTTTTTATTTCTATTTCTTCTCTTTAAGAGAAAGTTTAATTGCAATAACAATAATTCATCAAAAACTAAACGTTTTTTTGAAAGTTCTAGATATTCCTGGCTGACAGGCAAATGAATATTTACTAAAGATTCGCTGCGAGATAATAAAGATAAAGAAGTAAGTTGGTTATTATTCAATATATCAGGGAATTTTTTTGTACAAAAAAGTACCTTTTTGAGAATCTTAATGAAGCTGACATTAGAGAGAGAATCTGTTAAGGAATATATTGGTAAAATTTTTCCTGTAAAATTGATATTCTCGTTATTGTTTAAAATTTCAATCTGAGGATCAACAAATGATCGTCCATATTCTGTCAGTTTCACCTTACCTGAGATAGCAATTTTAATTCCGAGTTTATACTTTTCTTTTTGACTAGAAAAAAAAGAAAATGATCTAAATCTTTTGCCTAAAAAAAATTTAGTAATTTTAATTGAAGAGGTATTATCATAAACAATTAAATTCATGACAGATAAATTGTTATTCTTTTTACTCTTATACATATAAAATCTTTTAATATTTGCAGTACAGGTATATAAATTATCAGGTTTTAAATTTATTATTTTTTCTTTATTCGTGTAGTTTAAATAAGTTCTAGGAAAATAATTAATTAAATCTTTTATATCAAAGATTCCTAATTTATTTAAAATTTCTTTATTTACTTTTCCAATACCTTTAATTTCGGAGACATCTGAATTAACAGAAAGTTTACTATTTTGTAGATCATAATTGGTAGTAGGAAAACTATTATCTTTATTAAAATCTACTGATTTACTTAACTTCAAAAGAAGTTTTCTAGTATCAATAACTAATCTTTTACGTTGATTAATCTCAAGTTTATTATAAATATTATATTTCTCAGAAAAGACCTTAAACGAAATTCTAAATTCATTATTTAATTCTAAATGATTTAAATTACCAAAACTTTCAGAAAGAAATTCATTGAAATATTTTTCCTTACCTAGGATATTAGTAAATTCAAATTCTGTCTCTAGTGTTAATGCACGTTGCAAAGTTCTAACCCAATTTTTAATGTTTTCTGAATAAGTATTTCCTTGATTCAATTTAAAAAA
>CACOCT010000024.1 GCA_902625845.1 uncultured Prochlorococcus sp. | reverse complement strand
ATCAGAATTTTTTACAGATTTATCTACACCAATACTGGAAATGATATCAATTGTCTCCTTTTTTGGCATTGAAACATTTCTATTTGTAGATGATTTTGAAATGGTTTGGTTATTTAATCCTCCAATAAAATCATTCAATAACTCTTGTAATCTACTACTTGTGATTGGTCTTTCAAGTTTTCCTTGATTTGCGAGTGATAATGTTCCTGTTTCCTCTGAGACTACAATACAAATACATCTGTCAAATCGTTCAGTAATGCCTAAAGCCGCTAAATGTCTTGTTCCATATCTACTAATACCTTGACGAGATAAAGGTAGTATTACACCCGCAGAAATAATTTTATTACCTTTGACTAAAATGGCACCATCATGCAAAGGCGTATCTGTAGCAAATAAATTTATCAAAAGATCTGTAGAAAGCTGTGCATCTATTTTTATTCCTGAATATAAAAAATCTTCTGGTCTTAAATCACTTCCTAAATCAACTACCATAAGAGCCCCTCTTCTATTTTGAGACAGCTTTCCGGCTGCATCCACTAGCTGATTGACGGCGTTTGAATTGGCCCTAAATTCCTTCGGAGGATTACCTAAAAGGACCGCTAATCTTCCTGTTCCCAATAATTCCATTAATCTCCTTAGCTCTCCTTGCCACAAAATTGCAAGTGATAAAGAACATGCTATTACCAAAGCATCAATTAATTTTGAAGTTAAAGGTAGCGAAGCAAATCTCTGAACAAACCAAGCTAGAGATACCAAAAATAAATATCCTCTTAGAAGCCACAAAGTTCTTTGCTCTTTGACCCGCGAGAAAAGCAACATACCGAAACCGGCTGCAAAAAAAACATCTAGTAAAAGTTTTAAATTTAAAAAACCCCAAAAACTCACATTAAATTTAAATACTTATTTTAAACTTACCTAAGATTGTTTAATAAAGCGATCTGGTAGGACATCAAATTTCAGTAGATCTTCAGATGTTTCTCTTTTTTGAATCAATTCAGCGCTTCCATTTGAAACTAGTAATGCAGCAGGTCTAGGGATCCTATTATAGTTTGAACTCATTGATAAATTATATGCCCCAGTCCCAAAGACACATAATAAATCACCAGTTTTACAGCTTCCAATTTCAATTTCTTTAAATAAAACATCCCCTGACTCACAATGCTTTCCAGCTACTGTATATTTATTTTTTTGATTTTTATTAAGAGGATCATTTACTAAGCAAGCTGAATAATTTGACTGATAAGTAATTGGTCTTGGATTATCACTCATTCCCCCATCAACAGAAATATATGTTTTTAATCCTGGAATCTCTTTAAATGAACCTATTTTATATATAGTTACACCTGCAGTTGAAACTATTGATCTTCCAGGTTCACACATTAGTAGTGGTAATTTAAAATTATTTTTATTACATGCAGTTGAAACTGATTCAGATATCGTCTTAACCCAGTCCTCTATTGAAGGAGGATCATCTTCATTTGTATATTTAATTCCTAAACCTCCACCAACATTTAATTCCTGTATTTGATGACCATATTTTTGAGCATTAATTGCAAAATTGACTAATATTTCTCCTAGATCTCGATGTGGTTCCAATTCAAAGATTTGGGAACCTATGTGAGCATGTAAGCCAACTAACTCTAAATTTTTTACTTTAGTGACTTCTTCAAAAACATGAGTTAAATTTTCTAAGCCAAATCCAAATTTACTATCAAAAGATCCAGTTCTAATATATTCATGGGTGTGGCATTCTATTCCAGGTGTGAATCTGATCATTATTTTGATTCTTCTATCAAAGGATTCAGAGAAATTTATCATTCTCTCCAAATCATGATTATTGTCTACAACGACTTTAATTTTATTTGCTACAGCAAACTCTAATTCTTTATCAGATTTATTATTACCATGAAAAACTATTTTCTCAAAATGAACTCCTCCTCTTAGTGCTGTTAATAATTCACCTTCAGACACAGCATCTAGTCCAAATCCCTCAGAAGATATCAAATTACTCATAAATAAAGAACTATTAGCCTTAGAAGCATAGATAGGAAGAGAATTTCCAGGATAATATCTATTGAGTGCATTTTTATATGCTTTACAAGAATTCCTCAAAGTCAATTCATCTAGAATATATAATGGTGAATCGTAATTTTTTATTAGCTGCTCTACTGAACATCCTCCTATGAATAACTTACCATTATTTATTGTTGTAGTTAAAGGTACAATGTTCTTGTTAGGGCTTTCATAATCAATTTTATTATTAATAAATGAGGTTTTTTCTTTCATTTTTTAATTTTTCAGCTGCATTTATCAAGTTTAACAATTTAAGAGAAACTTTTATTATTTTAAGCATTAAAAATAATGATAAAAACAAAGGAAATTAATTCTATAAATTCAAGAAGTTGCTACGAACTGGATTTAAAGTCAATAAAACATTGGAATCAAAATCAATGGGAAAATGAACTTGAAAAGGATTATGTAACTGCAATAGGAATATTTTCCAATAACACAATATTAGGAGTATGCGTTTTTCATAAAATTCATGATGAAGCAGAAATAAGATATTTATCAGTTCATCCTTCTTATAAGAGAAGAGGTCTTGGTAAAAAATTAATTTATAAGATCTTACAAGAATGCAAAAATGAAAATATCAAAAGAATCTTTTTAGAAGTCTCATTAAAAAATAAGCAAGCTTTAAAATTCTATGATTACTTTGGGTTTGAAACAATCAGTATTAGAAAAAAATATTATAAAGATGGATCTGATGCTCTTTTAAAGGAAAAAAATGTTAAATAAATAATTAAATTTTTTTATTGTGCGGATAACCAGAATCGATGAAACACTAGTGAATTAAGCCAATCCCGCTGATAATGTAGTATTTGGTCAAAGCAAAAAATACATTAGGTCTTCACAAAAGCTCATCCTGAACACAAAACAGACTCAATACTGGTAGGTTATTAATAGGTACTCAATCTGTAATGTTTGAAAGATTCACCGAAAAAGCTATTAAAGTCATAATGCTAGCTCAAGAGGAGGCTAGAAGACTAGGTCATAATTTTGTTGGAACAGAACAAATACTTTTAGGATTAATTGGCGAAGGTACTGGCGTGGCTGCAAAGGTTTTGAAATCTTTAGGCGTAAATTTAAAAGATTCACGAATTGAAGTTGAAAAAATTATTGGAAGAGGTTCAGGTTTTGTTGCAGTCGAAATTCCCTTTACACCAAGGGCAAAAAGAGTTCTTGAACTTTCACTGGAAGAAGCACGTCAGCTGGGTCATAATTATATCGGTACAGAACATCTACTTCTCGGATTAATAAGAGAGGGAGAAGGTGTAGCAGCGAGAGTACTTGAAAATTTAGGTATAGATTTAACAAAAGTAAGAACACAGGTTATAAGAATGCTTGGAGAAACAGCTGAAGTTGGATCTGGTGCTGGTTCTAGCAAAGGTAATGTAAAAACAGCAACACTAGATGAATTCGGAACTAATTTAACTAAATTAGCAAGTGAATCCAAACTTGATCCTGTTGTTGGTAGACATGCTGAAATAGATAGGGTTGTTCAAATCCTTGGTAGAAGGACTAAAAATAATCCTGTTTTAATAGGTGAACCTGGCGTTGGAAAAACAGCCATTGCAGAAGGCTTAGCTCAGAGGATTCAACAAGGTGAAATTCCTGATATTTTGGAAGATAAACGAGTTCTTACTCTAGACATAGGTCTTCTAGTTGCAGGAACCAAATATAGAGGTGAATTTGAAGAAAGATTGAAAAAAATAATGGAAGAAATTAAATCTGCAGGAAACGTAATCTTAGTTATAGATGAAGTTCATACATTAATAGGAGCAGGCGCGGCTGAAGGAGCTATTGATGCTGCTAATATTCTTAAACCTGCATTAGCTAGGGGAGAACTTCAATGTATTGGGGCAACTACACTTGATGAATATAGAAAGCATATAGAACGTGATGCAGCATTAGAAAGAAGATTTCAACCTGTGATGGTTGGTGAACCATCAATAGAAGATACTATTGAAATACTCAAGGGTTTGAGAGAAAGATATGAACAACATCACAGACTTAAAATTACTGATGAAGCTCTTGATGCTGCAGCTCATTTAGGTGACAGATATATTTCTGACAGATTTTTACCAGATAAAGCCATTGATTTAATAGATGAAGCTGGAAGCAGAGTTAGATTAATAAATTCAAAACTCCCCCCCGAGGCTAAGCAAATTGATAAAGAATTAAGAGAAGTCCAGAAACAGAAGGAGGAATCTGTTAGGGAACAAAATTTTGATCAAGCAGGGCAATTAAGGGAGAAAGAGATTGAATTATCTACTAAAATAAAGGAATTATTAGAAAATAAGAAAGAAGCTCAAAGCGAAAACACCTCTTCCAATAATGATAATGAAGAACAAAGTCCACTAAATATTGCTCAGAATCCTGTTGTAAGTGAAGAAGATGTTGCTCATATAGTTGCTTCTTGGACAGGAGTTCCTGTTCAAAAACTAACTGAAACTGAGTCTGTGAAACTTCTTAACATGGAAGATACACTCCACAAAAGATTAATAGGTCAAGATGAAGCAGTAAAAGCTGTTTCAAGAGCTATTAGACGTGCGAGAGTTGGTTTGAAAAATCCAAATAGGCCAATAGCAAGCTTCATTTTTTCTGGACCTACTGGAGTTGGTAAAACAGAATTAACAAAGGCTCTCGCTTCTTATTTCTTCGGAAGTGAAGAAGCTATGATAAGACTCGATATGTCTGAATTTATGGAAAGACATACTGTTAGTAAGTTGATAGGATCTCCTCCAGGTTATGTAGGTTTTAATGAGGGAGGTCAATTGACAGAAGCTGTTAGAAGAAGACCTTATACAGTAGTTTTATTTGACGAAGTTGAGAAAGCTCACCCTGACGTATTCAATCTACTTTTACAATTACTTGAGGAAGGTAGATTAACTGACTCCAAAGGAAGAACAGTCGACTTTAAGAATACGTTATTAATAATGACTTCTAATATTGGATCCAAAGTTATCGAGAAAGGTGGTGGTGGCCTTGGTTTTGAATTCTCAGGAGAATCCATCGAAGATAGTCAGTATAACAGGATTAAATCTTTAGTTAACGAGGAACTAAAACAATACTTTAGACCTGAATTTTTAAATAGATTAGATGAAATAATTGTATTCAGACAATTAACAAAGGATGAAGTCAAAGATATTGCTGAAATAATGCTAAAAGAAGTTTTCTCTAGAATTAATGAGAAAGGTATAAGATTAAATGTAACTGATGCCTTTAAAGAAAGACTTGTAGAAGAAGGATATAATCCCTCATATGGAGCTAGGCCTCTTAGAAGGGCAGTAATGAGATTGCTAGAAGATAGCCTTGCAGAAGAAGTTCTTTCTGGTCGCATTAAAGATGGAGATGTAGCCCTAGTTGATATTGATGAAAATAAAAAAGTTACTGTCAAAATATCACCTGAGGAGTCACCTCAAGAGCTAGCTGGAGCTAATTTTTAATTAGAAATTCCCTAGATGCAAATAATTTCTCCAGATAAAGTTATTAGAGGTAAAAATGCTTGGAACAAATCTTTACCTGAAATCGCTAAAATTTCTAAATCTCCTCTTCTACTAGGAAGAAGTCTCAAGACAAGATCTTTAAGATCAAGGATTTCATTTGATTTGAGAGAATTAAATTTAAAAGTTTATAATTCTGAATTAGAATTTGATTGCTGCGAAGAAGATTTAACAAGAGTTTATAATTTTGCAATTGAACATAAATGCGATTCAATTATTACAGCAGGTGGAGGGAAAGTTTTAGATGCAGGGAAGCTAATCGCAGAATATCTCTCAATTCCATGCATTACGGTACCATTAAGTGCTTCAACATGTGCAGGCTGGACAGCCCTAGCAAATATTTATACCAGAGAAGGGAAATTTGTAAAAGATATAAAACTTAATTCTTGTCCAAAAATATTAGTTTGTGACCATTCTTTTATAAACTCAGCTCCTAAAAAAACATTATCTAGTGGCATAGCTGATTCATTAGCAAAATGGTATGAATCATCTATTACAAGTTCCTCAAATCAAGATGGCATTATTCAACAGGCCATACAGATTTCACGAGTTCTTAGAGATCAATTATTAATTCATGGTGAAGATGCTTATAATAATCCATCACAAGATAATATAGCTTGGTGTAACATAATTGAGGCAAATAGTTTAACAGCTGGCCTTATTGGAGGTATTGGTGGAGAGAAATGTAGAACAGCCGCAGCACATGCTATTCATAATGCAATTACTCAAATATATTCCAAGAACAGACCTCTACACGGTGAAATTGTAGGAGTTGGGATCCTAATCCAATTAAAATTAGAAGAAAGTAAAAATAATAATAAATTAGCTAATCAGTCTATAAACCAATTAGTAACATTCATGAAAAAATTAAATTTACCTACCACGATATCAGAACTTGGTATTAATGTTTTTGAAAATGATAATCTTCGAAAAATAGCCTCTTTCACATGTAGAAATCAATCTGAGATACATTTTCTCCCCTTTAAATGTACTAAAGAAGATATTATTCAAGTTATATCAAAATTTGAATCTAAGAAGGTAAAAATTTAAATTATTTTGAATATAAAAAATGTGAAAGATTCAAATAGTTCTAATTATAGCTATTTGATGAAATTAAAAGATTCTATAATTGATCCTTTAGGGAAAAACATAACTGAAGATTTACATTGGTTACAATTAAAAAAAAAATGGGGCTTATCGAAGTTTCCAGTAGTAATTGGAGGAGAAGGACCTCCTCTTTTATGTCTTCATGGATTTGATAGTAGTTTTTTAGAGTTTAGAAGAATATATCCGTTATTAAAAAATAAATTTAAATTAATTATCCCAGATCTATTAGGCTTTGGATTTTCCCCTAGAATATCAAGCTTAAACTATAATCCTGAAAATATAATTATAAACTTAACTGACATAATACATTTATTAAAAATTACTCAAAAAATTAGTATTATTGGAGCATCAATGGGTGGTTCAGTTGCATTTTCTTTAACAGGAAAGATTAGGGATGATATAGATAAAATGATACTTTTATCCCCAGCAGGTTTATTTGAAAAACCAAAAAAAATACCAAGGCCCTTTAACCAATTGGGAGCATCGTTCCTTGGTTTACCTATAGTAAGGAAGAATCTTTGTCGTCAAGCCTTTTCTTCTCCTGATCAAAGCGTTGGGGCTGCTGAACAGCAAATAGCCTCTATACATTTAGGTTGTAAAGGATGGAGAAACTCCTTAGCTTCCTTTGCAAAAAGTGGAGGCTTTGGAAGAACTTATGAAAATTTACAAAATATAGAAATCAAAACAATTTGTGGAGAAAATGACAGGATACTCGGAATTGATGAATTAAATAAATTTCAAAAGATAAATAATTTAAATTTAGTAAAACTAAAAAATTGCGGACATCTACCACACTTAGATTTACCACAACTTACTGAAAAAATAATAAAAGATTTTTTACTCAATTAAATAATATGATTCCTAAATTGATTAGATTAGGAGTTGAAACTATATTAAAAATAATTTGCGAGAAAATAAAGATTATAAATATTCAAAAATTTAATAAAAAAGATAACTCTAACGTTATAAAAGATGAATTACATATTAAAGCAGAAAGTATAATTTTTAATAAAATTAACATAAGTGATATAAATATTATAATAAGAGATTTAGCTTTGAAATTAGCATTTAACAAAAAAAAGTTTCTTATCAATAATTGCAATGCTGAAATATATATGAGATTAACCAGAGAAAATATTAATAAAACCTTATTTAATAATAAATGGCGAAAGTTAAAAACTTCAATAGAATCATTTATTTCTATGAGTTTTGAAAGTATCGAAATTAACAATAAATCAATATACTTTATTCCCTCTGATCCTTTGTCTAATAAAAAAATTGATTATACTTTAAGTTATGATATAAATAGTATTTCATTGGTAAATAATATAAATCAAGAAAAACTATTAATACTTAATGATAAAAATATTAGAGTAAAAAATTTATTGATTTGTAAAAGTTACATTGAACTTGAAATAATTTCGAAAGTAATATTCAATTAGTTATAACTCTCAAGAAATCAAAAATGACAATTGCATAATAAATTAAAGAAGGTGTAAAAATATAACTATCTATCCTGTCAAGTATTCCTCCATGTCCTGGCAATAAATTACCAGAATCCTTTAATTTAGCATCCCTTTTCATCATAGATTCGATTAAATCTCCTACTAAAGCCATCAAAGAAATTATTATCCCAAAAACAATCCCTATAATCAAATAATTATTCCAATTAAATAGGTAAGTAAATAAAATCCCTGTTGAGATAGAACAAAATATACCTCCTATTAATCCTTCAATTGTTTTACTAGGAGATATTGGTGAAAGGGATTTCTTTCCAAACATCTTACCGAAAAGATATGAACCAATATCACTAGAAACAATAATCAAGCATGAAATTAAAGTTATATTAAATCCAGAAATATTGCCTAAGTCAGAGAATCCTTTCCCTTCATAGTTTGAACTTATAAAAATAGAATCTAATTCTCTTAATCTTATCCAATAACTTGGTAAAAAACCTAAATAAAATAATCCGAAAATAGAAGTCGCAATGTCAGAAATTTTACCTGGCTTTGGCTGAAGTAATAACCATGTGCATATACAAATTGAAGAAATTGGCAAAATTGCATTTGATATCTCTTCCCCAATTATTCCTTTTAATTCAAGATAAGTTGAGATAATGAGTATGAAGCATGAAAACAAAGTAGTTTTTGTAGCAGGCTTAATACCAGTAAATTCAGCCATTCTAAATAATTCTAATAGAGCAAAATAAGTGAGAGCTGAAATTCCAATAGCAAAATAAAAATCGCCAAGAAATACTACTACTAAGCCAAAGACACCAATAATTAAGCCACTTTTAAATCTCATAAAATATTTTTTAAGTTTTAAGTACGTTTATATAAAAATCTAACAGGTTTTCTCCAATTAATCCTTGTTTAATCAACCAATCAACTCTCTCATTATCAATCCTTTCTCCTGGAATAACCAGAGGAATTCCAGGAGGATATGGACATATAATATCAGCAGAAATCCTGCCAATGGATTGCTTAAGATTTACCTTTTGAGAATCTCTTTTCAAAGATTCAGAAGGAGGTATTTCTGGAACTTGAATTAATTTAAATGGTGGTTTACTTGGAGTAAGTTCCTTTCTTTCTATTGATGAGGAAAGTAAACTTTTCCATAAGTTCTCTAACATCTCAATAAAATTCTTTTGCTCTACAAATCCCAAACAAAAAGTTAAAGTCATCATTTCTGGTAGTTCAGAAATAACTCCTTTTTGATAAAAATACTTATCTGCAGTAAAACCATCAATTCCATGAGAACCAGTATTTAGAACAATTTTTAATGGATCATCTGTTTTAATCAATGGCAAACCTCTTGAAATGAGTTCTTTGTAAATATTTCTTGCCTCTCTTATCCTTTTTTTATATTTTTCAAGACTATCTTTGTCTAACCAATCTTTAATAGATTCTTCACAAGAGGCGATAAGTAGGGAATTTGGACTTGTAGTTTGAAGTAAATTAATCTTTCTAGCTAATTTATTTTTATTAATAATGTCTCCGTGATGCCATAACATAGCAGTCTGTGTTAATCCATTTAGTGATTTATGCAAAGAATGAACTACCAAATCTGCTTTCGCATTAACAGCTGAATTTGGTAGATCAGAATCTTCGCAAAATAAAAAGTAAGAACCATGTGCTTCATCCACAAGAACAGGAATTTCAAATCGATGACAAAGTTCAACTAAAGGTTTTATTTCACATGAATAACCTTGATAATGAGGGTTAACTAAAACAATTCCTGCTATTTTAATATTTTTTAGATAATTGTTATCTAAAATTTTTTTTAGCCAATCTTTTTTTATTGGCAAATATTGACCAGTAATTACTGAGAACTCTAGATCAAAAAAGATGGGAATTATATTGGCTACAATACAAATCTTGATCACAGAAATATGAATATTCCTTGGTAGTAGAATATATTCTCCAGGATTAGCCATTGATAGAATTGAGGATTGTAATAATCCTGATGCGCCATTTACACCAAACCAACAACTATTAACAGCAAATTTTTTTGCAAAATAATCTTGAGAGTCTTTAATCAAACCAAAATCAGAGAAAGGAGATCCAAGCTCAGGTAATTCAGGAAGATCCCAAAAACCTGGATCCTCTTTTAGTAATTGAACTAATTTTTGAGGAAGAGCTTTGCCCCTATTATGAGAGGGAAAAAACAGAGCCCTCGAAAACTTTTTTCTTAGAAAAGATGAAATACTCATAAAGTAATTTTGACTCTTATAGAATTGATGTAAAGATTATTTGCTCTTTTCGCTATCGTTAACCAAATGAATGATTTAGAAATGCAATATACTCCAAACAAAAATCTCATTTGGCTTCTATTAAGACCATGGATTCTATTTCCAAGAGTTATATATATATTGTTAACTATTTTTTTCTTTGTATTAAGATTAATATTTCAAGGTTCAAGTAAAAATGAAAAAGTTCAGAAAGATCTTTCAAAATATCTTTTCAACATAATCACTGACTTAGGACCTTGTTACATAAAACTTGGTCAAGCATTATCTACGAGACCAGATTTAGTTAGACAAGATTGGCTTACTGAACTAACAAATTTACAAGATAATTTACCACCATTTGAGCATAAAATCGCTTTAAAAATAGTGGAAAAGGAACTTGGATCTCCTGCAAATATACTATTTGATGAATTTCCTATTAAGCCAATAGCTTCTGCTAGTCTTGGACAAGTGTATAAAGCTAAGATAAAAAACAATTATTATGTTGCAGTTAAGGTACAAAGGCCGAATTTAGAATTTATAGTAAGGAGAGATATTGTTATTTTAAAATTACTTTCAAACTTTTTAGCTCCTTTTTTACCTTTGAATATAGGTGTAGGGATTGGAGAAATAATAGATGAATTTGGCAAGGCTTTATTCGAAGAAATTAATTACGAGCAAGAAGCAATAAATGCAGAGAGATTTGCAAAATTATTTAAAAATAATCCTCAAGTTATTATCCCAAGAGTAGAAAAATCTTTATCTTCCCAAAAAGTAATCACCACATCTTGGATTGAGGGAGTTAAATTAAAAGATCGCAATGAAATAGAACAGAATAACTTAATACCATCTTCATTTATAAGAACTGGTGTAATTAGCGGCCTCCAACAACTTTTTGAGCATGGATATTTTCACGCAGATCCTCATCCTGGTAATATGTTTGCTCTTAGAGGTGGTGATCAAAAGAATGGAAATATAGCTTATGTTGATTTTGGGATGATGGATTCTATTTCTGATTTTGATAGATTAACCCTAATAAAAGCTATTGTTCATCTTATTAATAATGAGTTTTTATTATTAGCAAAAGACTTCCAAAAATTAGGTTTTCTAAGTGAAGATCAAGATCTTGAGTTACTCATAAATCCTCTTAAAGAAGTATTAGGAGATTCTCTTGGTAAAGAGGTTGGAAATTTTAATTTTAAAGAGATTACAGATAAATTCTCAAAATTAATGTATGCTTATCCCTTTAGAGTTCCAAGTAGATTTGCCCTAATAATTAGAGCAGTTGTAAGCCAGGAAGGTTTAGCTCTTAGACTAGATCCAGAATTTAAAATTGTGAGGATTGCATATCCCTACATTGCTAAGAAACTTCTAACAGATAATTCAGAGGAGATTGTTGACATATTATTAGAAGTGATTTTTGATAAGAATGGTAGAATTCAAATTGATAAATTAGAGAGTCTTTTAAATATTCTTTTTAAAGATTCTGTAGATATTAATGCTGATTTAATTCCAGTAGCCAACGCAAGTCTCAAATTATTTGTCAGCGAAAAGGGATCAGAAGTAAGAAAAAACCTTTTATTAAGCCTTATTAAAAATGATAAGATTGAATTGAAGGATGCAGAAAAATTATTTAATCTAATTAAGCAGACCTTTAGCCCCATAAAACTAGCTAAAAATGCAGTTAAAAAAATAATTACCCCAGTATAGTTAAATGTTAATTTATAGCTAAGTATAACTTTAATATT
>CACOCT010000023.1 GCA_902625845.1 uncultured Prochlorococcus sp. | reverse complement strand
AGAAATTTATAAGAAATGAATACTTAAAGTTTATACCTAAGGAAAAAAATAAAATCATTAAAAAATAAATTCTCATTTTCAAATGGATTGGAAAAATTTTGATTATCAATTTTTTTAGTGATTAATACTTGGAATGAGTTTTATACTTAATAGACGCTTCCTGCAGGATTCGAACCTGCGGCCCACTGCTTAGAAGGCAGTTGCTCTATCCAGCTGAGCTAAGGAAGCATTATTTTATTATATCTGACAGTCTATGTAGAAACAATTATTTATAATTTCTATTGATTTATTAATATTTCTAAAACCTCAAAATTTTTGAAAATATCTAAATAATTTTCATAGAATAGGTTGAATTGAAAAATTTTACCTTGGCTAAGAGAATTTCAGAATTTCAGAAAAAGGAAATTATTCAGTGTTTTATTCAGCGAAACTCTATTGAGGAAATAGCCAAACGTTTTAAGTTTGCGAAATTAACAATTTCAAGAAACTTAAAAAAGTCGTTAGGCGAAGATAGATATAAAGAGATTATTAAAGAAATTAAACAGGGTTTAGATTCAGATGATCTAAATTTTTCTAACAATAAAAATACTGAGGAAAGTGATTTTAATAGCCAGTCAGAAGAAAATATATCTTTACAATCTGAATTTGTAGAAATTAAACCTATGCCAGATATTTTTGAAGAATCTCAAAAAGATATATCTTCTATTCCTATAATTTCTATGGAATTCCCAAAAATCGTTTATTTAATAATATCCAATAAATTTGAACTTCAGCCTAAATTTTTGAAAGATTATCCCGAATGGCAATTTCTACCTTCAGACGATTTGGAGAGAAAAACTATAGAAATCTTTGATAATTCAAAATCTGCAAAATTATCCTGTACTAAAGATCAAAAAGTTATTAAGGTCCCAAATACTAATGTATTTAGAATTGTTGCTCCAATATTAATAATGAGAGGAATATCAAGAATTATTAGTCAAAATAGTTTAATTGCTCTTTAAGGAATCATTTTTTGTTGAAATAAAAATTGGTATAAAACTCCCAAATAATGATCCACTTATGAAACTTACACCTGTTATAAAACTTATAGGTAAATTTATCGTTTCAAGGCCAAATATATTAACCTTACTTTTATTATTACTATTTTGTATACTTCCAATTAACGCAATTAGTAAAAATCCATGCATAAGAATTGAAATGGCAACTTTCTTAAATTTGAAGAACATTTAATCTGGATTAGTTTTTGTATGCAAATTATATATGATATTTTTTGGGATATTAACTTTCTTGGATAAATATTTTGCTGCTGAAGATAAACTTAACCCAGCCTCTACAAGATTGATCAAATCTTTTCTAATTGCATTATGATCGATATCCTTTTTGATTTTATTATCTAAACCTTTAATAACAATAGTATATTCACCGAGTATTTTTTTGTGTTTAAAGAATTTTATTGAATCTTCAATAGTTGCACTAATATGATCTTCATGTTTCTTAGTTAATTCTTTAGCTATGTGAATTTCCCTTTTTTTACCGCAAAAAATTTCTAATTCTTCTAGAAGTTTAATTAATCTATGGGGTGATTCAAAGATTATTGTGGTTTTTGTATTAGTACTAATTTCATAAAGGACTTTTTCTCTTTCAATTTTCTTTTTTGGAAGAAAACCTTCAAAAATAAATTTAGATGTTGGGAGCCCACTAGTAACTAACGCAGTTAGAGCAGCGCATGGACCTGGAATACAGATAATTTCTAATCCTTTTGATCTTAATTCTTTTACAAGATCTTCGCCTGGGTCAGATATTCCTGGCAATCCTGCATCACTAACAAGAGCAATTGATTTGCCTAATTCAAGTTGTTGGATTAATTTTGGTATTTTTTTCGATGAATTATGTTGATTAAAACTAATTAAATTATTATTAAATTTATATTTGCTCATCAATTTTCTAGTTTGTCGAGTATCTTCACAAGCAATAAGATCGACTTTACTCAAAATATCAAGACATCTAAATGAAAGATCACTTAAGTTGCCTATGGGTGTTCCAACAATATATAAGACACCGCTTTCTGGTTCTATATTTCTGTGAGATAATGGAAATTTAATGTTCATGTAGTGTTAAAATTACCTTTTAATGTTGATATTCATAATCTCATAAGTGATTTAAAGATTATTAGTTGGCAAGCATATGATATTCTTCAACATTACTCTAATGAAATTAAAGATAATAATAAAAATGAGGAACTAATTAAATATAAATATGCTGATGATCCAGTCACCATAGCAGATTTAAAAGTTAACAATTTAGTCATTAGCGAAATACATAAAAGATATCCAAATATAAATTGGGGATTTTTAAGTGAGGAAAAAGGAGAATTAAATATTAATAATGCTGATTCCTCATTTGACTGGTTATGGGTATTAGATCCTTTAGATGGGACAAGAGACTTCATAAATCATACTGGTGAATACGCTATGCATTTAGCTCTTAATTATAAGAATATTCCAATATTAGGAATCGTTCTGATTCCTAGTAAAGAGGAATTATGGATAGCAGACGGTACGTCTGTTTGGTCCGAGAAAAGAGATGGATATAAGCAAAAACCATTCCAAACGAGTAGAAAAGATATTAAGGATATGATAGTAGTCACAAGTAAAAACCATAAAAATAATGAACTGAATTTTTTAATAAAAAAGCTTGGGTTTTCTCGGAATTTATCTATGGGTAGTATTGGTTTTAAGATTACCTCAATATTAAGAGGGGATAGCGATGTTTATATTTCTCTCAGTTTGCCAGGAAAAAGCTCTCCTAAAGACTGGGACTTCGCAGCTCCCCAAGCTTTATTAACAACTGGTGAAGGTTCAATAACAAACTATCAGAATAAAAAACTTATTTATAATAAAGAAGGTTTAAATCAATCAGGATTAATAATTGCTACTAACAATTTATATAATCATGAAAATTTATGTCATGAAGTAGAAAAAATAATAGTAGAAAATAGTATTATCTAGTAATCAATTCAATGGAGCAACTGGGGTTGGGGTAGGCTCTGGATAAGACATTCCCCCATTTTGAGAAACACCTCTTAATGTTAAGTTAATTCGACCTCTACTATCAATTTCTCGAACCCTAACAGTTACGTCATCACCTTGTCTAACAACATCTTCAACTCTTTCAACTCTTGCTTCAGATAATTGAGAGATATGAATCATTCCTTCTTTTCCGGGAAGAATTTCAACAAAAGCACCTATTGGTATAATTCTCGTAACTACACCTGAAAAAATTTCACCCTCATGAACTTTTCGAGTTAATCCTTCAATAATCTTTTGTGCTTCTTCAGCTGCAGCTCCATCATGGGAAGCGATAGTTACAATACCTCCATCTTCTATATCTATTTTTGTATTTGTTCGTTCTGTAATACCTTTTATTGTACGGCCTCCGGGGCCAATTACAGTCCCAATTAGTTCTGGATCAATCCTAAAACTTAAAAGTCTTGGAGCATGAGGAGATAAAGTTTCTTGAGGTTTATCTATAGCTTCTTGCATTTTTTCTAAGATATGCAATCGTGCTGGACGAGCTTTTTTTATAGCATCAGAAACAACCGAAACTGATAAACCAGTTATTTTCATGTCCATTTGAAGAGCTGTTATCCCTTTTTCAGTTCCGGCAACTTTAAAGTCCATATCACCAAGGAAATCTTCAATACCTTGAATATCTGTAAGAATTCGAACTTCCTTTCCCTCTTTTATAAGGCCCATAGCTGTACCACTCACAGGGGCTTTTAAAGGAACCCCAGCATCAAGTAATGAAAGGGTACTTCCACAAACTGAACCCATTGATGTAGATCCATTAGAACTAAGTACTTCACTTACAACACGAAGTACATATGGAAATGTTTCTTTCCCAGGTAAAACAGGAATTATTGCTCTTTCTGCAAGTGCTCCATGACCAATTTCTCTTCTGCCAGGAGTTCTCATTGGTCTTGTTTCTCCAACAGAATATGGCGGGAAATTGTAATGATGTAAATAAGTTTTTTCAGTAGTTGGATTTAAATCATCCATCTCTTGTGCGTCACTAGGTGTTCCTAGTGTTGTTGTTGATAAAACTTGAGTGAGGCCTCTTTGAAATAATGCTGAGCCATGAACACGTTTTGGAAGAATTCCAGCAGCAACGCTTATCTTTCTTACTTCATCAAGCTCTCTTCCATCAACTCTTTTACCATCTTTAATTATTTGTTCTCTCATTAACTTTTTAGTTAATTTCTTGAAATCAGAATCAATCAGTTTTTCATCTTCAGTGATTAATTGTTTTAAATTATTATCATCTTTAAGATCATCTAATTTATTCGTGGCTTCAGATTTTATTTTGTCTAATTCGTTATCTCTTACTTCTTTAGAATTGTCGTAATTTTTTAAAACATCATTGATTGACTTTGAATAATTTTTATCCAAATATTTATATAGTGCTTCTTCCGTTTCGGGAAGTGTAGGCTTTATTTGCTTTATGTTTAATTCTTTTAATAATTTTTCTTGTTCTTTTATAAGTTCAGAAACAGCTTCATAGCCAAAGTCAATTGCCTCAATAGTATCTTGCTCCGATAATTGATTTGCACCAGCCTCAATCATTACAATTCCATCTGGTGAACCAGCAACCACAATATCTAGATCACCTTTTTCTATTTCTCTGTAGCTAGGATTTAATATGAAATCATCTCCAATGAGACCAACTCTTACAGCTGCCATGGGACCATAAAAAGGAATCTCACCTAGAAGAGTTGCCAAAGATGCTCCTGTAACAGCAAGTACATCAGCGGGCACCCTTTCATCTAAAGAAAGGCAAGAAGCTACAATTTGTATCTCATCTCGCATCCATGATGGGAAAAGAGGTCTCATTGGTCGATCAATTAGTCTTGCTATTAAAGTTGCTCTTTCAGGTGGTCTCCCCTCTCTTCTCATAAATCCGCCAGGTATTCTACCTGCCGCATAGAGTTTCTCTTCGTAATCGCATATTAGTGGGAGAAAATCTCCTTTCTCCTTCTTTACAGTCTTAGTAGCTGTGACTAATAGAGATGTGTCACCACATTCTATCATTATTGCACCATTAGCTTGTGGAGCATATAGCCCTGTAGTTAGTCGTATCTCTCGTCCGTCAAACGTGATCGACTTATTTTGTCCTTCCACTTTTAATTATGTTTTTTATACATACTTTATTGTTACATTTAATTGGGACAAATTGAGTGGTTTTTAAAAATAAAATCTAAAAAAATTTATATAGTTTATAAAAGTATTAATTATTTAATTGACTTTTGTTATTCAAAGTGAATATAAATTCATTAAAGAAAAATTTTACCAACTTGATTTAACAACTCCAGGAAGTTCACCATTATGAGCTCTTTGCCTTAATTGATTTCTGCAAAGACCAAAGTCTCTATAAACACCCCTAGGCTTACCTGTCGCCCAGCATCTATTCCTAATTCTATTTGGGGCAGAATTTCTTGGAAGTGATTGAATTTTTCTATGTATCTCAAGTCTGGCCATAGGGTCTTTAGCAGAGTTGAATTCATCTAATAAAGATTTTCTTTTGGCAGCATATTTTTTTACTAATTTTTTTCGCTTTACTTCACGAGCAATCATTGATTTTTTTGCCATTTAACAATACGCATATTTTTATATATTAACAGTTAAGGGAGAATAAATAAATGAATTTATTGTTTCAATAGTTTTTGGATAATCAATAATTGACTTGTATCTCTAATTATTAAAATAATACTTAATCCCATTAATAATAAAAAGCTTGATTGAGTTACAGCAATTTGAATTTTATCAGGTATTGGTCTTCCTCTAATACCCTCTATTAAAGTGAAAACTAATTGCCCTCCATCTAAAAGAGGTAATGGTAAAGAGTTTAAAACTGCCAAATTAATAGATATTAATGCTGCAAAAAGTAAAATGCCCGTGCCTCCTTGTTCTGATAATTGAGCTCCAATTTCAACTATTTTCACTGGGCCGCTAAGTTGTTGAGCTGTAGAAGAAAAATTAGTTATTAAACCTTTATAACCTTCAATAGTTTTTATAAGAAGAGAGGAAAACTCTTTATTGGTAAAATTAAAAAGTTCAAAAATATTTTTTGTTTTATAAGTCTCTTCTTTAATATTAGGCTGTAATTGAGCTCCAATAGTACCTTTCCCGTCAACTTTTTGAGGTTTTAAATTTAATTCTTTTAAAATATCACCCCGTTTGATAGAAATAGTAATAATTTGATCAAATGATTTTTGTATCTCATCAACTAGGGTGTTCACGGCTTGATCGCCTACTCCAAGAGTCTCATTTTTTACTTTTAAAATTTTATCCCCTGGTTCTAAACCTGCGATAAAAGCTGCTTTATCTGGCTGTATAGCTAGTACTGATATACCTGGATCAGGATCAAAGGGGATTCCGATAGTGGATACATTAATTATCAATATAAAATATGCAAGAAGTAAATTGGCAAAAACCCCTGCTGATATAACAATAACTCTTTGATAAATTGGCCTATTTTTTAACAAATTTGGATCTTTTGAATCTATCCCTTTTTGTTCTTCATCAGGAAAGGATACAAATCCACCTAATGGAAATGCTCTTAAAGAATAAGTTATTTCACCAATCTTCTTTTTGATAATCGATGGTCCGAATCCAATTGAAAAACCATCAACATAAATACCTTGTAGTGTCGCTGCTAGAAAATGACCCATTTCATGAAAAAAAATAAGAAATCCTAAAACAGTTATTGAAGTTAAAACATTCATTTAGTTATATTAATTAGATTTTATTAAAGATGAACCAAAATATGGTATTAGCACATCTGGTATTTTTACTGTACCGTCATCTTGTTGGCCATTTTCAAGAATTGCGGCCATTGTTCTTCCAATCGCTAATCCACTTCCGTTTAAAGTATGCAAAAAAGTGGTCTTATTATCTATTTTAGTTCTGATAGATGATCTACGAGCCTGAAAATCTAAGCAATTACTACAACTTGATATTTCCCTGTATGTATGACTACTTGGTAGCCAAACCTCGAGATCAAATGTCCTACTGGATGAAAAACCTAAATCACCAGCGCAAATATCAACAACTCTGTAAGGGAGATCAAGTTCTTGAAGAATGTTTTCAGCATCAGAAGTTATTTGGCTATGAGCTTCTTCTGACTGGTCAGGGTGAGAATACCAGTAAATTTCAACTTTATTGAATTGATGCAATCTTATAAGACCTTTTGTATCTCTTCCATAACTTCCTGCTTCTCTTCTGAAGCATGGGCTATAAGCAACGTATTTTAAAGGTAATAGTTTTGGATTTATTATTTCATCTTTATGAAAGGCTGTAAGAGGCACTTCTGCTGTTGGAGAAAGCCATAAATCATCTTCATGACATTTAAAACTTTCATTGGAAAATTTCGGAAGTTGACCAGATCCTCTTAAACTCTCTGTATTAACTAATGCAGGAGGCATTAATTCTAAATATCCATTTTTATAATGGCTATCCAGCATAAAATTAATCAAAGCTCTTTCTAGTCTTGCTCCATTTCCAATAAGGGTAATAAATCGACTTTTTGAAATTCTCGATGTGCGTTTTGTATCAAATAAATTTAGTTTTTCTCCAATATCCCAATGGCTTTTAATATTTTTTTTATTTGATGTATCCCCCCATTTTCTAAGTTCAATATTTTGCCTTTCGTCTGTTCCTGCGGGTGTATTTTGGCTTGGGAAATTTGGTAATTTTGAAATCTCATCAATAATTTGTTTATTTAAGTCCCTCTTAATTTGTTCGAGTTTAGAAATTTCTGTTTTTAGATTATTACCTTTTCTTTTTAATTCGTTTATGTCAAATACTGATGAATCTTCTTGATTGTGATAGTAACTTCCAATTAATTTGCTAATTTTATTACTTTCTGATTGCAAGTTAGAAAGTTCAATATCCTTGTTTTTTATTGATAAAGTTAACTTATGAAGAGGAGATAAGTTCAATTTTATCCCTCTCACAGATAATTTTTCTTCAACAAGTGCTGGATTTTCTCTTATTAATCTGTGATCTAACACTCTTTTAAATATATATTGATAAATTAAATTATAGATGAAAATAGTATGTGATTTTTCTAAAAGAATTAATTTTTTTAGTACATTTTAAATAAAAATTTTTATAAATTTATGAAGCTAGCCTTGCACGTCCTGTTGAAGACCATTGCTTTAATGCCTCAATTTGCTCTTTCGCAGTTCTTGACAATGGAACAAGTTCTGAAACTGCCTTAATTAAATCTCTCTCGGAAATTTCTCTCCTTTCAGAAAATGAGTAATGCATAGCCTCTATAACTGCTTGCTCTAACTCAGCTCCTGAATATCCACTTGTTCTATCAACGATAGTTGTTAATTGAAAATCATAATTTGGTCTTCTCTTTTTTAAATGCAAATCAAGGATACTTAGTCTCTCCTCTGATTTTGGGAGATCTAGGAAAAAAATTTCGTCAAATCTTCCTTTCCTTAATAACTCAGGAGGTAATTTGTCTATAGCATTTGCTGTTGCGATAACAAATACAGAAGAATTTTTTTCGGCCATCCATGTCAGTAAACTTGCCAAAACCCTTTGGCTTGTTCCTCCGTCACTTCTTGCGTCTCCACCAAATCCTTTATCAATTTCATCTATCCAAAGAATACAAGGAGCCATGGCTTCCGCTCTTGTTATTGTTCCTCTTGTCCTCGCCTCACTTGAACCAACTAATCCTGAGAATAATCTTCCAACATCTAATTTAAGAAGTGGCATTGACCAGCTTTGAGCGATTGCTTTTGCAGTTAATGATTTTCCAGTGCCTTGTGGACCAACCAATAAGACACCTTTTGGTAAAGGAAGTCCATATTCTCTGGCTTCATTTGAAAATGCTTGATATCTTTGATTAAGCCAACTCTTTAGAATACTTAAACCTCCAATATCATTTTGATTGGAATTACTCTGAAAAAATTCAAGAATTTCACTTCTTGCAATTACTTGTTTTTTCTCTTCGATAATGTCTTTTAAATCAATTTTACTTAATTTCCCCCTTTGAGTTAATGCTCGTGCGGCAACCTGCCTAACTCTAAGTTCACTTAATCCGCTCGAAGCCATTGCTAATTCATGTAAGTCGTTGTCATTAAGATCAGAATCTGTTTTAAGAGAAATATTTTTAATAAGACTTTTAAGTTCTTTTTGATCCGGGAGAGGTAATTCAATGATTGTTAATAATTCATCTAGTTCATCTGAAGTTGGGTAGATGTGAGAATTAAAAATTATATTGTGTGGCGTTTCTTTTAATGAAAGTGATAATTCTTTAATTGTTCTAGTGATTGTTGGGTCTTCATAAAATTTATGAAAATCTTTAAGTAATAAAATGGTTGAGGCAGAATCTTGTTGTTCTTTTAACCAATTTAGGATACCAATAGGATTGTTAGAAAATTTTTTCTCTTCATTTAATGATCCTTGAATTCCATTAACACAATCCCAAATAATTACCCTTTTCTTGTTTAATCTTTCACGAACTGATTGTAAAACTCTATAAAGTCTTTCTTCCTCTTTACTCTTTATCCATATTAGAGATGTTCTTGCTTTTATTAATAACTCTAAATTTTGCAGCCAAGAATGCATAACTTTAAAATTTTAGGTTAGAGAAGATTTCACTTCTTACTATTTGGTTCAAAAGGTAACCTTTTATCATTAATTGATGGTGATGATAAGGGTACTTTATTTTTATTTAGAAGCTGTTCATCTAATATTTTTTGTAAATTATCTGGTAAAGCTTCTTTATTTAAAATAAAAGTTTGCAAGGCTTGAAATATATTAGCTACAACCATATAAAGCAATACTCCAGCAGGTAAAGGAAAAAACAAGAACATGCCAGTTATCATTACGGGTGTAATTTTATTAGCAGTTGATTGTTGAGGGTTTGCAGGCATTCCTTGTCCAGAAAGGAATTGAGAAAGCAGTAAAGTTAAACCAAACGCTCCAACTAAAGCTGCTATATCCCAATTGATAGAACCATCTACATAAAAACCAACCTGACCAAGCGCTTTTATAAATAAAAATCCACTTTTAGCAGCTAAACCAGGAATCTTTGCTTCAATTGTTGCGTCTCCCGGTTGTAATGGAGTTACTATACCTTCGTTATTTATTTTAACGTTTTCTGAACCTTTTGAGACTGACCAAGAAGGTAAAAATTTATTCCCTTCATCATATTTTGTAAGAACTTCTGAATAATTATTTCCTGATGTAGTTTGAAGATTAATTTTTAGTGTTTCTTCTAATCCTAACTTTGTTCCGCTTGGAATTGAAGCGACAACTGGGAAATGAGTTTTTTCATTAATAAATATAGAGTGTCTTGGTGAAGTAAATGGTTTGGGTTCAATTGTTGCTATTTGCTCTTGAGGTAAAATCTTAAGATTAATATTATATGGAACATCTGCGAAAGGTGATCCTCTTAATGTTGCAAATAATGCGAATAACACTGGCATTTGGACAATTAAAGGAAGACAACCTGCGAGTGGGCTGCCGAATTCATTCATTAATTTTCCAAGTTCTTCTTGTTGTTTTTTGGCATCACCAGCATATTTTGACTTAATTTCTGCTTGCCTTTTTTGCATTACTGGTTGAGCTATTTTCATTCTCCTCGCGCTTCTTATCGAGCCAGCGCTGAGTGGGAATAAAGCAATCCTTATAACTATGGTTAGTGCAATAATTGCTAATCCATAGCTAGGTACAAGACCATAGAAGAAATCCAGTATCGGGATTAATATTTTTTCTGAGATGAACCCGATCACGATATTACGAAAAAAAATAATTTACTAGACACTATATCTTACAAGATGAAGGAAACATTTTGCGATGATAAATTACTTAAGTTTTAGCTGCAAAACCTTGCGTCTCTCCGAGGTTAAGCTCTTTAGTATTTTTACACGTAATTTTTTCTATAAAATTTTGCTTTTCTCTAAATGAAGGCAAAGATTTCATTTCGACTTTTGATCCATCATTAAGAATTAAAACCATATCTCCATAAGATCCAAAACCTCTTGGAACAGAGCGTATTTCTTTGATATTATTTAGAGAAACTTGCGTTTTGTTTCTTCCAAACCAACCTCCAACAATAGTAATTCTTTTGTTAGTGATGGTAAAACGTAACCATAGAGACCTTACAATAGCTGCAAAAGTGAATGGTAACCCTAATATAGTTAAACCTGCTAATAAGTTGATAATTAAATCTCCTTTAGCAGGGCCACCTTCGTAAAAGATTTCTTCATTGATAGCAATCATTTTAGTAGACCGGTTTTATAGAATAAAGTTTGAAATTCCTTTAATAATTCAGTTTCGTAATTACAGAAACTCCCACTCTTTAGGTTAACAAGTACCCAATATGGAATGTGGTTATACTCTTTTTTGTAATTTTTTAAGAAATTTTCTTGCAACAACCTCCTTATTTTGTTTCTTACAACTGATTTTTTTGAAACTTTCTTACTAATAGTTATTGCTAATTTGAAATTATTAGCAAAATTGAATTTTTTATGTGATTCGAGTATCTGAGGGGAAGATTTTGCAATTTTTAAAACCATTAATTTCCCGTAATATTTTATTGAATTTTTATGAATATACTTAAATGTTCTATGACCTTGTAGGCGCATTCTTTTTGGTAAAGCCACAAGTTATTCAGACTGCAATTCTCTCTCTCCCTCTTTTTCTCCTGCTTTTTATAACCCTTCTACCAGTATGGGAACGCATTCTTACTCTAAAACCAGATACGCGTTTTCTTTTCCTTGATGTTCCACCGAATGTTCTCTTAGTCATAAATTTTAATTCTTTTTAATAATCTAGCATCTATTATATCCCTTATTAAGGGTCAATAATAATAGTCCAACTACCAATATAACTTGAAACAGGAATAGGGCCGGATGATTTACCGAAAGAATGGAATTGGTAAAGCCCTGATTTTCGTGGATTATTAATTTTAAAAACTACTGCATAAGTTTCTTTATCAGATGGTACTGGACTAATAGGATAAATTTCTATTTTATTTGTATCTTTATCTAAAACTATATCAGAGGGAATATCATTGATGCATTTTGATCTTGAAGTAAATCCTCCTACATTTGCTTTGCAAAAGGTAATGTTTTTTTGCTTTAGAGAAGATTTAAATTTATCAGGAATTTTTATATTTATTGATAGTAATCCAGTTTTTCTATCACTTGGCCTGAGAAAAAGAAATATTTTATTTTTATAATTTTTCGTGGCTGTTCTTTGGTACCACTTTAATTTTTTATAACCATCATTAGGA
>CACOCT010000022.1 GCA_902625845.1 uncultured Prochlorococcus sp. | reverse complement strand
AGGACTAGATTTCTCAAAACCAGTAAATGAATTTTTCTATGACCCAATCAATAAAGAAAGCCCTATTGTGGATGGAATTGTATCCCTTACTGGATTTGCTTTAGTTGGAGGCCCTGCAAGGCAAGATCATCCTAAAGCTATTGATGCTTTAAAAAGATTAAATAGACCTTACATGGTTGCTTTGCCTTTAGTATTTCAAACCACACAAGAATGGGAAGAGAGTGATTTAGGTTTACATCCGGTGCAAGTTGCTCTACAAATTGCAATTCCAGAACTAGATGGTGCAATAGAACCTATTATTCTCTCTGGAAGAGACGATGCGACTGGCAAAGCTCATACACTTCAAGATAGAGTTGATGTAATTGCTGAGAGGGCGATTAAATGGTCAACATTAAGAGTAAAAAAGAGAGAAGAGAAGAAACTTGCTATTACAGTATTTAGTTTTCCTCCAGATAAAGGGAATGTAGGTACTGCTGCTTATTTAAATGTTTTTGGTTCAATTTATAGAGTACTCCTTGAAATGAGAGCTAAAGGATATAAGATCGATGGTCTACCCAATAATTCCAAAGAATTAATGGAAAAAGTTATTAATAATCCAGAGGCGATGGAAGGTTCTCCTGAATTAAATATTGCTCACAAAATGTCTGTAAAAGAATATGAAGAATTAACACCCTATTCAACCAGACTAGAAGAAAATTGGGGTAAACCACCAGGGAATCTTAATAGTGATGGACAAAACTTGCTTATTTACGGCAAACATTTTGGAAATGTTTTTATAGGTGTCCAGCCAACTTTTGGATACGAAGGTGATCCTATGAGGTTACTTTATTCCAGGAGTGCAAGTCCACATCATGGTTTTGCCGCCTACTATACATATGTTGAAAAGATTTGGGAAGCTGATGCAGTTCTTCATTTTGGTACCCATGGATCTTTAGAATTTATGCCTGGTAAACAGATGGGTATGAGTGAAACTTGTTATCCAGATTCTCTGATTGGTTCATTACCTAATCTTTATTACTACGCTGCAAATAATCCTTCAGAAGCAACAATTGCCAAGAGGAGAGGATATGCATCCACAATTAGTTATTTAACTCCTCCAGCAGAAAATGCAGGCTTATATAAAGGTTTAAAAGAATTAAGTGAATTAGTTGGTTCTTATCAACAATTAAGAGAAAATAGTCGAGGTATTCAAATTGTTAATTCAATAGTCGAAACTTCTAAACAATGTAATTTAGATAAAGACGTTAAACTTCCAAGATCCGATGCATCTGATCTAACTCTTGATGAAAGAGATTTTTTTGTAGGTAATGTCTATAAGCAACTAATGGAAATAGAAAGTAGGTTATTACCTTGTGGTTTGCACACAATTGGAGAAGCTCCAACAGCTGAAGAAGCTGTTGCTACACTTGTAAATATAGCTTCTCTTGAAAGAGAGCAAGAACAATTACGTTCCCTTCCTGGCTTATTAGCAGAATCCATTAATCTAAATATTGATGAAGTCTATAAAGGTAATAATAAAGGAGAACTTAAGTTTGTTGAATTAAATGAAAAGATTACTAAAACATCAAGAGAATCAATATTCGCAATGGTTAAATCATTACGAATTGTTGATGGAAGAGTTTATTTAGAGAAATCCCTTTTATCAAAATTATTTGAGTTTTTAAAAATCTTTGGAATTAATACACCAACTCCATGGTTAAGAATCTGCAGAATAAATGGATTTAAAGATATTGATCAAAATGAATTAAATAAACTTTTTGATTACTTACTTTTTTGTCTTGAGCAAGTATGTGCTGACAAGGAAATGGAAAGTCTCATAAAAGCATTAGATGGAAACTATGTGCTTCCAGGCCCAGGTGGAGATCCTATTAGAAATCCAGGAGTATTACCAAGTGGTAAGAATATTCATGCTCTAGATCCTCAATCAATTCCAACAGTTGCTGCTGTAGCAGCTGCAAAATCCGTTGTAGACAAACTTATAGAAAGGCAAAAAGAAGAACAAGGAACTTGGCCAGAAACAATTGCATGTGTTTTATGGGGAACAGATAATATTAAAACTTATGGTGAATCGTTAGCTCAAATTTTATGGTTTGTCGGTGTCAAACCTATGCCTGATTCAGTTGGAAGAATAAATAAGTTGGAACTTATTCCATTAGAAGAACTTGGTAGGCCTAGAATTGATGTTGTCGTAAACTGCTCAGGTGTATTTAGAGATTTATTTATAAATCAGATGGCTTTAATAGATCAGGCTGTAAAATTAGCTGCGGAAGCTGATGAACCACTTGAAGAAAATTTTGTTCGTAAACACTCATTAGAACAAGCAGAAAAAGAGGGGACGACTCTAAGAGAGGCATCTGCTAGGGTTTTCTCAAATGCGAGTGGAAGTTACAGCTCAAATGTGAATTTAGCGGTCGAAAATTCTACATGGGAAGAAGAGAATGAACTTCAAGAGATGTATTTATCTAGAAAGACATATGCCTTCAATGCAGACAATCCAGGAGAAATGAATCAAAAAAGAGATGTTTTTGAATCAGTCATGAAAACAGCAGATGTAACATTTCAAAACTTAGATTCATCTGAAATCTCATTAACCGATGTAAGTCATTACTTTGATTCTGATCCTACTAAATTAATTAAGACACTAAGAGATGATGGCAAAGAGCCTACAAGCTTTATTGCAGATACAACAACTTCAAATGCCCAAGTTAGGACTTTAAGTGAAACTATAAGACTTGATTCTAGGACAAAGCTCTTAAATCCTAAATGGTATGAGGGTATGCTTAAATCTGGTTATGAAGGTGTAAGGGAACTTTCAAATAGACTTAATTACACCCTAGGATGGAGTGCAACTAGCGGCCAAGTTGACAATTTTGTTTATGAAGAGACTAACGAAACATTTATAAATGATGAAGAAATGCGTCAAAGATTAATGGACTTAAATCCTAATAGTTTTAGAAGAATTGTTGGTACATTACTTGAAGTTAACGGTAGAGGTTATTGGGAAACTTCTGAAGAAAATATTGAAAAATTAAAAGAGCTCTATCAAGAAGTAGAAGATAAAATTGAGGGAGTCAAAGAATAAAATTTTACCTATAGATTCTATCTGCCATTTTAATAATTTGATAATTAAGCTGAACATTATGAACTCTTACTACTTCAACTTTAAGTTGTGAACACAAACAGCTTATTGCCAATGAACCTATATCTCTATCTTTAGGATTAGAGATGTTTAAAACATCTCCAATAAATCTTTTCCTTGAAGCTCCAATCAGCAAAGGATAACCTAAATTCTTAAATTTCCTTAAATTTTTTAAAACGAGAATATTCTGAGAAGTGTTTTTTGCGAAGCCTAATCCTGGATCTAAAATTATTTTATTCTTCTTTACTCCCTTGGATATTGCTTTTTCAATAAGAATTTTCAAATCATCTATAATGTTTTCAATTAAATTTTCGTAGTAGGTTAAATTATTCATAGTTTGACTATTCCCTTTGCTATGAGTAATTACATATGGACAGTCAAATTTAGAAACTACGCTATATATTTCTTCATCCCTTCTTCCTCCCGTTACATCATTGATCCAATTTGCACCATTTATTAAAGCTTTAAATGCTACATCAGAATTGAAGGTATCTACTGAAATAATTATATTAGGGAACCTTTTTCTGATTTCACTCAAGATAGGAATTAATCTTTCAATTTCTAATGCCGACCCTACTTCTTCTGCACCAGGCCTTGTACTTTGAGCACCAATATCAATAATATCTACCCCATTATTTATAAATTTTTCTACTTGAGCTAAAGCATTTTCTAGATAAAAAAAATCACCTCCATCACTGAATGAATCAGGGGTAACATTTAATATGCCCATGATTGAGGTTTTCCTCCTCCAATCATAAGGTAATGAATTATCGTTATTTAAAATTTGCAATTCTAGCAAAACTAATAGGATCTAAAGAAGCACCTCCAACTAATACTCCATCTATGTCACTCATTGACATTATTTCATCAATATTATTTGGTTTAACGGAGCCTCCATATTGAATTACAACATCTTCATAGCCAATTAATTTTCTTATTAAATTACAAATTTTATTAGCATCTGCTGCTTCACAAGTTTTACCCGTTCCAATTGCCCAGATTGGTTCATATGCCACTATTAAGTCTTTAGGATTTGTTCCCTCAAGTCCTTGTTCAACCTGTCTAGAAATAATCCTTTCAGCCTCTCCTCGCTCTCTTTGTTCTAATGTTTCACCAACACAAACAATTGGAGTTAATCCATTTAATTGAGCAGATTTTGCCCTTTTATTAATTTGCTCATCACTTTCACTAAAATATTTTCTTGGCTCACTATGACCAACGATTGCATATTTGACATTATGTTCTAGTAACATCACTGGAGATATTTCGGCGGTAAAGGCTCCTGAATCTTCCCAGTGTATATTTTGACTTGCAATATTTAAATATATTGAATCAGAAAAAGATGCGAACGTTGATATCGCCGTGTAGGGAGGTGCTATTACTATATTGCGATTACTATTTAAATTTTTGATTAAAGGAATAAAATCCTTTAGAAAATCTTTTGTCTGAGCACACGTCATGTGCATTTTCCAATTTCCAGCAATTACTGTTTGTCTCACAAAATTTAATCCAAGAAAACTTCTATTTATAACTTTAAGCTCAATAGGTCTCTTTCTCAAAGATTATTTCATTTTTTAAAAATAAAACTCTATCGCCATATGTTAATTTTCTACCTCTTCTTAATTCAACAACCCCATTAATTTTAACTTTACCAGATTTTATATATAATTTTGCTTCTCCTCCAGAAGACACAAGATTTTTCCATTTTAGAAATTGATCTAGTTTCATGGTTTTTTAAATTCATAGGTATTGATAAAGTTAAATAAATACATTTTAGTTTCTTGGGTTTAATTCCTTCAATAAAACCTTATTTAGGCAGATTAAGTAAAGGTTTTGCTTGCATGATTATATATGTAGCTTGTTGGCCTATTTTAGCGTTTCTAGCAGGAAAACTTATTCCCGCAATTGGATCAGGAGATTTAAAAGCAGTATCAAATATAATAGTAAAAACAATAATTGTTTTTTTAATACAAAAATCTGCTCAATACGGACAGGATCTTTTTATCGCGAAACCATCATTAGAAATAAGTGAAGAGATAAGAAATACCTTATTTTCCAAGATACACAAAATCAAAATTAATTTTATAGAAAAAATTTCGGCAGGTGACATAACATACAGATTAACTGAAGATGCTGATCGGCTGAGTGAAGTTATTTATAAAACTATTCAAGACTCATTACCTTGTGCATTGCAATTATTAGCTGTGATTTTATATATGGTCTATTTAGATTGGTCATTGACTTTATCTACTTTTATCCTAGCTCCAATAATAATTATTTCTGTAAATAAATTTGGGGAAAAAGTTTTATCAGCTTCAGAAAATAGTCAAGAGACTACTAGTGAACTAGCAAGTTTAATAGGAGAATCAATTAATGGCATTACTACAATAAGAGCTTATGCAAGGGAAAGCTGGATAACTAAAAGATTTAATACTCAATTAAAGGTAAATAAAAGGGCAAAATTTAAAACATTAAAATTACTAGCTTTACAACATCCGATCGTTGGATTTATTGAAGCTTTCGGAATATTAGCAATACTTGCATTAGGTGCTTTGCGTATAAATTTAGGATTACTTAATAGTGAAGAATTTAGTAGCTTTTTTGCTGCAATTTTAATGCTAATTGATCCAATAAGTCATCTTACAACTAATTTTAACGAATATAAACAAGCTCAAGCTTCTTTTAAAAGATTAAACAAAATAAATTTACAACCTATTGAGAGTGATTATAAACATTCAGAAGATATTAAAATTATGGATGGAAAAATTGAATTTAGGAATGTAAGCTTTTCTTATTTAAAAGATACAAAAGTCTTAAAGGGTATTAACCTTAAAATATCTAAAGGAGAAATCATTGCTTTTGTGGGAGCATCAGGTTCTGGTAAAAGCACAATGTTATCTTTAATTCTTAAATTTATTAAACCTGATAATGGTGATATTTATATAGATGATAAAAGTATTAATAACTTAAAAGCAAAATCAATAAGATCAAAAATTGCAATTGTTCAACAACAACCATTTCTATTTTCAGGAACAATTAAAGATGCAATTAAAATGGGTAGATCATTTAATGATGAAGAAATAATTCAATCAGCTAAAATTGCTAACGCTCATAATTTTATTAGTAAACTTCCTGAAAAATATGATACCCATATTACTGAAAGGAATTTTAATTTCTCCGGGGGACAAATACAAAGGATTGCAATCGCAAGAGCTATTTTAGGTAATCCAAATATTCTTTTATTAGATGAGGCGACAAGTGCTTTAGATGCTGACTCTGAAGCAGAGGTTCAAAAAGGATTAAACCAAGCGATGAAAGATAGAACAGTTATTATTATTGCCCATAGATTATCTACAACTCAAGATGCAAAAAAAATAGTGGTTTTTGATAATGGAGAAATAGTTGATACTGGTACTCACCTTGAATTAATTGCCAAAGATGGAATTTATAAAGATTTATGTGAAAAACAATTAATAAATAAATAAATATTAAAATTATCTTATTTCTATATTTAAGAATTAATTATGACAATAAAGGATTTTAATAGCAAAAAAGCAATCCTTACATTCGATGGAAAGAAATATATAATGGAAGAATTATCAGAGGAGATTAAAGAAGTCATAAAAAGTCTTCAAATTGCTGATGCTCAATTAAAAATACATGAAGATACTTTAAAACTTTTATCTATAGGCAAAAATAGTTTAGTTAATGATTTGAGGAAGAAACTAAAAAATATCTACTAAAATCTTAAATTTTATGAATTTCTTGAAGAGAAATAGTCTCTATTTGATGTACTTGTAAGGCTTTAATAGCTTTAATAGCAGCCTTTGATCCTGGAATTGTAGTAAAAGTTGGAACATTATATTCAAGAGAAGCTCTTCTTAAATATTCATCATCAAATAATGCCTGTGAACCTATAGGGGTATTAATTACAAGCTGAACTAAGCCAGAACGAATCATATCTTCGATATTTGGCCTCCCTTCATGAACTTTATAAACGCTCTCAACATTTATTCCTAGATTTGATAAATATTTTGATGTTCCTTCTGTAGCTAATAAATTAAATCCTAGATTTATGAGATCTTTTGCTATTTCATAAAGATATTTTTTATCTAAGTCATTAGTTGAAAGAAAAGCGACACCTTTTGTTGGAACTCCATTGCCTGCCGCAAGTTCAGACTTTGCGTAGGCAATACCGAAATCCTTTGCTAAACCCATTACTTCTCCTGTAGAACGCATCTCAGGACCAAGAAGTGTATCAGACCCTGGAAATCTTTTAAATGGTAGTACAGCTTCTTTAACAGCTTGATAATTAGGGATTAATTCCTCTAAATAATTCATCTCTTGAAGCGTTTTTCCCTGCATTAATTCTGTAGCAATTTTTGCTATGGGTTTACCAATTGCTTTAGAAACAAAAGGTACAGTTCTTGAAGCTCTAGGATTTGCTTCAAGAATGTAGACCTTAGATTTTTCTTTATCTAATTGTTTAACAGCGAATTGTAAGTTTATTAATCCAATAACATTAAGCTTATTAGCAATTAATTTTGTCCATTTCTTTACAACATTTTTAGTCTCCTCTGATAAAGAGATAGATGGAAGACAACATGCTGAGTCTCCAGAGTGTATTCCTGCTGGTTCAACATGTTCCATTAAACCTGCGATGACAACACATCCATTCTTATCGCATAAAGCATCTACATCTATCTCTACAGAATTACTTAAATATTGATCTAGAAGTACTGGATGATCAGGAGATACTTTAACTGCTTCATTAATGTATCGAGTTAATTCATTATAACTTCTTACAATCTCCATAGCTCTTCCTCCAAGAACATAAGAGGGGCGAACAACTAATGGAAAGCCTATATTTTCTGAAACTTTAATAGCTTCCTCCTGATTCCGAGCAATTCCATTAAGTGGTTGCCTAATATTCAATTGATTTAATATTTTTGTAAATTCTTCCCTATCTTCGGCTATATTTATAGATATTGGTGATGTCCCCAAAATTCTAGAGTTACAATTACTACCATAATTTGATTTAAGCCAGTCATAAAGTGGTAAAGACAATTTTAATGGGGTTTGACCACCAAATTGGACTATAATTCCATAGGGCTTCTCTACTTCGATAATATTTAAGACATCTTCTAATGTAACTGGTTCAAAATATAAAATATCGCTGGTATCATAATCTGTTGAAACCGTTTCGGGATTACTATTTATCATTATAGTTTTAAAGCCACTTGAAGATGATTGATATGAGGCATGACAACAACAATAATCAAATTCAATTCCTTGACCAATCCTATTAGGGCCACCACCCAAAATCATTATTTTTTTTAAATCTTTGTTAGTTTCTAAATTAATTTCACAATCAAACAATTCATTGCTTGAATTGAAAAATGATTCCTCATAGGTTGAATAATGATATGGGGTGTTAGATGAAAATTCAGCAGAACATGTATCAACAGTTTTGAATACTGGATTCACCTTAAGTTGTTGTCTTAAAGATCTTACTTGATAAAATTCTGTGCTAGTTAGATTTGCAATTTGTTGATCAGAAAAACCAAGTTGTTTAGCATTTAACATTAAGCCTCTACTAAAACTAAATAAATTTTTATTTTTTAAATATTTTTTTTCAAAATTAAAAATATTTCTAAATTTTTCGATAAACCATAAATCAATATTCGTGGCTAAACGAATATAATTATCATCCTTACCAAGTTCCATAGCCTTTTTTATAATTAAAATTCTTTCAGCCGTTGGAGTTCTTAGATTGTTTATTAACTGATTTTCATTTTCAATTGTAATAATACCTTCATAATCCCAACCATAAATACCAATTTCTAAAGATCTTAAAGCCTTTTGAATCGACTCTTCAAAAGATCTACCAATAGCCATTGATTCCCCTACAGACTTCATTGATGTGGTAAGAATATTTGATGTACCATTAAATTTTTCAAATGCAAATCTTGGTACCTTTGTTACTACATAATCTATTGAGGGTTCAAAGCATGCTGGTGTTTTTTTGGTAATATCATTTGTAATTTCGTTTAAGGTATATCCCACTGAAAGTAAAGCTGCCATTTTTGCTATGGGAAATCCAGTGGCTTTGCTTGCCAGCGCAGAAGATCTACTAACTCTAGGATTCATTTCAATTACTATTACTTCACCATTTATGGGATTTACTGCAAATTGAATGTTGCTACCTCCTGTCTCAACCCCAACTTCTCTTATAATTGATAATGATAAATCTCTAAGCCTTTGATATTCTTTATCAGTAAGAGTTTGAGCGGGAGCAACAGTTATCGAGTCTCCTGTATGTACACCCATAGGATCAAGATTTTCAATACTGCAAATTATCACAACATTATCAGCCTTATCTCTCATAACCTCTAATTCAAATTCTTTCCACCCTATTAAAGATTTTTCAATTAATATTTGATTACTCGGACTAGCCTCTAATCCAGATTTACATAATTCTTTAAACTCTTCCAGATTATATGCAATTCCACCTCCACTTCCTCCAAGGGTAAAAGCAGGCCTAATTATTAATGGATAAGAAGAGTTAATTACTTTTCGCACATTTTCGGCCTCTTCTAATGTAGATGCTATTCCAGAAGGGCATACATCAACATTTATTCTCTCCATTGTTTCTTTAAATAATTTTCTATCCTCAGCTTTCTTTATGGCATTTAAATCCGCACCAATTAATTCAATATTATTTTCTTTTAAAAAACCTTTTTCAGCTAAACTTACCGCTAAATTTAAAGCAGTTTGACCTCCCATTGTTGGAAGAATTGCGTCAGGTTTTTCTTTCAATAAAATTTTTGAAACTATTTCAACAGTTAAAGGTTCAATATATGTTCTATGAGCTATTTCTGGGTCTGTCATGATTGAGGCTGGATTCGAATTTATTAAAATAATTTCATATCCAACACTTTTAAGTGCTTTACAAGCTTGTGTTCCAGAATAATCAAATTCACATGCTTGCCCTATAATTATTGGACCAGAGCCTAGTATAAGAATTCTTTTAAGATCCTCTCTTTGAGGCATAATCGTTACAAACTATTTATTTAATCCTACTTATAAATCATCAGATGTTAATCAACTTACTTGAAAAGCAACATTTGTTTCTATAGTAATAAAAGAAGAAAATTATTTATGAGCGAACTTCAACGACTAAAAAGTTTGTTGCCACCAGAAAATAGAAGTTGGGTATTTATTGAAGCGGCTATTGCTATTGACCCACCTCTCATAACTCTTGAAGAGATTGGAAGAGATGAGGTTGAGATTCAAATAGATTTAGAGAAATGGGATAATTTTGCATTAGATCATAGAAATTTACTTTTTTGGCACGAAGTTGGAAAAATACAAAATGATACTATCCCCAGAGATGGATGGGAGATGGCTGCACTCGCAATTGGATTAGGAGGCGCTATTGGCGAATTATGGGTACAAGATGGACTATTATTATTGCTAGCATTAGGTTTATCTAGTTTTGCTGGTTATAGATTATATACTAAAAACAATTCAGAAAAAAGACTTCAAGATGCAATTTATGCTGATGAGAGAGCTATTGATTTGGCCTGCAGATTTGGCTACAGCATACCAAATGCATACAAAAGTTTAGGTGGTGCTTTGAAAGAATTGATTGAAAATACTAGAAAAAAGAAAAAAAGAACTATTTTTGAGGATCGGTTAGAAGCGCTTAGAAAAAGTGCAGAAAAAGCAAGATCTGAGCTTGCTCAGCAAGAAGGTTCACAAAAGTCCGTATCAAGTGAAAATGTCTATGGACAATAAAAGAGTTGCTTTGTTAGCTGCCAAAGCATGTGATTCAAAAAAAGCAAATGATATTAGATTAATTAACATAAACAAAGTTTCATACATAACTGATTGGATTTTAATTGCCGAAGGTTTATCAGATGTCCAAGTAAGATCAATATCAAAATCTGTAGAAAACGATATAAAAGATATTTACAATATTGAACCTTTAAGAAAAGAAGGAATAAACGAAGCTAAATGGGCACTTTTAGATTATGGAGATCTTATAGTTAATATTTTTCAACCAGAATATAGAAAGTTCTATGACTTGGAGTCGTTCTGGAGTAATGGGGATAATTTCAAATACCCCTGATGTATGAATAACTCAAAATGTCCCGTTCCTAAAGAACAGCAGCCTATAAATGAATTTTTAGAATTATCCAATTCTATGTTTTTTGCATTAGCTAAAACTAATAAGAAATTATCAATGCTATTAATTTCATTTTGGATGGTATCTTTCTTGATTTTTTTAATTATTTCTTCTGGTAGTACTTATTTTAATATTTTTCTTTTGAAATATATTTTATTAAGTTTATTTGGAAGCTTATCAATACCATTATTAATAACAATTCGGTTACTTTTAGGATGGAGTCATATTTATAAAAGACTAAACTCTGAAATAATAGAATATGAAGAATCAGGATGGTACGATGGTCAAATTTGGATTAAACCTATTGAATTAAAAGAAAAAGAGAGTCTTATTGCCTCTATAGAAGTAAAACCTATCTTAAAAAATCTTACACAAGTAATATCCGTAATCATCTCATTTATTTTGGTTGGAATATTAATCTTTCAGTACTTTAATATTTAAATATGAGTTCAAATTTTAAAAATTTATACACTTCTAATAATCCTCCTTTAGAAGTATTTCTTAAAAGAGGTTCATATGTTGAATCAATCCACAAAATACATGCTGTCGTTTGTGATAAAAAAGGGAGAGTATTAATGTGTGCTGGAAATCCAGAATATAAAAGTTTTGTAAGATCTGCATTAAAACCATTTCAGGCTATTCCTTTTGTAAGCAGTGGAGCATCATCTCAATTTAACGATCCTCTTAAATCAATAGCTATTGCTTGTGGTTCACACAGAGGAGAAACAAAACATGCAAGAGAAGCTTTTAAAATTTTGTGGGAATTCGATATTGATATTAAGGATTTAAAATGTCCATGTAAAAAAGATAGTCCTTTAAGACATTATTGTTCAGGAAAACATGCTGCCTTTTTAGCTACTTGTAAGAAGTTAAGCTGGCCTATTGATAGTTATTTAAAAGGAGATCATCCAATACAAATTGAAATATTTAGAATAATATCAGAATTACTGTCTCTTCCTGCTTCTGAAATATATGCAGAAAGAGACGATTGTGGAGCTCCTACATTATTTTTGAAATTAGTTGAAATAGCAAAACTATATTCCATTCTTTGTAGTTCAGAAAATGCTGAATTAGAGCAAATTAGTAGAGCCATGGTTATGTATCCACAACTAATTAGTGATAATAATTATTTTGATACTGAAATTATCAAAGCCTCACATGGACAAGTAATTAGTAAAGGAGGTGCTGAAGGTATACTTTGTTTAGCAAAACAAAGTGAGGGTATAGGTTTGGCATTAAAAGTTGAAGATGGATCAAGAAGAGCAAAACATGCTGTTGGTTTACATTTGCTTAAACAATTGGAATGGATTACAAATTTACGGATACAGGATATTGAAGAAAAGATTTTCAGCCTCGCAGAAGGCGTGAATTTAGAAGTAAAGGGTGAATTAAAATTCCAGGAATCCTAATAAAATATGGGTAAAGTACCATTGGGGTTGTATGCTATAGATATGACGCGGGGTAGAGCAGTCTGGTAGCTCGTCGGGCTCATAACCCGAAGGTCGGAAGTTCAAATCTTCCCCCCGCCACCAAATTAAAGCTCGCTAATGCGAGTTTTTTTATGTAAATTTTTAATTTATAATATTTTTACACCATTCCTTATGTTTTTTCTCTAGATCATTTGTTTTATCAGATAAAAAATATTTCTCTAAAAGTCCTATATAAGCATTATTCGTTACTTGTTTTGGGAAATCTTTTAAAGATTGTTCAATTTCTTGATTTTCCATGAGTCATGAATTATTTATTAAGTTTTTAAGATGAAAAACTGGAATTTATCTTTTTTTTTATATTTTTTTTAGATTTATTGATTTTAATATTAAGTTTTACTAGTAATTTGTAAATGCTTATTTTTAACTTACTGATAATTATTATTAATGCATCTTATAA
>CACOCT010000021.1 GCA_902625845.1 uncultured Prochlorococcus sp. | reverse complement strand
AAGCCTTATCTTTTTCTTTAGATAATGAATCTTTAGACATGTCTGCTCTTTTCGCTTCAATACTCATCTTTTTGATTTATTTAGAATTTATCTATATTTAAATAAGCATTCCGAATTCTTATTTAAATTTAAATAGTACACACGTACTCTAGCTGAACATTCTTAATTAGCAACTAAATCTTCTAAATTTTTTATTTTTAGTAGTTTTATTTCCTGAGGTAAATCTTTTTTATCGATATTTTTTAGATAACCCCATTCAGCTAGGTAGCAGTTAATAAATTTTGTTTGATCATTTTGTAATATATTTGATAAGGTTTTTCTCCTATCCTCAACAAATGCTTTGATGTCATAATTTAGAGAAAGATTTGAAATAATATCAACTTTAGATCCAGATTCATACCCGAAGATTAATTCGGGAATTATATTTAAATTAGCAAGTATTTTTGAAGTAAAAGTTTTACCTTTTGTTGAAATTACACCTATTTTGTAACCTTTATCTTTTGCATTTCTAATAAAACTAACTACTTCATTAAATGGTTGATGTAATGAGATCCACTTCTTTAAATCATTTCTAATTTGAAATACTCTTGCATCATCAAGGCTTTGTTGCAGCTCAATTGATTTCCATGAGTAATCTGATAGTAATTTTGAGCAATTTTCTTCGTAGTTTTCTAGAAATGCATTTTTTGTGAGATTGTTCAGTGGTTCATGTGTTTTCAATATCTCATGCGTTATCAAAACCATTTCCCATCCGTATTTCACCCAAGGTCTAATTTCAATAAATATTTTTGGTACTTCAATGTATTTATTTATGTTTAGATTAGTTGAATTAGTTAATAGATATTTCTCGCATGCAAGTTTAGAGCTAAACCAATACTCATCAATTCCATTAACAATTACTCCATCAAAATCAAATAAAATTAATTTTTGATGATTCACTTCTTTAGAAAGCTATAACTGGGCCGCTAGGATTCGAACCTAGGAATGGCGAGACCAAAACCCGCTGCCTTACCACTTGGCGACGGCCCAATAGGTTTTTATATTAGTACATTTATAGATCTTTTTCTATAAAAAAAATAATAAATTCTTTTTATGATTTCCATGGATCGAGTAAAGCTTTTGCTTTTTTAATGGCTTGTGCCATTTTTTCTGGGTTCTCATATATTTTTTGATTTGTTTTAAATGTCTCTTCAATTAATGGCTGTACTAACTTTCTTGCAACACTTCCGAAAGCGATACCGTCTGGAATTTGATCTTTTTTGAGAAATTTATAGGTATTACCATTTGTACCTCCCGCTAATTGTATTAAGCCTGGAGGTAATATTGGCTGCATTCGTTCCCATAGTTTTACTGCTGCTTTTGCCGTGGTAGCAGCGATATCACCAGACATTGGTCTTCCGTCTAATTGCCAAATTAACTGTACATTGTGTTCGGATAAAATTTCATATCTTTCCCAGAAAGCTTTAGCAAGGTCTTTGGGTTGAGCATTTGACTGAGCCAATCCGCAGCTGACGGATATCTTTTTTAGTTTGACACCAGAATCTTTAATGATTCTTGAAATCTTTTTAAATGCATCTTTTCTATTAATTTCTGTATGGATTTCGACAGCATCTGGTTTTATTTTTTGAAGGATATCTTTTAATGATTCTTGCGATAATTGATATTCATATTCAGTAATTAAATTTAATGGACAACTTGAAATGCATCTTCCACAACCGTAACACTTATTTTTACTAACTCCATATTCACTAATTGCGAAAGTAGGACAAATATTTTCACATGGTCTTTTGCAATTTGAAGGACAGATTTTTGGATCAAATTTTGCTTTCCGAAAATGTATATCCTTCCCATCACTAATACTTATCATTAATCCAGGATTTTTCCCGTATGTTTTTTTTGACCAATCAATTCCATTCCTCGCTGCTTCAGCTACTGATGGATCTGCAGCAATATCTATATAATCTACACCTGCGGCTGAATAAATAGCGCAAAGATCTTCTATTGAGCCTGTATCTTCATTACTTGCACCACAAATTAGCTTTACCCATTTATTTGAAATAATTTTATTTTGTTGTGTAGTATTCAATCTTAAAATTTTTCAACTTTAAAATTCATTTGTAATATATTTTCCTAAAGATTGCCACTGTAGATTTCTAGATCCACCCATTTCGACTGCGATTTTAAGAGTATCATCATCTTGAGAAATTTTTATTAAACTCGCTAATTCGGATTGTGAAAGTACTTGACCTTCTATTAGCCAGAGTAACTTTTTCTTATCCTTGTCATTAAATAATTCTGCGGCAACAGGAATAACCTGCTGAACGTCACCTAAGGCTCCATTTCTTCCAACATTTTGATGACCGAGATGAGGAGGTCTAATACCATGTAATTTTAATAAAAAAACTTCTGGGTCACCTAATCCTCTGGCAGAGGTGATGAATGTTTTAAAACCCCTCGCACGCATTCTTCTTAGTAGACGTGTCTCACTTCCCCCTTCTAGAGGAGCAAAAACTGCCAAACAACCATGCTTATATAAATCATCATGGAATTTCTCACCTGAAAGAAGTAATGGCATAAAAATTTTCTAATTAAATATATGATATTTCATTTTTTGGGACTTGATGATGTACAATTTAAATTCGGTAGTTTTTTAAGCTCAATTACTAGCAGAGCCTCTAAAATATACCTATTTTTAACGTTTGCGTTAAAAATTTGGATCTGTGAGAAACTATCAATTTTTTTGATAAGTCTCCACCAGTAATTTAGTTTTTACTTTAAGCTAGTCCTTTTAAATTTTAAGGTACCTAGATAATCAAATTAAAAATTAACCTTAAAGCTAGTTTCAAAAATCTCATGTCAATCGGAATTTTAGGAAAAAAATTGGGTATGTCCCAGCTATTTGATGAGAATGGGAATGCAGTACCCGTTACCCTCATTCAGGCTGGGCCTTGTAAAGTTACCCAGCTAAAAACTCCATCTATGGATGGTTATTCTGCAGTTCAAATTGGATATGGTCTTTCTAGAGAGAAGCTATTAAATAAGCCTCATAGAGGACATTTAGCGAAATCTGGAGATAATCTGCTTAAGTATCTTAAAGAGTATAGAGTTGATGAAACGTCAAATTATGAGTTAGGTAGCTCCATTACTGTGAAAAATTTTGAAGTTGGTCAGAAAGTTGATATAAGCGGTAAATCAATGGGAAGAGGATTTTCTGGTTATCAAAAAAGACATGGGTTCAGTAGAGGTCCAATGAGTCATGGTTCTAAAAATCATAGACAACCTGGCTCTACTGGCGCAGGTACAACTCCTGGAAGAATTTATCCTGGTAAAAGGATGGCAGGGAGGTATGGCGGTAAAAATATTACAACTAAGGGTTTACTAGTCGTAAAAGTTGACGATGAGAAAAACCTTATTGTTGTAAAAGGTTCTGTTCCTGGGAAGCCAGGCTCACTACTTAACATTAAGCCAAATAATAAGGTTGGAAATAATGGAGGTATAAAATGATGGCAACTTTCGAATCATTAAAATGGGATGGCAAAAAAGGCGGTAAAATTTCCTTGGACTTAAAAGTTGCAAAAGAGTCATCTGCTGATGATTTAATCCATCGAGCTGTACTAAGACAATTAGCAAATAAAAGGCAAGGAACTGCTTCAACTCTCACAAGGTCTGAAGTACGAGGTGGCGGAAGAAAACCCTATAAGCAAAAAGGTACTGGTAGAGCGAGACAAGGTTCAATACGTACACCGTTAAGACCTGGTGGAGGAATTATTTTTGGTCCTAAACCACGTTCATATAACTTGGATATGAATAGGAAAGAAAGAAGATTGGCTTTAAGAACTGCTTTAATTTCAAAATCTTCAAACATTAAGACTGTTGAAGATTTTGGATCTTCTTTAAAGACTCCTAAAACGAAAGAAATTTTAGATGGACTAACTCGTTTAGGAATTAATAAAACAAAAAAAATACTTATTATTCTTGATAATCCGCATGTAAATATTAAAAAATCGATTCAAAATATAGTAAATGTTAAGCTTATGCTCGCAGATCAATTAAATGTGTTTGATATTTTAAACGCTAATGAAATTATCATAGGGACATCAGCTGTAGAAAAGATACAGGAGGTGTACAGCTAATGTCTAAGCCTTTTGGAAATCGACTAGCGGATGTAATTCGTAAGCCAATTATTACTGAAAAAGCTACTAATGCACTTGAATTGAATCAATATACATTTGAAGTTGATCACAGAGCCGCAAAACCAGATATTAAAGCAGCTGTTGAGTCAATGTTTAATGTTAAAGTTGTTAGTGTGAATACTATGAATCCTCCAAGAAGATCAAGGAGGGTAGGTAAATTTGCTGGAAAACGATCTCAAGTTAAGAAAGCTATTGTCCGTCTAGCTGATGGAGAAAAAATTCAGTTATTCCCAGAATCATAAGGAGTTTTAATCATGGCAATTCGTAAATTCAGACCTTATACTCCTGGCACTCGTCAAAGAGTGGTAACAGATTTTTGTGAAATTACAGAAAGAAAACCTGAAAAGTCTTTAACAGTTAGCAAGCATAGATTAAAAGGAAGAAATAATAGAGGTGTGATTACATGTAGACATAGGGGTGGGGGTCACAAAAGACAGTACAGAATTGTTGACTTTAGAAGAGATAAAAGAAACATAAATGCTAAAGTTGCTGCAATTCATTATGATCCCCATAGAAATGCTAGACTTGCACTTTTATTTTATGAAGATGGTGAGAAAAGATACATAATTGCCCCTTCTGGAATCAAAGTAGGTCAGAAACTAATTGCTGGAGAATCTGTCCCCATTGAGAATGGCAATGCAATGCCGTTAGCTGTAATGCCACTTGGCTCAAGTGTTCATTGTGTTGAGCTGTATGCTGGTAGAGGTGCTCAAATGGTCAGATCTGCAGGAGCGAGTGCTCAAGTCATGGCTAAAGAAGGTGAATACGTTGCATTAAAACTGCCATCAACAGAAGTAAGACTTGTTAGAAAGGAATGTTATGCCACCCTCGGAGAAGTTGGTAATGCAGAAATAAGAAATACAAAATTAGGCAAAGCAGGTAGAACAAGATGGCTTGGAAGAAGACCTCAAGTAAGAGGTAGCGTTATGAACCCATGTGATCATCCTCATGGTGGAGGAGAAGGTAAAGCTCCAGTTGGAAGAGCTGGACCGGTTACTCCATGGGGTAAACCTGCTTTAGGATTGAAAACACGTAAGAAAAATAAACCAAGTAATAAGCTTGTACTTCGTAAGCGCCGTCGTGTTTCCAAGAGAAGTAGAGGAGGCAGAGATTCATGATTTCAATTATTTCTCAATTCATTTTTTAATTATGGGACGATCACTAAAAAAAGGACCTTTCATCGCTGACAGCTTACTCAAAAAGGTTGAAAAACAAAATAATGACAATGACAAATCGGTCATCAAAACCTGGTCAAGATCTTCAACTATACTTCCAGTTATGATTGGTCATACTATCGCAGTACACAATGGTAAAGCACATATCCCAGTTTTTATTACTGAACAAATGGTGGGTCATAAACTGGGTGAATTTGCTCCAACACGAACTTATCGTGGTCATATCAGAGATAAAAAAGGAGCAAGATAATGAATACAACACAAGAATCGATAAAAACAGCTGTTGCTCATGGAAATTACATTAGAGGTTCAGCATCAAAGGTAAGAAGAGTCCTTGATCAAATTCGTGGAAAATCTTACAGAGATGCATTAATCATGCTTGAATTTATGCCTTATAGATCTACTGAACCAATTACAAAAGTTTTACGATCTGCTGTAGCTAACGCAGAACATAATTTAGGAATGGATCCATCAACTTTAATTATCAATGCTGCTGCTGCTAATAGTGGACCTGTCATGAAGAGGTACCGTCCTAGAGCTCAAGGCAGGGCATTTTCTATCAAAAAACAATCATGTCATATAACAATCTCTGTCCAATCTCAAACATCACAAAATAATAAGGAGGAACAAAAATAATGGGTCATAAAATTAGTCCAACAGGTTTAAGATTGGGAATTACGCAAGAACATCGTTCTAAGTGGTACGCTTCCTCTAAAACTTATCCAACTCTTTTACAAGAAGATCATAAAATACGTACTTTTGTTCAAAAAAAATATGGAGCTGCTGGTATTAGTGATGTATTAATTGCTAGAAAAGCAGACCAGTTGGAATTGGAATTGAAAACAGCAAGACCTGGTGTAATTGTTGGAAGACAGGGCAGTGGAATTGAAGAACTAAGATCAGGTATTCAAAAAACTATTGGAGATAGAACAAGACAAGTCAGAATCAATGTTGTTGAAGTGGAGAAAGTTGATGCAGATGCTTTTTTACTCGCAGAATATATTGCACAACAATTGGAAAAGAGGGTCGCGTTCAGAAGAACTATCAGGATGGCTTTGCAAAGAGCACAAAGAGCAGGTGTTTTAGGACTTAAAATTCAAGTTGGAGGAAGATTAAATGGTGCTGAGATTGCTAGGAGTGAATGGACAAGAGAAGGTAGAGTACCCTTGCATACTTTGAGAGCAGAAATCGATTATGCGACCAGAGAAGCTAATACTACTTATGGTGTCCTCGGTATAAAAGTATGGGTATTTAAAGGGGAGGTTCTCTCTAAAGAGGAACAATCCATTCCGGTTGGGACTTCCAAAAAAAGGAAAGGTAGTAGAATGCCTCAGCAATTTGAGGATCGTTCTAATGAGAATTCATAGGAGGTTAAAAAATGCTTAGTCCAAAACGTACAAAATTTCGTAAACAGCATCGAGGTAGAATGAAGGGAGTTGCTTCTAGAGGCAACAAAATTGCATTTGGTCAATTTGCATTACAAGCTCAAGATTGTGGGTGGGTTACTTCTCGACAGATAGAAGCTAGTAGAAGAGCTATGACTAGGTATGTTAAACGCGGAGGAAATATATGGATACGTATTTTCCCTGATAAACCAGTAACAATGAGACCCGCAGAAACGAGGATGGGTTCAGGTAAAGGTAATCCAGAATTTTGGGTAGCTGTAGTAAAACCTGGAAGAATATTATTTGAGATGGGTGGCGAAGAGATTACAGAGGAGATTGCAAAAGAGGCAATGAGGTTGGCACAATATAAATTACCAGTTAAGACAAAATTTATAACTTCTAATGATCACTTAAATGATGAATCTGATAATCAAAACAATCTACAAAATTCAAAGGAGGTTAAATCATGAAAAGTAAAGAAAGCCTTAAAGAATTCAAAAGTTTGAATAATAATCAAATTATTGAGAAAGTCAAAGAACTTAGAAAAGAACTTTTTGACCTAAGGTTTAAGCAAGCTACCAGGCAATTAAATGAGACCCATCGATTTAGTATTATAAAAAAACAGATAGCACAATTATTGACTCTTTCCAAAAGTCAATCAAATCCCCAGTAAATGATTAATTAAAACTATGGCATTAAAAGAACGAGTTGGTACTGTTGTAAGCGACAAGATGGATAAGACGGTTGTTGTGGCTGTTATCAATAGATATCCACATCCTACTTATAAAAAGATTGTTAGTCGCACTACACGTTATAAAGCGCATGATCCTGATAATGAATGTAATACAGGAGATAGAGTCCGTATAAAGGAAACTAGACCTCTTAGTTCACAAAAAAGATGGGCTATAGATGAAATCCTTAATAAGCAAGCGAAAGTGAAGGAGGACACACAATGATTCAACAAGAAACTTATTTAACTGTTGCAGATAACAGTGGTGCAAAGAGATTGCAATGTATTAGAGTTCTTGGCTCTAATAGGAGATATGCCCATGTTGGTGACGTAATTGTCGCTTCAGTTAAAGATGCTCTACCTAATATGGGTGTAAAAAAATCTGACATTGTAAAAGCTGTCATTGTAAGAACAAAGGCTACATTAAGGCGTAATACTGGTAATTCAATCAGATTTGATGATAATGCTGCAGTACTGATAAACGAAGATAAGAATCCTAAAGGTACAAGAGTTTTTGGACCTGTCGCACGAGAATTGCGAGATCGCAATTTTACAAAAATTGTTTCATTAGCACCGGAGGTTATTTAAATGTTAGATGCTGTCAAAAAGAATAAAATTTTAAAAAAAGTTAAGATGAGAATAAAAACAGGTGACTTGGTTAAAGTCATTAATGGTAAGGAAAAGGGTAAAACAGGTGAAGTCTTAAAAACATTACCTCTTCTTAATAGACTAATTGTTAAGGGAATTAACTTTAGAACAAAGCATGTAAAACCTACTCAAGAAGGTGAAAATGGCAGAATCGTAACAGAAGAATCATCTATTCATGCATCTAATGTGATGTTTTTTTCTAAAGAAAAAAATATCACAAGTAAAATTGAATATTTTATCGATAAGGAAGGAGTAAAAAAAAGAAGATTAAAAAAAACAGGTGAATTAATTGATTAATTAATTATTCATCTCTTAATGAGATCTCTTTTATTTCAACTTTCAATTCTGACAAAGACCAGAATTAACTAAACAAATCATGACTCTCAAGCATCGTTACAAAGACGCAATTAGGCCAAAGCTTTTAAAAGACCTCGGCCTTAAAAATATTCACCAAGTCCCAAAGGTTATTAAAGTAAATATAAACCGAGGGCTAGGAGAAGCGGCTCAAAATTCAAAGGCATTAGAAGCTTCTTTAAATGAAATGGCTACTATTACTGGGCAGAAAGCATTGGTTACAAGGGCTAAAAAAGCCATCGCTGGTTTTAAAATCAGACAAGGTATGCCTATAGGTTGTACAGTTACTCTTAGAGGTGATCGCATGTATTCATTTTTAGAAAGATTTATAAACCTCGCATTACCAAGAATCAGGGATTTTAGAGGTGTAAATCCTAAAAGTTTTGATGGGAGGGGAAATTATACTATTGGTGTAAAAGAACAATTGATATTTCCTGAAATCTCCTTTGACAAGATTGATTCTATAAGAGGGATGGACATCACTATCGTTACAAGTGCATCCACAGATGAAGAGGGAAAAGCTCTTCTTAAGGAACTAGGTATGCCATTTAGCAGTAATTAATTTTTAAAATCATGTCAAATCACGATCCAATTTCAGATATGCTAACTCGTATTAGAAATGCGAGTCAAAAAAAACACTCAACTACGGTAGTTCCAGCATCAAAAATGTCCAGAAGTATTGCAAAAGTACTTCAGAAAGAAGGATTTATTAATGAAATTAATGAGGAAGGGGAAGGATTTAAATCTCAATTAATTATTGGATTGAAATATAGCGGCAAAAATAGATTTCCGACTATTAGATCAATGCAAAGGGTAAGTAAGCCTGGCTTAAGAATTTATAAAAATACTAAAGGTCTGCCAAGAGTTCTTGGTGGTCTTGGTGTTGCTATAATATCAACTTCAAAAGGTATCATGAGTGATCGCGATGCTAGAAAACAAGGAATTGGCGGAGAAGTTCTCTGCTATGTTTATTAAGGAGAATTTATTATGTCTAGAATTGGGAAAAATCCAGTAATGATTCCAGAAAAGGTATCTGTAGAAATTAATGGATTAACAGTCACTGTCAAAGGACCAAAGGGTGAATTAAGACGTTTAATGCCAGAAGGGGTCAAGTTCAATAAAAACGAGAATGAGATTATAATCACACCTTCAACATCGAAGCGCTTCTCAAGAGAAAGACATGGATTATGTAGAACATTAATTGCAAATATGGTTCAAGGAGTAAGTGAAGGATTCGTTAAGCAATTAGAGATTGTAGGAGTTGGATCAAGAGCCCAAGTCAAAGGTAAAAATTTGGTAGTCAGCGCAGGTTATAGTCATCCTGTGGAAATCGTTCCCCCAGAGGGGATAACTTATAAAGTCGAGAGTAATACAAATGTGTTTGTTTCTGGAATTGATAAGGAAATAGTTGGTAATGAAGCTGCCAAGATAAGATCAATTAGACCTCCAGAGCCATATAAAGGTAAGGGTATCAAGTATCATGATGAGAGAATTATCAGAAAAGCTGGAAAATCCGGCAAAAAATAAATTAACTTAAATAAAAATGAATTCAGTCTCAAGAAAACAACAAACTCAAAAGCGTCATAGAAGGTTAAGACGATTTTTAATTGGAACAAAGACAAAACCTAGACTATCTGTTTTTCGTTCAAATAATCATATCTATGCTCAAGTTATTGATGATCAAACCCAATCAACTATATGTTCAGCCTCAACAATTGATAAAGAATTTAAAACTAAAGATAATGAATCATCCTCAAATTGTAATTCTTCATCAGAAGTTGGATTAATGCTTGCAAAGAGGGCTATCAAAAAAGGCGTAAAGGAGGTTGTTTTTGATCGAGGGGGTAAGATATATCATGGACGAGTTAAGGCTCTGGCTGATGCAGCTAGAAAAGCTGGTTTAAAATTCTAAATATTAATCATGACTGACACACCAACAAAACAAGAAAATCAATCCAAATCTGAAAAGGCTTCAACTTTTATTCAAGATGAACCTAGAAAGAATAATAGGAAGCGAAATAGAAGAGACTCTAAAAATCTTGAAAGAGATACAGATTGGCAAGAAAGAGTTGTACAAATTAGAAGAGTCTCTAAGACAGTAAAGGGAGGGAAAAAAATGAGTTTCCGAGCAATAATTGTTGTTGGAAACGAAAAAGGTCAAGTAGGAGTAGGAGTTGGTAAAGCGGGAGACGTAATAGGTGCTGTAAGGAAGGGGGTGGCTGATGGGAAGAAAAATCTTGTAAGAGTTCCTTTAACTCGTAACAATTCAATACCTACCCTTTCCTTAGGAAGAGATGGAGCTGCTAATGTCTTGATAAGACCTGCAGCACCAGGAACTGGTGTTATTGCGGGTGGCTCTATAAGAACTGTACTAGAGTTGGCAGGTATTAAAAATGTTCTAGCAAAAAGGTTAGGAAGTAAAACTCCTCTTAATAACGCTCGGGCAGCAATGGTTGCTTTATCTCAATTAAGAACTCACAAATCTGTTTCTAGAGAAAGAGGAATTTCTTTAGAACAGCTATATTCTTAAAAATTATGACTTCTACTTTAAATACTCTTAAACCTAATAAAGGTTCACGCAAGAAAAAACTAAGAAAAGGACGAGGGATAGCCGCTGGACAAGGGGCTTCATGTGGTTTTGGGATGCGAGGCCAGAAATCACGTTCAGGGAGATCAACTAGACCAGGTTTTGAAGGTGGTCAAATGCCTCTTTACAGAAGAGTACCCAAATTAAAGCATTTCCAAATTATTAATCAAAAATCTTTTTCAATAATAAATCTCTCTAAGTTAAATGACTTTAAAGAGAACGAAAAAGTCAACATTGATTCATTAGTTAAAAAAGGCTTACTCTTTAAACCAAAATATCCTTTAAAAGTTTTAGGAAATGGAGAAATTAAAGTTAAGTTGAAGGTTGAGGCGCATGCTTTTACTAAAACTGCGAAAGAAAAAATTGAATCATTAGGTGGATCATGCGAAATTATAAATTAAGATAATCATTAATTCTCAAAATAACAAAGAAAATGCAACATGTTAGTTAAGAAAAGTCGAAATCCTAGCGCCTCAGAGATTCTCACTCAACTTTTTTCTAATGAGGAACTTAGAAATAGAGTTTTAACAACATTGGGTTTACTTTTACTAGTCAGATTAGGGATTTATATCCCAATGCCGGGAATAGATAGAGTTGCTTTTAAAACATTCATAGATCAAGGTGGACAATTAATAGGATTTTTAGATATTTTTACAGGGGGTGGCATTTCAACCTTAGGAATTTTTGCTCTAGGTATTTTGCCATTTATTAACGCATCTATTATTATTCAACTCTTAACAGCAGCGTTGCCAGCCCTCGAGGATCTACAGAAAAATGAAGGAGAAGCAGGGAGGAGAAAGATTGCTCAAATTACGAGATATGTCTCATTAGGTTGGGGTTTCCTTCAGAGCATTATTTTCTCTCTCATATTAAGACAATATGCAATTGAGGGTATTAGTGAAACTACTTTTGTTTTGCAAACATCTATAGCATTAGTTACTGGTTCCATGGTAGTTATGTGGTTCAGTGAGATAATTACAGAGAAAGGGATAGGCCAAGGAGCTTCATTAGTCATATTTTTAAATATTGTTGCAACATTACCTAAAGCACTTAGCTCAACAATTGAAAAAGCTCAGACTGGAGATAGAGGAGATGTTTTAGGAATATTGGTTTTATTAGGAGTCTTCTTATTAACAATTGTAGGAATAATTTTCGTCCAGGAAGGAGCAAGGAGGATTCCAATAGTAAGCGCTAAAAGGCAAATAGGTAGTACTTCATTACTGCCTACAAGGCAAAGTTATCTCCCTTTGAAGTTAAATGCCGGAGGAGTTATGCCAATTATTTTTGCTTCAGCATTAATATTTCTACCCATAACTATAGCAAATGTTACGGGTAATCCTATCTTGATAAAATTTGCGAGTGCCTTAAATCCAGGATCTTCAAACCCTTGGCCTTATGCCTTAACATTTTTTAGTTTAATTCTTGGATTCTCATATTTCTATGCATCTCTTACCATTAATCCAATTGATGTAGCATCTAACCTAAAAAAAGGAGGTGTAGCTATTCCAGGGGTTAGACCTGGCTCTAAGACAACAAATTACTTAACAGGAATTCAAAATAGATTAACTTTACTTGGTGGATTGTTTTTGGGCTCAGTTGCGATTATCCCCGCAGCTGTTGAAAGAGCAACAAATGTCCAAACTTTTCAAGGTTTAGGGGCTACTTCATTGTTAATCTTAGTTGGAGTAGCTATTGATACGGCGAAGCAAGTTCAAACATATGTAATCTCACAAAGATATGAGGGTTTAGTAAATAACTGATGAAAAAACATTTATTATTTTTAGGACCTCCTGGTGCGGGAAAAGGTACACAAGCTTCTTTAATAAGTGAGTTATATGATTATTTACATTTATCTACTGGAGAATTATTAAGGAAAGAAGTAGAGAAGCAGACAACTTTAGGAATACAAATTAAAGAAATTATTAATAGCGGCAAATTAGTTGATGATGAACTTGTTTTAGAAATTGTTAAACAAAATTTATTATTGAGTAAAGGAGGGTGGATTTTAGATGGATACCCTCGAAATATGTCTCAGGCAGATTCCCTAACCAAAGTTTTAAATGAGCTAAATCAACCATTAGAAAAGGTCTTTTATTTAAATGTGGAAGAAGAGATCTTAGTTAAAAGATTAATCAATAGGGGGAGGACAGACGATAATGAAAAAACAATAAGAATTAGACTAAATATTTATAAAGAGACTACGAAACCTCTTATTGCTTATTTTCAAAACCTCAATGTCTTAGAATATATTGATGGTGATAGAGACTTAAAAATAATATCTGACGATATAAAACAAAAAATGGCTTGATGATGATGTATAATATAGGATTGATATTTTAATGAGAAAAACCTAATGAAGGTTAGAGCCTCAGTAAAAAAAATGTGTGACAAGTGCCGTGTGATTCGTCGTCATGGTAGGGTTATGGTCATCTGCACCGCTAGCCCTAGACACAAACAGCGTCAGGGGTAAAACTTTGGCTTTATTTAATTTCTATAAATTAAATAAAAATTCAATTAAAACATTTATTTATTGAAAACAAGTGGCTAGGATTGCAGGAATTGACATACCTCGCGAAAAGCGAGTAGAGATTGCCCTCACATACATTTATGGTATTGGTCTTACTAGGTCTAAACAAATACTAGTAAATACTGGTGTTAACCCTGATACTCGTGTTAAAGATCTTGCGGATTCAGATGTGCAAAAATTGCGAGGAGCCACGGAGGCTTACACAGTTGAGGGAGATTTGCGTAGACAAGAAGGTATGGCTTTAAAACGTCTACAAGATATTGGTTGTGTTAGAGGAAGAAGACATAGAATGAGCCTCCCCGTGAGAGGTCAGAGAACAAGA
>CACOCT010000020.1 GCA_902625845.1 uncultured Prochlorococcus sp. | reverse complement strand
AATAGTTTTAAATTTCTTACTTTGATACTTATTTAAATTAAATTTATAATCAAATAAGTTAGTTAATGAATTATTTATAATAAGTATTGGAAATAATAAGCCACTAATAAAATATAAAATTGAATAATAAGAAAACTCAAATTCATTTAATAAGAATATGTTAAGCCATTGATCTTGTACTATTGGAAATAATGGTACAAGAAAAATAAATATGAAAATAAAAGTGTAGTTAGACTTAATTTTGATTAGTTGTTCATACTTTTTATCTAATCATACTTTTAAAAGGTTTGTTGACAAATCCTTAAATCTTTTACTATCAATAGTCTCCTCATCTATTAGTACATCAACAATTTTTTCAAGCATAGATCTATTATTTTTTATTATTAAAATAGCATTTGCTAGCGCGTCTTTTGATATTCTTATTATTTGATTATCAATAATAGTAGATGTTTTATCGGCAAGTAATGATTTATTCCTTAGAAGACTATTTCCTAAAAATATTTCATTATTATTTTGATCTAAACAAACAGGTCCTATTACTGAGAAACCATATTTTGTAACCATTTCTTTTGCAATTTCAGTTGAAAAATCTATATTATTAGCTGCATATTGTGTAATCTCATTAATACCAAATACAACAATTTCTGCAGCTCTTCCTGCTAAAGCAATTTCAATTTTTGAAAGTAATAATTTTTTCGATATTAAACCACTTGATATGACATCATCATCAGGAGCTATTTTTGTATATCCTCCAATAGATCCAGACCTAGGCAATATTGTTATTTTATCAATGGAATCAATTCCATTGTGAACTGCAGAGACTAATGCTCTACCTACTTCATTGTATGCGCGTATTTTCTTTATTTTATTACTAACTGCATTTGAGGATCTTAATCCAAGTGTAATCTTTTCTAAAGCATTCTCAATATTTTCATTACTAATCTTCTCAGAATAATTTCTTGCGCAATGAATCGCACTTTCATTCATTAAATTTTCAAGATCAGCCCCGGAGAAACCTGCGGTTCTTGAGGCCCAGAAACTCAAATCAACATCATCTGAGAGTGGTTTACTTAGAGAATGAACAGCAAGTATCTTTTTTCTACCAGTTATATCCGGTAATAAGACTTCTATTTTTCTATCAAAACGACCAGGCCTTAGTAAAGCTGAATCAAGAATATCTGGCCTATTAGTAGCAGCTAATACAATTATTCCTGAATTTTCAGAGAATCCATCCAACTGTGTTAGAAGTTGATTTAGTGTTTGTTCTCTTTCATCATTTCCACCTCCAATACCTGCTCCTCTTTGTCTTCCAATTGAATCAATTTCATCAATAAATACTATACAAGGAGAATTTTCCTTTGCCTTTTCGAATAGATCTCTCACTCGACTTGCTCCAACTCCAACAAATAACTCTACAAATTCTGAAGCCGATATAGACAAGAAAGGAACTCCAGATTCTCCTGCTATTGCTTTCGCTAATAATGTTTTGCCTGTACCTGGTGGACCAATTAAAAGGACTCCTTTAGGAATTTTCGCTCCTAAATTATTTAATCTTTTGGGATTTTTGAGAAAATTTATCATTTCCTTTAACTCTTCTGCAGCTTCTGGAACACCAGCAACATCTTCAAATCTTGTATTGACATCTTCAATGCTAAAAAATTTTGCTTTGCTTTTTCCAAAACCAAAAGCTTTTGAGGCTAATTTTGAAGTACTTTTGAGTATTAATGCAAAAGCAAAAATAAAAATCAATAAGAGAAAAAATGTTGCTGCAGAATTAGCTATAGAAGAATCTTTTCTGCTGTTATTTATAGTAAGATCAACATTATTTTCAGATGCTTTTTCAATAATTAACTGATCGTTATAAAGAATTGGAATCTTTTCCTTCCTCCCATCTTTATATATGACATCTATCTCTCTTCTTCTAGGGTAAAAATATATAGATTGAATTTTTCCAGAATCAAGTTCCAATAAAAGATCTGAGTAACTTTTATTAGATTTTGAATATGAGAATTTTGAATTTAAAAACACTATAAGTTATTTAAAAACATTTTATACAAAGCATATCTGTTCTAATTAAAAATTGATAGTAATAAAATGAATTAAGTATATATTTTCTAGATTCCCAATCAAAGGTTATAATTAGTTATTGTTTATTTAAATATGGCTGTACCAAAGAAGAAGAAATCGAAAAGCAAAAGAAATCATAGACATGCTGTCTGGAAAGCTAAAGCAACAGACGCTGCTCAAAAGGCTCTTTCTTTAGGTAAATCTGTTTTAACAGGTAAAGCTCAAGGTTTTGTTTACCCTATAGATGAAGAAGAATCTGAAGAATAATCAGACTACGAACCTAATTTAAAGGCTTCAAGTATTAATGCATATACTGATCCAATTCTAATTTTATCTAACATCATCCAAAATAAATATACTTTTGAATTCTGTAATGGTTTCATTCTTATAATAAGTTCAAATAAAATAATTATCACTGGAATCATTAATAACTCATTCTTCCCTTCAGAGATAAACTTTGTTAAAAAATTAGCAAATAAAAAATAACCAAATAATATAGATAACAAATTTAATGCTTTATCTTTCCATGAAGACTTTAAGAAGCTAAAAAACACTAAAGTTAATGAATCATAAAAAATGGTAAATCTCGTTCTTTGCATTTCTCAACAATTATTTAAGAATTGAACTAGGTATTCGTAATTTATATATTTCCCATCTAGCAAAGGACCAGTAATTATTTTAGTATTTTCTTTATCATCTCCAATAGAATTTATTAAGCATTTTAAGGGTATATCTTTATCAAAATAAGATGGAATATTTGATTTAACGCATATTGTCGGAATCTTGGCAGATAAAGAAGATTTTACTCCAGGTATAGAATCTTCAAAAACAATTGAATTTGAATTTTTTATTCCACTTGAAGCTATAGCTTTTAAATATGGTAAAGGATGAGGCTTGTGGAGATCAACATCTTCACTTGATATAAAAAATTCAAAAGGGTTCCTATTTCCAAAAAGTACATCTACCAATAATGTCACCTGTTTTTTTGAACTAGAAGTAACTATAAATTGCCTAACTTCTTTAATTTTTAATTCATTTATTAATCTACATACACCATTTTTTAAAGTTACTGCACCATCTTTTACTAGTGATAAATAGTGCTTTTGTTTTTCAAGATGGATCTTACTAATAAATTCTTTGGTGAGTTTATGATTTTTTAAATTTGCATAATATGCAATTCTATTTTTTCCACCATTAATTTTTAATAAATCTATGTAAGTATTTTTATCCCAATACCAATCTATGCCCAAGGCCTCAAACGATTTATTAAATGCAGGTAGGTGAGCCTCTAGTTCAGTATTTGCGATAGTTCCATCTAAATCCCAATAAACTCCTTCCAAGTAAGACATTTAGGATTTAAATATTTTTATCTTTTATAAAAAATTAATGCAATAATAGCTGGGCCAGCTATCGCTACGACTGCTAATGGTATTAGTGTTGCCATGGTAGTAAAATGATATTGTGATACTATTTTTACAAAAAAACTACACCACTGTACCAATAAGTTACAAGATTGAATTAAATCATGAAATCATGGACATGTATAGAAAAATGTGGAGCATGCTGCCAGATAGATTTAAAATATAGAAAAAACCTCACCAATATTCTAAGTCAAAAGGATATTGAACTTATTAAATCAATGACAAAAAAAGATGGATGGTGTAGGCATCTTGATAAAGCAAATATGAAATGTAGAATTTATGAAAATAGACCTCATTTTTGTAAAGTAAGTTTATTCTCAATGAAATTTAAGGAATACAAAAAAAAGGGAGATGATTTTCTAATTGATTGTTGCAAAGAACATATAAGCTTTATTTACGGCAAAAAAAGTGATGAGATGGATAGATTTAAGCGAGAGATATTAAATAAATAATTATGAGTAAAGATGATAAAAATATTGAAAAAGGTTTTATATCAATCTTTTTAACAAGTTTCACCACAATTTTCATAGCTGAATTAGGTGATAAAACGCAATTAGCAACATTAATGTTATCAGCTGAATCAGGCAAACCTATGATTGTATTTCTTGGAAGTTCATTTGCTTTACTTTGTTCTAGTGTTGTAGGAGTTTTAATAGGAAAATGGATATCTACTAAGATTTCTAAAGAAAAGTTTTCTTTATTTACAGGAATATTAATGACATTAGTAAGTGTGTGGATTGGCTATACTATTTTTAATATATATTATTGAAATGATTATTAATTTATTAATTTCCTCTTTCATAACTATATTTATTGCAGAACTTGGTGATAAGACACAATTAGCTACTCTTACACTTAGCGGAACATCAAAAAAACCTTTAGCAGTTTTTCTAGGCTCTGCTTGCGCTTTAATTCTAGCTAGCCTTGTAGGTGTTTTAGCAGGTGGTTCAATATCAAATTTTATTCCTGAAATTTATCTAAAACTTATAGCATCTTTAACATTTTTAATTATCGGTTCAAGATTAATATTTGATTCTTTGAATAAATAAAAATAAGTATTAATTTTTATCATTAAGATGATGTAAAATTAAATAATTAATCTTATTAAAGAAACTTATTAAAGTCTTAATGTTTAGCACTTCTCATATCATTGATAATATTAAGAAAGATGAAATAATTGAATATAAAAAGCTTTGTAAATTGTTAAAAATATCAAAAAAGATTGATAAGGACAAATTAAATATTGCATTAGATGCGTTAGAGAAATTAGAAATAATAAGAAAGAATGACAAAAATCAATATGAAAATATTAAAGATGAAAATCATATCTCAGCAAAAATCAGATGCAGTAGTAAAGGATATTGTTTCGCAGTAAGAGAAAATTCAAATGAAGATATTTATATTAAAGAAAATTTACTAAATTATGCTTGGAACGGAGATAAAGTACTTGTGAGAATAATTAAAGAGGGGATCAGGAGAAGATCTCCAGAGGGAGTAGTTGATTGCGTCTTAGAGAGAGAAAATAAAATACTTTTAGCAAAAGTTGAAATTGTAAATGATAAGATATACGCTATTCCAATAGATGACCGAATATTAGCTAAAATTATACTTCCAAATAAAGATAAGAAATATTTATATAATTTTGAAAAAAAGAATATTGTTAAAGTTGAAATTGATATTTTCCCAATAGCCCAAGAAGAGGGAAAAGGTCATGTGATAAAAGAATTAAAATTAAGTAATGGTAATGATAATGATGACGCATTTGTTTTATCAAAAAATAATATATATTTAAACGAAAGAGATGAATATTTAGAAATAATTGAGCCAGAAATGAAACAGAGGTTAGATTTGACTTCTGAAAATTCATTCATGTTTAAAAGTTGGAAAAATAATGATTCTCCATTGCTTCCACTTTTTCAAATAAATATTAATAAAGATAAAACATCTAATCTGTGGATACATGTAAACTCAATTGCAGAAAGGATTAATTTTAATAATAAAAACGTAATAGAGTACTTTAATGAGAATTATGAATCAATTCCTTTAACAAGTCATTGGCATAATTATCTAGAAAAAAGATTAATAAATAATGCTGAGTTTAAAATTGGCGAGAAAAATAAAGCCATTAGCTTATGTATTTCTTTATCAAAAGAAAAAGAAATAATTGATTGGTCATTTCATCTTACTAATGTGAAATGTTCAGCGGTAATAGAGAATAAATATTTAGAGGCACTTAATAAAAGGAAGTCAAAATTAACAAAAAAAATATTACAACCTTATGAAAATTATGAAGAACAAATAAAATTCATAATTAATACAGCCAAGGAATTCCGAAAGAATCAATTAAAAAAAGGAAAATATGAGATTCCAAAAGAAATAAATAAAATTAAAAAATTAGATGAGTTTTATTTTCATACACCATGTGAATATTCAAATGATTATTTTGAACCATTAAATACATTAGATCCACAAACATATATTTCACCAATCTTGTTTGAGGCTGATTCTATATGGTACAAACATTCCAAAAATTATAATTTAAAAAATATATCATTTTTTTCGGATAATTTAGATTATCTAAACGTGAATGAAATAATAAAACATTCACAATTAATTGGTAATAATTTTGAATTAGATGAGGAAGGCAATATTACATTAGAATCACTATTTAAGCATTGCAAAGATGAATTTAAAAAAAGAATTTTAAATAAATATCTAATTAATAATTTAAAAACTAATAAAGCAATAGGTTCTCAATCCCAAGAGTTAGATAATAAATATTTATTTGCAAACTCTCCCTGGACTTTGCCTACTAAAGATTTTGTTAACCTTGCAAATCAATATAATATCTATTTAATGTTTAATAAGGCAAAAAGATTTAAACATATAAATATTTTTAAAAAAGATTCATGGGAAAAAGTAAATTCAAAAATATTTAATACAAGTAGCCTTAAAATATCAAATGCATTATTTGATTCCTCAATTTTAGAAAAATATAATACTTTTAAATCAAAAAGTAACACTTATATTTCTAATATAATAAGTTTAAAGAAAATTAGAGAAGCAGAAAAGTTAATTGGTGAAGAGTTTAAGGGACTTATAATTACTGTTCAAAGCTATGGTTTGTTTGTAGAACTACCTGAATTATTTATTGAAGGGTTAGTTCATGTAAGTACATTAAATGATGATTGGTATGAATATAGATCTAGGCAGAATCTTTTAATAGGTAGGAAATCTAAAAATACATTTAGAGTAGGAGACTTAATAGATATAAAAATCATAAAAGTAGATATTTTAAAATATCAAATTGATCTAGAATTAATTAACCAGTCATAAAAAATGTATAAAAATTTTATTCATAATATTTTGCCTACAATCAAATAAAAATGAATATTAAAAACAAATTAATTGGTTTTTTTATATTTTCTTCAATTCTTACTTTATCGGTTCTTAATGTAAAAAATCCTGAAAAAACAAAATTCTATTTATTTACCTCAAAAATAGAAAAAATATCATTAGGAAATTTAATTTCAATTACATTTTTAACTGGGATAGCATTTGGTTCACTGTTAACTTTCTTATCAGAGAATAATTTACAAAAATCTATAGGCGATAATTTCATTAATGATGAAAAGAATGATAAATCTGATGAAAATGATTTTAGCCAAGAATTTCAACCTGATCGACCTCCTGAAAGAGATGTTCGTGATGCTCAACCTACAATATCAGTCAATTATAGATTTGTAGATCAAGATAATAATTTATATGGTTCAAAAAACACAAAAAAAACAAATGATATTTTAAATAAGGACGAAAATGACTGGGCAAATAATGATGACGAGTGGTAATTTCTATTGAGAAATATAATAAAAAACATTTTTTTTACTTTATAATGTATAAAAAAAATAACTAATGGAAGATAGTAAGAACCTAGAGCAACCTGAAGAGAATTCAGAAAAAAATATTAGTAATGAAACTTTAGAAATTAAGAATAAAACTCCAGATACAATATTTAATTCCAGTAATCTTTATAATCAAAATAAAAATTTGAATAATAATCTAATTGAAAATAGAAAGCTAAAAGCAGCTAATGAAATAGCTCCTGATAAAACATTAGAAGTTAATAAAAAAGTAGAATTAACTTCTAAATTAAATGCGACTATAGATAAAAGTAAAAATAATATTGAGAAAAGCAATAATGAAATTAATGAAAGAACACCGGAACAAAATAAATTAGATGATGTTGAAACTAGTTCAAATATTGTTATTAATAAATCATCAGTAAATATTGATAAGGATAATAAAGATCTATTAAAAGAAAAAAAATTAGAAGAAAATAAAAAAGTTATTTTAGAGTCTAAATCTAAAACAACATTAGATAAAATTAAAAATAATTCTAGTGAGACATCCACTACCAATCCTATAAAAGCAAATGCAAAGCCAGTTAAAAAAATAGCGATAGAAAAAAAACCCTTTCTTGAATTTGTAAATAATCATTTAATTCCAGAAATTAAAAATGAATTTAAATTAAAAGGTAAAGAAGTCAATAAAATTAATCTTCAAAAAACTCATAGACCTATAGCTGAGGATATGTGTTGGGTGATTTATTGCGAAGTTCGTGATACTTGCAACTTCTGGTTGTCATTTGAGAAAGATGATATCACTTCATTAAAAAGTTTTTCATTATGTAAAAATTACGAAAAACCAAGTATTATCGAGTCCTTCTTAATTGACGAAAAGAAAATAACTCTAAAATTAATTATTTCAAGAATATTACAAAGATTAAATGGTCAAAAGTTAATAGGAGCTAATTAATACACTAAAATTACACCTAGTTAACTTTTTCCTCAAAAATAACAACAATAGTAAATAATGGTATTAATGATTAATTAAAAATGGTTCAAGCTCCTGATACAAAAAATAAGACTAGTATTAATAGAGGAAAGGATCCAGCAAAGGAAACTATTCTTACTCCTAGATTTTATACAACTGATTTTGATGAAATGGCAAAGATGGACTTATCCATCAATGAAGAAGAGTTAGAAGCTATTTGTGAAGAGTTTAGAAAAGATTACAATAGACATCACTTTGTAAGAAATAAAGAATTTGAAGGAGCAGCTGATAAGTTAGATCCTGAGACTAGAGAGGTATTTATTGAATTCCTTGAACAAAGTTGTACATCTGAATTTTCAGGCTTTTTACTCTATAAAGAATTAAGTAGAAGAATTAAAGATAGAAATCCTTTATTAGCTGAATGTTTTGCTCATATGGCAAGGGATGAAGCAAGACATGCTGGATTCTTAAATAAATCTATGAGTGATTTTAATTTACAATTAGATTTAGGTTTTTTAACTGCAAATAAAGATTATACTTTTTTTAAACCTAAATTTATTTTTTATGCAACATATTTATCAGAAAAAATTGGTTATTGGAGATATATAGCCATTTATAGACATTTTGAGAAAAATCCTAATAATAAAATATTTCCTATTTTTAATTTCTTTGAAAATTGGTGCCAAGATGAAAATAGGCATGGAGATTTTTTTGATGCTTTAATGAAAGCTCAGCCATCTACTGTTCGAGGCTTTCAAGCTAAGTTGTGGTGCAGATTCTTTCTCTTAGCAGTTTTTGCAACTATGTATATAAGAGATGTTGGAAGGAAGGAGTTTTATGAAGCTCTTGGCTTAAATGCAAGGGAATATGATGTATATGTTATTGAAAAGACAAATGAAACAGCTGCTAGAGTATTTCCAGTAGTTCTTGATGTTAATGATCCATCCTTTTATACAAGACTAGAATTAATTGTTGAAAATAATAAACATCTTTCAAGAATTGATGGAGAAGATGGAAGTAAAATAAATAAAGTAGTTAAAAAAATTCCATACTTTGTTTCAAACGGTTATCAATTATTAAGACTATACTTATTAAAACCTTTAAATAGTGAAGAATTTCAACCTGCCATAAGGTAATTTCTGATCTCTTAAGGAATTATCTAAAAAAACATGGTCCTCACTTCTTATATAAATAAGGAAATAGATTTTAATGAAGAAAACAAAGAATTATTAGAAGAAATAATATCTCTTGGTTTATCATTAGGAGCAGACTTTGTAGAAATTTTCTTAGAAAATACAGATAATATTTCAGTGTTAGTTGAAGAAGATTTCATTACAAATGTAAGCCCATCTTTTGGAAAAGGAGCTGGCATAAGAATATTTAAAGACAAAAGAGATGGATTTGTTAGTACAAATGATTTATCTAAAAAAGGTTTAATTAATTCAATAACTCAAGCTATAGAAATGTTAGATATAAATTCAACAACAATTAAAAGATTTGAAGGACTTGAGGATATAAGAAATTACAGTATTGATAAATGTTCTTGGTTAGACGCTATACCAACAGTTAACGAGATAGGGGAAAAATTATTATCAAGTACCAAGTTCTTAAAAAAAGAAGAAAAAGTTAATGTAAGAAAAGGAAGTTATTCTAGAAATTGGCAAAAAGTTATAATAGCCTCAAGTGATGGAACATTTGCTAAAGATATCCGCCTACATCAAACAGTAGGATTAAATGTTATAGCTTTAGATAAACAATATAGATCTTCGGGCAGTAGACGTTTTGGATCTTCTGACAGCCCTGATGAATTTAAAAATTGGAATCATGAAGCGGCAGCAAATGAAGTTTTAGATAGCTCCATGAATATGCTTTATGCAGATTATGTTGATGCTTGCCAGAAACCAGTTGTATTAGCTAATAAATTTGGTGGAGTAATTTTTCATGAAGCATGTGGACATTTATTAGAAACGACACAAATTGAGAGAGGAACTACACCTTTCGCTAACAAATTAAATAAAAAAATAGCTCATGAAGCTGTAACTGCTGTGGACGAGGGTATATCTTCTGGTTCTTTTGGTTCATTATCTGTAGATGATGAAGGGATGGAACCAGAAAAATCAATTCTAATAAAGGACGGTATATTAAAAAAATTTATTTCAGATCGAGCAGGTGAAATGAGGACTGGACATAAAAGAACAGGTAGTGGAAGAAGACAAAATTATTCATTTGCGGCAGCTTCCAGAATGAGAAATACTTTTATAGCAAAAGGTAATTATTCTAAGGATGAATTAATAAGCAGTATTAGTGATGGCTTATATTGCAAATCTATGGGCGGTGGAAGTGTTGGGGCAACTGGACAATTTAATTTTGCAGTTGAAGAAGGTTATTTAATTAAAAATGGGAAATTAACAAAACCGGTAAAAGGAGCAACCTTAATTGGTGAAGCGACAGAGGTTATGCCTAAGATTTCTATGTGTGGGAACGATCTAGAATTGGCACCAGGTTTCTGTGGATCCATAAGCGGAAGTGTTAATGTGACGGTTGGTCAACCTCATATTAAAGTTGATTCCATAACAATTGGAGGAAGGTAATTAAGATGGATTTAAAAGAAATTTCAAATTTCATAACGATAAGTGCAGAAACATTAAATATAAAAAAATGGGATTTTGGAGCTAGCTTTTCTAATGATTTTTCAGTGCAAGTTGATAAAGGTATTGCGAAACAATTAAAAGCTTCTCAAAAACAAGTTTTAACATTAAGAGTGTGGAATAATGAAAATTTAGTAGGAATAACGACAACAAGCGATTTAAGTGAAAATGGGTTAAAGAAAGCTTTATATCAAGCAAATTTAGCTTCGGATTATGGTAATAAGAATGAACTAACTGACTTTTCACCATTAGCTAAAGACCCCATAAAAAAAATAAAAGAATTTAAGAGATCTCCAGCTGGAATTAAAAAATTGCTTGAAACATTAAGAATCGCAGAGAATGAATTATTAAACAAACATTCAGCGATAAAAACAATTCCATATAACGGTTTATCAGAAAGTTTTTTTAAAAGGATATATGCCAACAGTGATGGAGCTCAAAGAAGTTATGAGAAAAGTCAAGCGGCAATTTATCTATACGCCAGAGCTGAAGAAAATAATAGGAAACCAAGAAGTTCAGGATCAGTAAAAATAGGATATGGTTTGGAAGATATAGATATTAATTCTTGCATTGAAGAAGCTGCAGAAAAAACAATTTCTCATTTAAACTATAAAGCGATAGAAACAGGTAAATATAAAATCTGTTTTTCTCCTGAATCATTTCTTACTCTAATAAATGCATTTAGTTCAATGTTTAATGCAAGAAGCATAATTGATGGAGTAAGTATTTCTAATAAAGATTCTATTGGGGATATGATTGCAAATCCCTTATTAAATATTTTTGATGATGGTTTACATGAAAAAAATATTTCCTCAGCACCTTTTGATGGTGAAGGTACTCCAACTCAAAAATTATGTCTAATTAATAATGGAAAGCTTGAAAATTTTATACATTCAGAATCAACCGCAAGAATTTTTAAAACAAAACCTACTGGTCACGCTGGACTAGGATCAAAAGTTTCTGTATCTACTGATTGGCTAGTTGTTGAAAGATCTGAAAATTTATCAAAGCATAACTATTTAAACCATAAGGATTATTTAGGAGAATATATTTATATAGAAGAACTTAACGCAATTCATGCAGGAGTTAAGGCTAGCCAAGGTTCCTTTTCTCTACCCTTCGATGGATGGTTCTACAAAGGAGGAAAAAGAATCTCTATTGAAGCGGCTACTGTCGCTGGCGATTTAAAAATCTTACTCAAAGACATTATAAATATTGAAAAAAAACAATATCTAACTACAAGTGGTATTTCACCTCATATTTGGGTTAAAGAATTATCAATTACAGGTGATGCGTGAATATAATTTTTTGGGGTACTCCAGTTTATTCTGTTGAATCTTTAAAAATACTAATTGATTCTCATCATAAGATTTCTGCAGTTATTACTCAACCAGATAGAAAAAGATCAAGAGGTAATAAATTGATTGCTTCACCAATTAAAAAGATTGCACTCGATCATGATATTCCAGTATTCACTCCATATAAAATAAAAAATAATATTAGCTTTAATGAAACGTTAAAATCATTTAATAGCGATGTATTTGTTGTTATTGCTTATGGAAAGATATTAAGTAGTGAAATACTATCTGTTCCAAAATTTGGATGTTGGAATGCACATGCATCACTATTACCTAGATGGCGAGGAGCGGCACCAATTCATTGGGCATTATTAAAAGGTGATACTTTTACAGGTGTTGGGATAATAAAAATGGATGAAGGATTAGATACTGGAAAGATCCTATTAGAAGAAAAAGTACGAATAATGGAAAGTGATAATTTACAAACTTTAAGTAAAAAATTAAGTACACTTTCTTCAACATTAATCTATAAATCCATGGAAATAATAGATAAAGAACCTGAAGCTATAGAATCAAAACTAACACATCAGGATTTAAAAGATCAAAAAATTAAATATGCGAGAATGATAAATAAAGAAGATTATAAATTGAATTTTTATGAGAGTGCTGAAAATATAATAAGAAAAGTTAAAGGTTTATTTCCTAAGGCATTCATAATACATAACGGTAAAATTTTAAAAATATTAGATGTAAGATTACTTACTGAAATAGAGATAAAGAAATTTGATAAAATTTTTGCAGAAAAAAATATAAATCAAATTGGTAAGGTTTTAGAAATAATTAAAAATCAAGGGGTTGTTATTGCTACAAAAACCGAACCATTATTAATTAAAGAAATAAAACTTGAAGGGAAAAATATTTCAAGAGAAAATCAATTAATTCAACAATTAAATCTTAAAAAAGGTGAAAAAATATAGTTATTCCTTTTTTGAAAAGCCCCAAACAAATGATATAAAAATAATTATATAAAAATAATAATCTGGTAAATAACTTTCTTTTACCAATGTATTTAAAATAAGTTTCACTCCAATTATTAAAATAGCTATATATCCTGCCATTTCTAACCTAACAAAATATACTAAAAGCCTCAAGAATATTTCTGAGGTAAACCTTAAGGCAATAACACCAATAAGTGCTCCGATTACAATAAGTATGTACTGATCACTTATTGCTACTGCAGTAGTGATACTATCGATTGAGAATGCTAAATCAGTTAAGGATAAAAGTGCTACTACTTTTAAAAAATCAAATTTATCATTTGTATGGGATAAATCATCGTTAACCAAAGTATCTTTTTTCTTCCTTTTTAAAATAACGTTAGAGAAAAACAAATATATTAAATACAAACCTGCAAATATTCTTATAAAAAGAAACTTTAGTAAAAAGCTAGATAACAATATAAGAAATATTCTAAATATAAGTGAAATAGTTATACCAATATTTAAAGCATTAGCTCTGTCAGTTGTATTTTTTAAGGATTTAGTTAAAGATGCTAATGCTACAGCATTATCGGCTGAAAGTAATATTTCCAAACTTATTAAAATAGGTAGTAATGTTAAAATTTCTGACCAACTATCTATTTGATCGAGAGTAGGTATAAATGAGTTTACGGATGCCGTATCCATTAAATATTTTCACAGTCAATCAAAATCTAATATAATGTAAAATTATTTGCTAATCAAGGTGATTAAATACTTATGAGTCTCAAATCAATAGTTAATTATATTTCTAACTCTCAAGTAACAAATGAATTAATAGCAAGGTTAAACAAAGAAAAGGATATAAATATTATTGGCTCCAGTAGATATGCGAAAGCATTGTTAATAAATAGTATTGCAAATAATGAGAATAAAAATATATTATTAATATGTTCAAATACAGAAATAGCATATAAATGGTATGGATATTTTGAAAGTATAAATAATATTGAAGTTCTATATTATCCTCCAAACGAGAATTTACCTTATGAAGAGAGGAGTAAGTCAAGCGAAGTTGAATATTCTCAATTGAATATTATTGCTAGATTGCTAAATAAAAATCAAAATAATAATTCATCAAGATATATATTAATTACAACAGAAAGATCATTACAACCACATTTGTTGAACAAAAAATATTTCAGCGATACAAATCTAAATCTCAAAAAAGGGGATAAATATGAATTAGTAGAATTTACAAAAAAGTTAATAGATTTAGGTTATAATAAAGATGAGATTACAACGACAGAAGGTCAATGGAGTAGAAGAGGAGATATTGTAGATATATTTGCAGTTAATAATGAAGTACCAATAAGAATAGAATTTTTTGATAATAATATAGAAAAGATAAGAGAATATGATCCTTCTACACAAAAGACATTAGATACCACAAATAATATAAATATTTCTCATTGTGGGTCTTCTTACAAGATAATAAAAGAACTTAAACATTTTTCTATAGATAATGATTTTATCCTTGAGAATAATAATAAATTAAA
>CACOCT010000019.1 GCA_902625845.1 uncultured Prochlorococcus sp. | reverse complement strand
CTCCTGATCTAAATTTGGCCCAACTATATTGATTATTAATTCTGGATTTAAAAAAATCAGCAATCCAATGATAAAAAATAATAATATTACTTTTAAACTGATATTTTGAAAAATTTGTCTTGCTTTATTCTCTTCTAAGGGTGTTAAGACTGCAACGATAGCATTATGCAAAGGTCCATTTATTCCGCCAATTATTATTATTAGAAAACTTGGAACTATGTATGCATAGTTATATGCGTCATACGCCAGCCCTAGACCAAATAGTGAGGCTATTAAGGCTTGTCTTAAAAATCCAGTTAATTTACTAAGCGCTGTTCCTAAAGAAATCGAAAATATATTATTTTTCAAAAATGAATACATTAAATTTGATAAAATTTTATGGAACTTTTTTTATTTGATTATATTAATTTATTGCTTGTTTTCAAAAATGAATAAATTATTACTGGAATTTGACCCATTAGAAGAGGGAACTTTAATTAAGCGATATAAAAGATTTCTTGCAGATATTCATTTAGATGATGGAAGAAAAATAACTGCTCATTGTCCTAATACTGGCCCAATGAAAGGCTTACTAACAAATGACGCTAGAGTAAGAGTCAAATATTGTCCTTCTCCAAAAAGAAAGCTTGCATGGACCTGGGAACAAGTACAGGTTACCAATTATAAAAATGATCAAATATGGGTTGGGATTAATACTTTACTTTCAAATAGATTAATAAAGAGTGTTATTGAAAAAGAATTTCTAAAAGAAATTATTGGTGAAATAGACGCAATTAAGTCAGAAAAGTCCTATGGTGATAATAATAAAAGTAGAATTGATTTCTTCTTAAATCCAAAATCATCAAATCCTGATAATCGAAATATTTTCATAGAAGTTAAAAATACAACATGGACCCAAAAAAATATTGCACTTTTCCCTGATACCGTAACCTTGAGAGGGCAAAAGCATTTAATAGATTTGATGTCAATTATCCCAAAATCAAGAGCAATATTAGTTCCTTGTATTACTAGAAATGATGTTGATTATTTTTCGACTGGAGATGAAGCAGATCCGGAATACGGAAAACTTTTTAGAGAGTCGTTAATAAAGGGATTAATAGTGATACCGTGTTGTCTTGCCTTTGGTATTGATAATGTCTCATGGAGTGGCTTTATTTCAGTCTTAGACTGTTGAATTTACTTATTATTAATTATTAATATTCCGTTTAATTGAGTTAATAAAAATATAAAAAAATAATCAAAATGTATAATTAACTACTTTAATTATGTTTATTTTGTATCGCTTAATACCTTTATAAAGTTGATTTTTGTACAAACTTAAATTTATTAGAGCAGGTATAACCTGTTTTTTCTTTTATTTAATTTTATGATCACTGCTTCACAATCGCAGCCGAAAGTTAGGCATTCTCGTCTTCAAGAAGTAAGTCTTGTGAATGGACCAATGCTACTTTTGCGCAGCATTCGCGGCCTCAGATCAAATCGAGCTTTGATTTGGATAGCCTCTGTACCTATATCCCTCCTCGGTTTAGGGATATTTACATTCGCCGCAAAAGCCGGGGTTGAACTTAAGGACTTAACAGGACCTCAAGCCGCCTCCTTTCTCGCTGATAATCTCTGGTTATTTGTAGCGACCATATTGGTCATCTTTATGAATGCTGGTTTTGCCATGGTTGAGGCTGGGATGTGTCGTTCAAAAAACGCAGTAAATATTCTTGCAAAAAATCTTTTTGTTTTTGCATTAGCTGTAACTGCATATTGGTTCATTGGATATAGTCTAATGTATGGATCCGATGCTGTGATCCCAGGTATTTTATCTTGGGGAGGTTTCTTTGTGAATCCAGATCCGACCTCTGCTTTGGCTTGTGCAGCAGCAGATAAAGCAAATGATTGTGTTCAGCTAGTCCCTTCAGTAAATTTCTTATTTCAAGCTGCATTTGCTGGAACTGCAGCTACAATTGTTTCTGGATTGGTTGCAGAGAGAGTCAAATTTGGGGAATTTGTAATATTCGCTATTCTTCTTTCTGGAATTATTTATCCTATAGCCGGATCGTGGGAGTGGAATAGTGGCTTTCTTAATAGTATCGGGAAAGTAGAATTTATTGATTTTGCTGGCTCATCCATAGTTCACTCTGTTGGAGGTTGGGCTGGTTTAATAGGGGCTGTGCTTCTTGGTCCAAGAATTGGTAAATTCGTTGATAATAAACCACAGGCAATTCCTGGTCATAATATGGCATTAGCTACTCTTGGGGCACTTATACTTTGGATAGGTTGGTATGGTTTTAATCCTGGGTCAGAACTTGCTATGAATGAAAATGTTGCATTTGTTGCAGTAACAACAACTTTAGCGGCAGCAGGTGGTGCGATTGCAGCAACAGTTGTAGCAACATTAATTTCAGGCAAACCTGATTTAACAATGATTATTAATGGAATACTAGCTGGTTTAGTAAGTATAACTGCTGGTTGTGACAATATGACTTTCTTAGGGTCTTGGATAGCTGGTGCGATTGGTGGAGTAATTGTTGTTTTCTCTGTTTCAGCATTAGATGCAGCCAAGATTGATGATCCAGTTGGTGCATTCTCTGTCCATGGTGTTTGCGGAGTTTGGGGGACTATTGTAATTGGACTATGGGGAGTAGACGGAGAAGTTGGGATAGGTCTTCTTAATGGAGGAGGTCTTGATCAACTCAGCATACAAGTATTAGGTGCTGGAGTTTATGCTGTATGGACAATAGTTACTTGTTGGTTTGCATGGTCAATTATCGGAGGCTTTTTTGGAGGTATTCGAGTTAAAGAATCAGAAGAAATACAAGGTTTAGATATTGGAGAACATGGAATGGAAGCATATCCAGATTTTGTTTCAACAAAGTAAACGACCTGTAGAAAAAATCCTGACTTATGTCAGGATTTTTTTTGTTTCTTTAAATTTATTCAAAATGATGTAATATCTTAAGCATGGATACTCAAGCTGTAAAACACGCCATACAACATTCGGGAAGATATAACCGAAGGGGGTTTGAATCTCCTACACAACGTGCAAAAGCTTTAGGAGAATCTTATCAGAGTGATTTAATTGCTTCTATTAGAGAAAATAATTTTACTTATCAGGAAGGACGTTTAAAAATTCAACTAGCTAAATCATTTGGATTTTGTTGGGGAGTAGAGAGGGCTGTTGCAATGGCATATGAAACGAGGAGACATTATCCAAAAGAAACTATTTGGATGACAAATGAAATAATTCATAATCCCTCGGTAAATAATCATTTAAGTAGGATGAATGTTAAGATAATTTCTGCAAAAAATGGTATCAAGGATTTTTCTGCTGTTTCCCATGGAGATGTTGTAATCTTGCCAGCTTTTGGAGCAACAGTTCAAGAAATGCAATTATTACATGAAAAAGAATGCCATATTATTGATACGACCTGCCCATGGGTATCAAAGGTTTGGCATACGGTTGAAAAGCATAAAAAACATACTTTTACTTCTATTATTCATGGCAAATATAAGCATGAAGAAACTCTTGCTACTAGATCTTTTGCTGGAAATTATCTAGTTGTATTTGACTTGGCAGAAGCAGAGTATGTTGCAAATTATATCCTTGGAAATGGAGATAGAGAACATTTTTTACAGAAGTTCTCTAAAGCCTTTTCGAATGGATTTGATCCTGATATCCATCTTGAGAGAGTAGGTGTTGCTAATCAAACTACAATGCTTAAAAGTGAAACAGAGGAAATTGGTAAATTATTTGAAAATACAATGTTAAAAAAATATGGCCCTGCGCATCTCAATGATCATTTCTTAGCATTTAATACTATTTGCGATGCAACTGAAGAAAGGCAAGATGCTATGTTTTCTCTCGTTGATGAAGATTTAGACATGTTAGTTGTAATTGGAGGTTTTAATTCTTCAAATACCACGCACTTACAAGAAATAGCAATAACAAATAATATTGAATCATTTCATATAGACACGCCAGATAGAATTTCTGTTGAGAATAATTCAATCTGTCATAAACCGCTTGAGTCAGAATTAATCTTGAAAAAAGATTTTATCCCTGATGGTGAACTAACAGTTGGAATTACATCTGGAGCATCAACTCCAGATAAAGTGGTTGCTGATGTAATTGAAAAACTTATAAAGATAACAAATTAGTAATTAAATACAAAATTAGGTGAAAATTTTTTATTTTTTCCTAAAGATGTACTTTATTCTTTAGAATAATAAAAATTAATATGTGGAATGGAAGACGCAAAACTCCCTGAACAAAATTCAACAGCCAAAATGAATTCATCAAAAGCTCCTCAAAAAGTGGAAGTTGTAGTTGCTAATCCCTCAGGGAATGCTGAGGTTAATATTCTTGGAGAATTATCAATTTTTATTTTAAGGATTGGTTTTAGTCTATTAATGGTTCACCATGGGTTGGAAAAATTGCAAGATCCTCAAGGCTTTGCAGAATTTGTTGTTGGCAAATATTTTCCTTTCTTACCGGGAGATCCAGTCTTTTGGACTTATGGGGCCGCAATTACGCAACTCGTTTGCCCGCTAGGTTTAGCATTAGGAGTATTTGCACGTTTATCAGCTTTAGGTCTATTCTCTACTATGGCTTTTGCTCTGTATTTTCATATGCTGGATACAGGCTTAGAGGGATTCCCTCTCGCTGTTGTAGAAGGTCATAATTATACATTTGAATTGTCCTTTATCTATGGTGCTATTTCTCTATATTTTTTATGTGCTGGGCCTGGAAGATTAGCTTTATTTAGGAAGACTAACAAGATTACTTATTATCCTAAGACGAATTAATTAATGTAAAAAATGCCTTTTATTCGTAAATATCATAGACATACCTAATTTGTTACACATATCAATAGATTCCTTATCTCTTACACTCCCTCCAGGTTGAATAATTGATTTAATACCAAATTGATTCGCAATCTCTACAGAATCTGAAAAAGGGAAAAATCCATCACTAGCTAATACAGCACCATTGGTAACATCTTTTGCTGAATCTAAAGCTATTTTGGCAGCGCCTACTCTATTCATTTGTCCTGCTCCTATGCCTATGGTCTTTTGATCTCTTGAGATTACAATCGCATTTGATTTGACATGTTTGCAAATTTTCCAAGAAAATCTTAAGTCATTAAATTCTTCAGATGTAGGTTTTGTTTGTGTTACGCATGACCATTCATTTGTTTGGTCAACATCATTATCAATATCTTGTTCAAGGATGCCTCCCAATATTGATTTAAATGTTGATTTCTTATCTGTTTTTATGTTCTCTTTATTTAATTGAAGTAATCTTAAGTTCTTTTTATTATGTAATATCTCTAAGGCATCTTTATCAAAAGAGGGAGCGACAATGCACTCAAGAAAGATATTTGAAAGTAATTCGGCAGCAGCTAGATCTAAATTATTATTAAAAGCTACAATTCCGCCAAAGGCACTTGTTCTATCACAATCTAACGCTTTTTTGAATGCATCTGATGGAGAATCTGCTAATGCTGCCCCGCAAGGATTATTGTGTTTTAATATAACTGCAGCATTAATTTTTGTTGAAGAATTTTGTTCCTGATCATATTCAAATTCAAGGATTGTTGAAAGTGCAGCTTCAAGATCAAGTAAGTTGTTATAACTTAATTCTTTCCCCTGCAATTGTTTTGCGGCATTCCAACCAATGTTATTTAAACCATACCAGGAAGCTTTTTGATGTGGATTCTCTCCATATCTCAAATTTCTTATGAATGGGAATGTTTGCATATGAATATTACTTTCTAGTTTCTTTTCTTTAATTAACCAATTGGATATTGCAGCGTCATAACTACTAGTATGTTCAAAGGCTCTTAGAGCTAACTCTGATTTATAAGAACTTGTAAGAGTTCCTTTCCTCATTTCTTGGATGAATTGCTCATATTGATTATTGTTTACTAATACTGAAACATCCTGATGATTTTTGGCTGCAGACCTTAACATTGATGGGCCACCTATATCAATGTTCTCAATTGCCTCATCCCAGCTGCAATCGGTTTCAATTTTTTGTTGGAAGGGATATAAATTGACAACCACGAGATCAATTAAATCAATATTATTTTTCTCTAAATCATTTAAATGAACTTTATTAGATCTTTTTGCTAAAATTCCTCCATGAATTTTTGGGTGCAAAGTTTTTACTCTCCCCTCAAGTATTTCAGGAGAATTTGTAAATTCGGAAACTTTCATCACAGGAATATTTGCTTCTTTTAGATATTTTGCTGTCCCTCCACTTGATAGAATCTTATAACCAAATTCTTCAACTAAAACTTTTGAAAAGGGAATGATGTTTGTTTTATCTGAAACACTTATTAAAGCTAAAGGTGACATTTAAAAAAATATTAATTACTTAAGAATATAAACATGAAATCTTTAATGCATCATGAATATGTGTCGATAGGCTCTCAAAACTCCTCACACAGAATTATTTTGCTTCATGGCTGGGGTGCCGATGCGGATGATCTTATGCCAGTAGGAAAATTAATTACGTATAAATCATGTTTTGAATTTGAAATAATTTCTGTAAAAGCTCCTACTCTTCGACCTAACGATATAGGGAGGCAATGGTATAGTTTATTCCCACCTGATTGGAATGAAGCCGAGATTGCTGTACATAAACTTTTAGATACATTAAAGGCTTTTGAGAAGACTAAAATTTCTCTTAAGAAAACTGTCTTATTAGGTTTCTCTCAAGGGGGTGCGATGGCACTAGATGCTGGCTTAAGGTTGGATTTAGGTTTAGTAATCTCATGCAGTGGCTATTCCCATCCTAAATGGGATCCTATAAAAAACAATCCTGTTTTACTTAGTCATGGTTTGCAAGATGAGGTAGTTCCTATTAATGCATCTAGAGAGATTTTAAAACGACTTGAGAACAAGGCAAATTTAAATAATGGATTACATGAATATAACTGTTCACATACAATTCATCCAGATTTTATTGAGGTTATACGGTTAAAAATTAAAGAATTATTTTAAACGAAAGCATATTCATATTCTTCTATCTCTTCCCAGTCATCTGCAGAAAGTTCTAATCCCTCAAATATTTTTTCCTCGCCAATCCCTTCCACAACTGTCTTAAGAGAAGGAAATAAAAAGTGATTCTCTTCAGCATATTGTGCACTAAATAATCCTTTCTCTCCCCAAAAGAATCTATCAGTCGTATGCTCGTTTCTCCTCACGTTAAAAACACATGGAGCAGATAAACTATTTTCAGCTATAAATCTTCTTGCTGCCGTTACTGGCTTTAGCTTACCAGTCTCAATATGATAAATGGGTACATGAGCCATTACTCTTTGACCAGCAAGCCTTCTTCTGCTAATTCTTTTCCTTTTTTTTGACATTGATTGGGATCTCCATTAATTCTTAATATTTTTTTGATTAGTTTCCTATGTGAAATAACTAATCAAGATTGTTACTGAAATTCACGTATAAGATACATAGAGGACCCATCAACCTCTGATGTAGCATATTTATTATGAACATCTGTTCATAGAGAGAATGACTTGTGTCATACATCACTAACAATCTTAATACTTTTTTCAGATTTTACAAGTTCTTTTTGAAAATTTCTCTAAAATTTTTTCTAACTAGTCTTTAATTATGCAACTTTCTAATAAATTTGAAGAATTAGTTTTAACTCAATTAGAGAGTTTTGGATGTTTTATGGGCGTCAAGCATCTAGTAGTGTATATTGCTTCTGCGAAGAAAGGGGAAAAAGCATGTTTTGAATTGGTAGGTCAGTGGCCTAAAAACGAAAGGTCTCTTCAGCCAATCGCAGATGATCCTGAATTAAAAGTTTCATCACCGAATAGAAGATGGTATCCAATACAAGATAAAGATATTTTAATTGGTGTTATTAGGGTAGAAACCGATTTCACAAGAGGAGAATGGCCATTAATACTAGATTCTCGACTTAAAGCGCTCTCAATTTCATTATCTAGGAGTTTTTCTATAGAAATTGAAAGGCAAAAAAATGATAAGGAGATAAATTATTTAAGAAGCCAGATAGGTTTTATCATTCATCAACTGAGAAATCCCCTAGCAGCACTTAGAACTTATGCAAAATTATTAATGAAAAGACTTAGCTCGGATAGCTATTCATTAGAAATCATTGAAAGTATGTTGTTAGAACAAAAACAAATAAATGAATATATTGGATCTTTTGAAAAATTAAATAAAACTATTCCGATAACTTATGATGTGGGAGAAGAAAGACTTTTATTACCTCCTGATATTAATGCAAAAGAACTAATTACTATAAAAGATATTTTGACCCCAATATTAGAGAGAGGCAAAGCCAATGCAAAATTACAGAATAAAAATTGGCATCAATCTACAGAATGGCCAGATTGGTCAGTAAGAGAAATTAAATCAGAATATAGATTAATAGCTGAAATTGTTGCAAATTTATTGGAAAATGCATGTAAATACACTGAAGAAAATGCCCAGATTGGAATATTCCTATTTAATTCTGGAATAATTGTATTTGATGATGGAAAGAAGATATCTTCTGAAGAAGGTGAAAAAATTTTTAGAAAAGGTTATCGAGGGATTTCCTCTAAGAATAAAGATGGTACTGGAGTTGGTCTTTTTCTAGCAAGAAAATTAGCAAAAAAAATTGGAGGAGATTTATATCTTCTTGAGAATTCCCAGGATAATCAGTTTAATAATAAGATCAAAAATCTTAAAAATAATAATGTTTTTTATTTGAAATTACCTATAGAGCAATTGCATAAATGAATAACATAGTAGTTTCAGTTAAAACAATGCTTGCTCCGCAAGTGTCTCCATTTACTCCACCAGTTTTACGACCTAATATCATTGGAATATTCCATGCGCAAATAAGACCTATAACTAATAATAAAAGTGTTTTAATTATAATTAAAGAAGAAGTGATATTAATTAGATTATATGATCCAAATAAAATTAATATCAGAATAGATAATCGCGATTCTTTGTTTAGTCCTCTCCAGTATTTTTGGTGACTGAAAGATTTTCTTTTATATTTAAAATATTTAAATTTATCTATATATATAAGTGTTGATACTCTTCCCCAAAATAAACATATTGGTAAAACATTAAATATTTTATCTTCTATCTTCATTAAAGATGCTAATTGGATCAATGTTATTAAAATAATTGCCTGTACGCCAAAAGCTCCAACTCTGCTATCCTTCATCGCTTTAATAAATTTATCTTTACCAGCATATAAGCCATCAAATGTATCCATTAAACCATCTATATGAAGTCCTCCTGTTATGAAGAAACCACTCGCTATACAAATTGATGCAGAGGCAAAAATTGGCCATGAATTATTTTTTAAACATATGAATATAAGACTTTGTATACACCCGACTAAAATACCCAGAAAAGGTGCATATTGGGCAATGTTTTTAAATCTTGGATGGATTAAAGGTAACTTCGGAAAAATAGTGAAGAAGATCCAAGCACCTGCAAAGTCATTTAAAAATTTTTTTTTGATGAGTTTCAAAGATATGTCTTTAGATAATAATACGTTAAATTAGAAAAATATAATGATAAATTTTTAGTTCATATTGTGTTTGACTTTCAATCAATTTCATTTTCTAGTACCACAAATGCGAGAACTGGTATTTTTACAACTCCTCATGGTTTAGTTAAAACACCAAAGTTTATGCCTGTTGGAACATTAGGTACTGTAAAAGGTTTGAGTTCAAATCAACTTGATTCCACAGATGCATCAATGATACTAGCTAATACTTTTCATTTGCATTTACAACCGGGAGAAAGAATCATTAAGGAATCTGGTGGTATTCATAAATTTATGAATTGGCATAAACCTTTACTTACAGACTCTGGAGGTTATCAGGTTTTTAGTTTGGCAAAATTAAATAAAATTGATGATGCGGGAGTTAACTTTAAGAATCCAAGAGATGGCAGTTATATTTTCCTTTCTCCTGAAAAAGTGATGGAAATTCAGATGGATATTGGAGCCGATGTAGCAATGGCTTTTGATCATTGTCCTTCTCATACATCCACTGAAAATGATATAGAGGATTCGTTGCGACGAACTAATCTTTGGCTGGAGAGATGTGTGAAGATTCATACAAGAAAGGATCAAGCTCTTTTTGGAATAGTCCAAGGAGGTAAATATCCAAAATTAAGAGAGTTTAGTGCAAAATTTGTGAGTGCATTTGATCTCCCCGGAATTGCAGTAGGCGGAGTAAGTGTAGGAGAGTCTATAGATGAAATTCATAATGTAATAAACTTAGTCCCAAAATTCTTGCCATCAAATAAACCAAGATATTTAATGGGCATTGGTTCTCTTCAAGAAATTTCAATTGCAATAGGAAAAGGATTTGATTTGTTTGATTGTGTATTACCTACAAGGCTAGGGCGTCATGGAACTGCATTATTTAATAATGAGAGATGGAATTTACGGAATGCTCGCTTTAGAGATGATTTTCGCCCAATTGATAAAAGTTGTACATGTGAAGCATGTAAAAATTATTCTCGTGCATATCTTCATCATTTAATTAGAAATAATGAATTATTGGGTTTAACATTAATAAGTTTGCATAATATATCTCATATCGTGCGGTTTACTAATGCAATTTCACAATCAATTCAGGATAATTGTTTTACAATAGATTTCGCTCCGTGGGAAACATCCTCCATTGCTCATCATACGTGGTAACGTCATATAGTAATTAATTTATTTAGAAGGTGTCGATTTTTTTAAATACATTTGCTGAACTTCCTGAGGCATACAAAGCTTTTGCTCCAACAGTTGATGTTCTTCCTTTAATCCCTTTATTCTTTTTTCTTTTAGTATTTGTATGGCAAGCTGCAGTTGGTTTTAAATAATTAATTGTTTAGATAGCATTTTCTAAGAGAATACTTTCTCCAGGATTCTCTACAGCATGTTCAATAAAATCTGCAATAATCAATGCTCTTGAAGCTTGTTCTCCATCAACTTCTGGAGATTCTTTACCCTGGACGCATTTTAGAAAGTGCTCTAATTCAGCATAGAGTGGTTCAATGGAAGTTGTGCTAACCTCCTCTACAAAGCCATCGTTTCTATAAACTAATTCTCCGTGTTCAGCAGAATAAGATTCATTAGATTTCCTATATATTTGAAGATTATGGTTTAAGAAATCAGTTTCTACCAACCCATTTTGGCAATGTGCGCTTAAGCTTCTAATCTTTTTATGACTCATTTTGCTTGCTGTTAAGTTTGCAATTACATTGTTTTCAAAAACAAGTGTAGCGCTTACATAGTCGATTAAACCTTCTTTATTTTTACCTCCAACAGCAGATAATTTTTTTATTTTTGAATTAACTAATTCTAAAACTAAGTCAATATCATGAATCATAAGATCCATAACAACTGAGACATCATTGGCTCTGTCTGCATGTGGACTATGTCTTCTCGCCTCTAACACAACTATTTTTTCATCATTAATAATTTTATTTAATTCTCTAAAAGCTGGGTTAAACCTTTCAATATGTCCAACTTGTAATAAACAATTTTTATTTTTAGAAACACTTATTAGTGCTGATGCTTCCTTTCTACTTGCTGCTATTGGCTTTTCAATGAGAACATGTAAACCTGCTTTAAGAGCATCTAATCCAACTTGATGATGTAGTAGGGTTGGAACTGCTATACAGATTGCGTCGACTTTAGATAGAAGTTGGTGATAATCGCTATACCAATTACAATGAAATTGGTCTTTGGCTAATTGACCTCTTTGTTCATTTGGATCAGCCACACCAATTAATTCTGCGTCCTTTAATAGGCTGAGGACTCTTGCATGATGCCATCCCATATTCCCTATTCCTATGACTCCAACCTTGACTGGATACGAGTCTAGTTTCATATCTTACAATCCATATTCATATTTTATTATCATGCATAGAATGTCTACTTTTGCTATCAATAAGATTTATTTTTACACGATCAATTTTGGGACCTGACATTGAAATTATTTCAAATTTTATATTTTTAAATTCTAAAATATCACCAATTTTAGGAACCTTTTGAAATCTTTCTAAAAGAAATCCTGCTAAAGTATGATAATCTTCACCTTCTAAAATGTGACATCCTAATTTTTTATTAATCTCAATAATTTCTGCTTTACCAGCAATTGACCATTTTTTTTGTGAGTTATCTAACTGTTTCATTTCAATATTAATACTATTATTTTGCATTTCATCTCCAACTATTTCTCCCGTTAAATCAGCTGCTGTTATTAAACCTTCTGTGCCCCCATGCTCATCTACAACAAGTAAAAATGGGTTGTAATCTCTAACTAAAGGTAAAATCTCAGCTAAAGAACAAGTCTCTAAAACTTTTGTAACTGGTAAGAGGAAGGGTTCTAATGATGTATCAGCGCCTAATTGACTTTTAGATATTGGTTTAGCCAAATAACGTAGATCTAATACACCTAGGACATCATCTAAAGATTCTCCGGTAACAAAGAATCTGGCATGACGAGATTTATCTACTTTCTTCATAAGTTCAGAAAAAGTAATATCTTTTGGCAATGTAACCATTTCAGCTCTTGGGATCATTACTTCTTTTACCTGAGTATCTTTTAGAGCAAAAACGCCTTCAATTATATTTTTTTCATCAGGTTTTAAACCGGTAACATTATTTGTCTCTATAAGTGTTTCAAGCTCCCCTGCTGATAATCCAGAATTTAGTGAATCCCATTTATTATTTAATTTTAATAATCTTAAGCATGCACTTACAAAAAATTCAATTATTGACACTACAGGATTCATTCCTTTTCTTACAGCTTCAAAGATAGTCGTTAATCTTAAAGCGGTTGATTCAGGATTATTGATAACAATTGCTTTTGGTATAAGGCCTGAAATAAGTGTCGAAATGAAAACAATTGTTAGAAATAGAGTAAGATCAAGGAATCTTGTTTTAATAGAATTACCCTCCCAGAAATCTCTAGCTAATCCATTACCTAGCCAACCTATTGCTATTAGTGAAATAGTTACACCAAATTGTGATGAAATTAATGATGATCTAAATCTCTTTTGAATTTTAAGTATTGAATTAGCTCCCTCCCTTTTTTCTTCAATTAACCTTAGAACCTTACTCGGCCTTATTAATAGTACTGAAAGTTCACTAGCTGCAAAAAAAGCAGGGAAAGCCAATAAAAATAAGATAAGTGTTATTTTCATGCAAAGCCAAGTATTTAATGGGGGTGGCGAGGATTGAACTCGCCTAAGGCGAATTATGAGTTCGCTGCATTCACCAGATTGCTACACCCCCAAATGAGTACATAAAAAAAGGTAGCTATTTTTATAGTACCTAAAAATAATATTTCAAAAAGCACCAAATTAGTAAGCTTTTGTGAGATTTCTTTTTTTTCTTCTAATCTTTAAATATATTAATGCTTTAATAATGAGTAATTTTTCTCCAGACTTTTATAACAATAAGGCAAACTTACTTAATCTTTTGCAAAAAAATTCCTATAAAAAAGGCTCTTTTCAATTATCTTCAGGTAAACAAAGTAGACATTATTTAAATTGTAAAACTGTTTCATTAAATGGGTATGGATTAAAGTTAATTAGCGAGTTATTTTTAGAATTAATAAATTCTGAAACTGAAGCTGTTGCCGGATTAACTTTAGGAGCAGATCCATTAGTTAGTGGTGTGATTTTGTTGGCTGCAGACAAGGGAATTCCTCTTGATGGTTTAATAATTAGAAAAGAGGTAAAAGATTATGGCACTAAATCTGCTATTGAAGGTCCAAAACTTGAAAGCAATATTATTGTAACTGTTTTAGAAGATGTGGTAACAACTGCAGGATCTTGCTTAAAAGCAATAAATAAATTGAGAGAGAACAATTATGTTGTTAATGAGGTTTTATCAATAGTTGATAGAGGAGAGGGAGGTGCTGATGTTTTGAAGGAAAATAAAGTTGTTTTGAAGAGTTTATTTAATATTCGAGACTTTATTAATGACTAAAAAAGAAAATAAAAAAATTTTTTGGTTAGAAGAATTTGAATCCTTTTATGTCGAGGGGGATGGCTCTAAAAGATTTTTAAACGGTATTACGACAACTAATATGAATCTTGATGTTCCATTTATGAAAACATGTTGGCTTAATCCAAAAGGTATTTTGAGAGCATTGCTAGAAATTCATGTTTATAAAGATAAATTGTTAATCGTTAATATTGTGGGAGATATCAGAGAAATTAAAGATTTCTTCGAGAATATGATTTTCCCCTCTGATAAGGTTTTCTTGAGTGATAATTTACTAATCTTTAGATTGCAGGAAGTAGAACAAAATCAGCCCTGGAGAAAATTTGAACCAAAAATTTTTATTAAATGCGATCCTCGAAAATATTGTATTGACAATCAATTACAATTGTTAAAATCAAGTAATCTAGCGGAGTGGAAATTTTCGCAGGCTATCCCTAGATTAAATTCTGAAATCGATGGTAAAAATAATCCACTTGAATTAGGTTTATATGATTTAATTGATTTTAATAAAGGCTGTTATCTTGGGCAGGAGACTATGGCAAGATTAAAAAGAATATCATCTTTAAAGCAAGAGATTAGAGTTTGGTCAGCTAATATTACTAATAAAAACTTTGAATTAAATGATAAAAAAATTTATATTAGTGAAAATAATAATACAATCACTGGAAATATTACTAGTTATTTATTTCTTAACTCTAAAAAAGTAATTGGTTTAGCCATGATGAAAAAGAATTATTTAAATCAATTTGAAACTTTTTTTAATGCAAATTTAGGATCAATAATAGTTGAAAAATCTACAGGTTCAGTTTTCTTTTAGAGTCTATTGAGCATTATCTAAATGCCATTTAATTATTTCTAAAGTTGCTCTACAATCATCTCTATTATAATTTATTATTTTCTCTAAAAATAAATTTTCGTTCGTATTGCGATATTGGAGCCACCAATATAAAGCTTTAGATCCGCTTATATTTTTTTGGCTCCAATCAAACCCTACCCAATTTGCAATCGTCTTTAAACTGTAATTTTTTATTGGAAGGATCCATGATTGTCTAATAAGCAAGTGCAAATCTATAAATCTTGACTCTAAAGAATATATTTCAAATTTATTTAAATTAATCATTTTTGCCATCTTTATCATTGTTATTTTTTCTGTTTCTCCGAAGTGTAATATTGGCCAATTAAGTCTTAAATTTAATTGTTTGAAAATCTCTAGATTAGATTGATTTTTGTTTGTCAAATTCAATATGGGTTTATAAACAAAATTTTTAGTTTGGTCATGCACATTTTCTACTGAAAGTAAGCCATATAAAAAGTCATGGTTTTCATCAGGGTTTGATTCGATATCAAACACATAAAAACCTTGGTTTAGTTTCTTCAATAAATCTAATGAATCTTTATACGATTTCAGATAAATTGGTAATCCTGATAAATAAGATTTTGATTGATCAATTAATTGATTAATCTTTCCAAAATCATCCTTATGATAAATAGATAATTTATTTTTTAATCTAGATTTATCACAAGATGCTAATTGCTTAACATCGTGAATACCAAAATTCTTTAAGAATTGAGCTGTTTTTGGGCCAATTCCATCTATGTCAGTTAAAAAACCATTGGTTTCAGCTTCTTTATCACAGAAGTGTTTCCA
>CACOCT010000018.1 GCA_902625845.1 uncultured Prochlorococcus sp. | reverse complement strand
TTAAAATTTTGATTATCCTAAATTTAAAAGTATTTTCATCTCATGTCACTGGATTAATACATATATACTTAAAATATAAAAAAATATTTAAGATTAAAAAGCGCATAGGTAAGTAATTATGCTTATATTCCAGTCATAGCTTGAAGTCTCATAAATAAAGATTAAGTAACAATCAGTGAAACATTTGTTACTTTCTCACATGATCAAAGAATCTTTATCTTATAGTTTTGGGAACGAATATTTTAACTACTGACGGTAGGGTTCCTTGAAAGCTTATTATTATAAGTATCTTTTCAGATAAACCCAGTCTGTAATTAAGATTAATTAACTTTTGAGGTTTTAGATGACCATCAGCCCACCAGAAAGTGGAGAAAAAAACAAAAAAATCTTGGCTGAGCCAGTAAAGGCAGATCCAAGACCAATTGATTTTGGCAAATTAGATAAACCTGGTTTCTGGTCCAGTAAATTATCTAAAGGTCCCAAGTCAACAACATGGATATGGAATTTGCATGCTGATGCGCATGATTTTGACATCCATTCCGGAGATGCTGAAGAAGCTACAAGAAAAATATTTTCAGCTCATTTTGGACATCTTGCTGTAATTTTCATATGGATGAGCGCAGCATTTTTCCATGGAGCAAGATTTTCTAATTACACTGGGTGGCTTGCAGATCCAACTCACGTTAAGCCTGGCGCTCAACAAGTTTGGGCAATAGTTGGACAGGAAATGTTAAATGGAGATCTAGGTGCTAATTATAACGGAATTCAGATAAGTTCAGGTATCTTTCAAATGTGGAGAGCATGGGGGATAACTAACGAAACTGAATTAATGGCATTAGCTATCGGAGCTGTTGTTATGGCAGCTTTAATGTTACATGCAGGTATCTTCCACTACCACAAAGCGGCTCCAAAGATGGAATGGTTTCAAGATGTTGAATCAATGATGAATCATCATCTTGCTGGTTTATTAGGATTAGGTTCACTTGCCTGGGCAGGTCATTGTATTCATATAGGAGCTCCAACTGCCGCGATCTTAGATGCTATCGATGCTGGTAAGCCTCTAGTTATAAATGGAACTGCAATCGCATCAATAGCTGACATGCCAATGCCTCATGAATTATGTAATCCAGCTGTTGTTAGTCAAATTTTTCCTGGTTTAGCAGCAAGATCTGCTGAAAACTTTTTCACAGGTAATTGGTGGGCATATTCCGATTTCCTTACTTTTAAAGGAGGATTAAATCCTGTAACAGGAAGCCTCTGGATGACAGATATTTCACATCATCACTTAGCAATTGCTGTCATGTTTATAATTGCGGGTCATATGTATAGAACTAATTATGGTATTGGCCACAGTATGAAAGAAATTATGGATTCACAACAGGGTGATCCACTTTTATTTCCAGCACCTAAAGGTCATCAAGGATTATTTGAATTTATGGCTGAAAGTAGACATGCTCAATTATCTGTAAACCTTGCAATGCTGGGATCGTTATCAATAATTATTTCTCATCACATGTATGCGATGCCTCCTTACCCGTATATGGCTATTGATTATATGACTGTTTTAGGATGTTTTACTCATCACATGTGGATTGGTGCTTTATTCATTGTTGGAGCAGGAGCTCATGCTGCTATTGCTATGGTTCGAGATTATGACCCTGCAAAAAATATAGATAATGTACTCGATAGAATACTGAAAGCACGAGATGCGATTATAAGTCACTTAAACTGGGCATGTATGTTTCTAGGCTTTCATAGTTTTGGTTTATATGTCCATAACGATACGATGAGAGCATTGGGTAGACCTGATGATATGTTTAGTGATAAAGCAATTTCATTACAGCCTGTATTTGCTCAGTGGGTGCAAAATATTCAATCTTCAGGTATAGGTACAACACTTCTAACTGGTAATGGTGTAAGTCAAGTTTTTAATGGAGATACATTAACTATTGGCGGCAAAGTTGCAATGACAGGTATACCTCTTGGCACAGCAGACTTTATGATTCATCATATTCATGCTTTCCAAATTCATGTCTGCGTATTAATCCTATTAAAAGGGGTACTTTATTCAAGAAATTCCAGATTAATTCCTGATAAAGCTTCCTTAGGATTTAGATTCCCTTGTGACGGTCCAGGTAGAGGTGGTACATGTCAGGTATCTGCATGGGATCATGTTTTCCTAGGATTATTTTGGATGTATAACTGTATTTCTATAGTAATATTCCATTTCTCTTGGAAAATGCAAAGTGATGTCTGGGGATTAACAGGAGGTAATTTTGCGCAAAGTTCAATCACTGTTAATGGTTGGTTACGTGATTTCCTTTGGGCACAAGCTTCTCAAGTTTTAACTAGCTATGGTCAAGCTATTAGCATGTATGGCTTAATGTTTCTTGGGGCTCACTTTATATGGGCATTTAGTTTAATGTTCCTATTCAGTGGTAGAGGATATTGGCAAGAACTTTTTGAATCAATATTATGGGCTCACAACAAACTTAAAGTTGCCCCAGTTATTCAACCGAGAGCTTTATCAATTACCCAAGGTAGAGCTGTTGGAGTGACTCATTTCCTTGTTGGAGGTATTGCCACAACATGGGCCTTTTTCCACGCTCGCCTTTTCGGTCTGGGCTAAACCTGAACTTTCCTTATTAATCAAATGGTAACCAAAAAATTTCCATCATTTAACCAGGGTCTGGCTCAGGACCCAACCACCAGAAGAATCTGGTATGGAATTGCTACAGCTCATGATTTTGAAAGTCATGATGGCATGACAGAAGAAAAACTTTATCAAAAGCTTTTCTCTACCCATTTCGGTCACTTAGCTATCATTGCCTTATGGGTAGCTGGTAATTTATTTCATATTGCGTGGCAAGGTAATTTTGAGCAGTGGGTATTAGATCCACTCCATGTTCGTCCTATCGCTCATGCTATCTGGGATCCACATTTTGGTAAAGGTATTACTGAAGCCATGTCACAAGCAGGTGCTCAAGGTCCTGTAAATATTGCTTACTCCGGACTTTATCATTGGTGGTACACAATTGGGATGAGAACTAACGAGCAACTATTCCAAGCCTCCATTTTTATGAGTATTCTCGCATGTTGGACTCTATTTGCTGGTTGGTTACATCTTCAGCCAAAATTCAGACCTTCATTAGCTTGGTTTAAAAATGCTGAGACAAGATTAAATCATCATCTTTCAGTTCTTTTCGGTTTCAGCAGTATTGCATGGACTGGTCACCTCGTTCATGTAGCAATTCCTGAATCTAGGGGTCAACACGTAGGTTGGGATAATTGGTTAACAGTATTACCTCACCCTGCAGGCCTTGCTCCTTTCTTTACATTAAATTGGGGAGCTTATGCACAAAACCCAGATTCATTAGATGCGGTTTTTGGTACAACTCAAGGTGCTGGCACAGCAATATTTACCTTTTTAGGAGGTCTTCATCCACAAAGTGAAGCTTTATGGCTAACTGATATTGCTCATCATCATATTGCGATAGGTACCGTTTTTATCATCGCTGGTCATATGTACAGAACAACATTTGGTATTGGTCATAGTTTAAAGGAAATTACAGAAGCACATAACACAAGACATCCAATGGATCCTCATAAAGGAAGTTTTGGTATTAATCATGATGGAATATATGAGACTTTAAATAATTCGCTTCACTTCCAATTAGGTTTGGCTCTCGCAGCTCTTGGAGTAGCAACTTCATTAGTTGCTCAACATATGGGTGCATTACCTTCATATGCATTTATTGCAAGAGACTACACAACTCAATCAGCTTTATATACTCACCACCAATACATCGCGATGTTTTTAATGGTTGGAGCATTTGCCCATGGTGCAATATTCTTTGTAAGAGATTATGATCCTGAATTAAACAAAGATAATGTTTTAGCAAGAGTCCTAGGTACAAAAGAAGCTTTAATAAGCCACCTAAGCTGGGTTACAATGCTTCTTGGATTCCATACCTTGGGTATATATGTCCATAATGATGTTGTAGTTGCTTTTGGTACACCTGAGAAACAAATATTAATTGAACCAGTGTTCGCTCAATTTGTTCAGGCTGCCCAAGGAAAAATGATGTATGGATTCAATGCTTTATTATCTGATCCAACAAGTGCTGCGAGCGTTGCAGCCAACTCATTACCTGGTAATCACTACTGGATGGATTTAATTAATAGACAAGATGCACTTAGTGCTTTCCTACCAATTGGTCCGGCAGACTTCTTAGTTCATCATGCTATTGCTCTAGGATTGCATACAACTGCATTAATTTTAATTAAGGGTGCTCTTGATGCTAGAGGTACAAAATTAATACCTGACAAAAAAGATCTTGGATATGCTTTCCCTTGCGATGGGCCTGGAAGAGGAGGAACTTGTGATAGTTCATCTTGGGACGCAATGTATTTAGCAATGTTTTGGGCTCTTAATCTAATTGCTTGGGTCACTTTCTATTGGCATTGGAAACATTTAGCAATATGGCAAGGTAATGTAGCTCAATTTAACGAGTCAGGAACATATCTCATGGGTTGGTTTAGAGATTATTTATGGTTAAATTCAGCACAACTTATAAATGGTTATAACCCATTCGGGGTGAATGCTTTATCAGTGTGGGCATGGATGTTCTTATTTGGTCACTTAGTATGGGCAACAGGATTTATGTTCCTTATCTCTTGGAGAGGTTATTGGCAAGAATTAATTGAAACTCTAGTATGGGCTCACCAAAGGACACCAATTGCTAACTTAGTGGGATGGAGAGACAAGCCTGTTGCTCTATCAATTGTTCAAGCAAGACTAGTAGGATTAGCACATTTCACAATTGGAAACATACTAACTTTTGGAGCTTTCGTAATAGCCTCAACCTCAGGTAAATTTGGTTAATCACCGCATCAAAAAGAGTCACGAAAGTGGCTCTTTTTTTTTTGCAATTTTCCTTAAAAGACATCAGTTAAAATAAGATTTAAATTCCACACTCTTTATGAATGAATTAAATGATTTAGTTTCAATAGTAATTCCAATTTATAACGAAAGTGAGAGCGTTGAATTACTTACTAAAGAGATTCTTAAAGTAATGAATGCAAATAATATCTATTTCGAACTAATTTTAGTTAATGATGGTTCTAATGATTCAACTCTGCAAATTTTAAATAAACTATCATTAAATATAAAAGAATTAAAAGTACTTAATTTAAGAAAAAATTATGGGCAAACAGCTGCTATAGCAGCTGGTTTTGAATATACTAATGGCGAAATTATAATTTCCTTAGATGGAGATTTGCAAAATGATCCTAATGATATTCCAAAATTAATTCAAACTATTAAAGAAGGTTATGACTTAGTATGCGGATGGAGATTTGAAAGGAAAGATAAACTAATAAGTCGTCGTATCCCTTCAAAGATAGCAAACAAACTAATAGGTTTTGTCACGGGAATCAATCTTCATGATTATGGATGTTCACTAAAAGCTTTTAGAAAAGAAATAGTTAAAGATATTAAATTATACGGAGAGCTACATAGATTTATTCCTATTTTAGCCAATATAGAAGGGGCAAAAATAAAAGAAATAAAAGTAAATCATAGAAGCAGAATATATGGTAGCAGCAAATATGGAATTGACAGAACATTTAGAGTCTTAATGGATTTACTAACAGTCTGGTTTATGAATAAATTTCTCACTAGGCCAATGTATGTTTTTGGATTTATTGGGATAGTAAGTATAGTTAGTAGCCTTATTATTAGCTCTTATTTGATACTAGTAAAATTTTTAGGAGAAGATATTGGAAGCAGACCACTTCTAATGTTTGCATTAATATTAGGTATCGCCGGAGTTCAATTATTCAGTTTTGGATTATTGGGCGAATTACTAATAAGAACTTATCATGAAAGCCAAAATAGACCAATTTATAGAATAAGGTCTGTATTAGGTGAAACTAAAAATAAATTATAACTATTTAAATTTTTGAATTAATTTAGCAGATACTTTTACAATATCTGAATCCATATCTTTTAAACCTATTTTTAATATCGGCAAAATTGATTTATCAGATAAAAATTCAGCTATTTTTAAAGCCTTAATTTTCTCTTCTTTTGAACCTTTAAAAAGATCTAACATTTCTTTTCTTAAAATGGATTTCTTATGATTTGAAAAATTATTTATATTATTTAAATCTGAATTATTTAAATTTAATTTAAATTTTTTTAATTTAGATTTACCATCATCAAAAATAGTTGGACGCGACAAATTTTTTTTAGTTTTTAATTTATTAAAAATATATTCTTTTTTATAAAAAATTAAAAAAACAATAATGCTAATTATAAGAATTAGAGAAATTAATTTAAGCATAAAAAGTTAATAAATTTTTATATCATCTAGTAATATAATTACCACATATGAAATTATTTGAACTAGAGTAATAAAAATATATCTTATATTATGTCTTCTGATATGGTTGCAAGTTGGTTACCATCCCTTTTTGTTCCATTAATAGGAATACTTGTTCCTGCTGTTTTTATAGTTTTAATTGGAAGATATATTACAGCAACTGAATAAAAATCAAATTCTAAATTAATAAAAATGGATTCACAAAAAGACAAATCTAATTCAATCGATCAAATTCAAACTGAAGATAAATTCTTAGATGATGCAGATTATGGAGCTGCAAAAAATTGGGAAATTAAAACTGTTACTGATCCTTGTGTTGGAAATTTAGCAACTCCTGTTAACAGTGGATATGTCACAAAAGCCTTCATAAATAATTTACCTTTTTATAGAGCAGGAATTTCAAATAATTTTAGAGGTTTAGAAACTGGAGCAGCTTTTGGCTATCTACTATATGGCCCATTCACTATGACAGGTCCATTAAGAAATTCAGATTTTGCTTTAACTGTTGGTTTATTAGGAGCTATTGGAGCAGTTCATATATTAACTGCATTATTACTTCTATATAATTCTCCAGGGAAATCCCCAAATGTTCAACCTCAAGACTGCACTGTAGATAATCCACCAAAAGATCTTTTTACAAGAGAGGGCTGGAATGACTTTACAAGTGGCTTTTGGTTAGGAGGATGCGGAGGTGCTGTCTTTGCATGGCTTATCTGCGGGACATTGCATCTTGATACAATAATGCCAATGATAAGAAGTCTTGGGAACGCGGGTTAAATTATTAATTCAATTACCTTAAAGTCTTATTCCATAGATATGATCTAGTCACTCTTCCAGCACAGATTAATTTCGATCTATAGTATCTCGAAGTTTTATCATCATCTTGAGATTCATATAAATTTTCTTTAGATATGCCATTTCTTCCAAATTCAACTCCTGAAGAATGGTAATAAATACCATTTTGATAATATATTGCTACATGATTACATACATTATTATCTCCAAAAAATAAAAGATCACCCATTTTAAGTTGGTCTATTTCCCCTGGGAAATTAAAAAGATGCTGACAAAAACGCATAATTTGAAAAGAATCTCTTGGAATATATATTTCTTGCAGCATAAATGCTGCCTGAATAAGGCCAGAACAATCGAAATCAGGTCCTAAAGTTCCTCCCCACTTATAGTTATTTAATTTTTTTGACTGTAAAACTATCCAATCTAAAATAAAAGGTATTTTATTTTGAATAAATAATTCATCGCATAAAAATCTCTTTTGAAAATTGTTTGAACATCTTTCAATCTCTAATCCTTTAATATTAATCCAACATAAATAACCATCTTCAAATAATTGAACTAAATATCTTGATTTAAATTTATGATTTTTTCTTTTTAAATCTTCCTCTATAATTCTAAAACACCTATTTTTAGCTATTTCAGTAACTATTTGATAACCAAGTTCATTCTTATAACCTAATGTATTAATTTTTAATTTCCACCAATTGGATTTCGAAAAATTTGTTTGATTAAATAATAGTAAATTATCCATATATTTTATTTCAATGTCCTTCTATTTTATAAACGAAAAATTAGGAATAATGCTACAAGATCTTTTAAATAAATTATGCCATGAAAGATATCATCGTAAACTAAATAATATTGCTATTACTTGGATAAATTATGAGGCAAGTTCTAAGAAAGGTTATGGATATGGAATCAATAATCGTAAAAAGATTTACCCTGCAAGTATTGTTAAATTAGTATACTCACTAGCAATTTACGAGTGGATAGAAACTAAAACAATTTTCCGCGACATACAAGTGGATGAGGCTATTCAAGAAATGCTTCAAAATTCTAGCAATGATGCTACAAGTTTTATTGTAGATATCCTTACTGGGACAACAAGTGGACCTTCATTAGAAAAAGAAATATTTAATCGATGGAAATATCAGAGAACAATCATTAATGATTGGTTAAAGACTCTCAATTGGGAAGAATTACAAGATTTCAATTGTTGTCAAAAGACTTGGGAAGATAGTCCATATGGGAGAGAAAAAGATTTCTATGGTACTTCTAACAAAAACAGAAATGCCATGACAACTGATGGGACTGCAAGAATTATGGAAGAAATTATGCAGAATATTAGCTTTAATGACAAAAATATAAATTTAAAGAATTGCTTGCTCAGAGAAAATAAGGAACAATCCAAAGACAAGGATGCAAATCAAATAAATGGTTTTTTAGGCGAGGGTTTACCGCAAAAGATTCCTTTTTGGAGTAAAGCAGGTTTGATGTCAGAGGCTAGGCATGATGCTGCTTGGTGGATTAATGAAAATCAAAGTAAAACATTACTTGTAGTTTTTACAGAGGGAAAAGAATTTGCAAATGATAATAAATTCTTACCAGAATTTTCAAAAGCAATTTATGAATTTATGCATTCATAAAAACTTATGAATCTTCCTTAAACTTTTCTACTCTAATTGTATAAGCCTCATAAGGCAGCATTAATATATTTTCCTTCTTAAAATCTTCATGTATCCATTCTCGATATTCAGCTAATAAACTATTTCTATCTTTATAATTTAATTCATACAAACGAAGCGCTATATCTTTAAAAATTTCTTTTATTAATTTTTCAATTTTTTTATCTTTCATTTAATTATTACACTCTGAATCGAGAATAATTCTTCTTATTGTTGACAATGCGACTCCTGTTTGAGATCTAATAGTTCGATATGAATAACCTTCATTTCGCAATCGTAATACTAATGTTTCTTTTATTTTACTAATTTTAGGCCTCCCACCTAAATTTAAACCAATAACCTTTCTGTTTTTTAGCATCTCTCTCTTTTTTTCACCTGAAATATCTTTTTCTAAATTCTCTAATTCCAATAAAACTTTTAAAATTAATAGAAAAGGTTCATATCTCTCAGATGTTGAAAAATTACTTGATAGGATTTTTAAATCTATGCCTTTCTGAAATAGTATATTTAAACCATTTAGACAATCATCCTTAGAGTAAAAAGCTCTATCTAACTTATCTACTATCAAAATATCTCCTGGAGATAAAGCATTAAATGCATTTTGGAGTTCTGGTTTATTCTCCGCAGATAAACTAATAATCTCAGAAAAAATTAAATTACAACCAGAATTATTCAAATCGTATATTTGTTTATTTAAATAATCAATTTCATTATCTATAGCCCTCGCATAACCAATTAGCTTTCTATCAGATTTTTTTTCTGATAGAAGTTTCTTTCTAATAAATTTATTCTTCAAAGAATTTAATACTCATGTTTTAAACTGTATCAAAAAAGTATAAAAATAACAGTTTTAATTATAATATTTATTAACAATGATTGATATATTAAAATTTTATTAATGTTTTTATAACTATATTTTTATTACGTTCTTTTTCTATATTAAAAACACATGATTTTAATAAACTTTTTTAAAAAATATATTTATGAATAAAACAAAGGATAAAATTTCTTCTTCGCCACTTGATTTCTGAATATAATATTTTAGGAATTATGTATCAAAAACTTTGCAAACTCGAGGGTTAATACTTTTTGATATAGATGGCGTCATAAGAGATGTGTCAAATAGCTATAGACTCTCGGTTCAAAAAACTGTACTTAATTACTGTAATTGGGAACCAAGTACTTATGATATTGATGAACTAAAGAATGAAGGGATATGGAATAATGATTGGGATTTAACTCTTGAACTTATTAAGCGATTTATTAATAAAAATAAACTCTCTTTGAAGCCACCTTCAAGAGATAAAATCATTAACAGTTTTGAGAAACTTTACTTTGGTTGTAATCCTAATGAAAATCATATGAACTGGTCTGGGTTTATAAATAACGAAAAACTTTTAGTCGATAAGAATTTTTTTAATTTCCTTACCTTAAATAAAATAAAATGGGGCTTCGTAAGTGGAGCAGAGCTGCCCTCGGCTAAATTTATTTTAGAAAATAGGCTTAGTCTTATTAATCCACCCTTAATAGCTATGAACGATGCACCAGACAAGCCAAACCCTGAAGGTTTTCTTAAGTTAGCGAATAAGTTACTAGAGGAAGATTTTGGTAACAATTGTCCACCAGTCGCTTATGTTGGCGATACTATCGCTGATATTCAAACAATCATTAATGCTAAAGAGTTATACCCTTCTCAAAGGTTCATCAGCATAGGCGTAATACCTCCGCATTTAAAAACAAAAGGAAACTATAAAAGAAAATTTCAATATGAATCTAAGCTTAAAACTGCAGGCGCAGATTTTATAATAAGTTCTACAATTGATCTAAAAAAAATTCATAAGGAATTATTTACAACATAATCCTTTTAAAGGATTGCTTTAACTAGAATATTACCAACAAAAAAGATTTATTTCCTAACAACAATACCAACATCAAAGAGAAAAAATATATAACACAATATGGGTATCCAAGATATTTTACTTTGTAGATTTTCGCTTGATGCAAATGGGTTTGGGATTATATATTACTTCTTCAAACCGAATAATCACGGAGAGGGAGGTTGAAATAGTGAACCACTATGGTAGTAAATGACACCATATGAAAGGGGAAAAGAGGAAATTTGGTATTTCCTACCTTCAATTTTTGAATGACCTAAAGTATTGGACATGAGCGGGATTATTCCAATACAACAAAACACCAATATTTAATATCACATTAAAAAACTCTGTTAATTGTAAAGGTACAGGCAAAGCAAGTCCTTCTATAAAAATTATGGTAGAAATAGAAATAGCGATGGGGAAAATTATCTTAATTAGAGAAAATGCTTCAATTTGCTTTTTCCTTAATTTCAATAAAATTAAAAAAGAAAAAAATACAAGAATAGGTGATCCAATAAAATAGAAAATCTGGTAAGCAGGTCCATACTCAACTAAAAAATTACCAAGAGCGAATGCCATTCCTATCGAAATAAGATAAAAGATTGAAATTAATATCTGTATCACAAAACCTAGTGTGATCATAGTTGAATGACCATATGGTTTTAAAGTTGAGTCCATAAGAAACTTTATTTTATAAAAACTATTTTTAGTTCTAATTTTACAGACATTTATTTGTTCTGCAAACTTATAAGAATTGAGCATTCACACTTGATATTGAAGATAAACTTATTACACCGGATGAAACCACTACAAGAGTCTTAAGTATTGTTTGAGAGAGAGGTGTTAGTGATAAAAATAGACCTATTAGGAAAGTTCTTTTTTTCATATGTGATTAACCTCCATTTATTTGATTTTTATTTTATGAGTTTTTCTGAATCTATTCTCATTGTCGATCATTAAAATTCAAAGAGTCTTATCTAACCATATTAACCGATCTTTTTTTAGCATCATTTCACAATATGGATACATCACACCATATTTATTTTCCTTACATGTAGCATTAACATATTTTTCAAAGGCATCCTGACTTTTTTTTAATACACAAGCATGAGATCCATATTTTTCAAAATTTTTATAACATTCTCCTTTCGAATTTAACCTTGATTTGATTAAGGCATCAAGTTTTTCTATTGCTTGCAAAGAACAACCATAAACCAATCCATTACTCATTCTCTGAGGCGAATCATCTAAACATTTTGAATAGAAAGAATACTTTGGATACTGATATTCTTTCTTTTCATTAGTTTCAGAATTTACGGGAGATAAAAAACTCAAAAATATTAACCCAAATAAGATTTTTTTTCTAATCATCTGCCCAACTCATGTAAGGAAATAATAATTACTTTTAAATTTAATTATCCTGTCAAAAACAACAAATTTTATCCCATAATAGCAAATTATTTTATCCACTATTTTATCCTCTACAAAAAAATATTTAATGCTATTATCTGGGTGTCTCTGGTTTTGCTTAACTCTGCACTTCCCTGTTATAACTTGACTTTTGGGACTCTATGAATTTTCTTGCTTCGTAATAAAAACGGAGATATATGTATTCGTGTATTCGAGGAATATAAGCAGTTATTTTGCACCAAAAATCTTACTATGATTGTGTTATTAATTTTTTAGATTAATTTATAAAAAATTTTACCCCTGATGTTGGGTCAAAAGATTTTACGCCCTATCATCAAAATTCTTACCCCATGTGGGACACATAAAAGTATTAATACGACTGGAATATTATAAATTTTTCAAAATTTTAAATTACCCCCTAATTTACCACCTTTTTGCCTGTTCTTTGTGGCACTATATGGGAAGTCAGGAGACTTAACACCGCTTCAAACTTCAGTTATTTACTATCTTCTGGGATGCCATGAGACGGTATGGGATTGATTAGGTACGGAGAGAGAGGATTTTCGTTTGAACATGTATGACCCCATCTGAATTTGATTGAAAGGGTAATATTCAAAATTCGTACATTTACCAACAACATGTAAAAATGTTACTTAGCGAGCAAATTAACATCCCTAAATTTTATTTGCTGAGTCTAGAGAACAACTAGAAAATAAGTCATTCCGTCTATCATAAAGAAGATCCGCAGATCTATGGTAAAGCATCAAAAAATTCACTATAGAGTTGATAAGTTCTATCATTACTTGGACCACTAATACCAAAAGACATAACTCCTGTGTTCCCATCGCACCTATAATTTAATGAAACATCAGTGTACCCTTTATAAGTAGCAAAAAGAGCGCCACTTCTCTGTGAAGCGTCATCCCATGCTGTATCTTGGTCAAGTTTAAATTGTAAATCTTTAGCAACTCTTTTACCATCATTAATACATGCCTGAACACTACCTTGCATTCCCCAACCATTAACATATATGTAACTTGCAGATGCAGGTAAAGTTGTCAGAAGAATGCCTGATAATGATGAGATAGAGAAAATTTTAAATAAACTCATTTTCTGAATTTTATGAATATATTAAAATTATAAATGCAATATTTAATGTATACATTAATTTTAAGTTTTAAGTCTTCAATTTAAAAATTCAAGTTTAAAGATGATATTTCCTGGTACCAAGAAAATCTTACCAACAACAAGGAAGCGTTTACCAACAACAATACCAACAACACGTGTTTGAGTTAGAATAAATTTGTCTGAATCCTTGTGAATCCCTTTAATCAGTCATATCACTAGGTTTAAGCGATTATGAACTCGTCTTAATCCGTCTGATTCTAATGAAAAACAGAGATATATGTATTCGTGTATTCGAGGAATATAATCAGTTATTTTGCACCAAAATTCTGACTATGATTGTGTTATTAATTTTTCAGATTAATTTATAAAAAATTTTACCCCTGATCGTGGGTTAAAAGATTTTAACCCCTATCATCAAAATTCTTACCCCCTGTGGGACAAATAAAAGTATCAATATGGCTGGATTATTATAAATTTTTCAAAATTTTAAATTACCCCCTAATTCCCCCCCCTTTTTGACTATTCTTTATGGCACTATATGGGAATTCAGGAGACTTAACACCGTTTCAAACTTCAGTTATATACTACCTTCTGGGACACCAAGGGACGTTATGGCACTGATTAGATACGGAGAGAAAGTGATTCGGAGTGAGTCTTGATGGCAATATATGACACGACATGAGATGAAAATCATAAGAAAGCAAGCAAAAATATCCCCTAATTTATCCCCTGCTATTTAGAAAATTTGTATTACTAAATGGTTTGCCAATGATCCTATTTCTATATTTAATTATCTTCTTTATTTACTTGCTTAGAAAAATCTTGCGCAACTCTGAAGACTAAAGAAACAGCCTCAATAGCAACTCTTGATAAACATACTAAAAGCCAACAAGCAGCCCAATAACCTATATTTGTGAATAAAGCCTTTGTATTAAGATGGCCTACAGCTAAAAAGATAAATCCAAATGAAGCGCCTACTAAAGCCCCTTGAATAATTGCGTATGAAATCGAAAGAATTGATAATGATGCATAGTATGAGAGGCTATAGTCATTCAAAATGATATCTTTAAAAGATTTATCCTTAATTAATTTTCTAGACTTATTTCTTCTTGATAAAGCAACAAAAATGCCGATCAGCTGGAAAATAAAAGCATAAAAAAAGTTCGTGTAAGGATAATTGTCTGTATCAATATTAAAAAGATATTGAATTAAAAATAATCCTGCAAAAACTACTAAAAATATCTTCTGTTTTGTTTTTAAACTTTTTAGTTTGGTCAAAAATTTTTCAAGCATAATTTGTTTTTAAAATAATATTAATTTATTATTTTAATTTGTCTTTTAAAAGTTACATTATTTGAATTAAAGTAGCAAGAGCGAATTGGAGTGAGCCCAAATTTAAAAAGAATTAATGAAATATAGTGCCCTTAATCAAGAGTAAAATTTATAAGATATCAAAACTCAAATTAATTAACAAAAGGCCACAAATCAACATTAAATCTTTTTCCAATAAGAACATATTTGATCCATGCTTAATTTTAATCTCTCAGAGAAAATTTGAATTTCTTGAAAATTGGGGAAATTTATTAGTTAAGCAAGGATTATTGCTGTAATAAATTTGCTATAAAACTAATGAGGCGACATTCCTCTTTTTCTCTGCAAAGAGATTAAAAATCCCTTCTAGGAAACCAACTTCTAGGAGGGTTTCTCACTTTTAATTGGGTTATGAAGAAGAAAAAAAAGTGGAAATGTAAAAAGAAGAAATGTTCAGCATGGAAAGGTGGCAAGTGTAATTGCCATAATTGAAGGGTATGGATACAAGGGGATTCAATCTCAACCCCCTTACAGGCGATTCTGAAGGGAGCAAAATCGAGTCTATGACTAAGTTTGGTGGTTTTTGCTCAAGTAATAATGCTTTGTGGTTCTCAGCACTATATTTCTCTATTTTATAGGAGTATAAAGAATACAGGAGTCACAGGAACTTCAAAGCACCACTCATTTAGGAAAAGAAGTTCAAGACTCGAAAGGGGCAAACACATGCCCCTTTATTTTTTAGTAATTGGGTTGTTATCTTTTTTACTTTTAATCCATTCATCTACTTCTCTTTTCATAAAAATCATTCTTTTCGGAGATATTTTTATTTTTGGAGGAAAGTCACCTCTTTTGATTAGGCGATTAATTGTTGATACTGAAATTCCAAGAAGTTCCGATACTTCTTTTATGCTTAAAAAAGGACGATTTTCTTGATTCATCGTGTTGGGGATATGTTGGGGAGATATCTCAATTTCGTGGATTTTTTATCTCATACGCAGTCACCGACTATCACCATAGGTCAACCCGACTTTCGCCCAGGGAGTTTTTATGCAACAGTTAAAACTGAAGATGCCTAAGTGATGTCTATACCTATAGGCATCTTTTATGTCCTATAGGCAGTCATCACGTTTTAATTTGTATATTCTGCAGTTCAGAGAAAGGGCAATTAGCGACATAATATGACAACATGACCAATCTGCCATTGATTAGTTTATTGGTCATTCTGTTATTTGATTGGTCATTTAAATAATATCTATTAATTAAAGTTTTTACCCTCAGTCGCAATATATTAAACAATGACCATTAGTTGGATGTTCCATACATTCTTTCTCCCAAAAGTCCTTAATCTCAGGTGGACATTTCTCAAGTTCTTTTGGAGTTGCCTTCATCTTTTCACCTGCATAATTAAATGCATTTAGGTATCTTGGAAGGATTGAAAATTGATTGAATAGTTTCATAAGACCTCCTAGATCTATGATTTAATTATCCTCCTATTGTTATTAAATTTATAGGTCGGTTTTAGGAACAAGAATGCATGTATTAATAACTATTGAACTTAGTCATAACAAATTACACATACCCATTGCTAATAGTTGGATTCTCCTTTTCGCAATACATAATACAAGGATCAGATTTAAACATTTTTCTATAGTCATTATGCAATCTTTCAGTTGCAAACTTTTCTTTTGATTTCAAAGCATGTCTTATCAAATCCATCTCATTGAATTTTCGATTAAGAATGGTGAAAGGAGTAGTAAGTTTCATAATTCCTCCTATATCTTTTTTATATTGTCGCTCGATTTATATTTAATTTCTAGAGTGTTTTTGCTCAAGTAATAATGCTTTGTGGTTCTCAGCACTATATTTCTCTATTTGATAGGAGTATAAAGAATACAGGAGTCACAGGAACTTCAAACATTTAGGAAAACGAAGTTCAAGACTCGAAAGGGGCAAACACATGCCCCTTTATTTTTGTCTTATATGGGTGTGGGAATAACTGAAGGATAATGACCACACTTTTAAATTGATAACAAAACAACCTCAATCTGGAATATTTCATTAAAATTATGTGATAGAAAGGGTGTGGGGTTGCTTTTGTGATAGAATGGTAGAAACAGGGTAGGTTTCAACCACATGAACAAAATAATTGGTTACAGCAGAAAATCCACATCAAAGCAAAATAATGCTGATGGAGTAGAAGCATTAAGACAAGCAGGGTGTGAGATCGTATTTGAAGAGATTGTATCTACAAGGAAGGCAGAAAAAGATAGACCAGAACTAATGAAGTGCCTTTCATCACTTAGGAAAGGAGATACTCTCAAGCTTACTTCACTTAGCAGACTTGGAAGAACGCAAAGAGAAGTTATTAACAGATTACATGAATTACAAGCAGAGGGAGTCAACGTAATTACGCTTGATGGTTTGATTAATACTGAAGCACTTGGAAAGTTTGCACCTGTTCTTATTGGTTTATTAACTGGATTAAACGAAGTTGAGATAGAATTAACTCAGGAAAGAACAATTCAAAGTGTTGAATATCGCAGAAAGACAGGTGGCAACTTAGGTGGAAGACCAAAGACATCTGCTAAAAAAGAAAAATTGGTATTAAGACTAAGAGAGGAAGGAGAATCTTTAAGATCAATCCAAGAGCAAACAGGTGTAGCAGTAAAAACTATTAGAAGAATTATTGCTGATAATGAAAAAGTGGAGGTAGCAATCTAATGACTCAATGGGATGATACTTCTTGGAAAAAAGAGTTCTTGGAAATGAAGTAACATTCACTTTCAGATATAAAACTGCTCACTGAAGGAGTAAAAGGATTGAAAGGTGCTTGGCGTTTAGGTGTTTTGCACGTTGAATACGAAAAACTAAAGAAGAAACAGGAGGAAGAACAATGAAAAAATATGATGATTCAAACTGGAAAGAAGAATATAAGAACTACACAAGTAACAAACGTTATCTTGAACTATTAGAGAATGGTGCTAAAAGTCTTTCTCAGGGATGGATATTGGGTCACTTATATGACAAGTGGAAAAGACTTAAAGGGTATGACAAGTTTGATCCAGTAGAAAATACAGGTCAGATGCAATCATCATTCAAAGATTTTGAGGAGAAAATTAAATGAAAATAATTGCAAAAGTCAGATATGTAGATTTTCAAAAAAGATCGCACACAGTTGAAGTGCAAATTGCTATGCGTTATAAAAGAATTGAGAACTTAAGTGATCATCTACAA
>CACOCT010000017.1 GCA_902625845.1 uncultured Prochlorococcus sp. | reverse complement strand
AGATATAATTAATGAAGAAAAAATTAAACCTGAAAATACCAAAATTGATAAATAATAATTTTCACCTAGAAAAATATGTCTGAGAAAAAAAATCATAAGTCATCTAAAATTTCTTACAAAGATTCACTAAATCTTTTAAAGACTAACTTTTCAATGAGGGCTAACTCAGTTCAAAGAGAACCAGAGATCCAAAAATTTTGGTCTGAAAATAAAATTGATATGAATTTAGGTTTAACTAATGAAGGAAAAAATTTTACTCTTCATGATGGTCCTCCTTACGCAAATGGACCTCTTCATATGGGTCATGCCCTAAATAAAGTTTTAAAAGATTTTATTAATAAATATAAAATACTTAATGGATATAGAGTATATTTTGTGCCCGGATGGGATTGTCATGGCTTACCAATTGAATTAAAAGTACTTCAAAAATTAAGAAATGAAGAAAGAAGAAATTTAGATATTTTAGGACTTCGTCAAAAGGCTGCGGAATATGCAAAAAAACAAATTTATTCTCAAATGGAAGGTTTTAAAAGATGGGCTATTTGGGGAGACTGGGAAAATCCATACCTTACTTTGAGAAAAAATTATGAATCAGCTCAAATTGAAGTATTTGGAAAAATGTTTCTTAAAGGATATATATTTAGAGGTTTAAAGCCTGTACATTGGAGCCCTAGTTCAAGAACTGCTTTGGCTGAGGCTGAGTTGGAATATCCAGATGAACATATCTCAAAAAGTATTTATGTATCTTTCAGAATCACATCTTGTACTAAACATATTAAATCAAAACTTGAATCACATAATTTCAATAAACATAATTCAAATAATAACTTAAACTATAATATTTTAATTTGGACAACTACACCTTGGACATTGCCCGCTAACGAGGCAGTTGCAGTTAATCCTAAAGTTAATTATGTAGTCGCTTCTGATAATCATGAAAATATTTTTATTTTTGCGAAAGATTTATTAAAAACAATTCAAGAAAAACTAAATATAGAACTGAACATATTATTTGATATAAGTGGTTCTAAATTAGAGGGTATTGAATATAAGCATCCAACTAAAGATAAACTTTGTCCGGTAATTTTGGGAGGTGATTACATAACAACAGAATCTGGTACTGGTATTGTTCATACTGCTCCTGGGCATGGCATTGATGATTTTAATACCGGATTAAAATATAAACTCCCAGTAACATGCATTGTCGATGAAAAAGGAAATTTAACTGAAGATGCAGGAATATTTAAAGATCTCAATGTATTGAAAGATGCTAACGAACAAATTATTGAATTTTTAGAAAGTAAAAATGTCCTTATGCTAATGGAATTTTATAAACATAGATATCCTTATGATTGGAGAACTAAAAAACCTACAATATTTAGAGCCACTGAACAATGGTTTGCTTCTTTAGATGGTTTTAGATCCTCAGCTCTTGAATCTATTGAAAAGGTTGATTGGAAGCCCAACAGTGGAAAGAAAAGAATTAAATCTATGGTTATGGGAAGAGGTGATTGGTGTATATCAAGACAAAGATCATGGGGTGTGCCAATACCAGTTTTTTATAAAAAAAATAGCAATGAAATCCTTATTAATCAGGCGACACTTATGCATATAAAAGAACTTTTTGAAGAACATGGCGCCGATATATGGTGGAGTTGGGATGAACAAAAATTATTGCCTCCTCAATATTTAAATGAGGCTAAAAACTGGAAAAAAGGTTTAGATACTATGGATGTATGGTTTGATTCTGGCTCAAGTTGGGCCGCAGTGTGCAGTCAAAGAGAGGGTATGCAATATCCCGCGGATTTATATTTGGAAGGGTCTGACCAACATAGAGGTTGGTTCCAATCATCATTATTAACCTCAGTTGCAGTCAATAATAAAGCACCTTATAAAACAGTACTTACTCATGGATTTGCCTTAGATGAGAATGGAAGAAAAATGAGTAAATCTTTAGGAAATGTTGTAGATCCAAATATTATTATAAATGGTGGAGCTAATCAAAAAATTAATCCTGCATATGGAGCAGATGTGTTGAGATTATGGGTAAGTTCTGTCGATTATTCAGTTGATGTTCCTATCGGATCTAATATATTAAAACAATTATCTGATGTTTACAGAAAGGTAAGAAATACAGCTAGATATTTACTTGGTAACTTACACGATTATGATCCTTCTCTTCAAAGTATCACTATCCAAGAATTACCTATTTTAGATAAATGGATGTTACACCGATTAGGGGAAGTTGTAGATCTAGTTACATCTGCATATGAAAATTATGAATTTGCAAAATTTTTTCAAATTTTGCAAAGTTTTTGTGTAGTGGATTTATCAAATTTTTATTTAGACATAGCAAAAGATAGATTATATGTAAGTTCCCCAAATCAATTTAGAAGAAGATCTTGTCAATTTGTTCTTTCAAAAATAATTGAGAATTTAGCAGTTTTTATTGCTCCAGTTTTATGTCATATGGCAGAAGATATTTGGCAGAATTTACCTTACAAAGTTCAAGATAAATCAGTTTTTCAAAGAAGCTGGCCTTCAATACCTTCTGATTGGAGAAACCTTGAGATTGAATCAAAAATGTTAAGTTTGAGAAAACTAAGAGTTGAAATTAATAAAGTAATTGAGGGATGTAGAAATCAACAGCAGATTGGAGCAGCTCTTGAAACAGAAATAATGTTTTTGCCTAAAGATAATGAATTAAGAGAAGCTCTTATTTGGCTTGAGAGTTCTGGTAATCCAGAGGTTGATTCTTATAGTGACTGGCTTATCGTTTCTAATTTCTTGCTCATTGAGAATCCAGTTGAGGAAAGTTTATTAACTGTAAATAATGAATTTGGAACTATTCAAATCCAAAGAGCAAAAGGGATAAAGTGTGATAGATGTTGGCATTTTCAAGAATTTACATTGAGAGGAAGGCAGAATACAAATTTATGTAAAAGATGTTCGGAAATAATTAAATAATTAACTTCTTAATATCAATTATCAAATTTTAAATGTGATTAAATTTTCTCAAAATTTACTAATAAAAATATTTTGACTTATTGTGCCTAATGTTTAATTATTTAATATTCGACATAATTTGAAAAACCTGAATTTCTACCAGATCTTGGTAGTTTTATAATTAACCATTGAAATAGTCCTAACATATAAATTAGTAATGCAAATAATCCTATGAATTTTGCAATTGGTTCTGTAAAATTTGCGCCAAATAAAAAATTAAATAATTGATTTATTATTTGAGATAAATTTTCTGAAGGTTGAGACCATCTTAAACATTCAGAACTACTAATTGAATTAAAACATGAGAAATTTTGAACACTATTTACTAAAAAACTTATAGATATAAAAGTTAATGTCCATCTCCAAGTTTTTGTTGTAGTTACAAGTGCGTTAGTTAATTTATAACCTTTTAATTCTCTATTTATATCAGTCCATAACCAAACACAAATAGTCATTAAAGAAGTAGAAATTATTAGTATTAATAGTGAAAAATCTACATCTCCGATAAACAATATAAGGCTAATAAAAAATAGTATTGAGACCTTCCAATATGTTATTAATAACTTCTCAATGGCTTTGTTTCTTTTCTTGATTGACCATATCAAAATTGAGAGAGGAACTCCTACTATAAAAATTGAAGATAATTGAAATGTTATCCAAGCAGAAAATTCATTAATAGGGATCAAAATTTTTTTCTTATTACATACTTAAATATTAAACCTCAATTGTCAATAACTGTAATCCTTTATTTTTATCGTTAAGTATAAAATATAAAAATTAAATCTCAAAGATGAAAAATTAGAACTAAATTTTAAATATAAATGATGAGGAAATTTAAATGCGACAACACGTCAATCCATTAAGTAAAGTTTTTAATGATATAGAACCCCTTCCACCCTTAAAGGACATTTTTGAGGACTATACCAAGCCTCTACATTTAGATATTGGCTGTGGGTCAGGTAATTTTTTAATAAACCTAGCTCATCATAATAAGAATTGGAATTATCTAGGTTTAGAAATTAGAGAAAAATTAGTTAATAAGTCAAAATTAAAATTAAAAGATGAATCTATAGATAATATATTCTTTGCATTCGGAAATGCTGAATATTTAATTGAAGACTGTATTGGCAAATTTCCAGCGGATATAGTATCAAGCGTTTCTTTTAATTTTCCAGATCCTTGGTTTAAGAAAAAACATTATAAGAGAAGAATCATACAACCTCAGTTAATTCATAAAATTTCCCAACTTATGGCAGATGGAGGATTTATTTCGATTAAAAGTGATGTAGAAGAACTTTTTGAATATATGGATATGACTATAAGTAAATCTAAATGTTTTATTACTTATAATTATAAAGATAGTGAAATACGTAATTCTTATAATCCTATAAAATTAAAAACTAATAGAGAAAATTATGTTATTGGAAATAAACTGAGAATTTTTGAGAAACTATATAAAAAGATTTAATATTTAATTAATTTTTAATTATTTTTTCAGCTATTTTGACCATCTGAATTGAAATATCGTCAACAAGATTTTTATTTTCTGCCTCTACTAAAATTCTCAAAACTGATTCTGTACCACTATTTCTTGCAAAAATTCTGCAGGGTTCTGATATATCATTTAATTTTTCTTTTATATATTTATTGATATTATCTTCAATTAAGTCTTTAAAAATCTTATCATTTGAATTTAATTTTATATTAGTCAGCTTTTGTGGAAAACCTTGAAAGCTAGTTTTTAATAAATCCTTTAAAGTTATATTTTTCTTTCTGCAGAAATTGGCTATTTGAATAGCAGTTAGAACTCCATCTCCTGAATAATTATTTATTTTTGAAAGGATATGTCCAGATTGCTCACCACCTAAATCTGCCTTTTGTTTATCAATTTCGGCATGAATAAACTTATCACCAACAGGTGTTCTAATTAAAATACCACCGATCTCATTCCATGCTTTCTCAAATCCTAAATTTGACATTACCGTTGTGATTAATAAATTTCTTGATAAAACTTTTTCTCTCATGAGTTCTCTGCCCCACAGGAATAAGATATGATCCCCATCAAGAATATTTTTTTCTGAATCTATTCCTATAACTCTATCAGCATCCCCATCAAAGCTAAATCCTATTTCAGCATTACATTCATTTATCCCTCTTTTTAAAGGATCAAGACAAGTTGATCCACATTTAACATTTATTTTTGATCCATCTGCATTACTGTTAATAATATAAACACTTGCACCTAATTGCTTAAATACATTTTCCGCAAATACTGAGGCAGATCCATGGCATGTATCTAATATTATTTTCATTCCATTTAGATTATTATTTCCTATCGAATCAATTAAGCTTTGTTTGTATATATTTAATAGATCAAAATTCTTTGCAATATTGCTTTGTTTCCTAAAAATTAAATTTGACTTGATTTTGTTTAAATATTTTTCTATTTCTATTTCTTTTTTTTTACTTAATTTTTGACCATGATGATCAAAAATTTTTATTCCATTATATTCAGGTGGATTATGACTAGCTGATATCATAATTCCTGTATATATTTTAAATTGCTTAATTAAAAATGGTATCGCTGGGGTTGGGCAAATACCTATATCAATTACCTCTTTACCAGCCTTAATCAATCCATTAGATAAAGCCTCTAGTAATAAATTTCCACTAACTCTTGTGTCTCTTCCGATTAAAACGATCTTTCTATCATTGCTAATGGAGCCGAATGCATATCCTATCTTTTGCGCAAGATCATATGTAATTTCTTTATTAAATATACCTCTAATCCCATCAGTTCCAAAGATTGATTGCATATTTTAATTAATTTTATAGCTAAAATCTTTTATAAATTGATTTAACACATATTATCAGTATAATACCTTTTTATCAATTTAATTAATTAGAAATTTCTATACTTATACCTTTAAATGATGGAATCCCAAAATAATTACTCCCCAAATAAGTTCCAAAAATTTACTTTAATTTTAGTTGCCCTTTTTTTAATAGCTTTTATATTCTTTTTCAAAAGTAGCATTTTTGAATCTACTTTAAAATTAAAAAATTTTAGTAATTTATCGATGGATCCAGAAATAGCATTGACAAATGGCAAGCCCACCTATTTAGAGTTTTATGCTGAATGGTGTGAAATATGTAAGGAGATGGCGCCAGAAGTAATAGAATTGAAAAAAGATTTTGAAAATGAAATAAATTTTGTTTTCTTGAATGTTGATAATCCTAAATGGAATAAATTTATTAAAAGATACAAAGTGAATGGAATACCTCAATTTAATTTTATTGACCCTAATGAAAGTTTAAAGACAACTTTTACCGGTTTTCAGGAAGAAAAAACTCTAAAAGATGCTATCAGTTATTTACTTGAAAGCGGATAAATAAATTCAATGAATGTTTGAGAGAATTTCTTCCTAAAAAATATAATTAAAGTAATTACAACATTAATAAAGAGATTTACCAATCTAAGGCTTTAGAAACTATTGGGAACTTCTCTTTAAAAATTTTTCTGCAATTTAAAGCAATTTGCTTATGTTCTTCTTGGGTACCATTTGCTGATCTTAATTTTATGTAGTGGATCCATGAGCGACATGATCCGGTCATATAGATTCTTGTAGGAGTTGCTAGTGGCAAAATAAATCTTGCACATTCTTTAGCAATACCTGCATCCAACATTTCCTCATATAAATTAGAGGTTTTTTTAAAATTTTCTTTAATTTTATTAATATATTTATTTTTAAGTTCTTCAGGCAAATCTGATATAGAATTCTGTCTATTTTTCACATCTTGTCTTCTAAGTTCTGGTATTGGAATATAGCCTAATTGTGTACTATCAGCATATCTTTGAGAAAATTCTTGAAATGTAAATGATCTATGTCTTAGTATTTGGGCTGCGATACCTCTGTTAGTCTCAATTTGCAGTGTCATAAAAGACTGTTCAAATACACTCCAATGCTCATTTTTAATGCAGTAACTTAGCAATCTTGAAAAGTCTCGATTATCCTGGTTTTTGGGATTACTTACTCTAGCAATATATGCCATAGTTTTTTCAGCCTCAGGTGTGATTGATAGTAGTTGAACATTTTGCATATTAGATTTTGGCTAGAGTAACTTCTTCGGGTTGATTTTGATATTTACCTTTTCGGTCGTTATAAGTAGTTTCACATGGATCACCCTCAAAAAAAAGTATTTGGCAAATACCTTCATTCGCATAAATTCGACAATCAGCACCTGAACTATTACTAAATTCAAGAGTAAGATGACCTTCCCAACCAGCTTCTGCTGGAGTTGTATTAACAATGATTCCTAAACGTGCATAAGTGCTTTTGCCTAGGCAGATGACCGTAATATTTTCTGGGACTGTCATCCTTTCTAAAGCTACACCTAGGCCATATGAGTGAGCTGGGAGAATAAAATAATCTCCATCTTTATCATTATGTAAAGGTGTTCTCTCTAGATTTTTAGGATTGAAATTTTTGGGATTCATTACTGTCCCAGGTACATGTCTAAAAATCAGAAATTCGTTTGATGATAGTCTTAAATCATATCCATAGGAGGAACAACCATAGCTTAGAACGGCTTTCTTTTTATGTTGTGGATCTAGATGTCTAATTAATTTTGATTGAAAAGGATTAATCATTCCCTTGGATGCTTGTTCGGTAATCCAAATGTCATTTTTAAGCATAATTTTTACGAGCGAAGTTCAGTAACTTGATCAGCCATTAATAAGAATTTTTTTGGAATTTTCGTTCCTGTAAGGATTACATCTCCAGAGACAAATCTGTCTTCAAGTACTGAAATCAAATCATCTTCTTGAATCATGCCCAACTCAACAGCACGGAAAATCTCATCCAAAATTACTTGATCTTGTTCCCCTGATAATAATTGTTTTTTACAAAATTCCCATAATTCAATGGTAGAATTTTTTATCGAATTTTTAATATTATCTTCATTGAATATATCCTGAGAATTATATTGATCATAAGAATCTGATGATCTTATCCATAAAAGATTATCGCATAAGCTTACTGGACTTGAAACTCCTTGTTTTACTCCTCCTTTCATTAGTTGAACTAGTAATACTTTTCTTCCTAAAGCCGCATTCCTTATGCAATCTCGAATAATAGTTGAATAGCTTCCCCTGTAAGAAGATTGATAAATTTGAATTTGACCATTTTGTTTTATCCTTTTAACTTTGCTTTCACAGTTTTCTTGAACAATAAAATTGTTCTTATTCATTGATAAGTTTGTTGAACCACTGACAACCATTATTTTCTAACTTTAACTACATAAAGTATAATTTGAATTTATTAGCACTGCATATAGTGTAATTTTACTTAAAAGACTAAAACTTTAGATGAAAACCTAAAATGGTTACTATTGATACAAGATTTTTTTGCGCATCTCTATAACTTTTTTATATCAAGAAAAACTATGATTCCAACTAATGGTGGCTTTAGTCGCCTAACTTCAAAATCAAGTGGCAAAAATACAACTAATTCAGTTGGAGAGCGTTTCCCTATTAATAAAACTTTAATGGAAGTTTTTAGAGGACTTGATGGCGCTAATACTGAGTTAGTTGAAAGGTCAAAAACAATATTTTTCCCCGGCGATCCAGCAGAAAGGGTATATCTGATAAGGAGGGGAGCAGTGCGTTTGTCAAGAGTCTATGAGACGGGAGATGAGATTACCGTTGCTTTGCTAAGAGAAAATAGTGTATTTGGAGTTCTTTCACTTCTCACTGGTCATAGATCTGATCGCTTTTATCACTCTATAGCTTTTACAAGAGTTGAAATGATAACAGCCCCCGCTAATTCTGTTTTAAGAGCAATTGAAGCTGATGCATCTGTAGGATTATTACTTTTGCAAGGATTATCAAGTAGGATTTTACAGACAGAATCAATGATTGAAACTCTTACTCATAGGGATATGTCATCAAGATTGGTAAGTTTTTTAATGGTTTTATGTAGAGACTTTGGAGTCGCTGGAGAAAAGGGAATTACGATTGATTTAAAACTCTCACATCAAGCTATAGCAGAAGCTATAGGTTCTACAAGAGTTACTATTACAAGACTTTTAGGAGATCTAAAAGATTCTGGATTACTAGATATAGATAGAAAAAAAATCACAGTATTTGATCCAATTGCTTTGGCTAAAAGATTTAATTGATTTATTAATAGCTATATTAATAATATTAAAAGAGGATAAATAAAATTTGTGTCTGGTTGGCTTTTAATTATTTTCTTACTTTTACTTGGGGGTATAATATCTTCATTTGGTGATTTACTAGGAACAAAAATTGGTAAAGCAAGATTTAGTATCTTTAAGTTAAGACCTAGAAAAACTGCTACATTAATTACTATTATTACAGGAAGCCTTATTAGTGCCTCATCAATATCTTTAATATTATTAGTAAATAGTCAGCTTAGAGTTGGTCTTTTTAGATTAGGTGATCTGCAAAAAAAATTGCAAGATAACAGAACCTTACTATCATCATTGGAATTAGAGACAAAAAATTTAGAGGGTAAAATAAACCAAAAAGAAAAACAGTTGACTCAATTAAAATCAGAGAGAAAAAATTTAGAAGGTACAATAATCCAAAAGGAGGAGGAGTTGACTCAGCTTGAGAGGAATATTATTGCATTAAGAAGCGGTAAAGTAGTTATTAGTAGTGGTCAATCAATATTTATTTCTGAAATAAACTCTGCTAAAAAATCTAAAATAGATTCTCAGTTGGAAACTATAATAAAATATGCAAATAGGTTTACCCAAGAAAAAGTAAGGCCAAATTTTGATGAACCGAGAAGTATTCTAGTTCTGAATAGAAATAATATCGAAGAATTAAAGAAAACAATTAGTATGGGAGGTGAATGGGTAATTAATATTAAATCTGTTAGAAATGTTTTAAAAGGAGAAAAGTATGTATACGTTCTAGCCGAGTTGATTGAAAATAAAATTATCGTATCAAAAGATGAAACTATATTTGTATCTGATTTAAGAGAAGATTTAAATAATATAGATGACTTTCAGAGTAATATTAAGCTTCTTTTAACAGAAGCCTTAGCAGAGGCTAAGAGAAGAGGCTCGATTGCAACTCGAATAAACTTAAAAGGAGATTCGATTAATAAATTACAATCATTTATAAGAAGAAATAAAGCTTTTGATTTTCAATTTGAAGTCGTTTCTTTGAGAGATAGTAAGACTGCTCAGCCAATAATAGTGGAAATAAAAGTGTCAAAACTACTTAAATGACAAAATATATATCTATTGATCCCGGTAAATATAAATGTGGTTTGATTTTTGCAGATTTTGAAAGTAAGAGGATTCTTCAGGCTGTAGTCATTGAAAGTCAATTACTAGTCCAGCATATTAAAGATATAAAAGAAAAACATCAAAAAATAAAAGTCATAATGGGAAATGGAACATCAAGTCAAGAACATGTTAATAATTTAAGTTTTTTAGGCGAAAGTCTAAAAGTAGTTGAAGAAAAAAATACAACTCTACGAGCAAAGCAAAGATATTATGAAATATTTCCAATAAAAGGTTTTAGGAGATTTTTGCCTAAGGAAGTTTTTTTACATAATATTAATCTCGATGCAGTTGCTGCATTACTTATTTTGGAGGATTTTTTAAATTTTAAATTTACTTTGGATTGTAATGGTATATCTAAAACTTGGCTGAAACAGTAAATTTATAGTTGCTTCCTGATTCTAATTCATAATCGTTTTTAATTAAAAATCTTAATAACGCATCCTCAATTAAAGCTCTTCCTAAAGGTGGGTTAACAAATAATTTGCCTTTTGTAAAAGACCAAGTGAAATTCCATTTAAACTCACTAGCTGCTGCAAAACCTTTCAATTCTTTTGTTTTGAAATTATATTCTTTGATACTTACGTGAACAGTAGTTTCTGGTTTAGATTTCATTAAAATTAGAAGAATTTAATTCGCATATAATCGAATTTTCATTGTGATCATTTAATTTTTGCAATGACTTTATTATTTGACTAAAAATTTTATCTAAAATTAATTTTTCTGGTTTAGAGAAATTTCCTAATACATGCGATATTGTATTTTGTTGTTTATCTTTCTCGATTATGGGGGGGGATCCTATACCTATTCTGACTCTTAAGAATTCTTTGGAATTTAAATGATTAATTATATTTTTTAAACCATTATGACCGCCTGAACTTCCTTTCTTTCGCGCTCTAATCTTACCTAAAGGAATATCGATATCATCTACGACTATTATCAGTTTATCTTTGTCAACTTTGAACCAATCAATTATTGCTCTAATTGCTTCTCCACTATTATTCATAAAAGTAGTAGGCATAAATAGCCTATATAAAATCCCATCTGACAAGAACTCAGAATAATTACATTTAAGTTTATTTTTTAAGACGAAATTTGAACTAAACTGATCCGCAAATTCCTTAATAAAAAGGAAACCAATATTATGCCTATTATTGTCATATTTTTTCCCAGGGTTACCTAATCCAATGATAAATTTTTCTTGGTAATTACTCATGAATTCTTAATCCAATTGAAGATTAATTGTCGTGAATGAGTTTATCTATTAAATAAATGTAAATTAATTTATAAATTTATTAAATATCTTTAGTTGCCATTCCAATCAACAGAAAAGCCCTGTAAAAGTAATGATTGATTGTAAATCTGAAGAAGAATAACAAGGAAGATTAAAAGAAATACACCAATTACCGTCATCACAGGTACTGCTCCCCAGCCAGGTACCACTTTACCTTGACCAGAATTACCAATCGCTTTTAATAAACTTCCTAGTGCAGTTTTTTGTCCCATAGTGAAAAATTTCCTAAATTCAATATTATTTCGTTATTGTATTAGATGTTTAACATATTTTGTTTACAAACTTATCAAAATTGATGCAATCTTTATCATCTTCTCCTGATCCAGCTGTTTCGATTGGTATAACTTTATTCATAGTTTTGCTTGGGCTTACAGCTTTTGGCTTTTTTAGAGCCTTTGGACCAAAATCCGCAAAATTAACCGATCCCTGGGACGAACATGATGATTAAAACAATTTTTGAAAGTTAAAAGTATTTCAAAATTTGCCAAAATTTCACAATTCAGCCATTTTTTCATCAATTAAATATAAATTTAATAAGATAAATTAGAAGATCCGTTAATTTCATGCTTGCTCTTAAAATTTCTGTCTATACGATTGTTTTCTTTTTCGTGGGTATATTCCTATTTGGTTTCCTTGCTAGTGACCCTACAAGAACACCAAATAGGAAAGATTTAGAGAGTCCCCAAGATTAAATTAATTAATTTAAATTAATGAAATATTTTGAATAATTGTTTAATACAAAAAATAATACTAATTTGTATAACTTTTCCAAATATATTAATCCTAAACAAAGTTTATTCATTAAATCTGGAAAGCGTTTCTATAATTTCCAAAAATAATAGATTTAAAGATCAAAACAGTTTTTTAATCTCAAAAAGAACTTATAAATCAAATCAATTATTGGCGAGTATAGAAAATATGCAAAATGTTAATTCTGATAATACTCAGAAAGTAACTATCGACAAAAACTTAAATACAGTAGTCAATCAGTTAGTGATTGAATCTAAAGTACAATCAGAAAAAAATAACATTTTATATGCAGAAGGTGATGTAGTAGTTAAATATAAAGAAAACATTTTAAAAGCTGATAGCCTTGTTTATGACAAAAAAAATAAATTAGCAAAAGCTGAGGGTAATATTCAGATCAAGATTAATAATCAAATTTTTCAAGCAGATAAAGTTGAATATGATTTTGTTAAAAATAAAGGTAGTTTTAAAAATGTTAAAGGATTAATTAATTCTGAATCCTTAATATCAGATTTTGACTTCAACTTAAATAGTATTCATAAAAGTTCTTTATTAACTATTGAAAAAATAGAAAAAGATAAGGTTGTATTTACCCCAGATAGAGTATCATATTGGATTTTCTCAACAGATTCTTTGAAAGTTGATCAAAATGAATGGTCATCAAAACAAGCATTATTAACTAATGATTTGCTTGAAACTAATCAAATTAAACTTCAATTTAACGAACTTAAAGTTTATCCTTATAAAGAAAAATTGCGATTTAAATCAAAAATAAATAATTTAATTTTTCAAGATAAAATTAATATTCCATTCTGGTTGGGTGATCGCACTATCAATAAAAATTTAGAAAATCCTTTTGTTTTTGAAAATAGATGGAATTTGCGTTATGACAAACTGGATAAAGATGGATTCTTTTTAGGAAGACAACTTGATAGCATCAATATCACAAATAATATAGTTTTAAATATAGAACCACAATTTCTGCTTCAAAGGACTTTAGAAGGTAAGACAAAAAGTTTTGTTCAAAAAAATTATTCATTAAATTCTCCTAGAGTTGAGAGAAATATTTCTCTTTCAGATTATTTTGCCTTAAGCTCTTCCCTTGAAGGGAAAATACAAAATTGGGATTTAAAAATAACCAAGGATTTAAACTCTCTTCATTTTGATAAGTTTGCAAATTCGCTTAGAACTAGAGCAGAATTAAGTAAAGGAATTAATTTATTTAATGCCACTTTTACAAATAGAATATTTGGAGTATATAGAGAGAGTATTTGGAATGGTTCTATTGGAGAATCAGAAATTTATAATGCATATGGTTGGGAATTAGATCAAAAAAATTCTTGGAAGAATGGTTCAGTTGAAAAAGATCAAATTATTACTTTTGGCCTTGGAAATTATAAGGCTGAGGGATTAACTACTTCTAATTTTGTGGAAAGCTATAGAGGAAGTATTAGTTATCAATTAAAGCAAAGATTACCAGTCTATGAAAAAAATATTGATACTACATATATTGATAAATCATTTGAATATATTCCAAAACCAATTAAAGAAGGAGTCTTTATAAATTCCAAAATTTCTGTTAATTATAATTTATATAAAGATGATTATTCTCAAAAATATTTTGGAGTTGCTTTAGGTCCAGAAATTGTAATAGGTAATTTTAAGAAAGATTTTTTTGATTACACACGTATAAGTGTTCTACCATTTTATAAATTTAAAAGTGGTACTAGTATCTTTAAATTTGATCAAGTGCCAGATAATTTTACAGTCGATTTAAACTTTGATCAACATCTAATTGGATCCTGGTTCATGGAAACTCAAGGGACATTGAATCTAGATAAAGCTTCAGATGATTATGGGGATTTTATTTATTCAAGAATTGGAATGAATTTCAAAAAAAGATCATATAGTTTTGGAATTTTTTATCGACCACATGATCAAGCTGGAGGTATAAATTTTACTTTAAATGGATTTAAGTAATTAATTATTTATTTAAATTTATATAAGGTAAGTTATCCATTTTGCTTTCTATCAGCTTAATGTTTTTTAATAGCGCTGATGTAGCATCCCATTCCCCTGATAAAAACATATTTTTTGAAGATTCTTTTAGCTCCAAGTTATATTTTGTAGATCCTTCTATAGCAATAACATTTTTTATATCAATTTCAAAAAATAAACTTCCTTTCTCTGCTTTAACCTGTAGAGATTTAATATTTTTTTTTGCCAATGTAAAACATGGCATGCCAATAGCAAGACAATTACTATAAAAAATTTCTGCAAAACTTTCACCAATAATTGCCTTTATGCCCCAACGTATTAGTGCTTGAGGAGCATGTTCTCTACTCGAACCACATCCAAAATTACTATTTACAAGGAGTATCGAAGCATTTTGATTTGACGGTAAATCAAATGGATGTTTACCTTTTAAATCTTTTCTATCATCTTCAAAAACTGCATCTCCTAAAGATTCAAAGTCTACACATTTTAGAAATCTTGCAGGAATTATTCTATCTGTATCTATATCATCTCCCACTAATGAAATGCAGTTCCCACTCACTTTCAGGATTTTCCCTTGAGGGGCTTGAAATTCTACTTTCATTTTTTTATGAACTCCCTAACATCACTTACTTTCCCTTCAATCGCTGCAGCTGCGACCATCGCAGGACTCATCAGTAGAGTTCGCCCGCTAGGTGATCCTTGTCTTCCCTTAAAATTTCTATTACTAGAACTAGCACTGACTTGATTGCCTTTTAATTTATCGGGATTCATTGCTAAACACATTGAACAACCTGGCTCTCTCCATTGAAAGCCTGCCTCTTTGAATATCTTATCAAGTCCCTCTTCAATAGCTTCCTTAGCAACTTTTTCTGATCCTGGGACGACAAAAGCCTTAACATTTGGAGATACCTTATGGTTTTGTACAATTTCTGCGGCAACTCTTAAGTCGCTAATTCTTCCATTCGTGCAACTTCCAATAAAACAAACATCAATAGGAGTATTTTTAATTGCTTGTCCAGGATGTAATCCCATATATTCATAAGCTTCTCCAGCTATGAATTGATCATCAATACTAAGTTCGTTTAATTCGGGAATTTTTTGACTTACTCCAATACTTTGACCAGGCGTTATGCCCCATGTAACTGTAGGTTCTACTTTTGAGGCGTCAATTTTTACCACATCATCATAAATAGCATCTTTTTCGCTCACTAGTGATTTCCACCATGCAACTGCTTTCACCCAATTCTCATCCTTAGGAGCAAATTGTCTTTTTTTTATGTAATTAAAAGTAACTTTGTCTGGATTCACATAACCACATCTAGCTCCTCCTTCAATCGACATATTGCAAATAGTCATTCGCTCTTCCATTGATAGAGAATCGATTGCAGGACCTGAAAATTCATAAGCATAACCAACACCCGCTTTAACGCCCAGTTTATTAATTATATGAAGAACCAAATCCTTAGCGAATACCCCATCTGATAGTTTATTCTTGCACCATATTTGTCTGACTTTTAATTTATTCATCGCAAGTGTTTGACTTGCCAGAACATCTCGAACTTGACTAGTCCCAATCCCAAATGCAATTGAGCCAAAAGCTCCATGAGTAGAAGTATGTGAATCTCCACAGGCAATAGTCATACCAGGCTGAGTGAGACCAAGCTCAGGAGCTACAACATGTACAATCCCTTGACTACCGCTACCGATATTAAAAAATTTGATTTTATGTTTTTTACAATTTTTCTCAAGGGTTTCAATCATTTGCTCGGCCAAGTTATCTTTGAATGGCCTACTTTGATTATCTGTAGGAACAATATGATCAACTGTCGCTATCGTTCTTGAGGGAAATTTAACTAGTAAATTTTTGTCCTTTAGGGCACCAAAAGCCTGAGGGCTTGTAACTTCGTGTATTAGATGTAAACCAATAAAAATTTGAGATGATCCTCCATTTAGATCAGCAACTTTATGCAAATCCCAAACTTTATCAAATAAGGTGTTTTGACTCACCGATCAAAAAATTACTACTTATTAGATAATAAGATTAATCGAAGACTGTTTAAACAGTCATTTACACTTAGTCTTTGAATTTCATTTCTATTTCTCATAGGATTGTATTGCTTTTTGATTTTTAATGTTTCATTATTAGGCCCTGTAATTGCGATATAGACTAAACCTATTGGCTTTGATTTACTCACACCGCTAGGACCTGCAATACCACTAACAGAAATTGCCCAATCAGAATTGAATTTATTTTTTACTCCGATTGCCATTGATTCTGCTACCTCCTCAGATACTGCACCATGACTATTAAGAAGTTCTTTTGGAACATTTAATAATAAATTTTTTATCTCATTACTATATGCTACTACGCTGCCTTTGAAGACCTTAGATGAACCAGGGATAGATGTTATTTGAGAAGACAGTAATCCTCCTGTACAAGATTCTGCAAAAACTATTGATTCATTTCTCTTATTTAATTCTTTAATAAGTATGGTTGGAAGATTCTCATTATCCTCTCCAAATATATGTGTAGAAAATTTTTCATAGAGTTCTTTTTTTATTGGTTTTATTAAAAGTTTTGCCTCAGATAGACTTTTAGCTTTTGTTGTTATTCTTAGTTTTACTTCTTCTAGGCTTGCATAGGGAGCGATTGTTGGATTTTTTAAATCAAGAAGATTTTTGATTTTTTCTGTAACTGTCGCTTCTCCAATATTTGTGAGTTTTAATGTATTGGAAAAAAATATATTCCCATCTGAAAAGTTACTTTTAATAAAGTTAAAAGCACTTTCTTCCCACATTGCCTTCATTTCATCAGGTACTCCTGGGAAAGTTAGAATTGTAAAATTTTCTTTGGGATGCCATATCATCCCAGGAGCTGTTCCTTTAGGATTATTAATTATTTGAGCATCTTCAGGAAAGCAACATTGTTTTTTTAAACTTAAATTTTCAATATATAATTTCTTATTAAGTAATTTCTTTTTAATTTCTTCCCAAATAGGCTCTCTCTCAAAAAGTGGTTGATTAAAAGCTTTTGCAATTGATTCCGTAGTTAAATCATCTGGAGTTGGTCCAAGACCACCTGTTGTAATAAGTAAATTACTTCTCTTCGATATTTCTTTAATTAAATTAGAAAGCCTTTCAGAATTATCACCGATGGTGGTTTGTCTAAAGTGATTTAGACCTAAAATTGATAATTGTTCTGCTATCCATCTTGCATTTGTATTTACAATATTGCCAAGAAGTAACTCCGTGCCAATTGAAAGAATTTCTACTCCTCTGTTATTTTCTCTATTGGATGGATGGTTCAAGTTTATTTTCATAAAGAGGGAAACACTCACACAAATTTTTAACTCTTACTTTACATTTTTCTTCAATAGATAAATCTTCTGGATTTAGTAATCGATCAGCGATTATATTCCCAATCTCAACAAAAGCTTTTTCATCAAAGCCCCTTGTTGTCAAAGCTGCTGTACCAAGTCTTAATCCGCTTGTGACAAATGGTGATTCGGGGTCGTATGGAACTGTATTTTTGTTTGCCGTTATATTAACTTCGCTAACTAATAAATCAGCAATTTTACCAGTCATCCCAATGCTTCTTAAGTCTAGTAAAACTATATGATTGTCAGTCCCTCCGCTGACAATATTTATTCCCCTATCATTTAGAGTTTTGGCTAAGACTTTTGCGTTATCAATAATTTTTTTGGAGTATTCTTTAAAATTAGGTTCTAATGCTTCTCCAAAAGCGACTGCTTTAGCGGCAATAACGTGTTCTAAAGGGCCACCTTGTGTCCCAGGAAAAACTGCTTTATCAAATCTTTTCCCAAATTCTTTATCTCTACATAATATTAAACCTCCTCTTGGACCTCTTAAGGTCTTATGAGTAGTGGTTGTCACTACATCACAGTGAGGGATTGGATTGGGATGCAATTTACTTGCTACTAGTCCAGCAATATGAGCGATATCAGCCATTAAGTAAGCACCAATATCATCTGCTATTTTTCTAAACTCAAGAAAATCTATAGTTCTTGGGTAAGCAGAGTAGCCGCAAATGATTAATTTTGGTTTCTTTTCATTAGCAATTTCTCTAATCTCATCAAAATTTAAACGACTAGTATTCTTATCAACGCCATAATGAAAAGACTTAAACCATTTTCCACTCATGTTCACAGGCGAACCGTGGGTTAGATGCCCCCCATGAGATAAATCCATACCTAATATTGAATCACCTGGATTGATTAAACTTAAAAATACTGCTGTATTGGCTTGTGCCCCACTATGTGGTTGCACATTAGCCCAATCTGCATTAAATAATTCTTTAGCTCTACTAATAGCTAATTCTTCAATTTCATCAACGAACTCACAGCCACCATAATATCTTTTGTTTGGTAAGCCTTCTGCATATTTATTAGTTAAGACTGAACCTTGGGCTTCCATTACAGCAAAGGAAGTAAAATTTTCACTAGCTATTAATTCAAGGTGACTTTGCTGACGTTGTTTTTCTTTATGGATTAAATTTGAAATTATTGGATCACTTACCTCTAATTTGTTGATAAGACTCATTTAAATACTTTAGATTAAATTTAATATAATAGAAAATTTAAAAAAAAATATAAAAAAAATATTTCATAG
>CACOCT010000016.1 GCA_902625845.1 uncultured Prochlorococcus sp. | reverse complement strand
TAAACAAACAGATCAAAGTAATCCTATAAAAGAGCTAGTAGATCTAGAGTACATTTACGAATAAAATCTTTAGGAAGGTAAATAATTAAGTATGGCTGATATGTCCAAACTGGACTAAAATAAGTATATTCATAAAAATAAAAATAAATTATCAGACATAGATTTTTGTTTATAGTGGAATTGTTGTTGGCTTTCTAGGAGAAAAACCACCCCTGATGAAAACAAGAATGGAAATTAAAATTTAAGAGATTTAATACCAATATTTAATTACATCAGGCTGGCAAGTTACAGAACCAACTATGGTAATTAAAAAAAGTTTGGTAATTAAAAAAATTAATATTAAATATTTCATAATAATTTTTCTCAAGGTAAATTTGAATACACTTTTTAATTAAAAATATTTTTTAATGATTGGAATTATAAAATTTTTTAGATGTTTGAATTTTCCTATAAAAATAAAGGGGGTAGAATGGTAGTTCTAAGATGTATTGGTCCTTCAAAGTTTTTTTTGAAAGAGTTTTATTTCCATTGGAAACATTTACTTTTATGGCACCATATGATTCAAGAGTTGAAATATGGGGAAATGAATTGTATGGACCGAAATTAGAGGAAAGGATTCGTGTTCCTAAATATGATGAAGCAAATATTGCAGCATAATTTTATTTTTACTTTCATTCTAAAAAATTACTTTTCTTAATCATTTCAAAACAGGAGAATTATTTGTTGAAGTCAATTTTTGAAGTGAAGATAATGTTAAAAAAATTAATAAACTGATTTATTTTCTAGCGGTATCAATATTAAAAAGATGCTAAATACGATTTTTTAAATTAGGTATATTTTTATACTTTATATTTATTTATGGGGTAATTTGGGTTAATTTATGATTGAATTTAAAAGTATTATGAGTCCAAATAAAGGCCCAAGTATTATTAAATACTGCGTAATAACATCTACATCTGCTTTGGTTTTGATAACAATTTCTATTTTGCCTTTGGCCAAAAAAGCTTACAGATGGAATATTTGTTTTGAAAAGACTTTGAGATGGATCAATGAACAGGAAGAGTCTTTGGAAGATTGGAATTTACCTGCAAAGCAATCATTAGCTGTAAGAGTATGCAATGGAGCTGTTTATGAGTCTTCATTAAAGTAAAGTTAATACTTATTCTCATGTATTAATTAATTTTATATTTAAATAAATTATCTAAACAACTAAAAAAGTAACTTAATGAAAAAAATCAGTCAGTTAATAATTACATTTTTTAAAGACGAATCTTTGAGGAGTAGATCTTTAATTATAGGGGGTTTGCCTTTAATAATATTTTTATTTATAGCTGCAATAAATATTGAATCTGCAAAATTAATTACAACTACATTCAAGGATTTTTCAATATCCAATTTTGGTTCTATTTGGCTATTGATGGTAATAGGTATATCTATTCTCGCATTCTTTTTAGGATTTTCTCCACTTGGATCATTAAGGATTGGTGGCCAAGATGCCAAACCCTCGTTAAAGTTTTTTGATTGGATCGCAGTTCTAATTTGTACCTTGCTCGCTGGAGGTGGAGTATTTTGGTCTGCAGCAGAACCTCTAGAACATTTTATAAATCCTGCTAGTTATTTTTCAAATATTGAGGGAGGAACTGCTCAGGCTGTAGATCCAGCTTTATCTGTTAGTTTTCTTCATTGGGGATTTCTTGCCTGGGCATTAGTTGCGACAACCGTAACAATAACTTTTTCTTTGCTTGCCCAAAAAGGTTTTCCATTAAGGCCAAGAAGTCTCTTGATTCCAATATTTCCGAAGTCAATTGTTGATGGACTTCTGGGTGATTTTGCAGATGGTATTTCAGTTGTAGCAGCTATTGCTGGAACGGTGGGTCCACTTGGTTTTCTATCCCTACAATTAAGTAATGCTGCAGCTAAATTATCTTTTTTAACAGATAATGCATTCTTACAAACTTTTATAGTTATTACTCTAACTCTAATATTTACTATTTCAACATTAAGTGGAATTCAAAAAGGAATAAAATTTCTTTCCGAAATTAATATTTGGCTAACTATTGTTTTAGGTTCTCTTCTTTTTATAATTGGACCTACTTTATGGCTTTCAGAGCATTTCATTAGTAGTAATTTCCTTTATTTAAGTAAATTAAAAGAATTGGCTCTTCCAAATTTTGATGATCCTTGGGTTAAGGGTTGGACTATCTTTTATTGGGCATGGTTTTTGGGTTATGCTCCTCTCATGGGATTATTTACTGCTGGTGTTAGTAAAGGCAGAACATTTAGGGAGTTAATATTAGTTGTATGTATAGTTTGTCCATTTGTTACTAACTTATGGTTCAACATATTGGGTGGTAACGGTATATTTCTTGAGTTAAGTCAACCTAAAGTAATTTCTGAAGAATATGCCAGAGGGGGGGCTGCAGGAGTTCTTTTTTCTATTTTAAGCCAGCTTCCTCTCTCTCTGATCTTAATACCGATTTCAATATTGCTGATAATTTTATTTATGTGCACTAGTGCTGATTCAATTAGTTATGCTTCCGCTATTGTCGTAAGCGGGAAAGAAACTCCCCCCAAAAAAATAAGATTATTTTGGGCTTTAATGATTGGATTCCTTACAATTGCTCTTTTAAGAATTGGTTCTGGGGTTGGAGATCAGACAAGTATAGACGCTCTTCAATCATTTATTGTTATTACAGCAGTACCAGTAACACCATTAATAATTTCTACATTGTGGACAGCACCTAAACTTGCATTGAAAGAATTTGCAAGAATAAAAAATTTACCTTAATAAATTTCAAACTTTTAATTTCGCGTTGATAACAAATTTAAATTTTTTACTAAGCCTTGAAAAAGCTTCAGAAATACAATAATGATATTATTTTGTAACATTTCCGTTACACAATGTTTATGTTACGTCAGAAATCCCTGAAATATATATTATCGCTTTACAAATATTAATATTTTGAGTTATATTTCTTTACATACATATTTATTATTAAATGGAATCAAACAAAGACATTTTAGACAGAGCTATTGGACGTCCAGCTATGATGGGCTTCATGCTACTTTTAGGTACTTATTTAGTAACTGGCCAACTTATTCCAGGGTGGTTCTAAATGGAAAACAATACAAAAAGGAACATTGACCCACAAAAAATAACAGCTGAAAAATTAAATGGTAGATTCGCTCTTTTAGGAGTTATAGCCTTGGTAGGGGCATATGTAACTACTGGTCAAATAATTCCAGGAATTGTTTAACCTTTTATCTAAACTACATATATTAATTTAGTTCTTAAACTTAAAAGTTATGTTTACAATTCCATAACTTTTAAGTTTTTTTTATGAAATCTTCTAATAGCTCTTAGTTAAGACTTATATTTTCAAAAATACTTAAATTAATTTAAGCTGCTTTAATATCAATACTTAATTCTCTTCCTTTAATAAGTATTGCGTCTTTAATCTTGTTTAAGGCTTTTAATTTTAACATTCTTTGTTTTTCAGTGTCGAAACGACAATCGTTAACTTCAGCAATCGCTAGCTTAACTTTTTGGAGTTTTAGACCCAGGTCTTCGCTTTGATTCATTGTTATTAATAATTTCACGTATTTAACTCCAACTTTTTTTGCTAGTAAATAAGTACTTTATCTAAATAAATCAATAATCAATTAAATTTTGTGGTTTATTATTTATTAAATTAGTTCCAGTTATAAATTGTTTGTAGCCTTTATTAATTCTTTCGTGATACCTTTTTCACTCATTGAATGACCTGAATCAGGAACAATAATTAGTTCTGAGTTTTTGAGTTTTTTTTGTAAATCCCATGCGCTTCTAACTGGGCAAACAACATCATATCTACCTTGAACGATAGTTGTTGGTATGAGTTCTATCTTATTTATATTATTGAGAATGAAATTATCATCTAAAAATATATTATTAATAAAATAATGACATTCAATTCTGGCAAAAGCATCTGAAAAGCTATTCTCCGAATTTGGATTCATAGTCATTTCTTTTTTATATAAATGACTTGTAGATAATTCCCACATAGTCCATGCCATGGAGGCTTTTTTTCTTAATTCAATATTTTCTGAGGTTAAATATTTATAAAATGCTTTGATTAAATTATTTCTGGAAGTTTTTGGTATGACTGAAATATATTTTTCATATTCATCAGGAAAAATTTCACTAGCTCCATATTGATAAAACCACGAAAGTTCAAAACTTCTACATAGGAATATACCTCTAAGTGTAAGGCTCAATACTCTTGATGGATTTTCTATCGCATAAATCAATGAAAGGGTTGAGCCCCAAGACCCACCAAATAAATGCCATTTATTAATTCTTAACTTTTTTCTAAGTTTTTCAATATCTTTTATTAGATCAATCGTAGTATTTTCTTTTAACTCTGAAAAAGGTTTTGAGTTTCCACAGCCTCTCTGATCAAACTGTATGATATCGAATTTTTCAGGATCAAAGTATCTTCTGTATCTTGGCTGACTGCCGCCTCCGGGGCCGCCATGTATTATTAAAATTTTTTTTCCATTAGGATTTCCAGATCTCTCCCAATAAATATTATGAATACTACTAACTTTCAAAAATCCTGTTTCTAAAGGTTCTATTGCTGGGAATAAAAATTCTTCTTTCATGTAATAAATATAATTAATTTATTTTCAAAAAACTTCTCAATATGAAATAAAAATAGAAATAATATATTTTTGTTTGGTTTCAAAAATAAAATATTCATCAAACTGAATTAGATAAGGTACATTGATAAATTCCAAAAAGAGTATAGTTTATTTCTATAAAATTAATATCTAATTTTTAACTTAAATAATTCTTTAAAAAATGATGTTTTGAATTTGGAAATAAAATTTAAATTCATTATTTGATTTTTTATTCTTACCCTAAATCAGTTGAATTACAAATTTAATTTGATTTATACAGATCATGGTCATGGAGATATCCTTTGAATTGATTCCCTTTAGTGGTACAACTAAATTAAGCATTAATACAAGTTTATTATGGGGTTAAATCTTAAGAAAAAGCTAAATTTAAACTCTTATCAATGGTGGCGCAATCATAGAAGATTTGTAACTTTAGCCGCTTTTTTGGCTATCTTTGCTTTTTATGTAAGGAGTCCATCTGCGAATGATTTCAATGTTAGAGATACTTGTGGCAAATTAAATAGTTTTCAAATCACAGGTGAGAAGGCATTGAAAAAGTTAAAGCTAAGTAAATTAAGTAAATATGATAGTAGATCTTTAGCAAATTATTATTGTGAGGGTTATTTTGGGTTAGAGTAAATTAAAGAATTTAAGGCTTAGAATAAACTAATATATATCATATTTAATGCTTACAACAAAAAAGGTTATTGCACTTACAACCTGGATTAAAAATTGGAAAAATACATATGGAGAGAAGCCTACATTAGAAGAATGCATTACTTGGCTTGAATGGAATTTTGAGGACTCATCTGTTTCAGAAAGCGTAAAAAAATCAATTCAAGAAGTACTTTTCTGCATTGACTTCTAGATATCTTATGAGTATAAATAGTAACTTATTAGATATTAAAGATATAGTTAACTAATAAAATATCAGTGATTACTTATATGTAGTTTATTTCCTTAAATAATGGTAAAAAAGCAAAAAAAGGTTTTAGTTACGGGTGCTTCAGGTTATTTGGCTCTTCATTGCATCTCAGAACTTTTAGAGAATGGTTTTTTCGTGAGAGGTTCTTTAAGAGATATAAAAAAAGAAAGAGAAGTTAGACGTGCTTTGGGAAATAAAATAAAAGGTGATAATTTTGAAGTTTGTAGGTTAAATTTGCTTGATGATTATGGGTGGGACATATCAACTTCTAATTGTGATTATTTAATGCATATTGCCTCTCCATGTATTGTTAAAGAACCAAAAGATGAAAAAGAAATTATTGATCCAGCGGTAAAAGGGACATTGAGAGCATTAAAGGCGGCTCATAAATCAAGAGTGAAAAAAGTGATATTGACATCTTCAATAGGTTCAATAGTTTTTGGACATAATAAAAAAATATGCGATCCAAGTGACTGGACTGATATTTCTGTTCCTGTTGGAGCATATATAAAGAGTAAAACATTAGCTGAAAAAGCAGCTTGGAATTATGTTGATAATTTAAAAGAAAATTCTTTTAAAATGACATCAATTCATCCTGGTATGGTATTTGGTCCAGTACTTAGTAATCAAATTAATTCAACTTCGGCAAGTCTTATTATAAAAATGATTAAAGGGGAATTCCCTGCCTTACCAAATATTTATTTTTCAGTAGTAGATGTTAGAGATGTAGCAAAATTACATATGGAATCATTAACTAATAGTAAGAGTGATTTTAAAAGGATAATTACCTCATCATCGAAAGCAATTTTATTCTTAGAGATTTCAAAGATTCTGAGAAAAATAGGGCATAAAAAAACAACACTAAAAACAGTTCCCGATCAAGTTATAAAATTATTAGCAATATTTAATAAAGATATGAGAACTTCAGAATCTATGATTAAGAGAGGTGATTTTTCCTTGGATTTATCCCAAACAAATAGAATTTATAATTGGGAACCTACACCTTTTTATAAAACAATGGTTGATATGAGTAATTCACTAAAGGATTTTATATAGAAACAAAGAAATTTTTATTGAACTAATTATTTATTAATACATCTTTGAAAAATACTATCTACAAAAAAATTTATTTAGGTGTCTAAAATGAATATTGGATGAATTTAGTATTTAATATGGAGAAAAAAAACAACATTGATAAATTCTCAAGAATTGATAATTTTAATGATTTTGTAAATCAGGCAGATTTTTCATTAATTAAAACTCTTCATGCAGATCCTCAATCTACAGTTGATGGCAATGATCATAGTCCTCGACAGGTTTACTCAGGACATTATGTACCTGTAACACCAATAGCATTAACTTCTCCAAAATACATAACACATAGTGGACAATTTTTTAAGGAATTAGGTTTGGATGATAAATTAATTAAAGACGAAAATTTCACTCAATTCTTTTCTGGTAACCATAAAGTTAAAACAAAAAATTTGGTTAATTTTGGTTGGGCGACAGGTTATGCCTTATCAATTTATGGAACAGAATATAATAGTCAATGTCCATTTCATACGGGTAATGGTTATGGAGACGGAAGAGCAATATCTATTTTTGAAGGAGTTTTTAAAGGTCAAAGATGGGAAATGCAATTAAAAGGATCAGGCCCTACTCCATATTGTCGTGGTGGCGATGGAAGAGCTGTTCTTCGATCTAGCATTAGAGAATTTCTAGCTCAAGAGTTAATGCATTCTTTGGGTGTTCCTACAACAAGATCACTAACTCTCTTTGTCTCAGAGAAAGATATGGTTAAAAGGCCATGGTATCAAAAAGATTCTGAATCATTTGATCCGGAAATTATGGTTGATAATTATATTGCGATAGCCACTAGAGTGGCACCTTCTTTTTTGCGTATAGGTCAAATTGAGTTATTTGCAAGGCGTGTTAAAAATAAATCCCATGATGAATCTTTTAAGGAGCTTAAAATGATTGTAGAGCACTTAATTATTCGAAATTATAAGGATGAGATTATTAATAATAAGCCTTTTCCAGAACAAGTTATTAAATTAGCTTGCTTATATAGAAAGAGACTTACTTCTTTAGTTGCTAATTGGATTCGAGTCGGATATTGTCAGGGTAATTTTAATAGTGATAATTGTGCTCTTGGAGGTTATACGCTTGATTATGGTCCATTTGGCTTTTGCGAATTATTTGATCCTCAATTTCAACCATGGACCGGGGGAGGGGAACACTTCTCATTTTTTAATCAGCCTTTAGCTGCTGAATTAAACTTTAAGATGTTCTGTTCTTCTTTAAAACTTTTAGTTGAAAAAGATAAAAGTTCATCAAATAAACTTGATGAAATTATGTCTGGATTTACTAAGTATATGGAAGAAGAAATTCAAATAATGTGGAGTAAGAAATTAGGAATCAAAATATATGATGAAAATCTTATTAAAAACCTTTTTAATTTGATGATTATCACGCAAGTTGACTATACCAAATTTTTTAGAAATTTATCTAATATTCCTAATGACGTAAATGATCTAAAAGATAGTTTCTATAAAGCTACTACAAATGAGATTGAATCAAGTTGGAATATTTGGCTAGAATCTTGGAAAAGTTGTTTAGATAAAAGATTTGAACTTAAGGATATTTCAAATTCTATGTTACAAATAAATCCAAAATATACTTGGAGGGAATGGTTAGTTGTTTCTGCTTATGAAAAAGCTGAAAAAGGAGATTATAGCGAACTTAAAGAGTTGCAAAATCTATTCAAAGATCCTTATGGAAATAATTCATCTGATTTTAATAAAAAATATGATCGCTTAAGACCATATAAATACTTTAATGCTGGAGGGATATCTCACTATAGTTGCTCTTCATAGATTAAAATTTCACTGCTAAGTAATTAATCAAATAAATTTATATTTAAATTTGACATATTCTTTGTTTAATGTAATTTTAGATTAAATATTAATTATGAAGATGAAAAGAATTTATAAAAAATATGTTGAATTAATCAACCTTGCTGAAAATGCTAATGGAAGAAAAGAAGTAGTAAGTCTTTTAAAAAAAGCTGCAAAATTAAAGTCTATGTCTGAATATAAAACTGCAGCATAAAAGTATTATTTTTTTTAAACAAATTTATGTAAATTTAAATTATTTTTAAGGATTTTTAATTAGATTTATATCTATTAATACTAAATAGTTACAAACCGTAATCTTCAATATTTTGTGCGATACTCCTCAAAAACTCTACTATTTCAGAATCATCGCAATTAGTATCATCCTTTAATCCAATTAATTCATCTTTAATAGCAACATTAGTTGACCACCAAATGCCTGTGCTGTTCGTATCATCAAAATCAAATCTACCCATCTTTTTTAATATTTAAATTTAATAAGTAAATTCTAGTAAAAATTTGGAAATAAACTATTGGTATTTAAAATGAAAAATCTAATAAAAAGCAAAATTATTTTATTTATATATAAGTTTTAGGTACTTGATTTATCAATAGCAAGTAAAAGACCGCCAATTAAAGAGATATTCATGATCAAATGAATATAATCAAAATTTACTAAGTGAAAAATAACAGTGGTTGGTATTAAAAAAATAAGTAAAAGAGAACTACCTAATTTAATTTTTTTCGTAAATATCAAGAGGAATGTTCCAATTACTAATACTAAAATTGCTGCGACTAAAAATATAGCTGATAAAAAATCTGGAAAACCTTGAGCAGCAATATATTTTGTTTTACCACTAAAATCTATAATTTTGCTTGGAATAGCATTTATGAATATTGCACTTAAAAATAATCTGCCAAGAAAATTCAGAGAATAAAATCTTTTAAATTCCATAATTTTATGTGATTAATTTATAAATAACTAAAAATATAAAAGTTTTCAATCTTTATAGACATGTAAAGGATGATTTGAATTATTTTACTTTAATTAGTTATTTATTTCTCTTAAGTACATTTTTTTATATAATAAATTTTTTTTCTAGTTAGCTTTAAAATGTTTACACAAAAATGAAGACAATATTATTTCTAATTAAAGAATAAATAAACTAGTTGTCCTCATTAAGATCAGAGTATTCTATTTCATTTGATATTGGTAATTGTGAAGCGCTATTTGTAGATTCTACTAATAACTCAGTTAGTGCTTTATTTTTTTTAGAACTTTCAGCTATGCTACCTAGAGCCCCTAGTGATGCACTTGTACTTAAAGAAGTAGCTATGAGGGTCAAATATAGGTTCTTATTCATATCTTTTGAAATAAATCCAAAAGCATAAATTAATGTTCCAAATACGCCTATACTTGCAAGAACCTTGCAACTTAAGCCACTCCAGGAGCGTGTCTCTTTAGCAGCTTTAATTTGTTCTTCCATATAAAAATTAAATATTTATAAATAATTTAATATTTTTTTGCTTTCTGCCCATCAGAATAAATACTATTTTTTTTAATTTTAATAATTTTGTAATTTAATATTTTTAGTTTTGTATATTTTGTTTTGAAAGCAAAGATATAAATTTATTCTAAATCTTTTTCTAAAATTAGCAGCTCATAATAAAATGTATAAAAAAATACATTGATATGTGATGGATTGTCAATTTAAGCCTTCTGCTTTCAAATTTACTCTAAAGTGTTAAAGATTATTTAAATACAATGGTTACAACTTCTAGCGATCCAACTCTACTATTAGTTCTAGGAAGTATTGGAGTCCTTCTATTTGGCGCGATTGGATATGGTATCTATACAACTGCTGGTCCAAAATCTAAAGAATTAAGAGATCCAATTAAAGAGCATGCGAGGATGCATGAATTAGGTATAGCTCATGGACATGGGAAAGATAATAAATAATTATATTTTCAATATAAAAATTTCTATAAATTTAATAAAAATCATTTTATTTTATTATTAGATAAATATTCCTTTAGTGCTTGTCTGAATTCTTCTATTTCTTCACTTTTTAATTTGTAAGTGCAAATTTTTTGAACTTCTGAGGTGAAATTGCTTAAAATTTCTGAACCCTCATTCTTTGCTTCTTTGTTGATCGAATTAAAGAAGTATTCATATTTTAAGATTCTTTCATTATCAAGACCTTTAAACATATTACTCTCAATGGATTTGCAATACTTATAAGCTAAATTTATTTCCATATTATTATCATTTGAAAATACAGGTTCGCTATATAAAAAAAGAATTGCTAGGAACAATATATTCGAAACAATAAATTTATAAAATGATGCTAATTTTAAAAAATATTTGTTAATTTTAAAAATCATATAAATATGTTTACAAATTATTTTTTCTTTTTATCTAATTTACTGATAAAGGTTTTTATGAATGGTGGTGCAATCAATGCATAAATAATGAATATTAAAACAAAAATAGATATTTGAGTATTGTCCATATCTTTTCGGTTATATATTTGCTAAAAAATTAGTCCTTGCTTATTCTGATATTATAGATTAAATAACTAAAAACTATGTCGAGTGAAAACAATCTAGAAAAAAGTAGTCAAGATTATAAAAAATCACAATACGGTAGTTGGTATAAAAAAAGTGCTGAAAATAAAAAAAAAGTTCCTGATCCCCAAGATAATTCTTTTATTAATAAGCTTAAAAAGTTTTTTAAAAAATAAAAAAAATATTAACTCAAAAAGGTGGTTAGATTAATTATTTGACTTGATAAACTTTAGATCGACCATTACACTTTCTAACAGCCCAAGGTATTGTTTTATTAATGCTTTCCTCTCTTATACATGAATTTTGATAATCAGCCCAAAGTGTCAATGACCTCAAATTTATCGCAATTAAGCTGAAAATTATAATTAAAGAAAATATAAATAATAATAGTAATGTATATATCAAACTTATATTTTTACTTTCCATTTTTAAAAATGTAATACTAAAACTTTAATTTAATTTTCTAAAAATTCAAGATTAGTATCCTACTTAAGTTAACAAAATAAAATTTATTTCAGCCTTGTAAATTACTCTTTAAAAAGTAAAATTTATTTAGTAGTAATATCAAAATAAAATGCCTTCTTATTTAAATCTAATTTTGTATATTGCCGCTGGTTCTGCCTTTGGCTGCTTAATGCTCTTTACGGGTATACCTGCAGCACCTCTTTTAGGAGCTATTATCGGAGCAGGTTTGTTGAGTGTAAGCGGCAAGATTGAAATAGCTAATTGGCCTTTAGGTACAAAAACTTTATTAGGTATTGGTATCGGTACTGTAATTGGGACAGGGATTAATAGGGAGACATTAGGAGAATTACAAGTTCTTTGGAAACCTGCATTGCTAATAACATTTTCCCTTTTACTAACAGGAGTATTAGTTGCTTTAGTGATAAGTAAAATTCTCGGAATAGATCCTATTGTGGCTATTCTTGGATCTGCTCCTGGCGGGACTATTGGGATGAGTTTAATAGGGGCCGAATATGGAGTTGGAGCTGCTGTGGCAGCTCTTCATGCAGTGCGTCTCATAACAGTTTTACTATTAATACCAGCACTATTAAATTTATTTGGCTTTCAGAATAATATCGATTTGCCAAAATAAAAAATATGTAGAAATTTTAATAATTTTATAAATTTAACTATATAAAAATGTCTCAATGAAGGTCTTTAAAACTTCTTTAAAAGACAATAAAGAATTATCTAATTGAGATTTTCCAAAAGAAATTATAATTGGAATTCCTAAAATTATTCCACTGAAAAATAAAATTATAAATATACATGCAATTCTAATGAGCCATTTTGTAATAGGATCAATTATTTTTATGTTATCTAAGTCAGTTATATCAGATTCTTTACTTTGAGTTGAAGAAAACATCTTGATTATTTAATTTCTTAATCACCTTAAAATAACAACTAAACTTTATCAAGAATACTTGATACAAGAATTTGTCAAATTTACAAAATGATATATTGATAAATAAAAAAGGTCATTACAATTAAAAGTATTATTTAATTTAAAAAAATCTATACTAACTATTTAGTTTTCTTCTATGCTTTTCACTTGTAAGTCTTTTTCTTGTATATCTTGTTTTAATAGCTAAATCAGTTATTGAATAAATACTAAATAATAAAATAAATATTCCTATTGGATATTTCATTGTGCAATTTAGTAAATATTATACATATATAACGTTTATTGATAATTTTTCAATAAATTTAACATATTGTCTTCAAATATATTAGTTAAATAATTCTTAATTATTTATGAAATTAAAATTTAAGGTTTTTTTAGAAATTAATAAAATCATCTTTTTCTCTGATTTATTTCCTTATCAATCATACCAATTAATGGCATTATAAAGTTTACATTAATACCTAAGGTAAACCAGAAATATAATATTATAAAAACAATTTTAAGAGATAAATTATTAGGAACAGAAATATATATTTTAAAAAAGGCACCTAAAAATAAAATCAAAACTCCTGTCAACAATAAAAATTTTACAAAAGAATAAATATTAATATTCTTTATTTTCATGAATTAATGAGAAAATCATTTTTTAATTTTACTACTTTTAAGTATTGCTTCTTATGTTATTTGCAAATATAGTTAATTAAGTATTCTTCTAAGTGATAATTAATTTGTAAATAATAAAACTATAGTTTTTTTCAATTTAAATTTTTTTACCATTAAACAATATTTAAGAGATCCCAAAACCAAAAAATTGATTAGATATAAATAAAAAGCTGAAGAATAATAGAAATCCTAATCCAATCCAAGAAAGTAATTTTAAAAAACTACCATATTTATTTTTCTCTGGTACTAAATTACTATTTATTGTATCCATCGCCATCCATGCGAATACGGGTGCTGATAAAAAACTTCCTGTCATTGCTCCAAAAACAAAATCTTTAACGCCAATTCCTCCAGATTTAGCAAGAAGTAGTGAAATTAATGAAGCAAAAATATGAATAATCATCCAGTTCTGAAATCTAGTTTGTTCTAAAGAAGATTCCATTCTCCCTAAATCAGTTCCTTTAATCAATCCTTGAATTGATGAAATACTTCTTGGATAAGCATCTAAGCACGTCAATGTTGTACTAAACATTGCTGCAAAAGACGCTGGAATTATTACCCATTTTGACCATTCTCCTATTGATTCAGTATAAAGTTTGATTAAATTCTTAGCAAATTCACTTCCGGATAACATCCCTCCGCCTGTGCCATACATAGTTATTGCTCCTAAAGTTATAAAGAAAATTGCAGTTACGATAGTTAAGAAGTATCCAAGATTAAAATCAAATTCTGCTTCTTTAATTGTGGGTTTATATTTGGAAACCTTATTTTTGGAAAACATCCAAAGTGAAGGCCATACACATAGTTCAACTGGACAAGGCATCCATCCCATTAATGGTATTAGAAAAGATAAATTAGAAAGTCTCCAAGGGCTCTTCTCTGAGTTATAAAAAGTTGTAATTAGCTCATTATTTAAACCACCTTTTGTTATGAGGGAAATGACTGCGAAAAAAGTTAATATTGTTAGTAAAGAAACCAATATTTTTGATAATCTGTCTAAGGCTTTGTATTTACCAATTAATAATATAAATCCACATGAAACTAACACCATTATTGATAAATCCATCGGTGGAAAATTTGAAAATAATGGAATATTTGTCAAAAGAACCCCTGAGAGGTTGCTAACAGCTGCAATTGTGAAGGTTCCTGTTATTAAACTAACTATCAAAAAGATAGGAAGGTATAAAGAATTTCTTTTTTTAAAACCCTCTAATAGTGACATCCCTGTCGATGCAGTAAAGCGGGTCCCAACAAGCAAAAATGGATATTTTAGAAAATTTGTAATTAGTATTAGACCAACTAATGAAAATCCAAATCTTGCACCGGCGGTAGTCGATGACATAAGGTGAGAACCTCCAATTGCAGCACCTGCAAAAATTATTCCAGGACCTAAAAATTTTTGTAGTTTTGAATTAAATAAAGGCATATTTTTTTTGTAATAATTTTATATTCACTCCTTTTAACTAGTTGAGCAAGATTATATGTTTTGAAGAAAATTAATATATTTAAAAAGTTGCTTGGTATTATAATGCGAATTTATTTTTTAATTTATTAAAACTTACGATATTATTTATAACCATTTATTCTTCCAATCTTGTGTACTTTTCTTTGCTAGTTCTAGGTATTCTTCTGATTTAATATTTATTTCAATTGCCTTTTTCTCTAGATTTGAAGCAGCAATAAAAGCTCTTTTCTTTTTATTGAAGAATAAATTTTTTTTTATATTCTTAAAAATATTATTCATTCATATAATATTTATTTAATAAAATTTACTAGATAATATCTATATTGGCAATATTAAATATCAAATAAAAAAGGTTTAATAATTTTTTTATCTCTTATGACTTGTATTTATTAAAAATTTATTTATTATTTTGCTTTATTGTTTCTTATTTTATTTTAAATAGCATTAAAAATTTAATTGTTGGATTAAAAAAAAATGAATAACTTAAAAAATATTATTTTTTATTGATATTATTAAGCACTATTTGTTTAGTTCAATTCATAATGATTTATGAAAATAGACAGTTAATAAAGCTAGAAGAACAACTTGATAATCAAAGTTATAAAATTTAATAATGAATTGACTTTGATAGCAAAGATAAGTATCTATGAAAATATAGAATCAAGTGAATACTTTATTAGTAACTTTGTCACTATTAAATCATCCCAATAGGAAATACTTTATAAAATAATTTAATCAATAATATTCTAATGATCATATTTTTTAACTCTTCATTAGGTAAAGAATTTCTAGATCTTGTCTAGAGTCAGATATTTTCTTCTTTAAGAAAATCAATTCACTTTGACTCATTTTTGATTCTTTTATCATCTCTTCGGCTTGATTAATAGCATGCTCAATATTTTTAATTTTTAAATCTCTAATCTCAGGATTACTTTTACATGCATTGATGGTTGCTAAATCTAGCATTTCAATAAAATTTAAGTCTACCTTATTAGTTTTAATCGAATTAGTGAAGAAATAACTATAATAAAATTAAGAACCTTAACCTTATCCAACCCTACTTATTACCAGTAAGGGTTTTTTTATGTAAAATTAAAAAAACATGTAAAAAATTGGAAGAATCTGAAATCAATCCTGATATTCAGGAAAAAGTTGAATCATTAGCAGAAAATGCAAGTGAGCAAGATATTAATAATGGAGAAGTAAAAATTACTCAATCAATAAAAAAAAATGATTCAGTTTTTAAAAGAGTATTAGAAAATGGTTTTGATGGCATAACAACCAATCCTAATTACAAATTATTAGCACTATTAATAATACTTTTAATTAACTTATCTTTATTTTTTCTAGTTGGAAATATTGGAAAAACGTTCCTTAAAAATTCTGGAATTTTAGGTTAATCTATTAATTTTTTGTGTTTATTAAAAATAATTTTCGCTTTCTTTAAATCCTGTCTTGTGATTTCTAAGGGCTCACTACGATCCAACGATCCATGTGTAGGACAATAATAAGTCATCATCATCCAAGTATTATTTTTAGACATTTTTTTTCTTTAAGTTTTAATTATTTAAGATATAAAATCCAAGTTTATTAATTATTTTATATTTTCTTTAGTTTTAGTTTACATTCTAAAAATAATTTTTTATTTGTGGTAGTTTCAAACTGTTTGTAAATTTAAAAATGGAAAACGAGCCAGAAAATCCGGTAGTCTACTTATCTAAATTAATTAAAAAACTGGATATAAAAAAAAGGAATGGAATATTAGCTTTATTAATGATCAATATTTTAGTTATTTTATTACTTAAATCATATCTATTAAATATTGGACTACTTTCTTAAATTAACATATAAATCAATTAAGCATTTTCAAATTGCTTTGCTAATCTAAAAGCCTTTTTAATAATTAAAAATATTCCATAAGCACCAGCCAATATCGGAAATATTATAAACGGACTTGGTGAATATTCATTGTAGTTCTTGACACCTTCAATATATTCATAACCAGAGCATTTCAAATACAAAAAACTAAAGAATGTAATGCTCCATCCAATGATTGAAAGTATTCCGCCTTTTTTATCACCCTCATAAAATCTATCTAATCCTAATCCCCATCCCCCAATAAGGAATATACCTCTAACAATAGAATTTTTTTCTTTTTCTTTAAACATTTACTAAATTAATATCTAGTTAAACATAGCCTACAATAATAAATTTTGCGATAAATTTAATTTTAAAAAGATCTAAATTGTTTGTATAAATTTAATAAAGTAAAGTTATATAGTTTAAATATTGAAAACTATTACATTTACTTTTAATAATATTTATAGTTATTTAAAAATATTGGAGATAAAATTTCTAATTATTAATATTAGGTCTTACATAAATAAAAATTGATCCATAAATATCATTCATAATTCTAAGATCTTCATCAATAAAAATTATTGAGACTTCACAACTTGGATTGACTTTATTCCATGGTAACTTTCTCCATACTTCTTTCACTGGATACCATTTATTCATTAAGAATTTGCTAAAAATTGGAATCTTGTTTAATCCTACAACTTCTGTAACTTTTGTTTTCTGAAGAGTCATACTTAGTTTATTATCTACTAAAACTAATTCATCAGCTAGTGTTGTTACCGATCCTCCAAAAGTTGGAAAGAGTTTAAACCAACCAATTATAGGTATTGTTGTAATTCCGAATATTATGGTATCAAATGTTGATAAAAACTCTTTTCTTTGAAAGTCAATCGTTTGTGATATTTTTCCGATAGTAGATAGACCAAATGAACTTACCTGTAGTTGATGTAGCTTAAAAAATAAATCACTTTTTACTTTATTATTAAAAGCATTTTCTATTGCTAAAAAAAAAGGAGAACTTCTAAATAACTCTACATTTGAAAATATTAACTCCCAATCACCACTGATAAGATCTTTTGATATTGGATCACTATAATCTTTTAAATCATTTATTAGTTTGTTAATTTCAGTTAATTTTTCCAAATATATTGGAGAAATTAATTTATTCAGCCTTTGACCTCGATCTGTTAACGCTGATAATTTATAAATTTTTTGCTTTAATTTTTCTTTAATTACCATATTTGTTAAAGCATTTAGTTAATAATACTAATAATTTTTATAGTTTTGAGAATATAGATTCTCAAAATAAAAGATTCAGAAAATCAATTTTATTTAACTCTCTCCCCATCTTTTACCTATTTCAAATCCCCATGATTTTGTTAATTTTATTACTTCTTCGTGATTAGAGCATTTACATAATTCTTCCTTTTTATCAGTAGATTGTTCAATAAGTAATAGAATTTTATTTAATTGTTCTATTTTATCTTTAAATTTTTCGAGGTCTTTTTTAGTCATAATTAAAAATATAATATAAAATGATACCCACTCCAATTATCAGTAAAGCTATTAAGACATTAACTGACCAAACTATTTCAATCATTTTTTACCCTTAAATTTATAGATATAATATATTTATGCTTCAGAGATTGTTTTAAATATTTCATTATCAACTTCATAAATATATAATTTGAATATTAATTCATTTAAATTGATGGGTGAAGCCAAAAGAAGAGAAAAACTAGGTCTGCCTCCTAGAGAAATTAAGTCAACTAAAAAAGAAATAAAGTCAACAGGTAAGTTAAATCAAATTTTAAATAAATATCCTTTTTTGCCTTATATTTTTGGCATTTCTTTATTACTAATACTTATTTTAGATTTGATCAATTATTATAGTTAAATTAAAAATAAAAATATCTAAAATTTATTCATTTATACTTCTTATTCTTTAAGGAAAAAATCTATAAAAATTAAGTAATAAGTTATTAAACTAAGATTAATTAGCAAATAATCAAATTTCTACCACATTTATAAAAAAATTTTTCCATAATAAAAATATTAATAATTAAACATGAAAAAAATCATCTTAATAACCCCACTTTCCCTACTTCTCAGTATGTTTAGCTTTACAGCAAATTTAAATGCTGCAGGTTGTAGTTCACATAAAAATAAAAATGTTAAAGTCGAATGTACTTTATCTGATGATAATTGTGATGATACAAAATCAAAAAAAAACTTTAACAAGGTAGAAGCTTAAATGTTTGAAAATTTTGGAACCGCGATTGTTCAAGCAGTTGGTTTTTTCGGTGTATTTGGCTTTTTTGTTTACCGTCTCCTTTCAGAAAAAATTTCCAGTAATTCTCTAAAAGAAAATACTAAAAATAAATCAACGAAATCTTCTAAAACATTAAGTTATGAAAAAAAAGGCTTATTTAGAAGAAAAAACAGGGTTGAGCAAAAGATAGAAGTTAAAAAGGAAGAAAATAAAAAAGGTTGGTTTAAACTCTAATTTTATTAAATAACTTTAAATTGAAATTTTCAATGAATTTATATTTGTAAATCTTTTATAATGATTTCTTTTTTCATGCAATAATATTTAAAATTTATTATTTCATGGACAAAAAAGGTTATACAACAGAGAGTGGTGGTAGGCAAAATGGTTTTGCTTTAGAACCTGAAATTAGTGTTATCTCTGAAGGTGAATCAAAAAAATCATTAATAATTTTTTCAGTTATTATCTTTTCTTTACTAATAGGAGTTGTTTATTACTTAAAAGGTTAGTAAGTAATAAATAATGTAAAAGCCTTTTATTAATTAATTAAGTTTTGAAAAATTTATTTATGTCAATTACTGGCAACTTGATGACAGTATTGAATGTACAGCCGATACTTATACATGTAAAAGCTAATAGTAAAGGTAGATGGTAATTGGCGAGAATAATTTTTTCCATTTTATAGGGTACTTATAGTTACAAGGTCAATTAAATCTCTTGAAATTAGGTAATTTTGGAAAACATCAGAGTAAAAAGCTTTTTTTGCAGCAATTTTTGAGTCAAATTCAATTATCATACCAACGTTGCCTCCATCCCAATTAGATGAATTAGAGTCTTGAGTAATATCTTTTTTGATAACAATACCCCCAACTGACTTTAACCAGGGTAGTACTGTACGAATATATTCAAGAAATAAATCTGAATTAGCAATAGAAATCTTTTTCAACCAATAGCTTTTCTTCATTAGTTATGGATATTCTTTGAAGAATATAGCATATCAAAGTTAAGTATTATTGCTCAACCCAAAGTTTTGTTTCTTATATAGTGGTTATTAGTAAGTACTGCCTCAATCCTTAATCAATAGATTTCTTAGAGAAGTTTTCAAATAAATTACAATAAAATTTTCAAATATCATTTCTTGTATAAATTTTTTAATCATTTATTTGACATGAATTGATATTGTCTAGATCATTTAAAAATTCGCGAAAAAGTTAAAATTAATTTTTCTTCTAGCATGAAATTAATTATATGATTATTTCTTTTTCCAAATTTTTTTAAATACAAAAAATATTGGTAGAAATTTAAATGCTTCTTTCGGTATTTCATATGTAACGAATTTAAATAATTCTTCTAAGTAAAAACCGATATCAAAATAAAAAAGTAATTTCTTTAAATAAAACCAAAAAATGTGATCAAATATAAATCTAGTTTTGAGAAATATATATTCCCAATGAATTGTTCTCCAATATTTTTCTAGAAAAGAGCAAAATATGAGCCAAATTA
>CACOCT010000015.1 GCA_902625845.1 uncultured Prochlorococcus sp. | reverse complement strand
AAAAATTAAAAAAAAAATGGAATTCCTATGAAAGTAGAACTAGTATATGTTTATTAAATAAAAATTTTCAGATGGAGATAGTTTGTCAACAAAGTGAATTAAACATTGCTATTCAATTAGTTAATAAAGCTGTAGCTTCAAGACCTACACATCCTATTTTATCTAATATTTTATTTACAGCTGATGAAGTAACAAACAAAATAAGCTTAACAGGATTTGACTTGAATTTAGGGATACAAACTTCTTTTGACGCTAATGTAGATAAAAGCGGTGCTATTACAATTCCTTCAAAAATTTTATCTGAAATAGTTTCTAAACTTCCCAATGAATCTCCTGTTACTTTAAAAGTTGATGAAAATTCAGATAATATTTTAATGGAAAGTGATAGAGGATCTTTTAATTTAAAAGGGATAGCTTCTGATGATTATCCTAAGTTACCTTTTGTAGAGAGTGGAACTTCTTTAGATATTAATCCTGCTAGCTTTTTACAAGCGTTAAAATTAACAATGTTTTCGAGTAGTAATGATGAATCAAAGCAACTACTTACTGGGGTTAATTTTAAATTCAAAAATCAATCATTGGAAGCTGCCGCTACTGATGGGCATAGACTAGCTGTTGTTTTAACTTCTGAAGGAGAAAATTTTTCTAAATTAGAAATGACTAATAATTTAAATAATGGTGATGATTATTTTTCTGTGACAATACCTACCAAATCGCTGCGAGAGATAGAGAAACTTGTTAACACAAAAATAAATGAAGAATCTATTAAATTATTCTATGATAAAGGACAAATAGTTTTTATTTCCTCTAATCAAATAATAACTACGAGAACATTAGAAGGAAGTTATCCAAATTATTCACAACTTATTCCTGATACTTTTTCAAAAGTATTTAAGTTTGAAAAGAATTTATTCATAAATTCTTTGGAACGTATTGCTGTTTTAGCTGACCAACAAAGTAGTGTAGTTAAAATAAACATAAATGATGATAAATTTGCTTCAATAAGTGCGGATGCTCAAGATATTGGAAATGCAAAAGAATTATTGCCTGTTTCATTTAGTGGTGATCAAATAGATATAGCTTTTAATGTGAGATATTTACTAGAGGGATTGCGAGTAATTTCTTCAGAAAACATTTTATTAAAATGTAATTTACCCACTACTCCAGCTGTTTTAGTACCAGATGATGATAGTTCTTTTACTTATTTAGTTATGCCAGTACAAGTTCGATCATAAGGTGAAACTACCTCAACAATATCTTTTAAGTGATTTATTAAGTCATAATGTTCGAAAGAATATGACGTTATCTTATGGTGTAGGTGAAACTGTATGGATGCACCCTCCTGTTCATAGAATACTTGGTTGGTCATCAAGACCTTCAAATTTAAATTTAAGAAGAAATGTTTGGAGATTAAACCAAATAACTCAAATAGTTGATAATAATATTTTTGTAAAAGGTGAACCAGCTATATCAGATTTGAATACATTAAATAGATTTCCTAATCTTTTATTTGCAAATTTAATCAATACAAACGGTTTAAAAATAGGTTCAATAGCTGATTTTATCTTTGATTTTAAAACAGGTAATATTTTAAATTATCTTATTTCTAGGTCTAATCCTCGTATTCCTGGATCTAGTCGATGGAAATTGAATATTAAAAGTATTACTGATCAGCAGCCTGGATTAGTCTTTTGTTGTGAAGAATCACTTGATGACTTTGTTTTAGTAAAGTCTAGTATTAAAAATGAATTCTTAAAAAAAGGAAAAAACTTTTTTAATAAATTTGATGATATAAAAAGTATTGCAACTAATAAGTTAGAAGATTGGCTAGAGGAGGATGATGTTTATGATACAAAGTCTGTTTCAGAAGATGATCGATTATTAAATAATAATAATAAAATCAATCCAGATGCTAATAATCAAAATTATTCTAATAATAGAGAAAATGATCCTTGGATTTGAATAATGGTAAATTCCTCAGATATGAATTCATATAATGTTGTAGAAGCTCTTAAAGTTGAAAATTTAACAGATAAAGATTATCAGGAAATTTGTTCAAGATTAGGAAGAGAACCAAATAGAACAGAGCTTGGAATGTTTGGTGTTATGTGGTCAGAACATTGCTGTTACAGAAACTCAAAACCTTTGCTAGCAAAATTTCCTGTTAAAGGAGATTATGTTCTTATTGGTCCAGGTGAAAATGCAGGAGTTATTGATGTTGGTCGTAATCAAAAATTAGTTTTTAAAATTGAAAGTCATAATCACCCTTCTGCCATAGAACCTTTTCAAGGGGCAGCAACTGGTGTTGGAGGTATTTTAAGAGATATATTTACTATGGGTGCTAGACCTATAGCAGTTTTGAATTCTTTAAGATTTGGAAATATTGATAAATCTTCTAATGTATCTTTATTAAAAGGAGTTGTTTCAGGAATCTCTCATTATGGCAATTGTGTTGGAGTTCCTACCGTAGGTGGTGAAATAAATTTTGATGAAAGTTATTCTGGTAATCCACTTGTAAACGTAATGGCTTTAGGTTTATTAGAAACTGATGAAATAGTTTGTTCCGGCGCAAAAAGTATTGGTGCTCCTGTCCTGTATGTGGGAAATACAACTGGAAGAGATGGTGTGGGAGGAGCAAGTTTTGCCAGTTCAGAATTAACATCTTCTTCCTTAGATGATAGACCTGCTGTACAAGTTGGTGATCCTTTTTTAGAAAAGAGTTTAATTGAGGCCTGCTTAGGCGCTTTTAAAACAGGGGATGTGATAGCTGCTCAAGATATGGGTGCTGCTGGTATTACTTGTAGTAGTGCAGAAATGGCTTCTAATGGAGGACTTGGTATTAGTGTTGATTTAGACTTAGTACCATCAAGAGAACAAAATATGAATGCTTATCAATATTTACTTTCAGAGTCGCAAGAAAGAATGTTGTTAGTAGTTAAAGAAGAGAAGCTTAATACTCTTGTTAATGAATTTCATAAGTGGGGTTTATATGCTTGTGTTATTGGAAAAGTTATAAAAGAAAAGGAGGTTATAATTTCTCATCAAAAGAGAGTTGTTGCAAAAATTCCAACATCAGCTTTATCTGATAAAACCCCTGTAAATTACCATAAAGTATTAAAGGAAATACCTAGTTATTTATTAAATAAATGGAAATGGATTGAAAATGAATTACCTAAAGATAAAACAAATGCGATATATTCGTTGAAATTTAAAAAAGAATTTTCGTGGTCAGAGATTGTTTTGTTTTTATTATCTAATCCTTCAATAGCTTCAAAAAAATGGGTTTTTCAACAGTATGATTATCAAGTCCAGTTGAATACAATATTTAAGCCTGGTCAGTCTGATGCAGCAGTCATAAGGTTAAGAGATCAAAATGATAAAAGAAATAAAATAAATAATGAATATTCTGGAATAGCTGCTTCAGTTGATTGTAATAATAGATGGGTCTCTTTGGACCCATTAAGAGGTAGTATTGCTGCAGTTGCTGAATCAGCAAGGAATGTGAGCTGTGTAGGTGCCTTACCAGTAGCAATAACGAATAATTTAAATTTCCCATCACCTGATACAGAAATAGGTTATTGGCAGTTATCTAATGCTTGTGAAGGCATTTCAATAGCATGTGAAGCCTTAGATACTCCAGTTACAGGAGGAAATGTTTCTTTATACAATGAATCTATAGATGACGAAGGAAAAAAGAAGCCAATTCAACCAACACCAGTTATAGGAATGGTTGGTATTTTAGATAATGTAAAACAAGCAGTTTCCACTGGATGGAAAAATATTAATGATGAGATATGGATGATTGGATCAAAAGATTCAGACTCAACTTTAGGAGCTACTTCTTATTTAGAGTATTTCCATGGACAAGTTACAGGCAGGCCTCCTCTTTTAAATTTGATTGATGAGAAATTATGTCAATCTTTTATCAGAAATGGAATTTTAAATAATCTAATCATATCTAGTCACGATATTAGTGATGGTGGTTTAGCAATCGCTTTAGCAGAAGCTTGTATTTTATCAGAAAAAGGCGCTTTAATAAATCTTATAAGTGAGGAGAGAAAAGATAATATTCTTTTTAGTGAAGGGGGATCAAGAATTATTTTTTCAATACCACATATAAAAAAAACTGAATGGCTTAAATTTCTTTCTGAAGAAAGTAAAAACTTTACAGATAGTATTTATGTAACAAAAATTGGAACTGTTACACAAGAAATATTAAAAATAAAAATTTTAGACAAAATTATTTGTGATTTAAAAATAAGCACATTAGCTGATAAATTTAATAATGGTTTATCAAATAATTTCTAATAATGAATGAAATTTATAAATTTAAATCAAAAAATTAATTATGTGTGGAATTGTAGGGATTGTTTCTTCAGAAGATGTAAATCAACAAATATACGATAGTCTTTTACTTCTTCAGCATAGAGGTCAAGACTCAACTGGAATTGCTACCATGGATAATTCCATGTTTCATATTTATAAAGCTAAAGGTCAAGTTAATACGGCATATAGAACGAGAGATATGAGAAATCTTATTGGCAAGATTGGATTAGGGCATGTTAGATATGCTACAAAAGGGTCTGCTGAAAGTATTGAGGAAGCTCAACCATTTTACGTTAATGCACCTTATGGAATAGTTTTAATACATAATGGAAATTTAACTAATACAAGAGAATTAGAAAAACAATTATTTAATGTAGATAGACGCCATACTAATTCATCTAGTGATACAGAAATGTTATTAAATGTTTTTGCTACTGAATTGCAATCTCAAGTGCAAAATCAAGAGTTAGATCCAAATCATATTTTTAAAGCAGTGCGTTCTTTACACAAAAGAATTCAAGGATCATATGCTGCTATTTCATTAATTTCTGGTCATGGAATATTAGCATTTAGAGATCCTTTTGGCATAAGACCTTTGGTAATTGGCAAAAGAGTATCTGTTGACAATAAAGATGAATGGATGATCGCTAGTGAATCCTTGGTTTTAGAGAATAATGACTATAAAATTGAAAGAGATGTTAAGCCTGGTGAAGCTATATTTATAAGTAATCAAGGAGAATTTTTTTCGCAGCAATGTTCAGATAATCCTAAATTATTTCCTTGTTCATTCGAGTATGTTTATTTAGCTAGACCAGATTCAATAATGAATGGTATTTCTGTGTATAAGGCCAGATTAAAAATGGGTGATTTTTTAGCTGAAACAATTAAAAAAACCATACAAAGTGGTGATGTCGATGTTGTGATGCCAATTCCTGATTCTTCAAGGCCTGCAGCAATGCAAGTTGCGCGTCAATTAGCAATCGAATACAGAGAGGGTTTTTTTAAAAATAGATATATAGGTAGAACGTTTATAATGCCTGGTCAACAAAAAAGAAAGCAATCAGTTAGGCAAAAACTTAATGCAATGAGTACAGAGTTTAAAAATAAAAATGTATTAATTGTAGATGATTCGATTGTTAGAGGGACTACTTCTAGACAAATTGTGCAAATGGCAAAAGATGCTGGAGCTAATAAAGTATTTTTTACCTCCGCTGCACCACCAGTTCGTTATCCTCATGTTTATGGTATAAACATGCCAACTCGCGAAGAATTAATAGCTCATAATAGATCGATAAGCCAAATAGCTGAAAGATTAGAAATAGATAATTTAGTTTATCAAAGTGTAGAAAATTTAAAAAAATCAATTATCGATGGTTCCTCTGTTGAGAATTTAGATATGTGTTGTTTTACTGGGTCTTATGTAACGGGTAACATAAATGAAGAGTATTTAGATTGGATAGAGATGGAATATAAATCTTAATTAATTAGGTTTTTTGAAAAATAAATATTATTTATATATTCATCACTTGCAAAATCTAAAAAATTAATTTCATATTTTTTAGTATTTATATTCATCTTTAATTTTGAAAAATTAATTTTTGCTGACCTTTCCTTGTTTGTTGTTATTTCACAACATTTGTTATCCGTATTTATGCTAATAAAAACATCATTTTTAATTTGTATTTTTCCATCTATATAACCTAATTTTGAATTATGAGAATCATATATTTCATTTTCTTTTATTATAAAAAAACTTCCTTTTTTTGAAATTATTATAATTTTATCATTAATATTGCACGTACAGCAGGATACTAATTCTTCTCTTGGAAAAAGTTTATTTAGAATAGTTCCTTGAGCTTGTTTAGATACGGGAGGAATATATTTATTGTCTAGCTTATATTTAAATAATCTTCCTAATGATGTAAGTATAATTAAGAATTTATTCTGTTTTGATATAAATGAATTTATAATTTTATTTTCTTTTGTTGTTTTTATAATTGTAAAAGCTCTATTTGTTTTTATCATTTCGTTATCATATAAAACCTTTTTAAATCGTCCGTCTTTGCAAAGAATGCATAAATAATTTTTTTCATCATCATAAAAATCATGAAAATTAATTATTTCATACGGATTTATATTGCTTAATAATTTACTGTCTAATTTGTAATCATGATTTAAATATCTTTTCCAGTTAAGATTAATAACTTTTCCTGTATATGTTAATGCGAGCAGATTGAGATTCTTATTAAAGTCACATATAAATTTATATGTGTTTTTTTTCATGATTAATTTATTATCAATTTCAATTGATTTTTTATAGTTATTAAGCAATAAACTTTTAACATTAAATTTAGTATCAATTGTTATCTTTGTTTTGTTATTAATAAATTCATCAAGAATTTGTTTATTAATAACTTTATCTTCATTATCTAAATTAATATTCTTAATTATTTTTGTAGATCTTTTCGTATTAAATTTTTTCTTCAAGCTTAATAATTCATCTTCCAAGATATTTAATAATACTTTTCTTTGATTTATTATTTTATTAAGTGAATCTTTTTTAACTTTCAAATCTGTAATACTTTGATTTATTTGGATTCTTTCTAGGTTTGTTAATTTTTTTATAGGCATACCAAGTACAGCATTACTTTGTTTACTTGTTAAGTTAAGTTTTTTTTCTAATAAAGATTTAGCTTCATTAGTATTTTCCGAGCTTTGAACTATTTCAATGATTTTTTTTATATTTTTAACAGCCAAATCAAAACCTTGAAGTATTTCTAATTTTTCTTTTGTTAGCTCTAGAAAATGTTTCGTTCTTTTTAAAACAGTTATTTCTCTGAATTCTAAGAACTGTTTTAAATATTCTTTTAAAGAGAGTTGAACTGGTTTTCCATTAATTAAAGCTAAAAATATAGCTCCAAAATTAGTTTGTAATGATGTTTTTTTATATAGATCAGATATAACTAGATCACTATTTGTATTTTTTTTGAGTTCTATTATTATTCGCATACCATCTCTATCACTTTCGTCGCGTATATCTGAAATGCCATTTATTTTTCCAATATTGACAATATCAGCTAACTTTTCAATCCAAGATGCTTTGTTGATTTGGTAAGGAAGTTCTGTTACAACAAGTGCATTTCGCTTATGTTTACCTTTTCCTGTATTAATTTCTTCATGATGTATAACCCCTCTAATTATTACTGATCCTCTTCCGGTTTTGTATATATCCTTGATGTTGTCAGAATAAATTAATTCACCACCTGTAGGAAAATCTGGGCCTTTAACTATCGAAATTAACTTTGAGTCGTTAATTTCAGGGTTTTTAATGAGTTCAACTAACGCATCTATAATTTCTCCTAAGTTGTGAGGAGGGATATTTGTTGCCATTCCTACTGCAATTCCAGAAGAGCCATTTAGCAGTAAGAAAGGTAATTGAGCAGGTAAAACATTCGGCTCCTTTTGTGAACCATCAAAATTATCAGAGTAAGTTACAGTTTCTGATTCAATTTCTTTTAGTAAGGCTTCATTAGCTATTGGAGCTAGTCTTGTTTCTGTATATCGCATGGCCGCAGGGGGGTCGTCATCAACTGATCCAAAATTTCCATGGCCATGAAGAGTAGGATATTTTGTTGAGAAATTTTGTACTAATCTAACTAAAGCATCATATACTGCTTGGTCTCCATGTGGATGGTATTTTCCTAAAACATCTCCAACAACTCTTGCGCATTTTCTGAAGGGCCTGTCAGGAGTTAAGCCCAGTTCATGCATAGCGAAAAGAATTCTTCTCTGTACTGGCTTTAGTCCATCTCTTGCATCTGGTAGAGCACGACCAACGATCACACTCATAGCATATTCCAGATATGAGCGTTGCATCTCTTGATGTAGAGATATAGATATGAATTTTTCCTTAGCCATCAATTAGGAAAATTGTGTAATTCTAAAAATAACTAAGTTCACATTAGTAGGAAAAAAAATATTTACCAGTGGTAATAATAATAAATCTAATTTTTATATAAATTTGCATTAGAAATATCTTTTTTCAATTCTTCCAACTTAAAAAGTTCCTTAGTTGCTTTTTGTAATTTTTCTCCCCAGAGTTGCTCTTCTCTATATTTAAAAGATACATAATTTGGATTTTTTTGTAATGCCTCTTTTACAAGTAATATAGACTTTTTTTTGTTTGTATTTTTTAAAGAAACAGCCAAGGCGAGCATTGATTCAGCATTTTTTTCAATTTCTATAGCTTTTGTGAAGTTATTAATTGCCAAAAATTTATTGTCCAGTTCAAAATATATCAAACCTTTATTGTTAATAGCTTGCCAGTAATTTGCTTTAATTTCAATAATTTTGTTGTACTCTATTAAAGCTTTTTTATAATTTTTTTCCATTAGAAATATATTTCCATATTGAAATAGAGCGGTTGTGTTTTTAGGTTGTATTTCTAAACCTTGTTCTAATGATTTTTTTGCTTTTTGGTTTTTGTTTTGACTTATGTATATTGAACCTTCAGCAAAATATAATTCACTTACTAATGGATCTATTGATTTGCCTTTTTTAATTGATAAAAGAGCGTCATCAAAAAGTTTGTTATTGATTTGTGCGTCAGCTAAAAGAGCCCAAAGATTTACATCTTCTGGATTTAGTGAAATTGCTAGTTTAGCCAAGGCTAATGCTTCCTTAAGTTGCCCAAAGTATAAAAGTTGATATGCATTTTTCCCTATTTTTGATCCATTAAGGTTTAAAAATTTTTTGGAGGGTAACTGATAATAAGGAATAAACGCATTTGTTTTTTTTACTTGAAAAAGACTTAATCCAATCAACTGTAAAAATATTATTTTTAATATCAAAAGTTTTTTAAACATAATCGATCATTTCCTTTTTATAGATGCTTTTATATTTCGTCTCCACATCCATGGTTTAATTCTTTTAAGTGTAGTGCCTTTTAATTTTTCAGACCATTCATGATCTTTCCAAGCAAGTGAATCTATACCGATTTCTTTCATCCATTCTTTTGGATTTGCATCGATTGTTTTATTTACTGGTGTAGTTTTATTCCATGGACAAACATCTTGACAAATATCACAACCTGCAATCCAGCCGTTAAGATTTTTTTCAATATTAGAAGGTAAATTTAAATCTCTATTCTCTATAGTGTGATAAGCGATGCATAGTTGAGAATTAATAACAAATGGCTCAGTAATAGCTGTAGTTGGGCATTTGTCTATACATTTTTCACATTGGCCGCACTGAGGCTTTGCAGGTTTATCTGCTTCAAATTTTGTATTAAAAATCATAAAGCCTAATGAAATCCAAGAACCATTTTCTTTATTTATTAAATTACTGTTTTTACCAATCCATCCTAACCCTGACTCTTCTGCCCATGCTTTTTCAAGCAATGGAGAACTATCAATACAAATTTTCCATTTACATTCAGGTATTTCAGAGTTAATCCACTTTCCTATATTTTTTAATTTCTTATTTATCAATTTATGGTAATCTTTGCCTTGGCCAAATTTTGCAATTTTAAATTGATTTCTTTTAATGTTTTTTTCACTTAAGTAATTATATCCAACAGCTAAAACACTTTTCGCCCCCTCAAGAAGTAAATTTATGTTTTTTCTTTTTTCTGCTTCCATCCATTTCATCTCGCTGTGGAAATTATTATCTAGCCATCTATCTAATGCTTTAGTTCTTAAATTTATTCTTGAACTACCTGGAATGTTGGCGATTCCTGCAATTGCAAAGCCTTCCTCTATTGCCTTTTTTTTGAGTTTTTTACTTATTTCTCCAGTGTTCATCTTTTAAGTAATGTTATCGTAACTTATAAAATTTCATATAATTGGACAATTTTCATAAGTTTTTAGAGGTGATAATCAGAAAAATACTGTAAATTATTAGTTAACTTGTTAATTTACTAGTAAAGTATAATCATATTATACGAATTTTATTTTGGTTCAATCTAATCCTAAACAAGATTCGAACTTAGCTGCAAGGCTTCAACAGGATCTTAAAAATGATCTTATAGCTGGTTTGTTGGTTGTCATACCATTAGCAACCACTATCTGGCTATCATCTGTTGTTAGTAAATTTGTTTTAACTTTAGTTACATCTATTCCAAAACAGCTGAATCCATTTATCACTTTAAATCCTCTTTTACAAGATTTAATAAATTTAAGTTTGGGTTTAACTGTTCCACTTCTAGCAATATTGCTTATAGGCTTAATGGCAAGAAATTTTGTAGGAAGATGGTTATTGGAGTTTGGAGAAGGTACATTATCAAAAATACCAGTAGCAGGTTCAGTATATAAGACTTTAAAACAATTATTAGAAACTTTTCTAAGAGATAATTCAAAAAGATTTAGGAGAGTTGTATTGGTTGAGTATCCCAGGGAGGGATTATTTAGTGTTGGATTTGTCACTGGAGTAGTAGGACCTTCTCTTCAACCAGAATTAGAGCAAAAATTGTTAAGTGTTTTTATTCCTACAGCTCCAAATCCTACAACTGGTTGGTATACATTGGTCCCTGAATCATCTGTTAAAGATTTGGATATTTCTGTAGAAGATGCATTTAGAACAATTATTTCTGCAGGGATTGTAAATCCTGATGAAAAGAATAATTCAAGTAATCCAACTTTTTCTAAATTATTTTCTCAGTTTAGAGCAGCTACTAATACTTCCAATTAATAAAATTATGGACATTAGATCTCTTTCTAGAGAGTTATCATTAATATCACTTGGCCTAATAAACGATAATATAGATCAACGCAATTTTGATATTGATAATATTAATTTTGAAAGTATTTTAGAATCTGGGATTGAATTATTGATTAATCATTGCCGAGAAGAATTAACTGAATGTGAAAATAATTTAGAAAAGACTTACAGTAATATCTTAGAAAGTGAATTGTCTGAAATCAAAAGTGAACCTTATGAAAAATTAAGAAATGAGATGAAAGAAATTGTTTCTTGTATTGAGATAATAATGAATACTTTATCTGATATTTTAGATTTCCCAAAATTAATTGCAATAAGTGATCATATACAAGTAAGAAAGGATATTAAAAATAGAATTTCAAAAGTTTTAAAAAATATTTTTCATATTGATAGCAATATTGATAACGTTATGGAGGGTTGGAGATTTAAAAGATTACCGAGGATAGATAGAGACATTCTCCGTTTAGCTTTTGTTGATATTGAATATTTAAATATTCCTGTATCAGTAGCTTGTAATGAGGCAGTCAATTTAGCAAATAAATATAGTGATAAACAAGGTAGAAAGATGATAAATGGTATTTTAAGAAGATTGCAAAACGAAAAAACTTAAGAAGATCTAAAGATGAGTTAAAATGTTTTTATTGTGATTTTATATATTAATACTTTATGACTAATAATAATTTAAATAATTCTACTGATTGGGCAAAACAAGCGTATGCTCAATTAAAACAAAAGCAAGAACAACAAAAGTTAGAACAACAAAAGCAAGAACAACAAAAGTTAGAACAACAAAAGTTAGAACAACAAAAGCAAGAACAACAAAAGTTAGAACAACAAAAGTTAGAACAACAAAAGCAAGAACAACAAAAGTTAGAACAACAAAAGTTAGAACAACAAAAGCAAGAACAACAAAAGTTAGAACAACAAAAGTTAGAACAACAAAAGCAAGAACAACAAAAGTTAGAACAACAAAAGTTAGAACAACAAAAGCAAGAACAACAAAAGTTAGAACAACAAAAGTTAGAACAACAAAAGCAAGAACAACAAAAGTTAGAACAACAAAAGCAAGCGGAAGAAATAATAAAAAAAGATCAAGATTTTATTAATGACACCAAGCCAAAATTAGGAAAATTTGATGAAGAATTTACATGGTCAGCTATGGTTTTAGCTGCACAAGGAAAAAAAGTAGATCAAATTTCATTAGACGAGATTGATTGGTTGAGTAGATTAAAGAGAGGATTAGAAGAAACTAGAAAAGGATTTGTTTCGGAATTATTAGATAAATTAGGAGATGATCCTTTAACTCCTGAGACTTTAGATGATCTTGAAACTTTATTGTTGAGAGCTGATGCAGGGATCAACTCTACAGATAAAGTAATGAATTCTTTGAGGAAGAAACTTAACGAAGAAGTTGTAGGAGGAGAGGAGGGAATAAAATTTTTAAAAGAAGAATTAATCTCAATTTTAGAAGAACCAATTTTAAATTCTAAAAAAAAGATTTTAGTTCCTGAAGAGGGAAAATTAAATATTTGGTTAATTGTTGGTGTTAATGGTGTTGGTAAAACAACTACTATTGGAAAATTGGCTCATCTATCAACTAGTAGTAACTATAAAACTTTAATTGCGGCAGCAGATACATTTAGAGCAGCTGCTGTTGAGCAATTAATAGTTTGGGGTGAAAGAAGTAATGTTGATGTTATTTCTAATAAATCTAGAAATGCTGATCCAGCAGCAGTTGTATTTGATTCAATAAATTCTGCTTTAAAAAGAGGAACTGAATTATTACTTGTGGACACAGCAGGTCGTTTACAAAATAAAAATAATTTAATGGATGAATTATCAAAAATTAGGAAAATAATTGATAAAAAAGTTCCTCATTCAAATGTTGAATCATTATTGGTTCTTGATGCGAGTCAAGGACAAAATGGATTAAAACAAGCCAAAGGATTTGCTAAATCAGCAAATCTTTCTGGAGCAATTATTACTAAATTAGATGGATCCTCACGAGGAGGCGTTTCTTTAGCAGTATCTTTGGAGGTTAATTTGCCAATCAGATTTATTGGAGCTGGTGAAGGAATTAGGGATCTAAGGCCTTTTAATAGCTTTGAATTTATTGAAGCTTTGTTAGCAGATAAATGAATTTTTAAGCAATTTTTTAAAAAAATTTTTTTGTGTGTTAAAACATATTTATCTATAGATAAGTTTTTGAATATACATAAAAGCTTGGCAAACAATCAATATAAATCATTAGAGTTAATTCTATCTTTAACTTACTATTTAAAATTATTTTCCAGTTTAAAAAGATTTTTAGAATATGTTGCTGTAGTTTCAAAACACTTTATAAATCAAGAGTTTTCTTTATTAATTCCATTAGACGAGAAAGGCCAAATTTGGTCTGAGAATATTTCTTTTTCTGATAATAAGTTAAGAGATCAAACTATATTAGATTTACAGCAGTTTTGTAAGAGTAATGGACTCTGTAATAACTTTAAATTAAAAAATATCAATATTCTTGAAAAATTTTTAGAAGAAAAATTTGATTTATTTATTTTTAGTACCCATAAAATTATTTCAAGAGGAAAATGTAGAGGTTTTTTTTACGTTTTTAATAAAAAATATGATCAGCAAAAATTTGAATTAGATAATTACCATATTAATATTTTAGTTAATTTGTTGGCTGTAGGAATTGAGAATTATTTGTTGTTAAAGATTAATAAAAAACATGAAAATGTTGATAGAGAAATTTCAAGTGGAGCAGAAATACAATCTAGATTATTACCTGATTTTTGTCCAAAAATATTTGGGATAGACTTAGCTGCGCATTGCAGACCAGCTTTGCAGCTTGGCGGTGATTATTTTGACTTTATGTCTATAAAACCAAATGTTGGAGAGCAAAGACGTCAACGAGGAAGATGGGCTTTAGTTATCGGCGATGTAATGGGGAAAGGAATTCCAGCTGGTTTATTAATGACTATGCTTAGAGGTATGCTCAGAGCAGAAGTTTTAACAGGTCTTCCTCCAGATAGAATACTTCATGATTTAAACCAACTTGCAATTTATGATTTGGATCAGTCTCATAGATTTGTAACGTTATTTTATTCAGATTATGATCCAAGAACAAAAAAATTAAGATTTGCAAATGCAGCTCATAATCCTCCCTTATTGTGGCGTGGCTCAACAAAAAAAATAATAAAATTAGATGCCGAAGGTTATATCATAGGCCTTCAAAAGGATGCAGAATATCAATGCGGAGAGATACAGTTAGAATCTTCCGATTCGATTTTATATTATACAGATGGAATAACAGAAACCTCTAATGCCTCTGGTGAAAGATTTGGAGAAAAAAATTTAATACAGACTTTTACTAGGTTATGTAAAAAAGCATTGTGTTCTCAAGATATTTTAAATGAAATTTTTAAAACATTAGATAAATATTCTGGAAATAAAAAAACTTTAGATGATGATGCTTCAATTGTAATTTTTAAATTAGAATAATTAATTAATGGCAGTTAGAAAAAAAGATGCTTTATTGGATGTAACTAAGTAAATTTTAAATATGTCAAAAGCTTGGAGTGCAAGATTTGAAACTAGTCTTAATCCATTTATTCAACAATTTAATGCATCTATTCAATTTGATAAGACTTTAACTATAGAGGATATTGATTGCTCAATTGCACACGCTAGAATGCTTGGCTATCAGAATATAATTGCTAAAGAAGAATCTCAAAAAATAATAGAAGGTCTAAATGAGATAAAAAATGATTATCAAAAAGGTATCTTTGAACCTGACTTTCCATCGGAGGATATTCATTACGCTATAGAAAATCTACTAATTTGTAAAATCGGAGATTTGGGAAAGAAATTACACACTGGGAGGAGTAGAAATGATCAAGTGGGCACTGATATAAGACTTTGGCTTAGGAAGAAAATCAATGAAATAGATAATCTTCTTTTTTCTTTTCAAAAATCCTTATTAAAAATTGCGCAACAAAATATAAATGTATTAATTCCTGGATATACACATTTGCAAAGAGCTCAACCTCTTTCACTCTCTCATCATATTCTTGCTTATTTGGAAATGTTTCAAAGGGATAGAGACAGGCTGAGAGAAGTTCAAACTAGAGTTAATATTTCGCCTCTAGGGTCAGCTGCATTAGCAGGTACTAAAATCAATATTGATCGATATATGACTGCTCAAGAATTAGGTTTTAAAAGTATATATATGAATAGTCTTGATGCAGTTAGTGATCGAGATTTTGCAATAGAATTTCTTTCATCATCATCTTTAATAATGACTCATTTAAGTCGTTTATCCGAAGAGATAATATTATGGGTTACAGATGAATTTGCATTTGCACAACTAACTGATAGTTGTGCAACTGGGAGTAGTTTAATGCCTCAGAAAAAGAATCCAGATGTTCCAGAACTAATTAGGGGCAAAACAGGAAGAGTTTTTGGGCATTTGCAAGGATTATTGACAACAGTAAAAGGCTTACCTTTAGCATATAACAAGGACTTACAAGAGGATAAGGAACCTATTTTTGATACTGTAAAAACAGTTTCTGATTGCTTAAAAGCTATTACAATATTATTTGATGAAGGGCTAAAATTTAATGAAGATAATTTAATGAAATCTGTTGAAAAAGATTTTTCTAACGCGACAGATGTAGCTGATTACTTAGTGAATAAGGGAGTTGCTTTTCGAGAGGCTTATCAAATTGTTGGAAGTATTGTAATGTTTTGTATATCAAAAAAAATGTTATTTAAACAACTCCCATTAAATGAGTTTAGGAGATTTCATCGGGCTTTTGATGAAGATATATATGAAAATATCTTGCCAAAAAATGTAGTGAATTCTCGCCAAAGCCGTGGAGGCACAAGTTTTATCCGTGTTGAAGAAGAGTTACTTAGCTGGAAAAATAGATTATTAAATTAATCAGGTTATATTCTTACAAATAGTTATATATTTAAGTATTATGGTTTAATAGTTTAATCGCATCTAATGTGATTTAAATATAAGTTAATTTTAATTGAGTTTAAAGTGAGTATTTTTGTTGGTAATTTACCATTCCGTGCAGAACGTGAAGATGTACTTCAATTGTTCACACCCTTTGGCGAAGTAACTAATTGTTCTCTTCCTCTTGAAAGGGACACAGGGAGAAAGAGAGGATTTGCATTTATTGAGATGGCTGATGAATCCCTTGAATCTACTGCTATAGAATCTTTACAAGGGACTGAAATGATGGGTAGACCATTACGTATTAATAAAGCCGAACCTAGAGGAAATTCTCCAAGAAGAAATTATAATAACGGTAATTCCCGTCAATACAATAATGGTGGTTACAATTCAGGACAAAGTAGTGGATACAGAGATAGCAATACTTCCAATGGATTTAATGCTAATTCGTACAACGGAGGTTATAGTTCGACAAATAATGCCTTAGGAGATCAAAATTCTAATTATATAAATAGAACTTCTGGTGCTAAAGGTTGGGAAGATAGAAGTTATGGTAATAATTCAGAAAATTCTGAGTATGAAAATGGTAGAAGTAGGAGAAGAAGAGGTGGCTCTAGCGAATTAGATGTTAATCAAGAAAATGATTAATAACCCATTGACTTAAGTTCATCAGTTAAAATAATAAGCTTTTCTATACTTAATGTTTCATTGATTGATAAGAGTGAAATTTTATTTCTCCATTTTTTTGCATTAGGAATGCTTTCTACGATATTGATCAAATGTTTACAAATATCCCATGATTTTTTCTTTTTATTTAGATGGTTTTCTATGTATGGTAATAATGAAAAAATAATATCTGACGCTTTTAAAGGTAAAAATTTCTCACCATATATTTGACTATCAATATTTTTCCATCTTAAAGGGTATTTATAAGCACTTCTTCCAATCATAACTCCATCAAAGATTTTTAAACCATCAATGCACTTATTAATATCTGTAAAACCACCGTTTATTTCGATGATCAGTCTAGGATTTTCATTTTTCAGTCTTTCAACAATATCGTATCTTAGAGGAGGTATATTTCTGTTTTCTTTAGGGTTTAAACCTTTGAGAAAAGCTTTTCTTGCATGTATGGTAAATCTCTCTGTGCCTGCATTAGATATTTGTCTAACAAAATTGTTTAAATTTGAAAAACTATCATTGTTATCTACACCAATTCGATGTTTTATCGTAATAGGTAAGTCACAATTATTTTTCAATGCTTCAATACATCTTGCAACTTTAGATGGATGATTCATCAGAGATGCTCCAAAATTGCCAGCGGAAACTCTTGAACTAGGACATCCAACATTAAAATTTATTTCATCGTATCCCCAGTCCTGGGCCATTTTTGCTGCTTCTTTTAAGTGCTCTGGATTGTCTCCACCAAATTGTATTGATAAAGGATGTTCTTCATTATTAAAATTTAAAAATTTTTCCTTATTATCTGTGTATATTAAGCTTTGTGCAACAATCATTTCAGTATACAAGAGTGCTCTAGAACTTATTTTTCTCATAATCAACCGAAAATGTTTATCTGTGCAATCCATCATCGGTGCAATACTGATTTTATGAAATTTACTTATAGAATTAGAAATATCTCTTACCATGTATTAAAAATGAATCAATTTCTTAGCAGGAGGTTTTTTATTTTAATTCCTTTTTTACCATTTTTAAAGTCTGTGCTAAATCCTCTCAAAGTTTTTGCAGCTTCAAAGGAATTTATTGAAGACTGGTCTTTAACAAAAGAGGAGTGGAAGAAAAGACTATCACCTGAAAGCTTTAATATTTTAAGAGAAGAGGGAACAGAACGTCCGTTTAGTAGTTCTTTAAACAACGAAAAGAGAAAAGGTATATTCTACTGCGCAGGATGCAACCTAGGTTTATTTTCTTCTGATGCAAAATTTGATAGCGGTACTGGTTGGCCAAGCTTTTGGGATTCTCTTGATAATGCAATTGAGACTAAAATTGATTTTAAATTAATTGTGCCAAGGACTGAATACCATTGCTCAAGATGTGGTGGGCATCAAGGACATGTATTCAATGATGGTCCTCAGCCTACTGGAAAAAGATATTGTAACAATGGATTAGCTTTAACTTTTAAACCTGAATAAATGTATTTGGTGCGGGCTTCCGCAACTTGTTTTGTGAATTGTTTTAGTAGAAAATGATTAGATATTTATTATATATAAATGATTAAAAATCATTCTGATAATGTAGAGAATCCTGAAAAATTTTTAGAAGATAATTCTAAGGAAGATAATTCTGAAGAAGACAATGTTAATAGAGGTGATAATTCAGAAGTTAATCTTGAATCTAACTTAGAAGAAGAAAAAGAAAATTCTAATAATTCAGAGGATGTTTCAAATACTGTTGCTAGACTTGAACAACTTGAGAAAGAACATCAAACTTTAAAAAATCAATATGTAAGAATTGCTGCAGACTTTGATAATTTCAGAAAGAGGCAATCTCGCGATCAAGATGACCTCAAGGTACAGTTAATATGCAAATCATTAAGCGCAATACTACCTATCGTCGATAATTTTGAAAGAGCTAGACAACAATTAAAACCAGAGAGTGAGGAAGCTCAAGCCCTGCATAGAAGTTATCAAGGATTGTATAAACAACTTGTTGAGGTTTTGAAACAACAAGGAGTAGCACCTATGAAGGTGCTAGGTCAGCAATTTGATCCTAATTTGCATGAAGCTGTCCTTAGAGAGCCAAGTGATAAGGAGAGGGAAGATATTATAATTGAAGAATTACAAAGAGGATATCACTTAGAGGGTAAAGTCTTAAGGCATGCTTTAGTTAAAGTCTCAATGGGACCTGGCCCAAGCGAAATTTCACAAGAAGAAACAGAAAAAGATAAAGTTGAAGAAGATCTCACTTCAAATCAAAATTTGACTGATGAGAAATAATTATCTTATCTTTCGTTTAAAATCTTCTAATGGCTGACTTTTATCAATTACTTGGTGTTTCTAAAAATGCAGATGCCGATACTCTTAAAAGAGCCTATAGAAAATTAGCTAGACAATATCATCCTGATGTAAATAAAGATCCAGGAGCTGAAGAAAAATTTAAAGAAATTGGTCGTGCTTACGAAGTTTTGGCTGACCCAGACACAAGAGCAAGATATGATCAGTTTGGTGAGGCAGGCTTGGGTGGAGCAGCTGGCATGCCTGATATGGGTGATATGGGGGGTTTTGCCGATTTGTTTGAAACTTTTTTTAATGGATTTGGAGGACAAGGTGCTCAAAGTTCAAGAACGCAAAGAAGAGGACCTCAGCAAGGTGATGATCTTAGATATGATTTAAATATTGAATTTAAACAAGCAATATTTGGAGAGCAAAGAGAAATAAAAATACCGCATTTAGAAACTTGCCTCACATGCAAGGGAGTTGGTGCTAAGCCTGGTACTGGTCCTACTAATTGTTCTACTTGTGGGGGGAGTGGTCAAGTTAGAAGAGCGACTAGAACTCCTTTTGGAAATTTTACACAAGTAGCAGAATGTCCTTCATGTGCAGGTGTTGGTCAAATAATTTCTGATCCATGTTCTAATTGTGGTGGAAATGGGGTTAAGCAAGTTCGTAAAAAATTGCGTATAAGCATCCCTCCTGGAGTTGATACAGGTACTAAATTAAGAGTATCTGGAGAAGGTAATGCAGGATTAAAAGGAGGCCCTTCTGGGGATCTTTATGTTTTTATAAAGGTTAAAAGAGATCCTAAGCTTAGAAGAGATGGGATTAATATTTATTCTGAAATTTCAATAAGTTATCTTCAAGCAATTTTAGGAGATACTGTGGTAATCGACACGGTTGACGGAAAAGTTGAATTGAAAATACCTGGAGGAACTCAGCCCAATAGTACTCTTACTCTTGACAATAAAGGTGTACCAAGATTAGGTAATCCTGTAGCGAGAGGCAATCAAGAAGTCCTTATAAAAGTTAAGTTACCAACCAGAATAAATGAAGAAGAAAGAAATCTTTTAGAAAAATTAGCTTCACATTACTCTACTCAAAATCAAACTGCAAATAGTGGATTATTTAGTAAGTTTTTTGGAAAAGATTCTTGAATTTGTACTCTAATTTTATTGATCTAAAATCAGTGCCATGCCCTCTAAATGTAGTCAAATGTAAATTAGCATTAGAAAAACTTCCTAAAAAAGATCACCTTTTTGTAGAGCTTGATAAAGGTGAACCTGAACTTA
>CACOCT010000014.1 GCA_902625845.1 uncultured Prochlorococcus sp. | reverse complement strand
TTATATCAATATTATTTATCTAATGAAAATATTTCTGTTTTTTGGGAACCCAAAAAGATTTAAAAACATTTTACTAAGTCCATATTATTCTTAAAATAAAACTAATTTATAAAATTCTTCATAAATTAGTTTTATCTAATTTAGTAAAGATATTAACAATTTACTAAATTATTCACTTAATTTTAGCTAATTGTCTTACAAATAAATCATCTGTTTTTGGAGTATTGATTTAGATGAGATTAGTATTAATTATTATTTTTTAAATTAGAGAATTAAGTAGATTTAGATTAAAAACTCCCTTTTTTATAAAAAACTATTTAGTATTTATTAAACAAAATCAATTGCTCTTAGATTGTCTAAAAAAATAAAAGAAGAATTATTAAGCAATTTAGCTGATTGGATAATTGATAGTGAACCAAATTATCCTTCATTTTCAGATTGCAAATTATGGGTTAAAAAGCAAAACTCTAAATTCATAATGACAAAAGAGGTTGAGAAGGAAATATTAATGCTTTTAACGTATCTACCAATGAGTCAACAAATGAATAATGAACTATATGCTAAATATTTAGATCAAATATTGAATAAATAATTATATGCAAAAGATTTAAACGAAAGCATGAGCTGAATATTACAAAATAAAATATTTAATTTGTTAAATAAATTTGTTTTCTTATATTTTTATTAGCTTTTTTTTTTTTTAAAAGTAAAATAAAATTATTGAAGGCATAGGTAATGGAACAATTTTCTGAATTATTTCCAGTTTTTGGATTTGTATTATCTTTAGGATTATTTGGATATGGCTTAAAAAAAATCTTTTTAAAAGTTGAGAAAGATACATCAAGCAATTAGAAAAATCATCCTAAGATATAGAGGTAAACAAAGCATTCTTTGCGTTCTAAATATCTAAATTTAAGAATTATTTGTGAAGATTTTCATCTATAAAATTGTTTTAATAAAGAAAAGCACTTAGATACTTATTAAGAATAAAAAATAAATTTAATTAAAAAAATTAAAGATCTGCCTAATATATATCTTATAATTTTATCTATTATCTTATTAAATTTTTGAGATCTTTTAGCTTTAATAAAGTTAAATAATTGGAAAAAATATTAACCTATTAAATTATATTTACTTTTTTAAATTTTTATTATTTTTTTTAAAAAATTTTAAAAGTAAAGTCTCGTAAAAAAATAAAAATATTGCAATAAAACCAACAATAGTAACTCCGCCAATAAATGAGAAAAGTAAAACCTTAATCAAAATTCCTAGTGGATTAAAAATAGTTCCTAGTCTTAAAATAAAAATCGTGATTAATGGAATAGTAACTAATATTGATAATGCACTTATCCAATAAAATAATTTTTTAATAATTTCGCTTTTAAATATTTTAGTCATTTTATTTTATAAAGAAAAAATAGGTTTTTCAAAATTTTCAGAAAGATAAAAAGAATTCAAATTCTTTTTATCTTGTAGAAAATTTAACATCATTATGGTTAATGGAAAAAATATTATTAGAAGAATAAAGCTAGATAAAATATATTTATTATTATGAGAAAAAATATCAGATTTATCTAAAATATATTTAAATTCCTCCTTTACATCATTACTATTAATTTTTTCTAGAATATTTTTATTATAAATTTGATTTTCTTGAATCATTTTAACTCTAAATTCTTCAAAATCTAGATGTTCAAGAGCCCATTCTTTCCACTGTTCCCATTCACTAATATCATTATTTTTTAAATATAAATTTTTATTTTCATCAAAATTTAACAAATTATCGTTAAGTTTACTTAAGTCATTATTTTGTTTCTGTAATGTAGGATTTACAATAATGTCAAATTTCTTTAAGAATTGAACAACTAAATCATCCAAAGTAGGAATTCTTTGAAATCTTAAATCTGGTCTTTTTTCTTGTATTAATTTAATTTGTTTTTGAGTATAAACCATAAAAATAGTTAATGATTTTAATAAATTATTAGTTTTTAAATTATAGCTTTTATCATAAAAAAATATATTTTAAATTATTTTCTGAATAATAGTATTAAAAAGGATGGATAATAAACTGTGTTGTTAATAAAATAAAATCTTAATGATCTTTTTAATATTTATACGTAGCAACTTTTTCTAATTATTTTAGATAACTAAAAATATTAAATTATGATTTTAATAATTCTTATATTATCCATTTGTTAAAAGTTAATAATCTAATTAAACAAAGATTATTAGAGTTTTTATGCGATATTGAGACTAAAAAATACAACTTTTCTAATTAGGCTTAAATTGTAAATCTAAAATTAAAAGTTTATGATCTGATTTTTTTTAAAGAATTAGTCATGTCTTCTAGAGTCTTTCTTAATGGAATTGGATGCCAATTAAATAATATTTCAGTTTCTGAGATATCTACCTTATAAGAACCTCTATTAATCATTAATGCAGTACTTTTCATCTCTTTATTGAATGGAGCCAAAGAATTTATAACTTTATTTGGGATAAGATTTATTGGTGCTTTATCAAAACCAAATTCTCTCAATATTTTAGATATTTCTAAGAAAGCAAAACTATTAGAGGAAGTTGCAATTATTCTTTTATTATCACTGCCATTATTCTTGAGAGATTGAACATGCAATTTTGCAACATCTCTTACGTCAACAATTGTGAAATACAAATCTGGTAAAGCTGGAAATTTACCTGTTATTAAATTATTAATTAAGCTTGCAGATGCGCCATCCAAATCATTATTTAATAATGGCCCGAAAACCATCCCAGGATGAATAGTTGTTAAAGAGAATGATTTATCTGATTGATTATCAATAAATTCCCAAGCAGCTTTTTCTGCGATTGTTTTACTTTTTATATATGCTCCAGCAAATTTCGTGGTATCAGTCCAATCAGAATTAGTACATATTTCTTTATTGTGTCCGTAAGCAATAGATGCCATAGAGGAAGTTATAACAACTTTTTTTATCATGCTATTTTTAGCAGAGTTAAGTGCTCTTAAAGTACCTCTTAGAGCCGGTTCAATAAGTGTATTTTCATCCTTGGGTTCTTGAATAATAAATGGTGAAGCGATATGAATTAAATAATCACAATCTGAAGCTGCTTCATCCCAACCATCATCTTTTAAAAGATCTAAATTACAAAATTCAAGATTAGTTTCTTCCAGTTCACTTCCTAATGACATTCTTACTTCTCTTTCTTTTCCTAAATCTCTTAATGATCCTTTAACTTTATACCCATCATTGAGTAACTCTGATATACAGTGAAGTGCAATATACCCAGAAGCACCAGTTACAAGTACTTTTTCTTGATTCGTTTTCATTAAAATATCTTATCAATTAGTAATTGTTCTGCTTTAATCATAATGTTTTAAAAGTACCCTACAAATTTAATTAAAGTTTGTAATTAAAAAATTTTTATTTCTATTTCAATAAACTTATATTTAAAAAAATTACAGTAAATTTAAAAAAAATTTCTTGAATGAAACATATAATTGAGAAATAAAGAATAATCTTTAATTTAAATTCAAAATTCAAAATTCATGCATAAATTACTTTCTGGAATTGCATTTCTTTCATTATTAATCTCAGGTTGTTCTAGCTCATATCAGAAAGATACTTCTCGCTTGGATTTAATAAAGAAGCGAGGAGAACTAATTTGTGGTGTAAGTGGCCAAATTGCTGGTTTTAGTTTTCTTGATAATGATGGTAAGTATAAAGGTCTAGATGTAGATATTTGCAAAGCATTTGCCGCTGGGATAGTAGGGGATGCCAAAAAGCTTCAATACAGACCTCTAACAGCAACAGAAAGATTTACTGCAATAAAAACAGGTGAAATTGATGTTCTATCTAGAAACACAACTTTTACTCTAAGTAGAGATTCTACTGGAGGCAATGGATTAAGTTTTGCTCCAATAGTTTTTTATGATAGTCAGGGAATAATGGTTAAGAAAGAAAGTAATATAAAAAATATTCAAGATCTAAAAAATAAGTCTATTTGTGTTGGGTCAGGAACAACTACGGAACAAAATATTAATGATGTTTTTGAAAGTAAAGCAATTCCTTACAATCCAATAAAGTATCAAGATGCAAGTCAAGTTTCTGCCAGCTATCTACAAGGTAGATGCTCTGCGATGACTTCAGATCGTTCACAACTTGCTTCAGCGAGATCAGGCTTTCCAAATCCTGCAGGACACATTATTTTAGAAGATGTATTAAGTAAAGAGCCTTTATCCCCAGCCTCTGATGGTACAGATAATAAACTTGCTGACGCTTTAAGATGGATAATATTTACACTAATAACTGCTGAAGAAAAAGGAATAACAAAAGAAAACATTGATGAGAAAGTAAAACTAGCAAAAAATAATCCACAGCTTAAGTCATTAAGAAGATTTTTAGGAGTTGATGGAGGATTAGGAGAGAAGATAGGATTAAGGAATGACTTTACCATTAATGTAATTAAGGCAACTGGTAATTATGGAGAAATTTATGAGAGAAATCTAGGGGAAAATAGCGATGTAACTTTATCAAGAAATTCAAACAAACTTTATATAAATGGCGGCCTACATTTTTCTCCTCCATTCAATTAATTAGTTAAAGAATGATGCGCTATAAGAGGTTTTTTTTACAACTAATAATTATTTTGCTTTTTATTGGCTTAGTTGGGATTTTAATAAATAACTTAATAATAAATTTAATAAGAACTGATTTAGGTTTTAATTTTTATTGGCTTTTGAAGCCAGCAAGTTTTGCATTATCTGAGCATGCTTTACCCTTTTCTCCCTCTGATAGCTACGCTTGGGCATTATTAATAGGTTGGATCAATAGCCTTAAAGTAATATTATTTTCTTTAATCTTCTCAACTATTCTTGGAATAATAATTGGACTAAGCAGAACAAGTAAAAATATTTTAATAAAAAAAATTTCTTCTTTCTACATAACATTCATTAGACAAACCCCTCTTCTTCTTCAGTTAATGTTTTGGTATTTTGTAGGTTTTTTAGGTTTAAAAAATAAGTTTATAAATTTTTCTAATATATTAAAAATTAATACTCAAGGTATTGAGTTTTTTGGATTATCATTAACTCCTGAATTCTCTGCACTTTTTATCGGATTAAGTGTTTTTACAAGTGCATTTATAGGAGAAGTTATTAGAGGAGGAATTATTTCTGTAGAGAAGGGACAATGGGAATCATTTAGAAGTTTGGGATTATCTGAAAGAGATGGGCTTATAAAAGTGATTATTCCTCAAGCTTTACCAGCGATAATTCCTGGGTTAACAAGTCAATATTTAAATTTAGCCAAAAATAGTACACTCGCAATTGCTATTGGTTACTCAGATATTTATGCAATAAATGACACAATAATTAATCAAACAGGAAGAGCTATTGAGTGCTTCATAATATTGCTTTTAACTTTCTTAATTCTCAATCTTTCAATAACAAACTTAATGGAGAAAATAAATAAACTAATTAATAAGAAACAAATTTATATAAATTAATTCATAGGATGTATTTAAAAAAAATAAATAAAAATTTTAAAAAATTTAGAGAAATTTTACTTTTAAATTCATTAAATAATTTTTTAACTATTATATTAGTTTTTGCAATTTTCATAACATTCCTTCAGACTTTTAATTGGCTTATTGTTAATTCAAAATGGACTGCTGTCACTACAAACATTCCATTATTCGTCTTTGGGACTTTTCCTGAAGACCAGAGATGGAGGCCTTTTATTTGGATTATGAGTCTATTGACAATTTGCTTTTTATCAATTGTTCCTCCCAAATGGAAATGGCTTAGAAAGAATTTATTAATTGCTTGGATTGGAATGATTCCCTTAGGAATTTTCTTGCTTTATGGTGGTTTTGGCATACAAACTGTCATGAGTAGAAATTTTGGAGGACTTACCTTAACAATACTTCTTACTGTATGTAGTTCAATGTTTGCTTTACCTATCGGAATTGGTTTAGCATTTTGCAGGCAAAGCTCACTATTTGTTGTTAAAAAATTAAGTTCAATCTATATAGACTCCATGAGAGCTGTACCATTAATAGCTGTTCTTTTTTTTGGACAATTACTGATACCTTTATTTTTGCCACTAGGTTTAGAAATTGATAGTGTTTGGAGAGCAATATTTGCTTTTACTTTATTCGTCTCTGCTTATATTGCTGAAGACATAAGGGGAGGTTTACAAGCGATCCCACATACACAAATTGAGAGTGCAAAAAGTCTTGGACTTAATCATTTACAAATTATAAGATTTATACTAATTCCTCAGTCTTTACGCATAGCATTACCTGCATTAACGAATCAAGTAATAGGTCTTTTTCAGAACACATCTTTAATGTCTATTTTAGGTCTTGTTGAGTTACTTGGCATCGGGAGAAGTATACTCGCTAATCCGAAATTTATAGGGCAATATATTGAAGTATATATCTGGTTAGCTTCTGTCTACTGGATAATTTGTACGCTTTTGGCACTTATGGCTAAATATCTTGAAAAAAGATTAAAAATAGCTTAAAAATCCAAATTACTCATGAATACAATTATAAAAGTTAAAAACATTTCAAAATCCTATTCTAGAGGATTACTTGCACTTGATAATGTATCCCTAAAAGTGAATCAAGGAAAAGTACTTGTAATTATGGGACCATCAGGCTCAGGGAAAAGCACCTTAATTCGAACTTTTAATGGCCTTGAAACTTTTGATGCAGGGGAAATAGAAATCTTAGGAATAAAAATTAATCAAAATTATAATGAAAGAAGAATTCAAAAAATAAGAAAAAGAGTTGGAATGGTATTCCAGCAGTTTAATTTATTCCCACATCTTTGCATCTTAGACAACATAACTTTAGCCCCATTAAATGTTCAGAAGCGTTCTAGAGTTGAGGCAGAAGAATATGGCATGTACTTATTAAGTCAAATGGGTATTAGTATGCACGCAGAAAAATATCCCAGCCAATTAAGTGGAGGAGAACAGCAAAGAGTAGCAATAGCACGCACACTTGCTTTAAAACCTGAATTACTTTTATTTGATGAACCAACAAGTGCTTTGGATCCAGAAAGAATAAATGAGGTTCTAGATGTTATGAGGAAACTTGCGCAAGATGGTATGACCATGGTTGTTGTAACACATGAAATTAATTTTGCTAAAGAAGTAAGTGATCAAATATTATTTATGGATTCAGGAAAAGTCATAGAAACTTCTACACCAGATATTTTCTTCTCAAATGCAAAACATGAGAGGAGCAGAAAATTTCTTAATCAGTTAGATAAATAAAAAAATTAAATATACATAGAGGATATAATGTAAGCGGCTTATTATACATCTCAACAAGATGTTTAAAAAGAAACTCGCATAAAGGGTTTAAATCAATTTAATATAAAACTACTTTGAATACTCAATATGAATATTATTGTTTTTTGGATTTTGTTTTTAATTCTTTGGGGAACTGTACCTTTAATGATTATTAAAGGAAGAAAAGATACTGATACACTCCAAACAGCTCCATCAAAAAACTCATCAAAGAAAAAGGGTTTATTTAGATAATTAGTTCATATAAATTGAAATCATATTATTGATTAACTAATTAATAAATTTAACAATGTCTTTATTAAAAAGTCTTTGGACCCTTAGGTTGTTCTTTTCCACTAGAAATACCAAAATCATTAGAACCAAACTTCATAAAAGCTAGGAAAGCCGCAAAAAAACCTATAACTGCGAAAAGATACATAATAAAAAAATAATATTTAAAGAGAATATATGTGTTTTAAAAATTTAACTAGTACAAAATTTACATAATTAATATTCTTTATTACTAACATGCAGTAAAAATATTATTCTAAAAATATTTGTTTTGATAAATTATTAAATCACAACAATACTTATCAATTTATTCATGTAATTGATGTAATTAAGAATTGTATATAATAAATTATTATTTGATTAAAATTTAAGAATAATATAAATAGAAGTAATTTATTTAAATGAAATTCAAGCCATCTAGTGAGCAATTAGAGAAAATATTTAATCCTGCTTACGAAGATATAATGGCTATATGTGATGAAATGGATTTTGAAACAAAATGTGGAAATGAATTTATAATAAAATTCTTAGAAGATATCGTAGAGGATTATAAATTATTAGTTAAACAGCTAAGAGAAGAGGAGGAAAATGAAATTAAGAATGACTAATTACATTAATACATCAAAATATATTTATTAGATTTTGAAAAGATGCTAATGGTTGGAAATTAATTAAATTATCATTATTTTTCTATTTATTTTTAATTTAATTACTTAAAGGACTCTACAAATAATATTTTTAATACAAAAAAATATGAATCAAAATTAAATTACTTAAAGAATTTCACTGTCTCGTCTAAATCTGCACATGGCTGAATATTTATATCCATAAAAACTCTCCATGGCCTCCATTGTCTCCAAATAGTTTCTAGAGAATTTGCACTTACAACAGAATAACCTTTTCCATTTTGATGCATAAATATCCAAGAGTGAACTTCATATCCATCTGGCCTATTTTGCGGGCCACCTCCTTCATACCAGTCAACTAACATTTCCCCACCTTTTTCTTGACTCTTGCCGTCATAAAATTTGTACGAAATCAAATACCGCTGCATAAAATAATAAATAACTTAATACATATTAGTTATTATTTATAAAGTTACTTGAAAAAAATATAAATACAGAAATAAATTAAATTAAATATAGACATTTCAGAAAGAAAATATTAATAATTAATAACGAGTTTATTTTGAACCATTAAACATTGCCTTTTGATTAGTTAGCCAAAATAATAAAAAGATAAAAAAGGCTGATACTCCAACTCCAACAAATGAACTAAAAAAGAATTTAGTAGAAATATCAGTTTCTGTAAAGGCAAAAAATAAATGCATGTCTGTAAAATAAAAATAAATTTACATCTTTATAGATTAAATTTCTTGTCTTTTTATACCATTGTTATATCATTTTTTACAAAAAAATGAACAAAATCTAAATTCCCAAAGAAGCATTCATTTAATTATCAAATAGTTAAAAATTTAGTAATGAAAAATCCAATTAATATATAAATTAGATTAAAGTATTAAAATCTATTTTAATAATATGCAAACTGAAAGTTCATCTGATTCTTTAAGAAAATCTATTCAAAATAATTTATTTAAAATAATGTTGATATCAATAGCTGCTTCAGTAGTTATATTTTCCATTGATCAACAAGGTTTCTTTTTTGGAATTCATTAACTAAATTAATAACTTTGATATAAATATTGAAGTTCGAATAAAATAATAATAATCTTAAATCACATCAAAGAAATATTTTATTGATATTTTTCAGATCTGCGTAAAGCTTTTACTGCTCCTTCATAATCTTTATGCGAAAGCTTTTTTTGACTTTTTCTTTCCAATAAATTAATAATTTTCATTCTTTTTTGATCATCAATTCTCATTTTATGATCTTTTATTAAATCAAATTTTGAAGAGTACAACTTTGATAATTCCTTTTTATATTTATCCATAATTTCTTTATTAGAGCTTAATTTACTAATCAATGATTTAATCTCTAATTTATCTTCTAGAGATTCCTTGAAATTTTTTTCCTTATATTTATTTTCGCTAGATTTTATTAAGCTAATAATTTTTAATAGGATTTCATTATGAGTATTTTCCATTATTTTTCTCTCCCTAAAGATATAAGAAGCATAAAAGATACTATACTTACTACTGCGATTAAATACCAACCAGATGAAGACGTACTTTCCATAAAATAGTAAAAATTTCTTATTTAAGATTGTTGATTAATAAAAATTTCATTTCTGAATATAGTTATTTTTGAGTTTTTATGAAAAAATCATAAAATGCCTGATACAGTAAGCATCTGCTTAATTACAAATAAAACTCCAATAATTATTGTAAGTCTGCTTAGGAAATAAAGATTGATCATTATTTATTTATAACAATATAAGGTACTCTTTGTACTAGCCTTGGATATAAAAATCATTTAACTTTCTTATATAAATTTTAATACCAATGACTAATAACTTAAGTGATGAGATTAAAAAAGAAGAGAAAACTTTTAATTTATTATTAATAGCTGTCTTAACTCCTATAATTGCTGGATTTGTTGTCATTTCTATTTACATCTTCTAAAGCTCTTTTCCCCTCAATTAAGGTTGATTTTATAAACCAAAAAGAAATTAACATAATAATAATTCCTAATAAAAAGATAGATAACTGACTTGTATTCACAAATTAAAAAGTAGTTACCTTGCTAGAGAGATATACCATTGTCCTATTGATAAAAGCATTATGGTCATTACAAGCGGGAAGGCAGGGTATTTTGTTTGAAAATTTGCAGGTGGCCATGGGCTCCAAGAAATCATTCTCTCAGAACCAAGTTTTTTTTCTTTAATGTAAATCTCTGCATTGTTTTTACTTTCTTCTTCTTTAGCGAATCCTTTTGCCATGCTGATTTTAGAATATCTTAGAATTATAACTAAGATTTTAAAATATTTAATGGATGTAAAAAATATAATTTAATATAAATTTTGTAAGGATGTTAAACAAATCTAATTATAAAATTCCAAGATAAAAATATTGTTTAACCAATAACAAGTCCTTTTATTAGTAATTTGTCAAATATTTCAGCACCCCTTGTTTTACCATTTGATGGTTTCTTATATCTATCAATAACCTCTGCAAGACAAGTTATCCAATAAGTGCCTTTTTTTAACCCCAATCCTTTACAAATATGAGTTGGCGCTGATTTCAAGCAACCAAGATCATTAGTAATACTCAAATTTGTAAGCTGTGTATCATATTCTAAAATCAGAAGTTCTACCTCTTGATTACTAAGAGTTGTACCAAAAGAATATGATTCAATTAAAAGTTGATAATTCATTTTTTCTTCCTTAATTGAAACTGAAGCGCTTCTTTCAAATGTTTTACTTCTCTTTCAAGAACTTTAACTTTTTTTTCTAAATTTTTACAGTTAACTTCACTCTCTAGCAAAATTATCCTATTTTCTAAATCTTCGTATTTAGTCATAAAAATAAAATATATTTGTTTTGAATTTTAAGGTAATAATTAAAAGGTTTTAAAATTAAATATTAATAATATTTAATTCTATTCTTTATTCATTTTTGGAACCAAGAAATTCTCTCAATAAATTTTTAAATTTTTCTAAAGGTTCTTCAATAAAATCTGGCTTTGGTAAAACTGCTAAGAATAACCAAAGTGATGCGATACTAAAGATCATACCGACATAAAGAAAACCATAGATCATTCTTAAACGATTTAATTATCTAGTATTAATTTAACCCGAATTCTATTGTTTAACATTATTAATAAAAATAGTTCTTTTAAATTTATTGATGCAATAGATTTAAATAAAATAAAAGTTTTGAAAAATAAAGTAAAAAATAAATAATCGAAGTTTATTTAAAAGGTTATTTTACTGATTATAAATTAAATAATTCCTATTAAGGATTTTCTATTAAATTCTCTTATTTACTGTAAGATGATCTCCAAATATATAGACCTCTACTTACTTTTGAATCAACCGCAATACAATTACAAGAAACATTCCAAAGTGCTCTATAAATAGGTTCTGGATTATATAAATAAATTTTTGGGAAAGCTTTTTTAATCGCTTTTGTTGCTTCCTTCGCATGGTAATGAGGAATATTTGAATATATATGATGAATTACATGACTAGAACCAATATTATGATGAAGAAAATTTATGATTTGACCATAAGGTCTATCAATGGTTAAAAAGGCACCTCTTATAAAAGTGAATTCAGAATTGGAAAGATGAGGTACATCTGTTTCAGTGTGGTGAAGCCAAGTATAAATAACTAGCCAGCAATTAACAATAAGTAATGGTCCGAAATAAAAAGCAATTAATGGAACTATTCCAAATATGGACGATAATTTTAACAAGATTATAAGAGTTACAACAACTCCAATATCAGAGAGCCAAACCTTTTTAGACCATTTAGATAACCATAATTTATTAGAAAATGGTTTTTTAGGCCAAAAGTGATTAGAAATCCCATACTCTATACCGCCTGTACTCCCAGTTAATAGATAAGCAGGCCACCCAAATATCAAATGAAGTATTAATTGCATTATTCCATATTTAGTTTTCCCAAGAGATTTAGATATATTTATCTCATTTCTTCCTCCCTTTTTTTCCCTTACACCATCACCATCAATAACAATTGGAACATGTGTTTCCCCTTTAGTAATGTTATTAGTAAATCTATGATGGACTGCGTGAGAACGCTGCCAAGAGAAGTATGGAACGAGCAATAATGAGTGGAGTATGTATCCTATAAATGTCTCCAATTTTTTATTTTTCGAGAACGCACCATGCCCACATTCATGTGCAAGTACCCAAAATCCCATCGCTGTTGTACCTGATAAAAGAGAATATAAGACCCATATAGGTATCATTTTTGACGAAAAAGGGATTAAGAATCCTAACGCAAATACAAGAATTTGTATCGTCAATGACTGTAGAAGATATTTTATAGAAGTTCTCGTTTTAATTGAGAAACAATGTTTTGGCAAGATATTTTTAATCTCATTAAGAGTAGGAATATCTTTGGAATTTATCTTAAGAGCTTTACCTTTTAGACCAGAGTACTTAATATTTTTCAAATATCCATTTGTAAATTTGACTATAAATAATTTTATATTTATAACATTATTTTTACTAACTTTAATCTAACTTCACAAGTACTTTTTTTAAATAAATATGTATATATTAATAATTTTATATTTAAGGTAATTGCTCCAAAAGGTATTAATAGAATAGCAACAATTGATATAAGGTTACTTTAGAACTAATACTAGATAGAAAAAATTTCATTTATTAGATTACAAGATTGTTTAAAATTTTTTATTTATATTTTTATAATTAAAACTTCATCAATATTATTAATAAAATGATTTTCGAATAGAAAAGGATTGAAAATCAAAAATTTTTTGAGATCAAAATTTAATTTTTGTACTAAATACTCATTTGTTATTGAAAGAAATATGTTAATAATTTATTAGTAATAGCTAAAGAAATGTCTTTGGATTTTTTTATCATTCCAATAAGCATTCTTATCATCTTTACCTTTTTAAGCATAAGCTCTAATAAGAAAAGAAAAAACTTTATCAAAAAAAAGGAATTATTTTAGGCTCAAAAATACATAAATTAAATTGGCACATTTATATAGCCCATAAACAAAAGTTACATTAATAAGAAAATTTAGAGAAATGTAATAAATAAATTTCTCTAAACAAATTCAAAGATTTTGGAATAATTTAATTTAATTTGAAGAAAATTGTTTTTTTGCTTCTTTAAGTCTTTCTAGATAAACTGATCTCCTATAGGGAGTAACTTCACCATTTTTAGTAGCTAGTAACTTTGCTTGATGCAATCGCTCTTCTTTTTTAATTTTTTCTCTGATTTGTACAAGGTTATTCATGAATTTAATGCAGTATATGGAAATCCCGTTCCCTATTTCCATTTCATGCGTCCAAGATAACTAGGATGAACGTAATTATTAACTTAACATTGATTTGGTTCAAATGTGAGAGTAAAAATTACTAATATATAAGTACATAACAAACTTTTGGGGATTAAAATTTATTTATATTTAATTTTTTTACTTCTTAATTTTCAAATAAAAAAATTTTTTAAAAAGTATAGTGACTATACTTTATTTTTTTGTTAAGAATATATTTAGTTATACATTTTTCTTTTGAGTAATCGAGTTAAGAAATTTGGAATAGCTTTATTAGCTGTTCCTGCCATACAATTAATTGCTTACTTAGCTTTACCTGTTCATGCTGGTGAAAAAATCCTTTCAGAAGCAGATAATAATTTAATTTTAACTTCATCTGCTCTTGTACTTTTAATGACACCCGGACTGGCATTTTTTTATGGAGGATTTACACAAGCAAAAAATGTTTTAAATACTATGAGCATGAGTTTCGTCATGATGGGTATTGCAACGATTGTATGGCTAATATTTGGATTTAGTTTGTCATTCTCAGACGGGGGTTCTTTGAATACTTTTATTGGTAATCCATTTACTTATTCTTTCTTTAACAATGTCCCAGAAGTTTGGGAGGGATTACAAATTCCTGGTCTTAGCTTTGCACTTTTTCAAGGAATGTTTGCGATTATAACTCCAGCTTTAATTTCAGGAGCTTTGGTTGAGAGAATTAGTTTTAGATTTTGGTGCTTTTTTACACCAATATGGCTTTTGATAGTTTATGCACCTTTAGCGCATATGGTTTGGGGAGGGGGCTTATTGGGAAAAGATTTAGATTTTGCTGGGGGTACAGTAGTACATATAAGTTCAGGCGTATCTGCTCTTATCCTTGCAATCTTAATAGGTTCTAGAACTAATTATCCTGGAAGTGTTAGACCTCCTCATAATGTTACGCAGATTTTATTAGGTACTGGTTTACTTTGGTTTGGATGGTTTGGCTTTAATGGTGGTAGCCAACTAGCAGTTCGAGGAGCAGAATTACCTTTTACCACTACACATATTTCTGCTGCTGCCGGACTAATTACTTGGGGTTTTATTGAATATATAAATGAAGGAAAATCAACTTCAGTCGGTATGGCAACTGGAGCTGTTTCAGGATTGGTAGGAGTAACTCCTGCTGCTGGTTTTGTCAATCCTGCAAGTGGTATGATTATTGGTCTTATTACATCTTTACTCTGTTATTACTCAATAAAATTTAAAAATAAATTAAAATTTGATGATTCTTTAGATACATTTGCAGTACATGGAGTTGGTGGGACGGCTGGAGCTATTCTTACAGGTATTTTTGCCAGATATGACTTAATTTCTGCACATCCAGCAGGACAAGTCTTATTAGAGAAAGGAAGAATTGGATTAGTATTAGGACAATTTCAAGCCATAATCGTTGCTTACAGTATTTCAGCTATAGGTACTATTTTAATAGCCTTAATCCTTAAAAAAGCAGGAATTGAATTTAGAGTTACAAAGGAAGGAGAAGAAAAAGGTCTAGATTTAACAGAACATGGAGAAGAATCATACGTTTAGAAAAGTTGTTTATTATGACTTTTATGCATTAAATTTTAAAAATCAAATAAGTTTCTAAATTTAAATATAAAAAATTAAGTATTTATAAGTATGTATAGATTTTACTCAAAAAACAAGTGTAAATAAACATTAAGCCTATTTACACTTAGTTTTTAGAAGATATGATGTTATTTATTTTAAATAAAATCTTTTAGAAAATTCCAGGGATAATTTGACCAGTAGAAACATAAGCTCCAATTAAAGCAATAAAACCAATCATTGCCCAGCGTCCATTCACTTTTTCAGCATTTTGAGGATATCCTTCATAAGATACTGACTCATCAATGTAAGGACGAGTTTCTGAAGGGAACATATTTTGTCTTCCGCCAGACTCTGTCGTTGTATTAGAGGAATTTGTCATTAAAACCAGCCGGGGATAATTTGACCAGTACTTACATAAGCACCAATTGCTGCTACGAATCCGAGCATAGCTGCCCATCCGTTAAATCTTTCTGCTTCAGGAGTCATAATAGAAGTGTTAAATATTAAATAATATAACACGAATATTAATTTATGTAAACAATTTAAGCTGTTCTCTTTTGCAAGTCTCTGACATGTGACGTTTTTTACACATATTTGTCAAAGCAATTTGGATTTCCGTGGTATCTCGTAGTTGTATTTTATGTTTCAAAGAATTCTCATATATATAAAAGTTATGTTGATAACTACAAAAGTTTTTTTCAATTTATAAACTTTAGCAGAAATTTTGTTTATGAAATTTATTTTTTGAATCTTTCAAAAATAATTTACTTAGTTAATTAAAATACTTTAATAAAAGCTTGTATCTTATGTATCGTATTTATTTTTTAACTCGAAGTTTAGTTGAAGAATAATTTTGCACTAAGTACTAACTGAGGAGTCACAAAAAGGAAAACCGCAATTGAGATAGCTAGATTTAATTTATTATTTTCCATTACCTAGACTTTAACTATATCTAAAAGGAAATTAATGCAAAATTTATTACATGCATACAAATTAAATATATCTTTTTGAGGTCAGAGATATGTTTTTTTCTTTGAGAGATTTTCTGGAAAAATTAAATAAAAGTATTATTTTTAAAATTTCTCTTAATTATATATAAGATATTTGCCATAGATGATTGATATTGATATTACTTATCAAAGATTTATGAAGTGTATAGATATAGAAGCTTATTTTATGAGTACATTGAGAACCATTTATCCAGAAATATTTTAAAAATTTAATCAACTCAGTAAATTAAATAATGAAAACATACAGATATAAATATTTGAAAAACGAAATGAACTGACTAGAAGTTTATTATGATTGCGTAATTAAGTTGTAAAATAAATCGCTCCAGTAGTATATGGCAGGGAATTGAAGAAGAGTTTGAAGCTAAATGCCTCAAAAAACTAAAATTTCATTATTATATAAAAAAATTTCTTTATAAATTTATTAATAATTATTTTAAGAAATCAATTTGAAGAGAATCAATTTTTTTTATTTAACAAATGATTGATTCATGTTCAAAATTTAAAAAAATTATTAGCGATAAATTTTAATGAGAATTACATAATTTATTCAATCAATATCTTTTACCTTTTGAATTTATAGTCATCAATGAATTCGCAATAAAAATAGAAAAGATGAATAAGTCAATCTTTATATGAAAAATAAAAAGATTTAGGCAATTGATTTATTTTAAAAATTTGTTTTTATATATATAGATTAATATTCATTTATGCATTTCTCAACTTTAGCAAGCTTAATCTTCTTTTTAGTCTTATCACTTATAGCTAATTATATTATAAATCAAAGGTTTGCTACTCCAAAACTAAAGTCACAAAAATAATAATGATTCGAAAATCTAACTTAGGATTGGAAACATTAATTGTATAAATAAAATAAATTATTTCTTAGGTATATTAAATGATTCTTTTAATCAGTAAAAAAAGGGATGGTTAAGTTTAAAAGTAATAGATGAAACCTTTTCGATTAATATTTTATACTTTTGATATTAGAAATTAATAAGATCCAATAAATTTTTACAATAAAATATTATTGTATCTAAAATCTTATTCTTACTATGACAGCTGAAAAAAATCCTAAAAAAAATCAAAAACCAGCCTATGAAATTAAAGAAACACCTCTGCTAAAGAAAATATTTAATAAGATACTTGGACCTATAAGATTTTTTTAATATATTATTTTAAGTTTTAAGTCTTTTTTACTTTTTGGTTCAAATCAACCTTAAAAATATATTTTGATAAGTTAACTAGGTAAATTGATCCAAATAAAACTATTGGAATCAAATAAAAAAAATTTATATTCATAAAAAAGACAAATATTGCTACAAGCATATTAAACTCAAATTATTATCAAAAGATTAATATTTAATTAATAAAATGAATAAATTTTTTTAAAAATTTCTTTGTAAACTAATTCAATTTAGATTAAATTAGAAAATAAAAGAAACCAAATAAAAAAGAATAAATTAAGACTAAATATCACACCAAAAAATATCCAGCCAAATTTTTTTCCAACAAAAGCTGTATCAGGTTCAAGTTTAACTCTCATAGACTTTAAATATTATGATTTTAACCCTTTTGAAAATCAAAATAACTTTAATTCAATAATTGAAATCATAAAATAGAGAATTTTGCTTCATAAGGTTAAAGTACTAAATATGAGTAGAAATAACATCCTATAAATTATAAGCCACTATTTAATATGAAATTATAAAAAAATAAAAGAAACATTTTTGTTATTTAAAGACAAATAATTTATCAATCTTATTCTTTAGTATTCATGGCAAATGTAATAAGATTATCAGAAATTACATTAAGAACAAACTTATGATATTAATTGACTATCTTTTGATATTTACTAAAATAATAATTTTTGATTTTATGTAAGAGAGTTCTTTTTTTGTACATTAATGGAAAAAGATTTGACGAATGTAGAAGTATTAACTGAAAAAACCTTTTGGGAATTACTAACTGAAGAAAATATTGATCAAGATGAAATATTATATGGAGAAGGTGAAATAAGACAAGAAGATTATTAAAGCTAAAGGAATCATTTTATTTCTAACAAAAAATCTTTAGAGGAATTTATAACCTTTTGGAATAGACTATTATTTAAAGTTTTAAAAAATTTAAACATTACACCCAATAGTCCAAACAAAGTTTTTTTAATCTAAATAAAGAAATTCTGTCGCAGTTTAAGGTTAATTCTTGTTTAGTAAAACCTCAAAATAATTATCTACATTCTGAAAAAATGTTATGAAAAACTTTTCAAAATTTAAAATAATTGATTGGGATTGTTTTTTTAGCAATTGTAAGTCTTATAGGTGGTCTTTAGATTTAAAAATTTCTTTAAGTGAAAGAGAAATTATTTTTATTGGTTTAAACCCATCTAAATCTAATCAAACTTTTTTAGATAATACAACAAAAAAAATTATAAAAATATGCGATAAATATAATTATGGGAGAATAAGATTGATTAATCTTTTTGCAATAGTTTCAACTTCTCCAAAACTACTGCATATGCATAACGATCCAATTGGATTTTTAAATAATACAATTATTGAATACAACATTAACTATTGGTCTAAATCTATTAATTGTGATTTATGGATAGGTTGGGGAAATAAAGGAAGACTTTTTGATCGAGATATTCAAGTTTATAAAATTATTAAAAAATATATTTCTTTCAAAAAGAAAAATTTTTCAAGGAATGCAATACCTCTACTGATTAATAAAACAAAATATAATAATCCCACCCATCCTCTCTATTGCCCTGACAACTCTAAGCTTCTTAAGATGAATTTCTAAATTTATCTTTTCGAAATTATTTACAAGCCAATTTAAATACATAGTTAAATAATTTTAAAAAAAATTTTTTAAGTAATATTAATTATTGGAATCAATCTCTCAATTATGCAATATGGATTGCTTAATGATTTACCACAAAATAATTGCTTTCTTTGCAATTTTTTTATTGAACTTAGATAGATATTAGCTGTCAGAATTGCTCCTAAATTTATAAGCAATGCTGTTAAGACAAGTATTAGCATTGAAAGGTTGCTCATTCAGAAGAGCCTCCATTGTTTGACTGTTATTTTAAAACAAATTATTTTATTTTGAATAGAGTAAAAAACCTTATTTACCAAAGGTTTCCTTTTAAATGTCTCTCTATACAAATGCTCTCGCAATCCTCATCTATACCTTTGGGATTTATATTGCAATAAGATATGCACTCATAATATGCGTCAACTGGATGCTGTTCTTCTTTTAGAGTTCTTTTATTATATTTATTTCTATTCATATTTTCCTCCTGAGCGTCTTAACTTAGATTCGATCTGATTAATTAGTTCATCTAACCATTCAGTATTTTTTTCTTGTCTTTTGTGTGATTGGCTATTTTGGATACTCATAACTAAATCTCACTTGCATTTTGCCTATAGTATGTTGAGTTTTCATCTAAATCAATAAGCAAAAATACCAAATTGATTGGTATAAAGGATTTCTCCTTAAAAAATTTACACACTCTATTTAAGAAAATAATCATTTCAAGCAATGGATTTTCTTAAAAGCTCTATAGTTCAATTATTTTTTTCTAAATTTAAATAGATTTTTCTTGTTAAGCCAGGCAGTTCTACCTCTAAGAATATTAGATATTTAATTTCGTGATTAAGTTAAATGGTGATAGTTGATTATGGGAATTAGCATGAAATTCTAACTAAAAATAAATTTTATTATTTCTAGTCCAAAAGTGGTCTAATTAATAAATAAAAGCTAGCAAAATATCATGTATAAAAGAGGTGCTAAAGGCTATTGGATATCTACGGCAAAAATCATTGATCAAAGATTATACGATGAATATGTAAAAAAAGTAGGTCCTTGGCTAAAAGAGGTTAATGGGGAAGTGTTCGCAAAAGATACAGAGCCACAAGGAAAGGAAAACACTCAGAATGCTAATTTAGCAGTTATTTGCGAATTCCCCTCGATGCGAGCAGCAGTTGAAGCATATGAATCTGATAAATACATAGAGCTTTCAAAAATTAGGAAAAAAGCAACGGAAAACTCAACATTTATAATTATGGAGGGATTCGATGAAGCTACTAAACTAAAAAAAGCGATGGGCCTCTAAACCTAAATGAAAGAATCAACGATTAAGAAGTAAATTATTAATCGTAATGATCAAGTTTTATATTTAGATAAATAATCCAAAATTAAGTAGATTCTTTTGTTAATTTCTTATTAATTTGGAGATTCTTCTAACCTTCTAAAAGGAAAATTCTGATCAATGAAAAGAATATTAATTAATTTCTTAATAATTTCTGCAATTTATATTTATATTCCAAATCAAGTTAATGCTGAAAACAAATTAGATTTTTATATGAATGATTTTTACAAAAAGTCAAATGAAGCCAGCTTAATTCTAAAAGAAATAGAGATTGATATGAAACTTGGTATTAAAAAAAAAATTTGTTCTAGGCAGATAAAAGCAGCAAAACTAGGAATACTTGCTAATGAATCATTATTTAAAGCATTCCAAATCGCTGGAACTGAGCCTCCGAATTCATCATTAAATGCCAGTACAAAAAGGTGGAAATCTCTCTTAGATGATTGTATGAATATTAAGGAAATGTTATCTAACTGAAGAAAGTTAATTTTTATATTCAAGTAAATTTAGTTTTCTCATATCTCTTTAATAAGATTTTTGAAAAGTTACATTAAAGAATTGCAAATGAGTCCTTTTTAGTTTTATGTAATGCTTTATTAATTTTGCCACCATTGCACTGATTGCCGATTTTAAAAAATCCAGATGTAGCCTTTAATAAATCGATATCATTTGTAATCTTTGATAATTTCATAGACAAATTTGAAAATAGTGCTCTATTAACTTGGTTTGACTTGATTTTATTTTGATATCGATGCCAAAGCTCTTGATCCTTGAAAAGTATTATTTCACCATTAAAATTAACATTAGATAATTCAAAACTCCAATTAGCAGGGTTTTCTTTATTAGGTTTGCGAGTATAAAAAATACCTTTTATTTTTTTATCATTAAAAATTTTTCCTTTTAGTGAATTCTCCCTT
>CACOCT010000013.1 GCA_902625845.1 uncultured Prochlorococcus sp. | reverse complement strand
CGAATAAGATCTTTAGGTCTTCCTAATTCAATAAACAATAAAGAAGTAAAAAGTAAAATACTACCAATAACTATATATGAGACCGCAATAAAGACTATTAAAAACATCAAACCAAATAATTAAATACCTTTAAAAAAAGCTTTTATAAATTTGATTCACTATAAATACCCGAGAAGACCTTATGCGGTCGGGGAGACTTGAACTCCCACACCATAAGATACGAGTACCTAAAACTCGCGCGTCTACCAATTCCGCCACGACCGCTTAATAAGATATTAATTCAGTTCAGAGAATTTGAAACCTTTTTTTTATTAAGATCTCCATTTTGATACATTAAAATATAAACTTAATAGAATATATCTTGTTTAGGAGAATAAATACTTTCTTAAAAAATCTTTAGGCAGAAAAATACAAATTTAGTAAAAAATTAGTTATATTATTTATAGATTTACATGAACAATCGCTAATTTAAGTATCCAAAATAAGAAGGTTAAAAAGCATTCTCCTACAACTTTTAATTGGCAGAAGGAGATAAAAACTTATATTGACCCTCCTAATTTCTGGAATCCTACACTAGGGTTGTTTATCGGAGGTTATATTCTAGCTTTTATTAGTATTTGGCAGTGGTATAAAGGTGATTGGCCATTACCATTACTTGTTGCGACTGCATTTCTATCTTTACATATAGAAGGAACAGTTATCCACGATGCATGTCATAAAGCTGCTCATCCAATTCCTTGGATCAATCAATTAATGGGTCATGGTTCAGCTATATTATTAGGCTTTAGTTTTCCTGTTTTTACACGTGTACACTTGCAACATCATATTCATGTTAATGATCCTAAAAATGATCCTGATCACATTGTCAGCACATATGGTCCAATTTGGTTAATAGCACCAAGATTTTTTTATCATGAAATATTTTTCTTTCAAAGAAAATTATGGAGAAAATATGAATTACTCCAATGGGGAATTGAGAGATCTATTTTTATAACATTAATACTCGCTGGTATAAAATTTGATTTTATGAATCTTATTTATAATTTATGGTTCGGACCAGCTTTAATGGTTGGTGTTACTTTAGGAATATTTTTTGATTACTTACCTCATAGACCATTTCGTTCTAGAAATAAATGGATCAATTCAAGAGTTTATCCTAGTAGATTTATGAATATATTAATAATGGGACAAAATTATCATCTTATTCATCATTTATGGCCATCTATACCCTGGTTTGAATATAAAATTGCATATGAGAAAACTAAACCCTTATTAGATTCCAAAGGCTCCCCTCAACGTGTTGGAATATTTGAATCTAAGGAAGATACTTACAATTTCCTTTACGATTTACTTTTAGGAGTAAGAAGTCATGCTAAAAGGAGAGGCCGTTTGCGTAAAATGATTAATGTACTTCCCATGAAGAATTTAAAAAAATCTCTTCTTAAATTAGTAAATAAAACATATATTGGAAAAAATTAAATTCAATCTTTGATTATTTTAGGTACTTTAAAAAAATCATCCTCTCTTGAAGGAGCTAAATTTAATATGTCATTTCTATTTTTATATGTTTTTTTGTATCACTTCTAAAATTATTGATAACTTCTATTGCTCTAGTTGTGCAAGGGACATTCGTTGTATCTATTTTTTCTAGTTGATTTATATAGTCAAGAATCTTCTCTATCTGATTTGCATGGTTATTAATTTGTTCCTCATTTAATTTTAACTTTGCAAGTTGTGCTACTTTACTTACTTCTTCTTTGGAAATCCTACTCATATTTAAAGCAATTAATGAATATCAATACTATATTAACCATACGAAAATTCTTATTTTGATTCAAAAGTTATTTTTAAAAAAAAATTAATAAATAATGCCCTAACTCATTTTTATTAAAATAATATAATTATCGGTATTGAAGTTCAAGAATTTTTATTAACATCTTTCAAGTTTAATAAAAAAACTAGACTTTACATTATATTCCAGCTAAAAATATAGTTAGTTAATACACTCACGATAATTAAAAAAATACTAAATAAAGATTTTTTTTCGCGCCACTCCAGTATTGTTGCTCCTGAATTGATTGGATGTCTTATCGTAAGAAAGCGTAATGGGATAAAAATACAAAAAGGGATAATAGTAGAAACAGAAGCCTATTCTCAAGAAGAAGAAGCTTGCCACGGTTTTAATAAAAAAACTAAAGCAAATCATACACTTTTCGGAGAGCCAGGATTATTTTATGTTTATAGATCTTATGGCATTCATTATTGTTTAAATTTAGTAACTGACAAAAATAATTTTGCTAGTGGGGTTTTAATTAGATCAGTTTTTATTTCTCAAGAAGAAGAGAGAGTTGCTTCAGGACCAGGATTATTAACAAAGAAATTTCAAGTTGACAGAAAATTAAATTCATTAAAAAGTTATGATAATAATTTTCTAAAAATCTTTAATTGTAATATTGACATTGATAATGAAGAGTTGGTACAAACTACGAGAATAGGCATCTCAAAAGCAGTAGATTTAAAATGGAGGTGGTACTTAAGGAGAAGTAGAAGCGTGAGTAAAAGAGTAAAAGGAGACAAAACTCCCAAATTACAGAATTTAAAAACTTTAAAATTTAAATAAATATGAATTCTTGGCCACATAAACATATTTTAACTCTTGCAAACTTCTCAAAAGAAGATTTTAAAATCGTAATTGACTTAGCAAATAGGTTCAAGTCAGTAAATAATGCTCACATTAAGAATTTACCCTCTTTGAGAGGATTTTTAATAACATCCTTATTTTTTGAACCAAGTACAAGGACTAAAAATAGTTTTGAACTTGCTGCAAAAAGACTTTCAGCAGATTTACTAAGTTTCAATCCCTCATCAAGTTCTTTGTCAAAAGGAGAAACTTGTCTAGATACTGCACGTACGTATTGTTCTATGGGATCAAATATTTTAATAATTAGACATTCATCGAATCATACCCCTTTTGAGATTGCAAAAAATTTAGATTACGGTGGTTTTAAGATATCTGTTTTAAATGCAGGGGATGGATTTAATAGCCATCCGAGTCAAGGGCTACTCGATTTATATACATTAACAAAGTTTTTCTCTCCAATAAAGCTTGATCCAAATATTTTATTTAATAAAACAATTTTAATAATTGGAGATATTCTGCATTCTCGTGTAGCTAGATCAAACCTGTGGAGTTTAACAGCATTTGGAGCAAATATTGTTCTGTGTGGTCCTGAAACTTTAGTACCTGAAGAATTTTCTAATTTTTTGACTTCTAACCTCCCACATGAAGTAACAGACCCTATAAAAAATAGAGGGAAAATTATTATTTCCAGATCACTTGAACAATCTATTAAAAATGCTGATGCAGTAATCACTTTACGATTACAAAAAGAACGGATGAAGACAAATTTACTAACTAGTATTCAATCTTATAGTGATGATTATTGTTTAACTAAACAAAAGCTTGATCTTTGTTCTAAGGAGATCCCCATCCTCCATCCCGGTCCTTTAAATCGTGATGTAGAAATTAGTAGTCAAATAGTTGATAGTTATACTAATTGTCTAATAAACGATCAAGTGTCTAATGGCGTACTAGTAAGAATGGCACTTTTATATCTCTTGAGTAAAGTAAATCTGGAATTCAAAGTAATTTGAGACTTTCTGTGAAAAAACCATAAAGCAAACCAATTCTCAAACAATCTAGAGTTAAAAGGAAAAATTTTTTATTTTTATCATTTAATAAAGCTCTTCTTATTTTTATTAATATTTCAATTATTAATACTGATATTAGCGCTACTATTGGATCCATCAAATTATAAACAGCACTTATCATTCCTATTGAACTTCCAAAGAAATATCCAAGGAAAAACATAATAAGAACAACAGAATATTTTCTCCAAGGATTTAATGCCCAATTACTTATGGTTTTTAAATTATCTACAATTAATATCTGAAATTTTGTTTTTTGAGGTCTTATAACCATCTTGGTAAATTATGAGGTCATACTAAATCCGAAGCTGGTTTAATTTTTTGATTACCCTCCAATAATTCAAGAAGTGCTTCCATTTGAGCGAGAATACCTCTTAATTCTCCAGGTTCGGGGAAAAAACCATCTTCTTGTATTCCCTGATGCATTTCTCTCAATTCTTGTCTTAGATATCTAATGTGGCTTACAACCTGCTCTCTCTTGGTTTGTGACATTGTTGAAATAATTATTTAGATATATATTAATTATATTATTTTTGATCGCTGTTAATTTAATAATTTTTGAATAATTTGATAAGTATTAAAAATTTTTTTAATTTCGGCAATTAAGTAATAAGTTAAAATAGTAAGAAAACAAAATTGAGAGAATCACAAAAAAAAAGAAAAGTAAAGATTTTAATATTAATAAGTGGAAGCATTGCTGCTGTAAGAATTCCTTTATTAGTTAGTAAATTAGTAAAAGAAAATTATATTGTTAAATGCGCAATTACCAAAAATGCTGAAAAAATTATACAACCACTTTCACTTTCCATATTAAGCAGAAATAAGTGTATAACTGACGCTGATCAATGGAATTATAAAAAATCCAAACCTTTACATATTGCTCTCTGTGGATGGGCAGATATTCTTCTCATTGCACCTTTAACTGCTACAACATTATCTAAGTGGGTATATGGAAATGCAGAAGGTTTAGTTTCGAGCATACTAATTGCGAATACCAAGCCGATTATCGTTGCACCTGCAATGAACACAAATATGTGGATGAATCCAGCTGTTAATTCAAACTATAAAAAATTGAAAACATTTAAAAATACATTATCAATAGAACCATTACAGGGACTGTTAGCCTGTGATCAATTTGGGATAGGAAAAATTCCTACAAATGATTTAATATCATTAGCCATTAAATTTATATTATTAGAGGGACGAGTGGATTTTAATGATTTGGCAAATAAATCTTTTTTAGTAACTGGTGGTGCAACCACTGAAAAAATAGATTCAGCGAGAATGATCACAAATAATAGTTCTGGAGAGATGAGTCTCCTTCTAGCTCAAGTCGCTAGGTTTAGAGGAGCAAAAGTAACTTACATTCATGGTCCTTTGAAACTAAGTGCAGAAATAGTTGACGGAATTGAATCTTATGAGGTTCAAAATGGATCAGAGCTAAATAAGTTAATTCAAAAAGAAGTCCATAATTATGATTATTTTTTTATGAATGCAGCTGTAGCCGATATCAAAATTAAAGAAGATATTATTCATAAAGTTCCAAAAAATAATCTTAAAGATCATCTAGTTAATAATATAGAATTAGTCCCCGATATATTGAGGGAAGTTTCATCTTTAAAATTAAAGAATCAGGTTTTCGTTGGTTTCTGTGCTTTTACAGGCACTCTTGAAAATCTTAGAGAAACAATAAAACAAAAATTTAAGATAAAAGGTTGCGATTTCATATTTGCAAATCCAATCGATATTATTGGACAAGGTTTCGGCGAAGGATCTGAAAATGAAGGCTGGCTTTTTGATAAAAAAGGATTGGAATGCTACATTGAAAAATCCTCTAAATTAGATTTAGCTAACAAATTAATAAATAGAATTATTTCAATTGATAAATAAATCAAAATTTTAATATTTGTATTTTTTTGTAATTTTAATTTAGACAAATGCTGTTATAGTCTCTTTTTGGCTTAGTATAAATCAAGTTTTTAAAAAAAATTTAACACTACGGGTTATTTCGAGGCTAAAAATGACCAACATTTATGCTTCTTTCCCTTGTATTATCCGTACTGAACATTAAAGGTAAAAATTTTACCAGCAGACTCAGAACCTTATTGAAATTTTAATTATGAGAATTCGTTCATTCTTGGCCTTGGTCATTTCATTTTGTATAACATTAGCTTTTGTTCCATTAAAAACAAACGCATTTTCTGAAAGAGGTAATGCTCAATTCACTGACGTTGTTAATACTGGTAAAGCGAATGATTGCCCAGCATTAGAATCCTCTCTAGATGGCTCCATCTCAATCAGTAATGGAGATTCATTAAAAGGAATCTGTATGCATCCTACTGAAGTTTATGTCAAAGTACCTGGATCAAAGCGTAAAAAAGCTGACTTCGTCTCAACTAAAATTATTAGTCCCAGGAATAATACAACAGTAACTGAGGTTTATGGAGACATCGACTCTGGAAAATTCACAGAAAAAGGTGGAATTGATTTTCAATTAATCACAGTTTTAACACCTGGAGGATTAGAGGTACCATTTGCCTTTTCAGCAAAAGATTTAACAGCTAATATCCCTTCATCAATTGAACCAGGAACTGAGTTAAGTGGATCTACTTTCACACCTAATTACAGAACTGGTGATTTTTTAGACCCTAAAGCAAGGGCTGCAAACACTGGTGTTGAATATGCTCAAGGTTTAGTTGCTTTGGGAGGAGATGATGAGGAACTTGCTAAAGAAAATATTAAAGTTGATGTGAATGGAACTGGAATAATAAAACTCTCAATAACAAATGTTGATAGTGATACTGATGAATTCTCAGGGACTTTTGAAGCAATTCAACCATCAGATACAGATATGGGATCTAAAGAGCCTATTGATGTAAAAATAATCGGTGAGCTATATGGTAGAAAAGCTTAAAGTATAGTTTTTAAAGAGGGTACTTAAAAGCACCCTCTTTTTTTATGTAAAACTTTAAAAAATCTTCAAATTTATGATTAATATTCAAAATATCGAAAGAGATGAAATGGGTTTAATACCCCCTTATGGAGGAGTTCTTAAACAACTAATCCTAAAAGATAAAAATCAAATAAAATTTTTATTATCTGAGATAGACTTTGAGCATGAATGCAGTGAGAGAAATGCATGTGATGTAGAGCTTCTTATGATTGGTGCATTCTCACCATTAGAGGGATTTATGAATGAAGAGGACTATAAATCGGTTACCAAGAATCATAGGAACAAAGAAGGTTTTTTATTTGGATTGCCAATAGTTTTAGATACAAATAATGATCATTTTGAAAAAGGAAAAAAAATCTTGCTTAAATTTAAAGGTCAAAATTTAGCAATTTTAGAAATCGAATCAAAATGGGAACCAGATAAAGAACTAGAAGCTAAATTTTGTTATGGAACAACATCCTTAGAGCATCCTGCTGTAACGATGATATTCCATGAGAGAAAAAAATATTATGTAGGAGGAAAAATTTATGGTTTAGATATCCCAAAGAGAGAATTTCCCTGCCAAACTCCTTTTGAAGTAAGGTCTTCGTTACCTGCTAATCATGATATCGTAGCTTTTCAATGTAGAAATCCCATACACAGAGCACATTATGAATTATTTACGAATGCCCTTCAATCTGAAAATGTATCTCAAAATTCGATTGTTTTAGTTCATCCAACATGTGGGCCCACTCAACAAGATGATATTCCAGGCAAAATTAGATATTTAACTTATAAAAAGTTATCAGAAGAAATCACTAGTAAACTAATAAAGTGGGCTTATTTACCATACTCGATGCATATGGCTGGCCCCAGAGAAGCTTTACAGCACATGATTATTAGAAGAAACTATGGGTGCACCCATTTTATAATTGGAAGAGATATGGCTGGATGTAAATCTTCTAAAAATGGTGAAGATTTTTATGGTCCTTATGATGCACAAAATTTCGCAAGAGAATGTACCTCTGAACTTAAGATGAAAGTTGTTCCATCTAAAAACCTTGTCTATACAAAAGAGAAAGGATATATCACTGCAGAGGAAGCTAATGAAAATAAATATCAAATCATGAAATTAAGCGGAACAGAATTTAGAAAGAAATTGAGAAATGGAGAGGAAATACCTGAATGGTTTGCTTTTAAAAGTGTAGTAGATGTACTAAGACAGTCCTAATAATGATTTATTCTTATTAATATATAAGTATTGCAAAAATTTTATCGTGAACAAACGCTTAAGAAACATTGGAATTTACGTTCTGGTAGTTATTACAGTTATTTTTATAGGAACATCAGTTATAGATCGACCAAATACTGAAAATGCCACAAAAACTTTAAGATACAGTGACTTTATAGAAGCTGTTCAAGATAAGGAGGTTAGCAGAGTTTTAATATCTCCTGATAATGGGACTGCTCAAGTAGTAGAAAATGATGGAAGTAGATCGGAGGTCAATTTGGCACCTGATAAAGATTTGTTGAAAATTCTTACAGATAATGATGTTGATATAGCGGTTCAACCTACTAGATTATCCAGTCCATGGCAACAAGCTTTTAGTAGTTTACTCTTTCCAATAATATTAATAGGAGCATTATTTTTCTTGTTCAGAAGAGCACAAAGTGGTTCAGGGGGCGGAGGTAATCCTGCAATGAATTTTGGTAAAAGTAAAGCAAGATTACAGATGGAGCCTTCAACAAAAGTTACTTTTGCTGATGTAGCCGGAGTAGAAGGTTCTAAACTGGAATTATCTGAAGTTGTTGATTTCCTTAAAAGTCCTGATAGATTTACTGCTGTGGGAGCAAAAATACCAAAAGGCGTTTTACTTGTTGGACCTCCAGGTACAGGTAAAACTCTCTTAGCAAAAGCCGTCGCTGGTGAAGCAGGAGTGCCATTCTTTTCAATATCTGGATCTGAATTTGTAGAAATGTTTGTAGGTGTTGGTGCAAGCAGAGTAAGAGATCTTTTTGAACAAGCTAAAAAGAATGCACCATGTATTGTATTTATAGATGAAATAGATGCAGTTGGAAGACAAAGGGGCGCAGGTTTAGGTGGTGGTAATGATGAAAGAGAACAAACTTTAAATCAATTACTTACAGAAATGGATGGTTTTGAGGGTAATTCTGGAATAATAATTGTTGCGGCTACCAATAGACCTGATGTTTTAGATTCAGCATTAATGAGGCCAGGTAGATTTGATAGACAAGTAACTGTAGATAGACCAGATTATGCTGGCAGATTACAAATTTTAAATGTCCACGCTAAAGATAAAACTCTTTCTAAAGATGTAGATTTAGATAAAGTTGCTAAAAGAACTCCTGGATTTACTGGGGCAGATTTAGCTAATCTTCTTAATGAAGCTGCAATTTTAGCTGCTAGAAGAGAGCTAGATAAGGTTAGTAATGATGAAGTTGGAGACGCAATTGAAAGAGTAATGGCAGGTCCAGAAAAGAAAGATAGAGTAATTAGTGAAAGAAAAAAAGAACTAGTTGCATATCATGAAGCTGGACATGCAATCGTTGGTGCACTAATGCCTGATTATGATCCAGTGGCTAAAGTTTCAATTATTCCAAGGGGCCAAGCGGGTGGCTTAACATTTTTCACTCCTAGTGAAGAAAGGTTAGAATCTGGTCTTTATTCTAGATCATATCTTCAAAATCAAATGGCAGTAGCATTGGGTGGAAGAGTTGCTGAAGAGATCGTTTATGGAGAGGAAGAAGTTACAACAGGAGCATCCAATGATTTACAACAGGTAGCAAATGTAGCCAGGCAAATGATTACAAAATTTGGGATGAGTGAAAAGATTGGCCCAGTTGCACTTGGAAGATCACAAGGTGGTATGTTTTTAGGTCGAGATATTGCATCTGAAAGAGACTTTTCTGAAGATACTGCGGCGACGATTGATATTGAAGTTTCAGAACTTGTAGATGTAGCTTATAAAAGAGCAACTAAAGTACTTACTGAAAATAGAGGTATGTTAGATGAAATGGCACAAATGCTCATTGAGAGAGAAACCATAGACACTGAGGATATCCAAGACTTAATCAATCGTTCTGAGGTTAAAGTTGCCAACTACTTGTAACGATAAGCAGGATATAACTTTAATAGAAAAGATTAATAACTTCAAAAAATTTCTCAAAGTTCAATCATTCATATTATTGGCAAGACCAAAACATATTGTTTATGAAAGTGATCTAGCAAAAAAAAAATTTTTTCAAGATTTAAATCTTATTGTTGATAAGGGTTTATTAATTCTTGAAATACCATGGGTCGATAACATAAATTGGTTGGACTTAATGTCAGACTTAAAATCTAAATTTCCTCAATTACAAATTGGATCAGCATCTTTAATAAATAAAAAATCAATTGACGATTCTTTAAAGCTTGATCTCAATTTCTCTATGATGAGGTTTTGGGATAAAGATTTATATATATATTCAAAAAAAAATAATTATTTATTAATTCCTGGAATGACCAGTATCAAAGATTTTAAAGAGGCTATTTCTTATAATTGTTGCATAATCAAAATCTTCCCAGTTGCGAAAAAAGATATCCTAATAGATATAAATAAATTTAATCAAATTTCTTTTGTGGGGGCTGGTGATATCGCTTTAAATGACATTAATAAATTCAAATCCTTAGGTTTTCGAGGAGTTGTTGTTGGAAGTAAAGGATATGATGGTGATAAATTTGATCCTGAAATATTTAAGATATTAAGTAGCAAAATCAAAAATCAATAAACAAATTAATTCATAATTCCACATTGTGCATGATTCAGCAGAAGGTGATCAGCAATTACAAGAGCTATCATTGCATCAACCATCGGTACAGCTCTAGGTAAAACGCATGGATCATGTCTTCCAACTGCTTTCATTACCACTTCTTTGCCCGCTGCATTAACAGTCTTTTGCTCTTTTCTTATAGTTGCTGTAGGTTTAAAAGCAATTCGCATTTTTAACATCTCACCATTACTAATACCGCCTTGAATTCCTCCAGAATTATTTGATAAAGTTTTTAATTTATTATTTTCATTAGATTGAATAAATGGATCATTATGCTCACTTCCTTTCAAATAAGTTCCTGAGAAACCAGAACCAATTTCAAAACCTTTTGTAGCAGGTAAAGACATTAATGCTTTAGCTAAATCAGCCTCTAACTTATCAAAAACTGGCATGCCCAAACCACTTGGTATGTTTTTCGCAATAGCCTCAATTACGCCTCCACAAGAATCACCTTTTTGCTGCAATTCAGTAATCCTTTTTATCATTTTTTCGGCTATTTCAACATCTGGACATCTAATAATATTAGATTCAATATCATCAAAGGTGACAGAATCAGGATTGATAACTGAATCAATATTATGAATTCTTTTAACCCAAGATAATATTTCAATTTTATGAATTGTCTTTAGAAATTGCTTAGCAATCGCTCCTCCTGCGACTCTCCCTATTGTTTCTCTTGCAGAAGCTCTACCTCCACCAGAATCAGCTTGAATGCCATATTTAAAATGATACGTCCCATCAGCATGAGAAGGTCTAAATACTTTTTCAATATTACTATAATCACCTGGTCTTTGATCCTTATTTCTTACTATCATTGCGATAGGCGTACCAAGAGTAATATTATCTTTTATTCCACTCAATATTTCTAATTTATCTTCTTCTTTTCTTGGAGTAGTTATTTGACTTTGACCTGGTCTTCGTCTATTTAATTCATCTTGTATTAAATCAATATCAAGTTTCAAACGTGGTGGACATCCATCTAAAATGACACCGACAGCTCCTCCATGAGACTCTCCAAAAGTATTAACTTTAAAAATCTTTCCAAAACTATTACCCATAAAATAATTTAGTTTGTTTTACTTTAATTATATTGAATCTATTAAATTTAGACATAAAAAAAGACCCCCCGAAGGGGATCTTAATTTTAAGAACCTTAAGCTTAGCCGATTGCAGGAGCTGTAAGAGCTACAGATGTAGACTCAGCAGCAGCTAAATCGAGTGGGAAGTTGTGAGCGTTACGCTCGTGCATTACTTCCATACCTAAGTTTGCACGGTTAAGTACATCACCCCATGTAGGAACGATTTTACCGTTAGCGTCAACAACTGACTGGTTGAAGTTGAAACCATTTAGGTTAAATGCCATTGTGCAGATACCCATTGATGTTAACCATACACAAACAACAGGGAATACAGCTAGGAAGAAGTGAAGACTTCTGCTGTTATTGAAACTTGCATACTGGAAGATCAAACGACCGAAGTAGCCATGAGCTGCAACGATGTTGTATGTTTCTTCTTCTTGACCGAACTTGTAGCCATAGTTTTGTGACTCAAGACCAGTTGTTTCTCTAATTAGAGATGATGTTACCAATGAACCATGCATTGCAGAGAATAATGATCCACCAAACATTCCAGCAACACCAGCCATGTGGAATGGGTGCATAAGAATGTTGTGCTCAGCCTGGAAAACAAACATGAAGTTGAATGTACCAGAGATACCTAGAGGCATTCCGTCAGAGAATGAACCTTGACCGAATGGGTATACAAGGAATACTGCGAAAGCTGCTGAAACTGGTGCAGAGTATGCAACACAGATCCAAGGACGCATACCTAAACGGTATGAAAGCTCCCACTGTCTTCCCATGTATGCTGAGATACCGATTAGGAAGTGGAAAATTACAAGTTGGTAAGGACCACCATTGTATAGCCACTCATCTACAGTCGCTGCTTCCCAAATTGGGTAGAAGTGAAGACCAATAGCGTTTGATGAAGGAACAACCGCACCTGAGATGATGTTGTTTCCATATAGGAATGAACCAGCAACTGGCTCTCTAATTCCGTCAATGTCTACTGGTGGTGCTGCGATGAAAGCAACAATGAAGCAAGCCGCTGCTGCAAGTAAGCATGGAATCATTAAAACTCCAAACCAACCAACATAAATTCTGTTGTTAGTTGATGTTACCCACTCACAGAACTGTGGCCAACCCTTTAACAGCGATGAACGCTGCTGCTGAATAGTTGTCATTATGAGTTCGTTAAAAAATGCCTCTAATTGAGACGTTTACGTATAGCAAAATAAATTTTGCTTTCATTAATATAGATGATTATTTAGTAAAATGAAAATTACGAAAGCTTATCGAACTGATAATAAATTTTAATGATTAAATAGCAAGATAATAGACATGTGCATTTATTAATTTGGAATCATTTTTTGAGCGCCTCTTTAAAATGATAATAGTATCAATTTACTAGTAGATTTATTAATATGGCACTAATTTGCTTTATATCCTTCATCATACTTAAATTTATAAATGTAAATATTAAAAGTAGAGAATTTATAAATTTAGATCTTAAAAATTCTATATATGAAGTGAATTAAGAAGATCAATTCATCATAAAGATATTTATTAATTTATTTAAAAACATAAAAAAAGACCCCCCGAAGGGGATCTTAATTTTAAGAACCTTAAGCTTAGCCGATTGCAGGAGCTGTAAGAGCTACAGATGTAGACTCAGCAGCAGCTAAATCGAGTGGGAAGTTGTGAGCGTTACGCTCGTGCATTACTTCCATACCTAAGTTTGCACGGTTAAGTACATCACCCCATGTAGGAACGATTTTACCGTTAGCGTCAACAACTGACTGGTTGAAGTTGAAACCATTTAGGTTAAATGCCATTGTGCAGATACCCATTGATGTTAACCATACACAAACAACAGGGAATACAGCTAGGAAGAAGTGAAGACTTCTGCTGTTATTGAAACTTGCATACTGGAAGATCAAACGACCGAAGTAGCCATGAGCTGCAACGATGTTGTATGTTTCTTCTTCTTGACCGAACTTGTAGCCATAGTTTTGTGACTCAAGACCAGTTGTTTCTCTAATTAGAGATGATGTTACCAATGAACCATGCATTGCAGAGAATAATGATCCACCAAACATTCCAGCAACACCAGCCATGTGGAATGGGTGCATAAGAATGTTGTGCTCAGCCTGGAAAACAAACATGAAGTTGAATGTACCAGAGATACCTAGAGGCATTCCGTCAGAGAATGAACCTTGACCGAATGGGTATACAAGGAATACTGCGAAAGCTGCTGAAACTGGTGCAGAGTATGCAACACAGATCCAAGGACGCATACCTAAACGGTATGAAAGCTCCCACTGTCTTCCCATGTATGCTGAGATACCGATTAGGAAGTGGAAAATTACAAGTTGGTAAGGACCACCATTGTATAGCCACTCATCTACAGTCGCTGCTTCCCAAATTGGGTAGAAGTGAAGACCAATAGCGTTTGATGAAGGAACAACCGCACCTGAGATGATGTTGTTTCCATATAGGAATGAACCAGCAACTGGCTCTCTAATTCCGTCAATGTCTACTGGTGGTGCTGCGATGAAAGCAACAATGAAGCAAGCCGCTGCTGCAAGTAAGCATGGAATCATTAAAACTCCAAACCAACCAACATAAATTCTGTTGTTAGTTGATGTTACCCACTCACAGAACTGTGGCCAACCCTTTAACAGCGATGAACGCTGCTGCTGAATAGTTGTCATGAGTTCGTAAAGTATGCCTTAAAAAAGGCGTGTAAGTAAAAGCAGAGAAAATCTGCTCATAAAACTCTAATCCAAAATCAAGAAAAATGTGTAAATAAAATAATAAAATGTGCAAAATTTGTTCAATTTTTACAAAAAAGAGTCTCAATGATTTAATATTTCCTTAATATTCCGGCTTCAAATTGGTTCTCCTAGAATGGCTACTTAACGGAAAAAGGTCAAAGGAAATAATTCCTTTATCCTCTGCGAAGAGCAGACGGCTGGAGTTAGAAGCAATTGGGGCTATAGTATATTGGTCTGAAAGAGTTTAAAATTTCATAAATTTTAAACCTTTAGACGATGATCGAAATATCCTAGCTATAAAGAAAACTTATAGTTCAAATAATATTTTCAAATATAAAAATATCTTCTAATCAACATTTTTTAGTATTTACAAACTCAAAAAGATAAAAAAGCACTAATCCATGCTGGATCACACTTTAGGATTTCTTTTTTCGTAAAACTCATTGCGATATTCTTTTCTCTATATGCTGCCTCTCCTATAAATAATGGGAATATTTTTTCTTTACCTAAATAGGATATTGTTTCATTTTTAATATTTAAGAATAAAGGATCACCCTCTTCAATCATTTTCCAATCATTATTAATCCTCAACGGATGAATTAAAGCATTAATGTCATTATTAGCTCGTGGATAGTCAATACTTTTTTGATGAACAAAAAGAGATATCTCGCTTGGCAAATTAATCTTATTGTTTTCTAAATTATTTATTAAATCTCCAAGAAAACTCAAAATTATTAAGAACCTTTCCGTAATCTCAGAATCATAATGATTCTGAGCCACTGGCCCAATCTCGATTACAAGTCCACATGGCCAAGCCTCTACTAAAAATCCAGTCTGGTTAACATCTTTTTCATGTAAATATATAGGCAAACCAAACTTTGCCTGCAAGATTGCGGCTAAACAAAAATCTCTTTGTCTTCTCCCATACATAACAATACTTGTGCCCATACAAGAGGTTGTAGTATGTAAATCAATTACGATTGGACAAGCTTTAGTTCCTTGAATGCCATATTTACTAATAAGATATTCAGATCTATTGACTTCGTAGAAATTTTGATTAGAAGCAGTCTTTAGGACATTGAATGATCTATTTAAATCTACATCAATGTATCTCAAGCCTTCTTCAAGTGCTTTTGGATTTCCTAGAATAAACTCTAAGGAATTTGATTGTGGAGATGTATTTATTAAGTTTCTAAATTTTTTTACAGCCCACACTGGATTTAATTCATTACCATGTGTGCCTGAAACTATAAGTATTTTTTTTTCAATCATATTTATTAATTATGCTTTAGAAATTTTATGAAACCTAATAAATATATAATATTTATTGCTAGGCAATTATGGTTTTGGTTTTGGATGAAATTAATGGATGGTTTTGCGCCATCCGATAAAAGTGGTAATTATAAAAGGCCCAAAGGAATTATTTACGATAAGAATCCCGAAATTTACATTAATGAACATAAAAATTTATACTTATTGGTAGGTTCAACATGTCCTTGGTGTCATCGGATCATAATTTTATGTACATTGTTAAACTTATCAAACAAAATTAAAATTATCTTTCTAAAACCTAATTATAAGACAGGTGAATGGATTTTCCAAAAGGATTTTTATAATTGCAAAAATTTAAAAGAAGTATATGCAAAATGCGATCAAACTAATATTTTTCGGGCAACTGTACCTGTTTTTATTAATTACAAGGATGGAAAAATGAAATTAATCTCGAATGAGAGTAGAGATATTTTAAAGATATTAAATTCAAGTACCTTTAGTTCATGTTTAGACAGCGATCAAGTTAAAGATTGTGATGAAGAACTTCTTGATTTCATCAATGAAGATATAAATAATGGAGTTTATAAATGCGGATTCGCAAGGAATCAAAATGCCTACACTGAAGCTAGTCAAAAACTTTTTTCTGCTTTAACAACTATTGAAAAGATATTACAAGATAATGATGGACCATGGCTATTAGGTAATGAAATATCATTAGCAGATATATATTTGTTCCCAACAATAGTTAGATGGGAATTTGTTTATAGCAAGTTGTTTAAATGCACTGAAAAAGATATTTGCTTTTTTAAAAACATAATTCGATGGAGATATAAATTTTTTTATTTAAAAGGAATAGCAAAAACTTGCTCTTATAAAAATTGGCTCAAAGATTATTATCAAGCAATATTTCCTTTAAATCCAAACCAAATAATCCCATTACAACCTTCCTTAGAAGAGTTAATTAATTCGAGAAAAATTTAATTTCTAATTTTTTTATTTATTCACTGGTTAATCATTATTTCAACTTATATAGGATGCAATTTATGAATTAATTCACTATTGTGTATTTAATTACTCATTCAGGAAATCAGAAGATGAAATCCATTGACGAGCACATCCAAAAAGATCAATCAGAAATCGAATCTGCCAAAGCAGAAGGGAACCTCCCCAAAGTAAGACATCTTACTGAAGAACTCAAAGAATTAGAAGAATACAAAGATCATCACCCAGATGATAAACATGATCCTAATGCTCTCGAACTATTCTGTGATGCCAATCCAGATGAGCCTGAATGTCTAGTTTATGACGACTAATTAGGAATCACACAAATCTATAAAAATGGGTTTTAAACCCATTTTTTTTTTAATAATCCATATTGTAGTCAGATGGGCTTCCAGTCAAAGAGCAAACTACTGATTCTTCGTTTTTCATTTCTTTGACTTCTACAATTGGTCTTCCCATTTTTTTTAATACCTCTATATCTTGGATTGTTTGGCATCTAGCAATTACTTTTCCCGTTTTATCAAAGCAACTATAAAAGTTCATAAATTGGTTTAGCTCAATATTTTATTTATGACCAAATTAACAATCAAAATCAAGTATTGAATTTTACAAATCTTTTAATTTATATTCTTAAACTTTTTTCCAAACCTCAGACAAAAGCTGGGTCAACCCTTTTCGCAATGATGAAGAAATAACTAAAACTTTCTTTTTAGATAAATTTTCTAACTTTTTAGTTATTGTTTTCAAATATTCTTCTTCAACTAATTCCATTTTATTTAAAACAACTATTCGATACTTATCAAACAAACCATTGCCATATTTTTTTAGCTCATCATCAATAATTAAAAAATCATTTATTGGATCATCTGTAAATACATCTATCAAATGTATCAAAATTTTTGTCCTTTCAATATGTCTTAGAAATTCGTGCCCTAAACCAATCCCTTCAGCAGCTCCTGATATTAATCCTGGTATATCAGCGAATAAACAACCATTCCCATCTGATTTTCTTACGACACCAAGATTTGGGATTAAGGTAGTAAAGGGATAATCAGCAATTTTTGGGCGAGCAGATGATAGCGCAGTTATTAATGTGCTTTTTCCAGCATTCGGTAATCCAATAATTCCTACTTGAGCAATTAATTTTAATTCCAGTTTTACATGCCAAATCTCACCTTCTCTGCCATCAATAGAAAATTCAGGAGCTCTATTAGAATTACTTAAAAAATGAGAATTTCCCAATCCTCCTCTACCACCATAAGCAATTACAATTTGTTCATCATGATCAACTAAATCTCCTAAAATTATTCCAGTCTTTAAATCTCTAATCTCTGTCCCACATGGAACTTTTAAAATCCTATCCTCACCACGAGCACCTGTCCTCTTATTAGGACCACCTTTGATTCCATCTTTTGCTCTGATCTCCCTATTAAACTTAAAGTCAAGCAAAGTTTGTAGATTATTGTCAGCTACAAATATAATTGATCCTCCTCTCCCTCCATTACCTCCTGAAGGTCCTCCTGCAGGAACAAACTTTTCTCTTCTAAATGAAACTATGCCATCTCCGCCTTTACCCGCTTTAAGAATAACTTCTGCTTGATCAATGAAATGCACGTTGGTTTAAAGATGAAAATTTATAGTATTTATAGATGAATTCTATTTGATCCAAGCGATTGTACAGCCAGAGCCACCTTCTGAAGGAGCTGCATCCTCTAGCTTATCAATATAATCTAATTCTGAGAGCCAATCTTTTAGACCTTTTTTTAATTTACCTGTGCCAATGCCATGAATAATCCATAAAGGACCATGAAATTTTCTAATTTTTTCTTCAACTAAGATTTCTGCTTCATGGACTCTTAATCCCCTGACATCAATGGTATTTTTGGCAGTTCTGACTTTCGCAAATGTATAATCATCTTTTGAAGAATTAATTTGAAACTTTGTTTGTTTAATATTTGGTCGTTCTCCATTAATACCTTGCAGTTCAGAAACAGACAAAACACTATTAAAAGATCCACAATTAACTGTAAATGTTTGAGTTTTTTCGTCAGAAGAAGTAATTCTGCCAATACTATTAAGAGATTTTATTTTTACAAATTCACCTATCTTAGGTTTCCATGATAAACTCTCAATTTGATTTACATCTTCACTAATAAATTGTTTCTCAATTTCTTTTAACCTGTTTCCAATTCTTCTAGAGTCCTCACCCGTAGCATTTTTATTTCTTAATTTTTCAATAAGTATTACTACCTCTGACTTCGCTTTTTTAATTGATTTAGTTAATTTTTCTTTTTCTCTAGCCTGTATCTCTTTAGCGTGAGACTTCTGATATTCATAATTATTATTAAGTTCTTCATAAAGAATTTCTGTTCTAGCGATAAGTGCAGCAGCTTCTTCAGAGGCTCTTTGTTGTATTATTTTTTGTTCTTCTAGCCCTTTAATAATTTTATTTATATTGTCTGTTTCTTTTGGGATTAAGTAATTAGAAGCTTGATCAATAATTTTCTGATTGATCCCATATTTGCTTGCAATTGTTATGGCATTACTTCTACCAGGTATTCCCCAATTAAGTGTATATGTTGGTTTTAAAGATTCTTCATCAAAACTTACAGAAACATTCTCAAAACGAGAATCTTTATATTTTAGCGCTTTAATTTCTCCATAATGTGTTGTAGCTACAGTTAAATCAGATTTGTTTGCAAACTCTTCAAGAAGAGAAATAGCTAAGGCAGTCCCCTCTTCAGGATCAGTACCAGAACCAATTTCATCTAACAAAACGATAGATAAACCCTCTTTAATTGATAAAGCATCAAAAATTTTTTTAATTCTAAGAATATGTCCGCTAAAAGTAGAAAGATTTTCTTGCAATGATTGATCATCTCCAATATCAGCATAAATATTGGCATAAAATGGAATCACTGGTTGATCATTTGAAGGAATAAATATTCCTGACTTAGCCATTAGTAAAGCTATACCAATTCCTTTTAAAGCAGCAGTTTTGCCACCTGTATTGGGACCAGTGATTGATACAACTTTAATATTTTTTTTAATATAAAAATCAATAGGAGTTATCTTATTAGAATTATTATTTTTGTTTTCCCACAAAAGTAAAGGATGGGTAAAGCCTGTAATTTGGATATTTAAATCACTCACAAATTTAGGGGGACGGCCTTTAATCCATCTTGAATATCGTGCTCGAGTGTGAGCATCTTCAATACTTAACAAAATATCAGATAGTAAGAAAAGAGTATCTCTATTCCTTGAAATCAAATTTGCCCAAGACTTTAATAACTTAAATTCTTCATTTAAAATCTTTGCTTTGCATGATGCAATTTTATTTCCTTTTACAACGACCGCTTCTGGCTCAATGAAAATTGTATTTCCTGAGGAAGATGAGTCATGGATAATTCCTTTAAATTTATTAATAAAATTTACTTTTATTGCTAATACGGGTCTGCCGACTCTTTCACTTATTATTGCATCCTGTATATAGTTACTATTTTTATAGATAATTTTATCTAATATTAGACGCCTCTCATTTTTGATAGAAATTAATTGCTTTCTCAATTCAGAAAGTTTTGGGCAGGCCCTATCAGATATTCTTCCATTATTTTCAATACCATTTTTAAGGATTTTTTCCAATTCAACATGATCCACTAATTTCTCCAAGAGTGATGATAATTGGGGCCTTAATTCAAAATTTATGATAGTTTTCTTTAACTTTCTGGCAGCGGCAATAGTATCAGCAATTTCTAAAAGTTCAACAGAACTAATCACTCCACCTTTAAAACAAGTCTCGGTATTTTTTTTTATATCAAATACACCTTCAAAATGAATGTTTTGATCATATTCATGCTCTAATGAGTAAATCTCCTTTGTTTGATCTAACAAATATTGAGTATCTTCTAATCTTGATGGGATTTCAAAATCAATGATTGATTTTTTACCCATAGAAGTAGATGCAAAAGAAGAAAGTTGTTTTTTTAATAATGGCCATTCCAACAGTTCTATAGATTCTTTTGTCAGATTCCCTATTAAAGAATCTTTATTTATATTATTTTCTTCAATCATTTATTTTTTTCAAATATTTGATTTAATTCCACCTTCAGGCACGTAAAGCATTTCTAGCCAATTACCCTCAGTATCTTGCATATAAAAAGAAGCCGTTCCGTCTCTATGATCATGAATGGCACCAACTTTTAAACCAGAATTCTTCAAATCATAATGGATTTTTTCTATTTCTTTTTTATCTTCAAAGTGAAAAGCTAAGTGTGGACCTGCAGCTTTATAAGTTGGGCCAAGCAAAGCTAATCCATCTTTTCCCGTTCCTGCTTCTAAATAGCACCAATCCTTGTCATCCCATATCAAATTCATTCCCAAGTTCATATAAAAGGATTTTGATCTATCAAGATCTTTTACACGCAAAGCTGTATGGCCTATTCTTTCAACACCTTTTGAGTTTTCTAATTTCAAAATTTTTCAAATTATTAATATAAGAATAAACAATAAATTTTAATTTAATGAGTTTTTAAGTCTTTTTAAGCCAATTAGCAGCATCACAAGCATGATAACTAAGTATTAATTTAGCTCCTGCTCTCTTAAAACTTAGTAAAGTTTCAAGTACAACATCTTTTTCATCTATCCAACCTTTTAGTGAAGCAGCCTTAATCATTGAGTACTCTCCACTAACGTTATAAGCTGCTATTGGCTTATTAGAAAAATTATTTAGTCTATAAATTACATCTAGATAAGATAATCCAGGTTTAACCATCAATATATCTGCACCTTCATATTGATCGAGGGCACACTCTATAAAAGCTTCCTTAGCATTTGCAGGATCCATTTGATAACTTGATTTATTAGTAGGAATCTTTTTATTAGGATTTAATCTTGGAGCTGAATCTAGAGCGGTTCTGAAAGGGCCATAATAAGCAGAAGAATATTTAGCCGTGTAACTAATAATGCCTACTTCTTTAAAACCATTTTTATCAAGTGTTTGTCTTATAGCTCCAACTCTTCCGTCCATCATGTCACTTGGTCCAATAAAATCTGCTCCTGCTCTGGCTTGAGTAAGAGCTTGTTTTGTGAGTATTTCTATAGTTTCATCATTCAGAATATTACCCTCTTGGTCAACTAATCCATCATGCCCGTCACATGAATATGGATCTAATGCGACATCAGTCATTATTACCATTTCAGGAATTTCTTGTTTTATTTTCCTAATTACTGTTGGAATTATTCCGGCTTCATTAAAACATTCAGCTCCATCTTCTGTTTTTAATGAGTCATCTACTTTAGGAAATAAAACAATACACTTAATACCTAACTCCCAGGCACGAAAAACCTCCTTTATTAAACCAGAAATATCCCATCTATAAATTCCAGGCATTGCAGAAATCTCTTCTTTGTAGTCTTTGTTATGGACGAATAGAGGATAAATAAAATCTTCAGGTTGAATTTTTGTCTCTTGCACCATTTGCCTAATAGCTTCTGTTCTTCTTAAACGTCTTGGCCTAATTGGTGAATTCATATTGAGATTATTAGTTATAGATGAAAATTAATTCAGTTAATACTGAAACTTTTAATCTAAGTCTATAAGTTGACTAAATAAAATAATAATAAAATTTATTGAGGAAATTTAACCTTAAATATAGAAAAATTTTGCACAAAATTAATTTTTTAACAATTTGTAGACAAAAAAGGATAATATTTTTACTTGAAGGTTTTTTTAAGGAGTATTTACTTGAAATTAATTCATGGATTTAATTTAAAAAATATAAGAGGAGATATCCTTGGTGGTCTTACAGCCGCTGTTGTTGCATTACCTTTAGCACTTGCATTTGGTGAGACTGCGCTTGGTGATGGTGGAGCTATTTATGGACTATATGGAGCAGTAATTGTTGGATTCTTAGCAGCTTTATTTGGAGGAACTCCTTCTCAAGTTAGTGGACCTACTGGACCAATGAGCGTTACCGTAGCCGTTTTAGTAATAGCTATTCTTCAAAGGGAGTCATTATCCAGTTTGCCAGCTGAACAAATAGTTCCATTAATAATGGGGGCTGTAATAGTTGGAGGACTATTTCAAATATTATTTGGCTTATTAAAACTCGGAAAATACATAACATTAGTTCCCTATTCAGTTGTTTCAGGATTTATGTCTGGGATAGGATTTATAATTATTGCTACTCAATTGGGACCATTACTAGGAATTCCCACGGAAAAAGGCGTATTAAATGGATTAATTTCTTTGTTCGAAAACTTTTCACCTTTCATACCAGCGGTAGTAGTCTCAGCATTGACATTAATAATTGTTTTTTTAGCGCCTAGAAAAATTACTCAATGGGTTCCCTCTCCGCTTCTCGCTTTGTTAATAATTACTCCTTTATCGGTAATAATTTTCAATGATTCAAACTTAATTGAAAAGCAAAAGGATCTTTTACCAAGGATTGGGGAGATACCAGAAGGAGGATTACAATTTAGTATGCCAGATTTTAAATATAAGACATTAATACTAACTGGAGGTTTACAATTAGCAGTCTTAGGTGCAATCGACTCACTTTTAACATCTTTAGTAGCAGATAATATTACGCAAACAAGACATGACTCCAATAGAGAATTAATTGGTCAAGGTATTGGTAATGCAGTGGGAGGGTTCTTTGGAGGATTGCCTGGGGCCGGTGCAACTATGAGAACTGTTATTAATGTTAAATCAGGTGGAGGCACTCCAATCTCGGGAATGACACACTCAATTGTGCTCTTGATAGTTCTTGTCGCGGCAGGACCACTGGCCTCTCAAATACCTAAAGCCCTACTAGCGGGTATTTTAATAAAAGTAGGATTAGATATCATTGATTGGAGATTTTTATTAAGGGCGCATAAACTTTCACTTAAAACCGCTGCAGTGATGTATGGGGTATTACTTATGACTGTCTTCTGGAATTTAATATGGGCAGTTTTAGTAGGTGTGTTTGTTGCCAATATGTTAACAATTGATTCTATAACTCAAACTCAATTAGAAGGAATGGATGAAGATAATCCAATCAATAATGAAAGCTCAAATAATGCTCAATTACCTGCAGACGAGAAAAAATTATTTGATCAATGTGAAGGAGAAGCAATGCTTTTCAGACTTAAAGGTCCCTTAAGTTTTGGAGCTGCCAAGGGGATTTCTGAAAGAATGATGCTTATTAAAAAATATAAAGTATTAATTTTGGATATTACTGATGTTCCAAGAATGGGAGTAACTGCATCATTAGCTATTGAAGATATGATGTTGGAAGCAAAAAATAATAATAGAAAGGCATTTGTCGCAGGTGCTAATGAAAAAGTCAAAGAAAGACTATCTAAATTTGGAGTAGAAGGAATAGTTTCCTCACGAAAAGAAGCTCTAACCGCAGCATTAAATGAATTAAATAAATAAATTTTATGGAGTTCAGTTTTTTAATTCAGAATATTTTTGCTCCCACTGTACTCTTCTTTTTTATTGGAGTTATCGCTGTATTTTGCAAATCTGATTTAGAAATACCTGCTCCATTACCTAAATTATTCTCTCTTTATTTACTACTAGCAATAGGATTTAAAGGCGGGATAGGTATACAAGAGAGTGGCATCCTGAATAACCAAGTTTTATTAACCTTAAGTGCTGCAATATTAATGTCATTATTAATACCTCTCTTAGGATTTATAGTTCTCAGATTAAAATTTAACGTCTTTAATTCTGCTGCAATTGCAGCATCTTATGGCTCCATAAGCGCGGTTACTTTTATTACTGCAGAAAGTTTCTTAACTAGCCAAGATATTAGCTCAGATGGATTTATGGTTGGTGCTTTAGCATTAATGGAATCACCAGCTATTTTAGTTGGGCTTTTATTAGTTAGATTTGCAGGGCCAAAAAACCGGCCAGAATCTAGAAAATTACACTTATCTTCAATTCTTCATGAATCATTTCTAAATGGATCAGTATATTTATTAATTACGAGTTTAATAATTGGATTTTTAACTTCTTTGAATAATCCATCTGCAGTTGAGAAAATGTATCCGTTTACTCATTCAATATTTTATGGAGTTGAATGTTTTTTCTTGTTAGATATGGGAATGGTTGCGGCCCAAAGGTTACCAAGCTTAAAGAAAGCAGGTTCTTTTTTAATTGGATTTGCAATTTTAATGCCAATTTTTAATTCAATTATTGGTGTGTTAGTTGCAAGATCTTTATCTCTTGATACTGGAAATGCATTCTTATTTGTGGTTTTATGTGCAAGTGCATCATACTTAGCTGTACCAGCAGCCATGAGAATGACAGTGCCTGAAGCACGATCAAGTTATTACATCTCAACTACATTAGGTCTTACTTTCCCTTTCAATATAGTTTTAGGTATACCGTTGTATATGAGCTTAGTAAATAAATTTATACCAATTTCAACTTTTTAAAAAATGAAAAGATTAGATTTAATTTTTAGCGAAAGGGAACTTCAAGCCATCCTAAACACATTGGAAAATGCAAATGTTCCTGGTTATACAGTAATGAAGCATGCAACTGGTAGAGGACCTGAGAGAGTCGTAACTGAGGATATGGAATTCACTGGATTAGGAGCAAATGCACATGTAATTGTTTTTTGCGAACAAGAAATAATTGATAAAATGAGAGATGAAATAAGATCTGTACTAAGCTATTACGGAGGAGTGGCATATATTTCAGAAGCAACTCCACTATAAATAGTAAAAAATTACATCAGGAATGAATCCAATCCACCCTAATATTTTTTCTACTGTTTAAATATCTATCTATTGACATAGCTGCAATACAACCATCAGAGGCAGCGACAACTGCTTGTTTAAAAGGAGTATTTCTTATATCTCCAATAGCCCAAACTCCATCAGAGTTTGTTGACATAAAGTCATCAACAATAACACCACCATCCTCTTTAAGTGCAATTTGATCTCCAACAAAATCTGTAATTGGTTTTGATCCACTCATATAGACAAACACACCCTCTAATGAAAGATTAATAGGCTGTTCTTCCTCTTTATTTTTAACAGTAATATTATTAACACCCATATCGTCCCCAGCTATTTCAAGTAAACGTGTTCTACTCCAATGTTTAACATT
>CACOCT010000012.1 GCA_902625845.1 uncultured Prochlorococcus sp. | reverse complement strand
TTAGTTTCTACTTTTGGTTCTTCCTTCGCTTCTACTATTGGTTCTTCTTTAGTTTCTGCTTTTGGTTCTTCCTTCACTAAAGGTTGTTTTCTACCAAAATCATCTTTCCCTACTACAAAGAAAATTAATGCGAAAAGGAAGAAAGAGGCAAATAATAATATTTCCATCTAATAGACTCGTATAATAATTAGGGATAAGTTAAATTAAAAATATAATATTAATCAACATCAAATATTACAAAATTAAGTTAATTTTGTTTCGATCAAATCCAATTTATTGATCATCCACTGGATAGGACTCTGTATCAATAATATCTTTCTGAATGTCAATAAAATTAAATTTAGCTTCTATCCAATTATTTATTAATGTAACTAAGGGCTTAGATCCTCTAACTATAAATATAGAAGTGGGTAGAGCAGAGACTAAACCTATAATTGGGCTTTTAAAAAGTAATCTACCTGCCTTGACATTGAATATAATTATTAAAAAAGATGGAACAATAATGCTTATTACTGTTTTTAACGCCGCAAGCCAACCAACTTTATATACATACCAAACAAGTAATAAACCAATTAAATATAAAAATAAATATGTCATACTTTAATTATAATTTTAAAAAATAAATTTGTTTGTCAAATTCAAAAAATTTTTTTAATAACATTCAACATAAACAAAAATTACAATGAGTTTCGCTGAAATAAAAAAATTTCTTCAAAAAATGCAAACAGATGAATCTCTCAAAAATAAAGTAATATCTTCAGCAACTGCTGATGATGTAGCTTTGATAGCACAAGAATTAGGATTTAGCTTTTCGGGAGACGATTTATTAAGATTTAACGGACAAAAGGTTGATAAAGTAACAGTAAGAAAAGTTCAACATCCAGGCGAATATCATTAAAATTACTTTAGCCCTTAATCCAAATTGCTAGACCTCCACCTTTCCCTCGGGCACATAACCATTTTTTTTCTTCTCCTAATGCTATTAATGAGAAAAAAGGTCTTTTTTTAGGGTCAGTATTTTTTAAAGATGTATTTATTATTGGAATATTCAAAAACTTTATTAATAGTTGCTCAAAATAAAAAATTAACAGGGGGCGATTTCCCTTTAGATATGCCTTTCCAGAAAAATTAATAGATAGAACTCCAAATTTTATTGAATTGCTTATTTCAAAAGTAGGTACATCATTTTGCCCTATAGATTTGCTAAGTTCAAGAGATCCAGAAAGAACTTGAAGAATAGAGCTTGATACATTGTCAATACTTATATCTCCTTTTTTATAAACATATTGAAATTTCCAAAAACCTAATAAATCCTCAAATTGAACACCACTTCCATCCTTATTCGCTAATTTTTCCAAAGTTTTAATTTCATCAAAATTTGGAAAATTATATTCTTTAATAATCATTTCTTAAAGTGAGGCTAAATTATCAGCTATAAAAATAATTTAATAAAATAAAATCGCGTATCAATAGCTAAATATAAATTCATTATGAACCTATCTAAGCATTTATGGGAAAAAAATAAAGATCTTGCTTTTGCAAGTTTAAACAGCAAATTCGTTCAAGGAATTAAAAACGGTAATTTACCAAAAAAGAATTTTCAATCTTATATTGCTCAAGACTATTTTTTCTTAGAGAGTTTTGCTCGCGCATATGGATTAGCGATATCTAAATGTTTAGATATTAATGCAATAAGAACATTAAGTGAATTACTTCTTGGAGTATCAGAAGAACTAGTCCTCCATGAAAAATATGCAAAGGAGTGGGAAATTAATTTAACTAACAATAAGATAGAAATTCCTACAAAAGCTTATACAGATTTTCTAAGGAATATATCTTTGGAGTCAAGTTGTATTGAAATATTAGTTGCTATGACACCCTGCATGAGACTATACGCATGGATTGGAAAAGTTTTATGCTCTTCAGCTTCAAATAATATTTATAAAGATTGGATAGTAACTTATTCAGATGAAAACTTTGAGAAACTTGCAAAATCTCTTGAAGAAATAATTGATACTTACAAAGGCTCTTATGATTTAGATCAATTAAATTATTTATACCAAAAAGCGATGGATTTAGAAGTAAAATTTTTTGAAGCTTATTCTGATTTTAAATAAAATTACAATAAAAGATTACTATTAATTAACACCATGTACTCAAAAATATCTCTTACGGTTGGAGGAAGTGATTCAGGAGGAGGAGCAGGAATACAAGCAGATCTAAAAACTTTTATGTCACATAATGTCCATGGATGTTCAGTTATTACATGTGTTACAGCGCAAAATAGCGTGAATGTAATTGATATAGAGGCAATAGGAACCCAAGTATTAAATAATCAATTTGATGCTGTTTTTAATGACTTTAGAATTAGCGCTCTGAAAACTGGCATGCTTTTGAACGAAGAAATAATTTTTAATACTGCTTTAAAACTGAAAAATCAATCTATTCCAAAAGTAATTGACCCTGTAATGTGCACAAGAACTGGAGCAAGATTATTAGAAGAGAGCGCAATTAATGCTTATAAAGAATTTCTTATTCCTCAAGCAGAAATATTAACACCGAATATTTTTGAGGCAAATCTTCTTGTAAATACAACTATTAAAGATATGAATGATGTGGAAAAAGCTAGCGAAAGAATTCTTGAGTATGGTTGCAAATCGGTACTTATAAAAGGAGGAGGCATCCAAGAACTTAAAGGTAAAGATTTTTTTATCGATAAAAAAGGTAATAGCTATTGGCTTAAAAATAAATTTATAGATACTAAAAATACCCATGGTAGTGGTTGTACATTAAGCGCAGCCATTTGTAGTAATCTTGCCTTAGGTATAGATTTACTAGAATCAGTTAATAAGGCTAAAACTTTTATTGAAAAATCTTTATTAAATTCTTATAAGATTGGAGCTGGACCTGGCCCTCTTGGACATCATCAATCATATTAGCTACAAAAAAATATATTAATTTTTCTTTATTTCGAAATATTTCATATTTTCTTTATAAAAGACACACAATTGTGACAAATAAACGCTAAAATCTTTACGTACAGTTATTAAGAAAAATGGATTTCATTTCTAAAAAGCAAGGTTATGTACCCTTAAAAGCAGTACCTTACATATTTGTATTAGCTTTTGTGCTAAGCATTACCACTTCTTCAACAACTTTTGTCTAAATTTAAATAAACAATAATATAGTTTTTTCTATTTTTTAATTGGACAATTTCGACGTAGTGATAATTGGAAGTGGGATTGGAGGATTATGTTGTGGTGGGCTGCTAGCTTTAGGAGGAAAAAAAGTTTTAATATGTGAATCTCATTCTAAACCGGGAGGTGTAGCACATACTTTTACAAGAAGCGGTTATAAATTTGAATCTGGACCTTCTCTCTGGAATGGTTTAGAGTGTCCAACTAATACTTCACCTCTCGGACAAATTTTAGACTTATTAGAAGAAAGTATAGAAGTTAAAAAATATAAAGGGTGGAAAGTTTTAGTTCCTGAGGCAGAATTTGAGTTAGAGGTTGGTGATTCTCCTTTTAGAAAAAAAATACAAGAATTAAGAGGTGATGAAGCATTAAATCAATGGGATTCCTTTATTGAAGCAGTTAGACCACTGAGCAGAATCATAGATAAAATGCCTCTATTAACAACTTCTCCAGAGAATTTAAATTTACAAGAAATTTTGAAACTCTCAATACAGTTTTTGCCTGAGATTAATCATGCTAATAAACTTAGAAAAGGTTTTGGGGAAATTGCAAATAAATTCTTAACTGATCCTTTTTTAAATAATTGGGTCGATTTACTGAGTTTCTTAATAAGCGGAATGTCAATGGATGATACAAATACAGCCGCTATGGCAACTTTATTTAATGAATGGTTCAATCCTAATGCTCACTTGGAGTATCCTCTTGGAGGGAGTGAAAGTGTTGTAAATGCATTACTAAGAGGATTTAAGAAAAATGGTGGGAAATTACTTTTATCATCAAAAGTTAAAAATATTAATTTCACTAAAGATTTTGCGACTGGGGTGACTTTGAAGAATAATGCAATAATTAACTCAAAATTCATTGTGGCTAATTGTGATATTTGGAATAAACATTCTCTTATTCCAAGTCATCTTATTAGTAAATTTAAAACTAGAGAATTTAGTATAGAAAAATGCAAATCATTCCTTCATATACACTTAGGTTTCGATGCCGCAAATATTAAAGATCTTCCGATACATACAATTTGGGTTGATGATTGGAAAAGAGGAATAACAGCAGATAGAAACATCGCTGTTTTTTCTATTCCGTCAGTACTTGATCCAAGCATGTCACCAAAGGGGAAACATGTACTACATGGTTATACGCCTGCAAATGAACCTTGGGAAATTTGGAAAAATCTTAAACCCAATACAAAAGAATATAACGATTTAAAAGTTGAGAGATGTGAAGTATTTATGAAACCATTAAGAAAAATTATTCCAGATATTGACAAGAGGATTGAACTAAAAATGCTAGGAACTCCAGTAACACATCAAAGATTTACAAACACCCATTGTGGAAGCTATGGTCCAGCTATTTCAGCTAGAGAAAGTTTGTTTCCTGGCTATAAAACTCCTTTTAGGAATGTACTTGCTTGTGGTGCTAGCACTTTCCCTGGAATTGGTATTCCTGCAGTAGCGGCAAGTGGCGCGTATACTGCTGAAGCAATCTTAGGAAAAAAAGAATTTAAAGAGATTATTAGCAAACTTAATTAAATATTTTTGACTTTATTATTGCTTCAATTTATTTAGTTGGTTAAGAAATAAAAAAATTGATATGCAAACCTGTTGAGAGATGATATTGTTTAATTGATCATTAATTTAACTAATAGGTCTTATATGTTTTTCTTATCAATTCCACAAGCTTGGCATTTAGTAGGCACTTGGTCTGAACAGGTACCAAGCCAATCTAATCTAATAGGCATGGGCGAAGTGGAATTAATGATGACTCTTCACTCAATATTTGTACCAATATTATTAGTAATAGGCGCATATTTCTTTATCACTCTATCCAGAGAAGAGAGAAGAAAAGCAAAAAGCTAAATTACTATTTAGCAGAACTTCTTCTCACCACCTTGCGACCGCTCGAAGAATCTAAAGAAATATTTTCATCATTTTTAGTTTTTTGAGTGCCATTATTATCTAATTGATCCATTTCCGAGCAAATACCAACAACCATAGCAGCCTCAACATGATCAGGAAGATCACCTATTGTGATGAGAGCTTTCAAAACTAATTGAAGTCTTGTATCTTTATCTAATTCAGGTCTAAGCTTTTTAACTGTACCCCAAAGCTCTTTTGTTACTTCTTTTAGAAGTTCACGATCTACTGACAAATTTACATCCTTTATTACTAATTTAAATTTAACAAACAATTGGGTTTATTATTATGCCAAAAACATAATTCAGTATCAGATTGAAATTTTTAATTAAGCGAAAGAAAGTTGAATTAATTTAGTTTTTTTAATTTCGCTTTTAACAGAATTTTTTAAATTATATTTTTTAAATTTTCTGTAATAATACTTTTGCAAATTAGATCTACTGTTTTTATTAAATCTTTTACGACTATTTACAAGAGAATCCCACTCTTTTGCGTTAAAAACGGCATAGGGAGAAGAAGGGAAAAATTTCATTTGCCTTAGATACATGTCTCTATAGTAGTACAAATTTACTATAAAGCAAGTTTTGTTTCGCAAGCATGGATATATAGTTAAAACTTAATGCCCGTGCTTACATATTTTATATAGTTAAAAGATATTAATAAGTTTTTAAATATTTTCGCGTATTAATTAAAACTTAATTAGAGAATCCATAATTAAAAGCAGATCCCTTACGATAATCAATTAAATAAAAAAGTTCTCGAAATAAATATTGTCAAAACTTTCTTAATAAGAGCTTATAAAAATAAACATACTTTCTCAAAATTTATTTTTCTTAGCATTCAGGCTAGAAATATATTTAAGATATTAATAGGAGAATTTCTATCAAGGAGTTAATAACATTTAAAGAAACAATTTTTTTTTGAAAATCATGAAAAAGAGATTTCTTCCATTTGAACCTGATAAAAGAGCAATTAGTCTAAAAAATGCGTGGTGATCAAAATTAACGGAGCATTTATTGGCTTAATCAATTGCTAACATTTTGGTGGTTTAGAACCTGATAATAAGTTTAATCCTAAAAATGATGATATTAATGAATGGTTTAATCATGTTCTTGAGTAGGACAGAAGAAATTATATTAAGATTAATATATCCAAGCATTTAAATAAAACCAAATGCTAAATACAAAAATACCAAACCAAAATATAATTGGCACTATCTTAATTGGTAAAACATACTTATCTGTAAATGTTTTCACTAAATATTTAAAATATATGTTTTACAACTTTAAAAAAAATTTCAAATTTTGAGAATAGGTTTATTTGCTCTAAAAAATGCTAGGAGGTAATACTTGTTAGCTCAATTTCAGACTGCTTAGATAAATGTATATTTTGAACTTTTTTTGATTTGTTCCAATGGTCAATGAGTTCTTCCAATTCATTAATCCTTTTTTTAGCATTTTCAATTTTTTCAGTAACTTTCATTTTTTAAATTTACTCTATATAAAATATGCAGTAATAAAAAAATTTATCAAGTGATTAACGTTTATATATTTGAAAATTGAGTAATTCTTCTCACCCATTTCTTTTGTAATTTAGAAGTTTTTTAATTTTAACTTGAAACTATTTACGTGATAAAACTCTCAAAAATTATTTTTTATCATTCAAAATTTATCTAATAAATAAATTTATTTAATTAGAAATATTTCATATATGAATATCTATAAGTAGAGTTCCTGAAATCAGTAAAGAAGTAATAAAACCTATTCCAACAATATATAAGACATAACCATTCTGTCTTGGTAATTTAGCAACAGAATATAAAATAATCGAAGAAGAAATTAATCCAAGAATAATTATTATCTTTTCTGTTAATTCATTTAAATGAATTTCTAAATTGAAGCTTTTAAAAATTGATACAATATTAGAGAGAGGTATATTTCCTGAAACATGATTTAAAAAAAAGTATAAGCTTAATAATATAGAACTTAATATTGATAGTAAAAGTAGAATACTCACTGGTTTAGTCAATCTATTAATAGTTCTATTGAAGGATCTCAATAAAATAAAAATAAAAATGGTCATCCCTAAGGGAAATGTCGGAAGAAAAATAGACAGGTTTATGTGATCTTCCATAAAATTAAAATTAGAAAATACAATTTTATCTTAAGACCTTTGATGAAGAGCGTCCAAATTTATTGATTTTTCAGATATTTTACCTATTGCTTTATATCAACACTAGTATCAGAATGTTTATAAAAAAAAAAATTATGTTAACTATTTCTGAAATCATTTTAGCTAGCGCTATTTTTCTCGCAATCATTTACGTTGAAGTTCGCCTTCTTTATACAAAATCCAAAGCGGCAAAATAATTTATCAGAGATAACTTAATCTAAATATAAATTAAAGAATATTTAATAATCCAATAGATACAAAAACTAATTTAATGTGAGAGAATAAACACAATAATATCAATTTGATATCATGAACCAATCTTCGGAAGAAAGCCTCAAAGAGGCTACTCACTTAAACCAACAGACACAAACTAATCAAACTTCTCCTTCAGAAACTATCATTACTGCTTCTGAAATAGAAAAACTATATCTAAGAATTAAAGAAGATTGGCTATAAATATTCTTTGAAAGTAATTTTAATTATAGATATAAATTTTAGACTACAAAATAACTTTATAACAGACGAAAAGCCTACTACAGGCTATAGTAAATATGTACTAAACTAAGATTATGTTTTGGATCGTCATTCAAGTCCAGATTTTCTCTCTGTAAAATCAGGTGATTATATTGCAATAAAAGCTGAAGAAAATAATAGCTCTTCTCTATTTAAAAATCATGAGCGTCATTGGTTTGGCCAAGTTATTAATTGCATAGGAGGAGCGAGAGATCCAAATGCCTGGACTTTATTCCAGGTAATAAATATTGACAGCGGAGAAATCATGATAATAAATGCAGATATGGTTGAGATGATTCTTAAGGCATCTAATTTATGAATAATTTGTCTAAATTAAAAGTTAAAAGATAAATAAATCAACCTAGCTCTAGGCAAGCAAGTCCATAAACCTGATTCATGGGAGTTGGAGGCTGGGTACCTTTATACATTCTAAAAGTCTTTGAGATTTGATGAAAACCTAAATTAGAAAGTAGATAATTAGCATAAGGATTCAACCCTGAACAATCCAATAGTATCTCATTATCTAAATCTCCAACTAATTCTCTAATAAGCAATTCTGCAAGAGGCGGAGTATCTGCCAACAAAGGACCTATTCTCCATCCTTTTTTATCATCAACTAAAAGGCAAGGCCTTATCCTGCCGAAGCCATGACACATCCCATTTTTATCCATAATGGCCTTTACCAATCCAAAAGAATTCTTCAGCCAGTCATTAAGGAAATGAGGTCTAGGGCTTGGTTCTCTTTGAGAGTCATAAAGAATAACAGCTTCAGAAGATATTTGATGCCCAGGCACAACTCTAAATTCTGAATGCGAATCTTTATAAAAATTAAATTTAGGCAAATTTTTATTTCCGTTTAACTTCCACCTATTAGTTACTGATGACTTCTTAAATCCCCATTTTTGATAATCATGAATTCTAATAGGAGCAGCTTCTAATCCAATACAATCAATATCTTTTAAATAATTTAATCCATGCTTCCACAACTTTACTCCATACCCTCTATTTCTATATTCCTTTTTAACAATAAATAAACCGAGGAATCCATAGGAAGTATTATATTTGACGCAAGCAATACTTCCTACAGGAATATTGTTTAAACAACCAACCCAGACTCCTTGCTTATCAGTATTTTTATAAGTAGAGATATCATCAATACCAGGAGCAAAACCTTCTAACTTGGCCCAACCAGTAACTTTAGGAAGATCAGCATTAGATATATTCCTAATAGTGAAATTTTCATCCATATATATAATCTTAGCTAATTAAAAATAAACAGTATAAATATTTGATTAATTCCTACAGAGATAATAGTTAATTAAATATAGGAATATATTTATGATCCAACTAACATATAATTAACATTTTATAGTATTTTTAATTAGTTATTATCAATATAAAAAATGCTTATTTTTAAAATAAATATACAGTAGAAACTTAATTGATAACTTAAATTTAAAGATAAAATTAAATCAAATCAAATCAATAAAAATTTTTATTTACAAGTTATCTGATATATTAATCAATATTAAAAAGTTCTTTAAAGGATGAAATATAATAAAGAGAATTTTAATTTAAAAATTAATTTATTAAAAGAAAAAGTAACTTCAGGAGAAACACAAACTTTTAATTGGAGAATAGAACAACTCAATAAAATTAATAATCTTCTAGATAAGTATAAATTTGAAATAATAAATGTTCTTAACTTGGATTTAGGCAAGTCAAAGATTGAAGCTCTCGCAGAAATTCTTTTAGTTAAAGAAGAAATTTCACTAGTAAAAAGAAAACTCAGATCCTGGATGAGACCCAAAATCATTAATACACCAATATATTTATTACCATTGTCTTCAAAGGTTATATTTGAGCCTATTGGATGCGTTTTAATTTTAGGTCCATATAATTATCCCCTTTTATATATTCTTAAACCTTTAGTAAATATTTTTTCAGCTGGCAACACTGCAGTTATAAAGCCATCAGAAAAATGCCCCAATACATCAAAATTATTAATTAAATTGACAGATAAATATTTTTCAAATGATACTTTGATTGCTTTTGAAGGAGATTATAAAGAAGCTGAAAAACTTACTTCAGAAAATTTTGATCATATTTTTTTTACTGGAAGTAGTAAAACTGGAAAATTAATTATGAAAACTGCTGCAAAGAATCTTACTCCATTGACACTAGAATTAAGTGGAACAAATCCAGTTGTGATTTTAAAAAATACAAACCTCCAAATAGCTGCAAAGAGAATAATTTGGGGGAAATTTTTCAATTCTGGCCAATCTTGTATGGCTCCTAATCATATATTTATAGAAAAAACTATCGAAGAAAAATTCATAAATGAATTAAAAAATTCAATTGAAGAATTTTATGGGAAGAATCCTATTAAATCAGAAAATTTATCAAGATTAGAAGAAAAACAATTTTTTAGAACTTTAGAGATCTTAAGAAAAAATAAATATAAAAAACAAATTCTATGGGGAGGAAATTATGATAAAAAACTTTCAAAAATTTCACCTACACTTTTAAAGATAAATAGCGAAAAGGATTGGCTGATTAAAAATGAGCTATTTAGCCCTTTACTACCAATAATATCAATAGATAACTATCAAGATGCATTTTGCAAAATAAAGAAAAATGCAAAGCCTTTAGCTATTTATATTTTTGGAGGGAACCATAAGATCCATCAAATATTATCTCAAACCACAAGTTCAGGATCAATATGCATAAATGATGTAATGCTTCCTGTATTGGTTCCAAACTTACCATTTGGAGGAGTAGGGAAAAGTGGAATGGGAAAATTTCATGGTTATGAGGGTTTTAAAAATTTTTCAAATCAAAAATCCATAACAAGAAAAGATTACTTTCTAGATATTAACCTTAGATATCCACCATATGAAAATATTCTTAGATTCTTAAAAATTTTTTTTAAGATTTAATTCATTAAATAGTTTTAATATGCATTTTTAATTACTAAATAAATAATATCAATACATAAGTTAGAAACTTTATGAGATTAAAACAATTTGCATTCTTGCTACTAATAACTTTAAATATTCACTCTTTACTAAGTGAAGAAAATAAAGAATCAAAAAATTTAAATTATGAAAATAACATTCAAAACACTTTAAATGAGAAAAATTCTGGTGAAATAATTATACATGTTGTTAAAAAAGGAGATACTCTTTCAAGCATATCTAAAAAATACTCAATCAAAAAAGAATCAATTATTAAGGTAAATCAATTACTTGACGAAAACTACATATTCATTGGACAAAATTTAAAAATAATAGAAAATTTTATTCCCGGAAGCAACAATAACAACTATTATCATGAAATTAAAACGGGAGAAAACTTAACTGAAATTGCAAGCAAATATAACATATCATTGAGTAGATTAATAAAGATTAACGGAATAGAAAATCAAGATATATTAGAGGTTGGAACAAAACTAAAATTAAAAGAGGAAATTCCCAAAATCAAAGATGCTACGATAAATGATGAGACAGATCTTATTGAAATAGATAAATTAATTAAAAAACAATATGGTCCTCTAGTAATTGAATTAAACAAAACCAATATAGAAAGAAGAAAAATTTTTTTAAAGGCAACTCATACAAATGGGAAGAAATTTATACTTAAAATAAATTGTGATAAAAAAGAAATTAATGTAAGAGGTGTTGGAAGAAAATGGAAAGGTTGGATGCCTGCAAGAGTAAAATTTGAAGAAGAATTATTAAATGATTTTTGTCATGAATTTAATTAATATGTGTAAATCACACTCATGAAATATAATTTCCATCAGTTATTGTTAGATATAAGTATTTTAAAAACAAAATGGAAATTAAAAGAGGAGATATTGTTCGCATCAAAAGACGTGAATCATATTGGTATAATGAGCCGGGAAAAGTTGCATCTATAGATAAATCAGGAACAAAATATAATATTACTGTTAAATTTGATAAAACTAATTTCTATGGAATAAGCGGAACAGATGGTGGAAATACTACTGCTAATTATGCAGAAAGTGAATTAGAACTTTATTAAGAGTTTGCCAGAACTACCAGAAGTAGAGACCGTCAGAAGAGGTTTAGAAAAAAAACTTAAAAATTTTATTATTGAGGATATTGAAATTTTAAGATCCTCAACTATATCTTTTCCAAAAGATAATATTGAGTTTATAAAAGGAGTAACTCACTCAAAATTTGGTAAATGGGAAAGAAGAGGTAAATATTTAATTGCTAATTTAAAAAAATATTCAAAATCTCCAAAAAAAAATATAAACCCTTCATATAAGGATAACGGTCACTTGATTATTCATTTAAGAATGACGGGTTATTTAAATTGGCTAAAAACTAGAAAACCTCCATGTAAGCATACTAGAGTTAGATTCTTTGATAAGAATAAAAGTGAGCTTAGGTTTGTTGATGTTAGAAGTTTTGGGCAAATATGGTGGGTGAAACAAGGATTAAATCCTAAAGAAATTATTAATGGCCTTGGTTCTCTTGGACCAGAACCTTTTGAAAAAAATTTCAATTTAAGATACTTAAACAAGGAATTTTCTAAACGTAGTAAAACTGTTAAATCTGTTTTATTAGACCAAAAGATAATTGCTGGGATAGGAAATATATATGCGGATGAAAGCCTTTATGAAGCAGGTATATCTCCCTTTCGAGAAGCCAGAACGATCAATAATAGGGAGTTAACAAGATTGAAAGATTCAATTATTCAAGTTTTAAAAAAAAGTATTGGTTCTGGGGGAACAACTTTTAGTGACTTCAGAAATATTGAAGGTAATAATGGGGATTATTCTATGCAAGCAAATGTTTATAGAAGAGCTGGAGAAAAATGTAAAAAATGTAATAATTTAATTCAAAGAAAGAAACTCTCTGGAAGAAGTACTCATTGGTGTAATTATTGTCAGAAATAAAAAAGGGCTTACATTTTTTGTAAAGCCCTTTTAGAATTTTTTACCTGGCATCGAGCTATCTTCTCAAGGGGCTACCCCCTAAATATTTTCGCCGCTGATGCGTTTCACAACCGAGTTCGAGATGGATCGGAGTGGTTCCACATCGCCATGAACACCAGGATAGTATATGAACCTTGAGAACTGCATAGAATTTTATATTTCAATTCAATAAAAAGAGTTTATTTGGTCAAGCCCTCGGTCTATTAGTACTCCTCCGCTGCACTTGTTACCAAGCTTCCACGTAGAGCCTATCAACGGGTGTTCTTCCCGTGACCTTACTGGCTTATGCCATGGGAATACTCATCTTGAGGTGGGCTTCCCACTTAGATGCTTTCAGCGGTTATCCACTCCGCACATGGCTACCCAGCGTTTACCGTTGGCACGATAACTGGCACACCAGAGGTGCGTTCCTCCCGGTCCTCTCGTACTAGGGAGAAATCCTCTCAATATTCCTGCGCATACACCGGATATGGACCGAACTGTCTCACGACGTTCTGAACCCAGCTCGCGTACCGCTTTAATGGGCGAACAGCCCAACCCTTGGGACCGACTTCAGCCCCAGGTTGCGATGAGCCGACATCGAGGTGCCAAACCTCCCCGTCGATGTGAACTCTTGGGGGAGATCAGCCTGTTATCCCTAGAGTAACTTTTATCCGTTGAGCGACGGCCCTTCCACGCAGAACCGTCGGATCACTAAAACCGACTTTCGTCCCTGTTCGACTTGTAGGTCTCACAGTCAAGCTCCCTTCTGCTTTTGCACTCAACGACTGATTTCCAACCAGCCTGAGGGAACCTTTGTGCGCCTCCGTTACCTTTTAGGAGGCGACCGCCCCAGTCAAACTGCCCACCAGATACTGTCCGCTTCCCGGATAACGGGTAAGCGTTAGAACCCTAGCTCTGAAAGAGTGGTATCTCACCGTTGACTCAATAGTACCCACAAGCACTATATCAATGTCTCCCACCTATTCTGCGCATTCAGAGCCCGAGCACAATATCAAGCTACAGTAAAGCTTCATAGGGTCTTTCTGTCCGGGTGTATGTAGTCCGCATCTTCACAGACAATTCTATTTCGCCGAGCCTCTCTCCGAGACAGCGCGCAAATCGTTACACCTTTCGTGCGGGTCGGAACTTACCCGACAAGGAATTTCGCTACCTTAGGACCGTTATAGTTACGGCCGCCGTTCACCGGGGCTTCAGTCGCTAGCTTTGCTAAAAGCTAACCAGCTTCCTTAACCTTCCGGCACTGGGCAGGTGTCAGCCCCCATACATCGTCTTGCGACTTAGCGGAGACCTGTGTTTTTGGTAAACAGTCGCTTGCGCCTCTTCACTGCGACCAGCTCTCGCTGGCACCCCTTCTCCCGAAGTTACGGGGCCATTTTGCCGAGTTCCTTAGAGAGAGTTATCTCGCGCCCCTCGGTATTCTCTACCACCCCACCTGTGTCGGTTTCGGGTACTGGCATTTGTGTCTTAACGGGTATAGGGCTTTTCTTGGAAGCATGACATCACTAACTTCGCTGCCGTAGCAGCTCGTACTCACGCCTCAGCTCAAGATGTTTTCACCATCTCTCATAGCCTTGAACGCTTGAACCAGTAACCAACATCTGGATTAGTTAGCCTTCTCCGTCCCCCTTCCCAAAACACATCTGGTACAGGAATATTGACCTGTTATCCATCGACTACGCCTTTCGGCCTGACCTTAGGTCCAGACTAACCCTCCGCGGACGAGCCTGCCGGAGGAACCCTTAGGGTTTCGGGGCATGGGATTCTCACCCATGTTTTCGCTACTCAAGCCGACATTCTCACTTCTATGCCGTCCACGCCCGCTTACGCTAACGCTTCACCCAACATAGAACGCTCCCCTACCATAAATAAATTATCCGCAGCTTCGGTATAACGCTTAGCCCCATTCATTTTCGGCGCAGGATCGCTCGACCAGTGAGCTATTACGCACTCCTTTGAGGATGGCTGCTTCTAGGCAAACCTCCTGGTTGTCTGGGCAATCCCACCTCCTTTATCACTTAGCGTTAATTTTGGGACCTTAGCTGGCGGTCTGGGCTGTTTCCCTCTTGACTATGGAGCTTATCCCCCACAGTCTGACTGCCTAGTTACACACAGGGTATTCAGAGTTCATATCGATTTGGTACCGCTTTCGCAGCCCGCACCGAAATGGTTGCTTTACCCCCCTGCTGGAGCACTAGACGCTACGCCTAAACGTATTTCGGGGAGAACCAGCTAGCTCCTGGTTCGATTGGCATTTCACCGCTAACCACAGCTCATCCGATGAATTTTCAACTTCATTCGGTTGGGACCTCCACTTGGTATCACCCAAGCTTCATCCTGGCCATGGTTAGATCACCAGGGTTCGGGTCTATAAACACTGACAAACGCCCTATTCAGACTCGCTTTCGCTGTGGCTCCACCATTTTCGGTTTAACCCGCCAGTGCCTATAAGTCGCCGGCTCATTCTTCAACAGGCACACGGTCACCCGATTAGTCGGGCTCCCATTGCTTGTAGGCTCACGGTTTCATGTTCTATTTCACTCCCCTTCCGGGGTTCTTTTCACCTTTCCCTCACGGTACTGTTTCACTATCGGTCACATAGTAGTACTTAGCCTTACGAGGTGGTCCTCGCAGATTCACACGGAATTCCACGTGCTCCGTGCTACTCGGGATCCAGCTAGGTCAACTCATCTTTCGATTACGGGGCTTTCACCCTCTGTGGCGCGCCATTCAAACGCTTCTTCTAGACTTGTTAATCCACGATGCTGTCCCACAACCCCGATAGTCAAGACTATCGGTTTGGGCTTTTCCCCGTTCGCTCGCCGCTACTGAGGGAGTCGTTATTTACTTTCTCTTCCTCCAGCTACTAAGATGTTTCAGTTCGCTGGGTTAGCTCGCACCAACCTATATATTCAGTTGGTCGTTCAAGGGGTTGCCCCATTCGGAAATTCCCGGATCAAAGTGTGCTTCCAACTCCCCGAGACTTATCGCAGGTAACCACGTCCTTCATCGCCTCTATGTGCCTAGGTATCCTCCGTGAGCCCTTTGTAGCTTGACCAATAACTTCAAAAAATTGAAGCATCAGCTCAATAGAATTGTTATTAATGCATAAGCACCAATAATAAATCTGCATCTATAAAGATGCTTATTGTCTTGAAAAAATCTATGCAGTTGTCAAGGTTCTCTGAAAACAAAGAATTAGAAATTCATTGAGTCCAGCATCTTATTAATTAATAATTTGATTAAATAATAGGAAGCTAGATTCACTCAGTGTAAGATCGATCCCAGATATTCCTTCTCATTGGATAGGTGGTATTCAGTGGAGGTAAGCGGACTCGAACCGCTGACATCCTGCTTGCAAAGCAGGCGCTCTACCAACTGAGCTATACCCCCAACATAGAGATATGGGCCATCCTGGACTTGAACCAGGGACCTCACCCTTATCAGGGGTGCGCTCTAACCACCTGAGCTAATGGCCCAGGAAAATATGGGTGACCTAGAAAAAACTTAGAAACTGAAATTTTCAAATATGAAAATCTGAGATACCGATCGACCTAAGGTGACAAAATTTATATCAAAACATTTTGTTGTCTCCCTGTTAGGAGGTGATCCAGCCGCACCTTCCGGTACGGCTACCTTGTTACGACTTCACCCCAGTCATTAGCCCCACCTTCGGCGTCCTCCTCCACAAGGGTTGGAGTAACGACTTCGGGCATGGCCAACTTCCATGGTGTGACGGGCGGTGTGTACAAGGCCCGGGAACGTATTCACCGCAGTATGCTGACCTGCGATTACTAGCGATTCCTACTTCACGTAGGCGAGTTGCAGCCTACGATCTGAACTGAGCCACGGTTTATGGGATTTGCTAGCTCTCGCGAGTTTGCTGCCCTTTGTCCGTAGCATTGTAGTACGTGTGTAGCCCAGGGTGTAAGGGGCATGATGACTTGACGTCATCCACACCTTCCTCCGGTTTATCACCGGCGGTCTTTCTAGAGTGCCCAACTAAATGCTGGCAACTAAAAACGTGGGTTGCGCTCGTTGCGGGACTTAACCCAACATCTCACGACACGAGCTGACGACAGCCATGCACCACCTGTCACTGCATTCCCGAAGGCACCCTCAAATTTCTAAGAGGTTCGCAGGATGTCAAACCCTGGTAAGGTTCTTCGCGTTGCATCGAATTAAACCACATACTCCACCGCTTGTGCGGGCCCCCGTCAATTCCTTTGAGTTTCACACTTGCGTGCGTACTCCCCAGGCGGAACACTTAACGCGTTAGCTACGACACCGAAGGGGTCGATTCCCCCGACACCTAGTGTTCATCGTTTACGGCCAGGACTACAGGGGTATCTAATCCCTTTCGCTCCCCTGGCTTTCGTCCATGAGCGTCAGTAATGGCCCAGCAGAGCGCCTTCGCCACTGGTGTTCTTCCCGATATCTACGCATTTCACCGCTACACCGGGAATTCCCTCTGCCCCTACCATACTCAAGCCTATCAGTTTCCACTGCCATAATGGAGTTAAGCTCCACGCTTTAACAGCAGACTTGAAAGGCCGCCTGCGGACGCTTTACGCCCAATAATTCCGGATAACGCTTGCCACTCCCGTATTACCGCGGCTGCTGGCACGGAATTAGCCGTGGCTTATTCCTCAAGTACCGTCATATCTTCTTCCTTGAGAAAAGAGGTTTACAGCCCAGAGGCCTTCGTCCCTCACGCGGCGTTGCTCCGTCAGGCTTTCGCCCATTGCGGAAAATTCCCCACTGCTGCCTCCCGTAGGAGTCTGGGCCGTGTCTCAGTCCCAGTGTGGCTGATCATCCTCTCAGACCAGCTACTGATCGAAGCCTTGGTAAGCCTTTACCTTACCAACTAGCTAATCAGACGCGGGCTCATCCTCAGGCGAAATTCATTTCACCTATCGGCATATGGGGTATTAGCGGTCGTTTCCAACCGTTATCCCCCTCCTGAGGGCAGATTCCCACGCGTTACTCACCCGTCCGCCACTAACCCGAAGGTTCGTTCGACTTGCATGTGTTAAGCACGCCGCCAGCGTTCATCCTGAGCCAGGATCAAACTCTCCGTTGTGTCACAAATCCTATTGCAGAATTATCTACTCAATTTGCTTGGCCTTAACTAAATACGTAAATAATTTTACTGGATTTAGTTTTAGCATCCTTATGCTTTAAGGATTCAAGAGTGCATTGATGCTATTGCAAAAATGACTTTCCAGATCTCAGATCCGTTTGTCAAGAAAAGTGACTTTAAGTAAGTCAGCAATTCAAGACATTTATATATATTTTTGACGGGACCTCACACCTTTATTGCATATACATCTCAATAAACTTAAATAATATTAAGCCTATATCGACGCAATAAAAGCATCAGTTCCTAAGTTTTAAATTTTCTAGGTTCAGAGTTTAATTAAGAAAATAATTAAACAATTTGAGGGAAAACCCTCTCCTGGATGAAAATTAAGAATTAATCATAACTTCCAAACATCTCAATATTTTTTCTAAAAATTAACTTCTAGATAAATTATGAGTTGTGCAAAAAACTTAATTTCTGCCCAGAAGAAAATATTAGACCATTAATCCATGTTTGTGCAACCATTTAATAAAAGTTTTTTATTAAATTTTTTGAACTGCTCATTTTTGATTAACGAACTAGGCTGTAAATAATAGGAATTACAGCAAAATGGCAGAAAGATTTAGTCAAAAAAATTTAAGAGTTCGGCCAAGTTCTGATGAAGACAAAATTGTAACAAAAGCAAAAGAACACTTTGAGAAAACACTTGTTGAAATTTCTGGAGAAATAGTGGGTAGTGTTGCCGCACTTGAACATCCAACAAAAAATTTAAAGTTAAACTACGGAGAAATCTTTTTAAGAGATAATGTCCCCGTAATGATCTATCTCATAACTCAAAAAAGATATGAGATAGTAAAAAAATTTTTAAGTGTTTGCTTAGAGCTTCAGAGCACAAGCTATCAAACAAGAGGTGTCTTCCCAACAAGCTTTATAGAAGAGGGAGGGAAATTGATTGGAGATTATGGTCAAAGATCAATTGGAAGAATTACTTCTGCAGATGCAAGCTTATGGTGGCCAATATTATGTTGGTTTTACGTAAATAAAAGTGGAGATCATTCATTTGGGAAAAGCCAAAGTGTTCAAAGAGGTATTCAACTATTACTTGATTTAGTATTACACCCAACATTAGAGGGTACCCCAGTTTTATTTGTCCCAGATTGTGCATTCATGATTGACAGACCAATGGACGTTTGGGGTGCACCCCTCGAAGTTGAAGTTTTACTTCATGGTTGCCTTAAAAGTTGTATTAATCTAATGGAATTGAGTCGAGAAGATCATGTGAGTAGATTATTAGATCAACGTTTAATTCTCACGAGACAATGGGTAGAGGATTTAAAAAGTTTTTTACTAAAACATTATTGGGTTACCAGCAAAACAATGCAAATTTTGAGGAGAAGACCTACTGAACAATATGGAGATGATCAGCATTTTAATGAATTTAATGTACAACCTCAAGTTGTTCCATCATGGTTGCAAGATTGGTTAGAGAATAGAGGTGGATATTTAATTGGCAATATTAGAACAGGTCGGCCAGATTTTAGATTTTATAGCTTAGGTAATTCATTGGCATGCATGTTTGGTGTATTACCTGCACCAGAACAAAGAGCTTTATTTAGATTGGTCTTACATAACAGGCAGCATTTAATGGCTCAAATGCCAATGAGGATTTGTCATCCACATATGGATGTGGAAGAATGGCAAAACAAAACAGGCTCAGACCCCAAAAACTGGCCATGGAGTTATCATAATGGCGGACATTGGCCAAGTTTATTATGGTTTTTTGCTGCATCTGTGCTTTTGCATCAAAAAAGATTTCCAACAGAAGACGTCATTTTAATGGAAGAAATGAGTTCTTTGATAGAAGAATGTTACTGGTGTCAATTAAATCAACTTCCAAAGCAAGAGTGGGCAGAATATTTTGATGGGCCAACAGGAACTTGGGTTGGACAACAATCTAGAACTTACCAAACATGGACAATTGTTGGGTTTCTTCTAATGCATCACTTTCTAAGAGAAAGTGAAGAAGATATTAATATACTTAATATTTAAAAATCAGAATAAGCCTAAAGTTAATGATTTATCAATAGGTAAACAAGCCCCAATTCCTAGATAAATAGTTAGAAATGTTCCAAAAAGGAAAACTGCCATAGCTACAGGCCTCCTAAATGGGTTAGAAAATTTATTTACATTTTCAATAAAAGGTAAAATCATTAGTCCGAGAGGTATAAGAGTTTGTAAAGCAATTCCAAGAAGCTTATTTGGAACAACTCTTAAGATCTGAAAAACGGGATATAAATACCATTCAGGTAAAATTTCTAAAGGAGTTGCAAAAGGATTAGCTTTGTCTCCAAGCATTGCTGGATCCAATACAGCAAGTCCAACTACGCAAGCTATTGTACCAAGAATAACAACTGGGAAAATATAAAGTAGGTCATTTGGCCAAGCGGGCTCTCCGTAATAATTATGGCCCATACCTTTTGCGAGTTTAGCTCTTAATTTCGGATCTGATAAATCAGGTTTTTTTAAAGTAGACATATTTCTATATAAATTTTGATTTATAAGGATATTATAAGCTTTATAATGGTCCGGAAATACCTTGTTTACGAATCATTAGAAAATGCATAAGCATAAAGACAGCTAATGACCAAGGTAAAACAAATGTGTGCAAACTATAAAATCTGGTAAGAGTTGACTGACCAACACTTTCTCCACCTCTGAGTAGTTCTACCATAAAATCTCCGATAATTGGTATTGCAGCAGGAACACCTGACACAATTTTCACTGCCCAATACCCTACTTGATCCCAAGGTAAAGAGTAACCAGTAACACCAAAAGCAACTGTGATTACAGCCATAACTACTCCTGTCACCCAAGTTAATTCTCGTGGCCTTTTGAAACCTCCAGTCAAATAAACTCTAAATACATGAAGGATTAACATTAAGACCATCATTGAGGCACTCCAACGATGTACAGACCTAATTAACCAACCAAAACTAACGTCAGTCATTAAATAACTCACAGAATTATAAGCTTGCGTTACAGTAGGCTTATAATAAAAAGTCATTGCAAAACCAGTCGCAAATTGAATTAAGAAGCATACTAATGTTATGCCTCCTAAACAATAAAAAATGTTTACATGAGGGGGAACGTACTTTGAAGTAACGTCGTCAGTTATGTCTTGAATTTCAAGTCTTTCTTGAAACCAATCATAAACGGATGAAGAATTCGCCATCCAAAAAAAAGCTTTGATATTAGGAGCTTACTTAAAAATCACTAATTTGGTGTCAACACTTAACCCAATGCCATCAACTTTTAACAAATTTTTATTATTCAAAAAATGGGTCATAATTTTCATGATCATATTTTTTACTACTGCATTTTTTAGTATTCCTAGTGGGTACGCGCTAAGTGACAGCAAACAAATCGTTCTTGATGCTTGGACATTAGTAAATGAAGGATATTACGACCCCACAATTTTTGATGAAATTCAATGGAAAAAAATAAGACAAAAAACTTTACAAAAATCTATAGAAACAACAGAGGATGCTTACTCAGCTATCGAAGAAATGCTAAAGCCTCTTGAAGATCCTTACACAAGAGTTCTTAGGCCTAAGGATTATGAATTGATTAAGTCAAGTAATTTAGGTAGCGAAATAAATGGCGTAGGATTACAACTAGGACTGGATGAGAGTAACGGGAAAATCAAAGTAATATCTACATTAGCCGGCTCCCCTGCTGAAGAAGCTGGAATAGCCTCTGGTTTTTTTATTGAGACAGTCGATGGTCAATCAGCTTTAGAACTTGGTCTCGCTAATACAGCCTCTAAACTTCGAGGGGAAAAAGGTTCCAAGGTTCTCGTTCAAATTTCAACTGAGGATGGAGAAATAAAAGAGATAGATCTTGAGAGGAGATCAGTTGACCTTAGGCCAGTAAGAACAAAGAGACTAAGAGATGAATTACACACCTTGGGTTATTTGAGAATTACTCAATTCAGTGAGAGTGTTCCAAAAAAAATTGAGGAGGCTCTACAAGAACTAAAGGAAAAAGAGGTTGAAGGAATAATTCTTGATCTTAGAAATAATTCTGGAGGTCTTGTTAGCTCAGGTATAGCTGTGGCAGATTCGTTCTTGAATGAAAAACTTATAGTTGAAACTAAGAATAGAGAAGGAATCAAGGATTCGATAATTTCTGAAAAAAATACCTTTTTCGATGGACCGATGGTAACAATCGTAAATAAAGGAACAGCTAGTGCAAGTGAAATTCTTGCTGGAGCACTACAAGATAACAAAAGGTCTGCCCTTATAGGTAAACAAACATATGGGAAAGGTTTAATTCAATCCTTGAAAAATTTAAGCGAAGATAGTGGAATTGCAATAACTGTTGCGAGTTACCTAACACCTAATGGAAATAACATTCAAGGGAGAGGGATTATTCCAGATAAAATATTGGATCTTTCAGAAGCAAAAGATTTTGGGAGTTCAGAGGATAAGTGGGTAAAGGATTCTGAAATTTATCTAAACGCCTTACTAGATAGATCCGATGAAAAATCAACAAAAGATCTTATGGAAATAACTAATGAAATTAAAGAACATTCAAAAAATGATGAATTTATAAATTAATTAATTTTTAAAGGTTTAAGTAAATGTACAAAAAAAGAATTTTTCATGACCCAATTCATAAAGAGATAGTAATAGATAGTTCAAAGGATGAGGAAGTAATGATTATGGAATTAATAGAAACTGATGCATTTCAAAGACTTCGCAGAATTAAACAACTTGGTACAGCATCGCTAGTCTTTCATGGAGCTGAGTCAAGCAGATTTACGCATTCCATAGGTGTATTTTGTGTCGCAAGAAAAATTTATAAACGACTTATAGAAATTGATCCAAAATTTGAAACTCATAAATTCACACTATATGGAGCAGCACTTTTACATGATATTGGACATGGGCCTTTAAGTCACACAAGTGAGCAAGTTTTTAATCATAAGCATGAAGACTGGTCAAAACTATTAATAAATAATCATGAGCCTATTAATTCAATTCTTAGAAAATATGATGTTGCCCTACCAAAAAAAATTGGTGAATTATTCTCCTCTAGAAATTTAATATCCCATCCTCTAAAAACTCTAATTAGTAGTGAAATTGACTGTGACAGGTTAGATTATCTTTTAAGAGATAGCTACAATACAGGAACCAAATATGGTTTAGTTGATTTAGAAAGAATTATTTCTGCACTTACATTCTCTCCAGATGGCGCTATTGCCATAAAACCAAAAGGAGTTATCGCAATTGAGCATTTTTTAATATTGAGAAATATAATGTATAGAACTATTTATAATCATAGAATTAACGAAATTTGCACTTGGATTTTAGAGAAAATCTTTAAAAAGATTAGAAGTGAATTTAATAATAAAATTTGGATTGATGAATGTCTAAAAAACTGGGTCTTTTCCCCAAATTCACTTGATGTTAAGAATTTCTTATCTAACGACGATATTAGGCTTTATTATCACTTGAATAAATGGAAAGATGAGGCTCCAAAGCCCATATCAACACTTTGTGAAATGTTTGTTAATAGATGTTTACTCAAAGCAGCAAATATTAATTTCCTAAGCAATATCGATAAGCTTGAATTACTCGCTTTCGCAAGACAAAAGGCTGCTAAATTTAATTTTGACCCAACATTATTTTGCGGTATTAAAGAAAGAAAATTTAATGGTTTTGAATCAAATAATTCTTTAAAAGTATGGAATGGCAGTACTTTAAAAGAATTGGATACAGAATCTGCATTAATAAAAATTCTTATCCAAAATCAAGAAAATTCATTATTAATCTACCCTTTATGTATAAATGAAGAAGTCTCAAAAAAAATTAGTAACTTAAAAGAAAAAATATAAATGCATTTACAAATTAAAGAGAATAATAAACTAATTAGTTGTTTCTATTCACAATCAATAACAGGATTGAATAAAGCCATATACCAAATTAATAAGACTGATAAACAAATATGTGCAACTTTATTTTGTAATGAAAAAAAAATCTCTTGTAATGAATTATTAGTATTACAGAAGATATTATTGAAATCAAATATCAAATTGACAAATATTTATTCATCCTCCAGAGAATCAGTCATCGCAGCAAAATCTTTAAAAATAAATGGAATTTTTTCTCATAAGATTTTTGACAACTCTAATACCAGAATTGAAAAGCAATGCAATAACAAAGATGTAACACATTTTGGGATAGTACGTTCAGGAGATCAAATATCTTCAAAAGGAAATCTTTTCATAATGGGAGATGTAAATCCTGGAGCGCAAATATCAGCCAAAAAAAACATTTATGTTTGGGGTAAATTATGTGGTGTCGCATATGCGGGGAAAAACGGTAACGACGACTCAACAATCTCATCTTTATATTTAAATGCGTTACAGTTAAGAATTAACGAAACTGTAGCAATAGGTCCTGAAGAAAAGCCTACAAATAATTATCCAGAAATTGCTCTTCTTGAGAAGGGCAAAATAGTTATCAAACCTCTAATAATAAATTCTTAAAATAAAGCAAGATTTTGAAAAATAAATTAATCAAGAATAACAATTTTAGATTTACTTAATTTTTATTGTTTTTAATATCAAAAATTTAACTTAATATCAATATCAAACTATTAATTTATCTTGGTGAAATCTAATCGCACCATTTTAATCTGTTCAGGAAAAGGTGGCGTTGGGAAAACAACCTTGACTGCAAATCTTGGAATTGCTTTAGCGAATAGCGGATCATCAACTGCTGTTCTTGATGCAGATTTTGGTTTAAGAAATCTAGACTTACTCTTAGGACTGGAGAATAGAATAATTTATACAGCACAAGATGTACTAGACAATAATTGCCGTTTAGATCAAGCTTTGGTGAGACATAAGCAAGAACCAAATTTAGCTCTCTTACCGGCAGGCGATCCGAGAATGCTTGACTGGATGAAACCTGATGATATGAAAAAAATAAGTAATTTACTAAGTGAAAAGTTTGAATATGTTCTTATTGATTGCCCTGCCGGTGTAGAAGATGGTTTTAAAAATGCTCTTGCAGCCTCTAGAGAAGCAATAGTAGTTACTAATCCTGAATTATCAGCAGTAAGAGATGCAGATAGAGTTGTTGGAATTTTAAACACATGTGATATTGATCCCATACAACTAGTCGTAAATAGAGTTAGGCCTACTATGATGGCTAATCAAGAAATGCTTTCCATTGAAGATGTTACTTCTATACTTTCTTTACCACTTTTAGGAATAGTATTAGAAGATCAGCAAGTTATCATAAGTACAAATAGAGGAGAACCATTAACATTAAGCAGTAAAAAATCGCCTGCATCAAAATGTTATTTAAATGTTTCTCAGCGACTTAGAGGTGAAGATGTTCCAGTAATAGATCCAAATAAAGCTAAGAAAAGCTTAAAAGATAAATTTATAAAACTTATGCAAACCAAGATTTTTTAAAAAATGACTCTTCGTGACCTTATTAACAAATTATTAGGTAGAGAAACTGCAAGTGCTAACACTGCTAGAGAGAGACTTCAACTCGTCCTAGCGCATGACAGAGTTGATATGAGTTCATTGTCAACAGATCTCCTGGATAAAATGAGAAAAGAAATTTTAGATGTGGTTGCAAAATATGTTGAAATTGATTTCGATGAAGTTGCTGTAAGCTTAGAAACCGAAGATAGAATGACTGCTCTTGTTGCTAATTTACCCATCAAAAGAACAATTTCTGGAGAAATACAATTTAAAAATATTGAAAAAAAAAATAAAACAAAATAAATTTTTTTAAATTTACCAATCTTTATGTAAGATAGGTTTTGTGCCGGCTTAGCTCAGCGGTAGAGCAGCGCTTTTGTAAAGCGAAGGTCATCAGTTCAAATCTGTTAGCCGGCATTTTTTTTATTCTTGTTTTCCACAAAACAAAAAAGAAAAAATGATTAATAAGATAATACCTAATAGTCGAATCTCAAAAATACTAACAAAGAGTTCAGACAGAGGTTTTATTATCAAATAAAATAATGATTGCAATAAAATAATAAAAAAAATTAAAGAATACATTTATATGATTTTTGATATGGGAATTTGACCTTCTCTCACTAATTTCCATTTTCCTTCTTTTGCCCAAGATATTATTGTACTTCCAAGACCACTACATTCTTCCCAGGGGATGGGTCCTAAAAGATCAACATCCGGTAAATCATCAGAAACTGATTCTGCATCAAAAGATGTATTTAATCCAGAAATATTAGCGCTTGAAGTAGCCAAAGGACCAGTTTCTAATATTAAGGATCTCGCAGTTAAAGAATCAGGAATCCTTATACCTAATGTATTCTTACGAGAAATAAAATTTAAACTTTTATCTTTTCTTATAGGGATAATTAGAGTGAGTGGACCAGGCCAAAACTTTTCTGCAATTTTTTTAAAATCATCTTTTGCATCATTATCGACGAAATCTAAAACTTGCTGAATTTCCGATCCCATTAAAATCAATGCTTTATTTTTATCTCGTTTTTTTACTTTGTAAATAATTTCAGAATATTTTGGTATGCAACCAATTGCTGGAAGAGTATCTGTCTGAAATATTATGGGTTTACCCATCTTTAATTTTTGAAGGGCTTCTATTTGACTTATTATTTTCATACAAAATGAAAACTTTAATTAATCTATTTATATCTACCAATTGTAAATCTTCCAATACCAAATGAATCATTGATAGTCTTTAAGGAATTAAATCCATATTCTCGCAATAAATTTTTAATTTTTTCAGATTGATCAAAATGATTTTCTAGAATAAGCCAACCACCTCTCACAAGAAATTTCGGAGCATCTGAAATAATTTGTTTGAAATGAGACAAACCATCTTCTCCTCCATACAAAGCTTTTTTAGGTTCAAAATCTAATACCGAAGAAGGTAATTTTTCATAAACATTTCTTGGAATATAAGGTGGATTTGAGATGGCTAAATTAATCATTCCTGAATAATTTATTAAAGGTTCCCACCAGTTACCGCAAAAGAAGTTTAATTTTGAGTCTAAAGAGATTTTTTTATAGTTTTTTTGAGCAACAATAATAGCATTCATATCAATATCAGTAGCTAAACCACACCAATTTCTATTCTCTAAAACTAATGAAATTGCAATTGATCCTGAACCTGTACCTAAATCAGCAAAAAGTATTTTTTTATCTTTATTATCAATAATATCAGTTGCAATTTCAACAATTTGCTCCGTCTCTACGCGTGGAATTAAAACATCACTAGTTAACTCAAATTTGAAATTTCTCCAGTATGAGCTGCCACATATGTATTGTATTGGTTTTGAGAGTTGAGTATGCTCCACCCATTTTTTTTTAAGAGAATGAAAATCGATCTTTAAAAAAACTTTCTCTTTGGAATTTATTTTTAATAAAAATAAATCGGTTTTAGAGATACCTCCTATTAAATCTAATAATAAATAAAAATCATCAATATTCTGATTACTACTTTTGATATCTTTAATCCACAAAAAGAGTTCATTTGTGGAAATTTCATACATTACTGAATAAGGTTTTAATTTTTAGGTTTTGGTCCAAGTCTACCTTTACTTGAATCTGAGTAAAAACTTGATTTTTCTCCATCACTAGTTGATATAAATAATCCAATCAAAAAAATCGTTGGTACTCCTACAAAAAGTAAACTGGCAACGAATCCAAAATTTGTTGTTTCCATTTAAATA
>CACOCT010000011.1 GCA_902625845.1 uncultured Prochlorococcus sp. | reverse complement strand
AATATTTTTTATAATATAGTATTGTTATAGGAACTCTTAAAAAGTAATTTTTTTTTAAGTAAATCAACCGTCTCATAGATTAAGAAAATGTGCATTTGTGTTAATTGTAAATGGGTTGATAGATGCAAAACTTACCATGATGTAGAAGAAAAACATGAAGCCGACCATCTTAGTTTGACTCCTGATTTGGAGGCAAAGAATCCTTTCATTCATGTAAGTTTGGTTGAAGAATCTAAAGGTGAATTTACCATGGAATGGGATGTTAGATCTTGTTCTAGTTTTTATGAGGAGATAGGAAGATGGTCAAAATTAAGACCGGGATTAGAAATTCCTGCTTAATTATTAATAGAAAATTTAGTATTTTTTTTAATCTCAAGAAACAAATGGGAAAATTTTCTTAACAATTAACACCAGGAATTGTATATTAATTTTTATAGGAGTATAAATACCTAGTTAAAATACGATAAAAAATGTATTTCATCTCAAGACCCTTGAAAGTTTTTCTATATACTGCTTACAAACCTATTGAAGGTTTTTTAGAAGCCCTTGAAGAAATAATGAAAATGGAAAAAATAATGGATGTTTCTAATGACAACTGGCACAAAAATAATGAACAAATACCTCTATGGTTTTATCAAATGATTATCTCAATGGGAATATCTGTATGTTTAGGATTCCTATTAATTTTGTTTGGAAGTCTTTAAATTGTAACTAAATATATAAACACTATGTTGGAATTTATAAATTCAGAGAAAATTGAAGAATTTAATTATTTAATATCATCAAATTATATATATTTTGTTATCAGTTCAATTTGTTTTATTATATCTTTAACCTTAATAAAAAATTTATTTAAAGATTAATACTAATAAATATAAATTTAAAAATTTACTTTTACTTAGCTATTTATGAAAGAGTGTATACAATCTTTATTAAATTTAATAGTAAGAAATGATAAATATGATTCTCACATTTTTAGCAAATCTGGTTAGTTTATATTTTTCTTTATAAAAATGTTCGAAGCTATTATTTATTTATTACAAGGTAAAACAGAAGAGAATGAGAAATATAAGCAGTAAAGTTTTAATATTTAAAATTCACTTTTTTATTTTTCTTATGTAATTTTAAGGTCTACATATAAGTGGCTTTCTCACATTTTCAGCTGTAAGATAATCTGCCAGTTTGATTGATAGAGCAATAACAGTTAAGCCATGACCGATGCTTGGACAGCTTGGAAAAATACTAGCATCAGAAATATACAAATTATCAATATCATGTGATTTACAATTTTTATCGACTACTGAAATTATTGGATCATTACCCATTTTGCATGTTCCACATGCATAGCCAACAATACTCAAAGGTGCTAAACCCCTTGGATGAGCGGGAGTCCTAGTAATTGAAACTGATAAAGGATTTTTTTCTATACTTTTCAGTGTATCTAACCATCTATATACAAGTCGATCATGAGCTTCTAGATTATTATGTAGATAATTTATTTTAATTTTATTATTCTGTATAGTTACTTCGTTCTCATCATCAGGTAACACTTCAGTCATGGCCCACCAAGAGATTGATCTCTTTGCTAAACGCTTTAACCCAAAGTCTGGGATCACTTTTGTAATTAATGATAAGACAGGTGGAGATTCTGCAAAAAAGGCATCTCTCAAAACACCACCTCCTGTTTGTACGTGTCCCAAGGGGAAATTAACATTTTTGTCTCCAAAATAAAAATCATTTATACCTAAAGATTTTGCAAAATATCCACTGGTAGTGCTATTAGCCCTTTGTAAGATGCAAGTCATTTGCAAATTCATTAAATTTTTTCCAACAAGTTTTGAGCTATTACTCAAACCATTGGGGTGTAATGAAGATTTTGAATTTAATAGAATAATTGGGGTATTAATAGCTCCAGCTGCGAGAATTACAATGTCCGAGGAGAAGAACCAAGTATCATCACCAATTATTGCCTCAACTCCCTTTATTGATTTTCCGGATGAATTTACATCTAACTTTGAAACTTTAGCATTAGTTCTTATTCTTAAAAAATCTTGGTTAGAATTGTAAATTCCATATAATTGAGCATCCCCTTTTTGAAACATAGAGCAATTTTCAAAATTTATATCTTGTGATTGATCTGGCCAACTAATAGGTAAATAATATGGATTACATCCTTCTTGTTTTAAAACATTTTGAATCTCTTTGAAAATCGGATCAATTGGTTTTGGGGGATTATCATATTCTAAGGAACGAGTAGGTTCTGTTTGATCAATACCATGTTGACCTTTCACCTTATACATTTTTTCTGCAATTGAATAATATGGTTCTAGATCACTATACGAAATTGGCCAAGAGGGAGAGACACCTTCTTGCAGTTCCAGATCTTCAAAATCTTCTGCCCTCATTCTTTGTAATACAGAACCCCAAATCTTTGTATTACCTCCAAGGGCATAAACTGTTTGAGGTGAAAATGGGTCACCATCGGGACCAAGCCAATTTTCTCCTTTTGGATGATATCTAGTTTTTCTAAATAAATCTGTACCAGAAATATTTGTCTCTTCAGGTGGAAGCTGACCCCCTCTCTCGAGAAGTAGTACCCATTTACCTCTTTTTGATAATTGATGTGCTAAGGTTGCTCCGCTTGCCCCTCCTCCAACTACTATAAAGTCATAATGATGATCATCTATTAGCATAAGGCAAGGAAATAATTATCAAATCAATAATTCATTATTTTACTAAATTTATTGCCACAAATAAATAAGAACGAATAAAATTATCCAAATAACGTCAACAAAATGCCAAAAAAGACTAACAGATTCAACTCCCATTTCTCCTCCTTTGTAATTATTTGGTAGAAAAGATCTATATAACATTAATCCCATCAATAAGATACCAGTAATAACGTGAAGACCATGAAAACCTGTAAGTAAGTAAAACATACCTCCAAAGACACCGCTTTGCAGGCTAAAGGAAAGTTCAGACCATTCAATATATTGTCCATAAACGAAATAACTTCCCATCAACATAGTTATGAACCATATAAATCTAAATCCCCATAAATTTTTTTTATGAAGAGATTTCTCCGCAAAATAAATTACAAAACTTGAAGATACTAAGATAACTGTATTTATTAATGGTTCTTTTACTGCTATTCCATCAATCCCTTCTGGATACCATACTGGTGCTGTTACTTTAAGAATTCCATATCCAACAAAAAAAGCAAAAAATATAATACTTTCTGAACATAAAAAAATTATAAAACCAGTCATGTTGTGGCCATCATGTTTGACATGGCCAGGAATATGATTAATAGTTGTACTTTTATTTTCTGAGAGCATTTTTTAATGTTTTTTAAAAGATTTATCTATATAAAATTGTTCATCTTGAACAAAGGGTTTATCAAGACCATAACAATAAGGTTCATTTAACACAGTTGGAATATCATCTTCAAAGTTTTCATGTGGAGGAGGTGATGGTAGAAGCCATTCTAAACCAATTGCTTTCCATGGATTTGGTGGAGCAGCTTTACCTCTTACCCAAGAGCTAACCATATTTAAAATAAAAGGTATTGACGCTACTCCAAGAATAAATGCACCAATACTGGCTATCACATTCCAAATAGCAAATTCTGGATCATAGGATGCAACTCTTCTAGGCATGCCTAACAATCCTGCCCAATGAAGAGGTAACCAATTTAAAGTAGCGCCAACAAAAGTAAGCGCGAAATGGACTTTCCCTAATCCCTCATAGAACATTCTTCCAGTAAATTTTGGGAACCAATGATAGATTCCTGCAAAAATTCCAAAAGCAATAGTATTAAAGATGATGTAATGAAAATGGGCAACAACAAAGTATGTATTCCCAACATGTATATCAACTGGAACTGTTGCAAGCATTACTCCAGTAATACCTCCAAAAATAAAATTAAATAATCCTCCTAAGCAAAATAGCATTGGTGTACTTAATCTAAGATTACCTCCCCATAAAGTTGCAATCCATGCAAATACTTTTACACCTGTAGGTACAGCTATGAGCATAGTAGTGAACATAAAGAGATTTCTCATCCACATGGGTGTGCCTGTATAAAACATGTGGTGCACCCATACGACAAGAGAGAGTATGGTTATTCCAAATGAGGCAACCGCAACAAACTTATATCCAAAAAGTGGTTTTCTTGCATAAACGGGAAAAAGTTCTGAAAAAATCCCAAAAACAGGAAGAACCATCACATAAACAGCTGGGTGTGAATAAAACCAGAAGAAGTGTTGAAATAAGACAGGATCACCACCTCCTTCAATTCTAAAAAAACTCGTTCCAAATGAAAGATCGAAGAAAAGCATAATTGCACCACCTGTAAGTGCTGGTAAACCAAGTAATTGAAGTAATTGAGCAGCTAAAACAGTCCAGATAAAAATTGGCATTTTAAAGAAACCCATACCAGGAGCCCTCATTCTTATGATTGTTGTGACAAAGTTAACAGCACCCATTATTGAAGAAATCCCTGATAATGAAATTGCTGTAATCCATAGCATCTCTCCATTAATCATTTTACCGAGCGGATTTTGAATACTAATTGGGGGATATGACCACCATCCTGAAGAGGCAGGTCCACCTGGTACAAAGAAACTTAAAAGTAAAATTATTGAGAAGACTGGTACAAGCCAAAATGCTAAAGCATTAAGTTTTGGGAAAGCCATATCAGGTGCTCCAATCATTGGAGGAACAAGTAGATTAGTCAAACCACTTAACATTGGGAAGAGGAACAAAAAGAGCATTACTGTTCCATGCATCGTATAAAGTCCGTTATAGACTGTTGGATCAAATAAATCTGATGGAGGTGTTATTAATTCTCCTCTGACTAGCATGCCTAAAAGGCCGCCTAGTAGTAAAAAAAATAATGCCGTTACAATATATTGAATACCGATAACTTTGGCATCAGTGTTAAAGCTAAAAAATCTTTTCCAATCATTTGGCCCTTTTGGATAAGGATTTTTGGATTTAACTAATCTTTGATCGTAATTAATAATTGTCATTGCTTTAATTATCCATCATGAGGTCTATCTTCTAAACCTACATCTTGTACTTTCGGAGCAGGAGCAGGCTTAACAGTTGCCCAACCCCTATTACCATTTTTTAGCCTTTTATCGTATAAACGACCTGCAGGATTTAATCCATTTTGAAGTTCTTTTTTTACAGTCTCATTAATCCAATTATTAAATACTTCCTCTGATTCAACAATTACATTCGTTTGATTTTGTGAAAAATATGCACCACTAAACATAGCATCTCTTAATCTAAACACTCCTTGTCTTGTCGGTGTAAGAGAATACGTAATAACACTTCCAGGTATAATATCCTGTTTTAACCTAAATGCTGGTATGTAAAAGCTATGAATCACATCATCCGTAATTAACCTAAAATTTGTTCTCTTATTAATAGGGAGATGTAATTCAGAACTATGAATGCCGTTAGGATAAATAAATTCCCAGTTCCATTGTCTAGAAATTACATCAATTGGCCCAAAATCAAAAGACTTTTTTTCTTTTACAAAAGGAGCTTCTTGACCAAAGTTGTATTTTGTTTTTGATCCTAAATTCTCAAGCTTGTAGTTCACTTTAGTAGCATATGTTGCAATTGCTAAAACTAAAATTAAAGGAATTATTGTCCAAATAACTTCTAATTTGACATTCCCTTCAAGGGGTTGACCATTGCTTTCATCATATTTGGGAGCTCTATTAAATATTAAAATCCAGGCCATAGTACCAGTACATCCCAAAAAAATAAAAGTTCCTATAGTTGTTTCAAATGCAAAAAGATTATCAACATAATTTGCTGCTTCTGAAGCTTGAATCGGTAACCAACTATAAGACCAATAACCCATTAACAAACTTATTAAACAATTAATCCCAATAGCAGAAATTACTATGAAAATTGTTAGATATTTTTTATTATTAAATTTATTTATTTTAGTATTCATTGGAAAATTTGATTAAGGTCTTCTCCTCTTACAAGTAATTGATCTGCTGTGATATGAACTCCAAAGTCACTCGCCAACCAAGCCCCAAGACTTCCATGTAAGCCCATAATTAATAAAATTACAGAGCCTAAAAAAATATATGACCATGAGACTTGTCTTCCATAATCTTTTCTAAAAACAAATCTTTGGTAACCTCTCCATATTGTCATAGATATCATTACTAATAATATTGCTACCCCACCAACAGCATGCCAAAGCATCGTTGAAATTGCATTTTGACCAAGAATACTTTTAACTTCAGGAATTGGAACTGCTAATAACATTTCAAAAAAACCAGTAGCTACAGTAAAAAAAGTAATAAATGATGCTGCTAGAACGTTATACCATCCGACATCATGGAAACCTACTCTCGTAACAGGGAAAGCAAGAAATCTAAAGATTCTTTTTTCAAAAGGATAAAATGCTCCAGCAATATCGAATGCAATGCCAATGGCAAATAATCCAATTGTAAGGTGAACAAGGTTTGGGTGAATTGGAATTTTGTAAGGCAAGTCATTAGGACCTAATTTGTCTGATATATCACTTATCGGGGACTTTATAATAATTAAAAAGAATGAGTAAATATTACCGAAAACATTTAGGAGGACATTGTAGATGTAATGAAAATGCATTATAGAATTCCTTCCCTTACAGCTTCAACTACAGGAACTGTATGTAAACCATAAATCCAAACAAGCATATCTCCTAAATAAACTTGTGTACAAACCAATATGGCAAGAACAATATCAACGAAGACAAATCCTTTTGATAAAACTTGGGGATTGGTTTGTCTTGAAACATATCTCCAACCTGAAATAACTGAAAGGACACCCGCCAAAGACCAACCTATCGTACTGTGATAATTTAATACATCTCTTGAAACTCCATATGGATTACTCAATCCAGCTTCGATTTGCCCAAAAACTATAGCGATAAAGATTGCAATAGTAGCTACTATGAGATTTAGAAAACTTACTTCAAATAAATTTGGTTTTTTAAAAATTATTCCAACAAAATCAAAAACTACTGCTCCTAAAGCCATGGCAATTACAAAATGGACCACAATAGGATGTATGACATCAATCCAAGGTAGATTTTTTTCATTCAGAGGAGGAAGCAAACTAGATATTATTGGATACAAATCACTTAATCCAGTAACTACATAAATTAATGCTGTGTGGATCATGTTTAACAAATATTATCTTTATAAAGAAAAAAAACCTTCTATCTCAAATTTATATATAAATTTTTATATGAGCAATATATTTACAATTAGTTTGATAAGTATTTTGTAGGATGTACAAATTTACCAATATCAATGTTCAAATATCTTGTTTAAGAGTTGTAAAAGTCACTTATTATTCAAATAATATCAGCTATAAATAAAGAAATATTTTCATAAAATGGTAAATTATTATATTGATATATTTCTTACTGCTATTGGGATAGTTATTTATTTTTACGGGTTAAAGAAATTGCTTCTCAATCAAACGAAGAGTATCTAATAATAATCTATTATTAATTTCCGCTCTCCCCAAAGGGATATGAAGGACTAGTATCTTGCTGTTTAATTTTAATACCTTTTATATCTTTATTTTTTATTGACTTAAGTTCATTGCCTGTGAATTCATAACCGAAAGTTTGTGCTATGGAGGCGATTTCATCAGCAGTTCCAACTTTTGAGACTTTTTCATAAAGTCTTTTATTATGTTTTATTTCTCGTAGAAATTCTTTGAGTTGATGTAGAGACAAAAATCTATGCAAACAGAATATAATCTAAATTGATTCTAATCAAAAAATTAAACTTGAACTTCAAATTGATGTATTGTTTTTAATTTTAATAACAATTGTTTTAATATTTTTTTATGTGAAGAATTAAACCTGTTAAGTAAGAAATTTTTCAATACCATATTTTTTTGCATACCAAAAAAACCATAAGGCGACGCTACCATTAAGTAATATGGTAAGTGATATTGAAATTATTAAAAATTTTTTTCCAACACCATTTGAAGTTTGAATAGTATCGTTATTAGATTTTTTTCCCTTTGTCATTTAGATTTTAAATTTTAATATTAAAAATTTTATTGGTTTAAGTATAAATCGTTCTTCTTTAATAAAAAATTTAATAATTAAAATTTTATTTAATGAGAATTAAATACATGAATCTTGTTTTTATTAGCTATTTTTGAATAATCAGTCTTCATAGTAAATGAAAAATTTAATTATCCTTTTTCTACTTTTATATGGATTAGTTATACCCTCTCCATCAATGGCTTCTCATGTTGAATTAAAACCTTGTATTGAAGTATCTCATTGCGTAAGAGAAGAGTTGAATGTCGAAATGATAGATTCACCTTACGAAAAAGTTAAATCTATTGTTGGAAATAGTCTTAGGACAAAAATAGTAGAACTAGATGGTGATTATTTACATGCAGAAGTAACTAGTAGGATTATGAAGTATATTGACGATTTAGAAATTAGCTTTTCACCAGAAAAAAATAACTTAATAATTAGATCAGAATCAAGGGTTGGTGATGGAGATTTTGGAGTAAATCGTAAAAGAGTCGATTTGATAATAAACAATCTTCTAGATAATTGATAACTTGATTATTCTTTGAGATAAATAAAAAATTAACTTTAAAATTTACTAAATTTAACTTCTTATCTGTTTTAACATTTCTTCTTCGTTGACCTCTTCTTTAACTTCATCCTTAATTTCTTCAGGCCATGCAATATCAAATCTGGAAGTTTCTTCTGTTTCAAAAATTTCCTCAGGGTTTGCCCTGTTGATTTTCTTCCTTTTAATAAATATATGATCAACTCTTAATTTTTCATCTGGAGTAACAATTCTTTCAAGTTCTATTACTTCTGTAAAAGGAGATGTTTTAAGTTCTTCTACTGGTACAACTTTTTTAACTGGTTTTGGTTTTGGCATAAATATTATAAAAAATTTTTTATATTACCATCATATCTGCATATATTGTTTTCTGTAAAACATTATTTTTTATATTAGGTTTGTATAAATTAAGCATGAAACTTTTTTTTGAGAAGAAAATAATTTCATTAATATTTTCAAGTATTTTTTAGTCATATAAAAAGCAAATCATTAGAAATTAGCATTAAAAGAAAGAATAAAAAAGAGCTATTTAAATAGTTATTTCCAAACTAAGAACTTATTCTCAGGTTTTATATAAAGCCTAGTTTCTTTAAATGCTCATAAACTTTTCATTATTAAATTTTTTGTATATGTTTTGCTTAAGAGTATCAGATCTGTATGGAAAAGTGGCAATTTATGTTTTTTTATCTTGCTGTAGGAGGATTTATTTTTCAAATGATATTAATTGCTGGGGTTTATATAATATCTAAATCTTTGCCAAAAGAAAAAACTGATAAGGAATTACTAGAGTCAATCTATAAACAACCATCTATATCTGGCTATAAACTTAGAAATTTAAAATTTTAAATAAAATGAATAACCCTGAACAGGTAATTATCTACCTAGATATTTTTGCTTTTTTACTGCTAATAGTTTTTTTTACACTTTTATTTAAAAGCAGTAGTTTATTTAGTAATAAAAGAAATAATGGCAAGATTTAATTTATTTATATTTTTTTACATTTCTGAGAAAGTATCTTAAATGTGCAAAAAATTAAAAAATGACTATTTAGAAATCCATTAGCAAGAGTTATAAAAGTATCATCAGCTATATAAGAAATAATTTAAATCGTCAAAAACCTATAAGACTTTATCCTTTAATACATTTTTTTAATGTACTCTTAATCTTGTATATCTTTTTCCACTATTAGAAAAACCACAATAATCTTCCTTACCATAATATTCAGCCTGACATACCCACTCGTAGATATTGTAGAAGGTATCTAACTTTGAGACTAATATATCTAATTTTTTTAAATCTATTTCTTCACCCTTTTCAAAAATATATTCTTTATAAATACCTCTCCAAGATTCAACAAATTCAAGATAATAGTCTTCATCTTCATATTGACTATGATCTATTGGTTTTAGAACTGGAGTCTTTTCAAATGAGTTTGTGAGGCACAAATCTTCGGGATTAATATCACCTCTGTATAATCCTGATTTTTTTAAATCTTTAAAACTATATACGTTTTCTTCTCGCGTATCAAAATTTTTTATAACAATAGACATTGAATTAGAAAAACTTAAATATTGATTATTTATTTCCAACTTACCCTCTTCAATCTCAAAATCCTCTTCATCTAAAATGGCAGAAGTGCAACTATGTCTTCCAATATATTCCAATTCAATTTGACCAACATCCCATCCATTACCTTTTAAAGATAAGCCTCTTTTTGAACTTACATCATTAACCGTCATAGAAAAATGTAAATCTACATTAATAACTGTATATAATTTCTTTAACAGATGAATTAAGCAATCTGAATAATCTTAATTCTATTTCATTATATTTTTAAATTAGATCTCATATCATAACGAGGCAATTGACTTTTAAGGGTTTATGTTATTTACACTAGAATTGCACTCACTTTAATTTATCTTTGCTATTTCCATAGATCTTTCAAAAACTATTTTCATAAGATTGGGATCATAAAATCCCTTATCAATCTTTGCATTTTTATATTTCTTTGCATAGTTCAAACTTGATTTAAAGATAAAAGAATAGAAAATTAACTTCTCTAATAAACTTTTTTATTGGATGAATTTAATTATTTGTAATTTTTGTTTTGCGGTTAAAAAGGTACTTTATATGATAAATAACGACTAAAACAATCCATCAATTCTTTTTTTGTTCTGATACATCTAACTTTTTTGGGCTTAATAAGGTAAATAAGTCTCATAAATTATTTTGTTATTACATTTGCCTTTAATAACTCTTTCCGTCTTGGATACCATCCATCATCAGATCGTGCTTTCATAGTTTCGATAACAAATGAAGGGGAAACACCTCTCTCCAGATAATATTTAAACTGTGAGTATATATCTTCTTGTGATTCATCATATACCCAAGATGAGAAATCAAATTTATTTTCCCACTCATAACTTTCCCTCGTCTCTTTATCTTCATAAAAACTCCTCATGCTATCACTGCTCCAATGACTTCTATGAAAACCAATTTTAGATCCTCTTTCTAATGTTCTTGTTTCTCCACCTATTAATAAAATATTACAAGCACTAAAACATATTTCTTTTACGTGAGTATCAAGTTCAAAATCAATTATTATATCTGCCATTTCTACAGCAGCACTAATGAGACCACCCCAACTAGTAAGATTAATTTTTTGGATATTGGGGTTTTCCTTTAGTGTTTTTAAAAGGACCTCGACATCTTCCGCCGTAATTTCTCTGTTAATTTCCTCAACTGCTAATTCAGTATTATAATGCAAGGCATCACCATCAACTTTAAACTTTTCAGAAGCAGAAAGGTTTAAAGGAAGCACCAAGAGTGATAAAGATACTATGCAAGATTGCTTAATTATATTTTTGAAACTTTTCATTTTCAAATATGTTTATTGATTTTTTATTTTATAATAATATTAGTGATTTTTAATAAAAGGAATTCGAGATATAATTTAAATTCTATAGAAAGAAATAAATTCCTCTTTATACAATAAAGTTATATTTAGAAAAATTTGTTTAACAAAAATAAATCGAACTCATTCCCCAAAAAGTTAACTACCAAGGCTTTTTACGAAAATTTTTTTGTTTTTTAACAAATTAAAAGGTTCCCATTTTCTCTTAACCATTTCTTATGTTCTTTAAATAAAGGATCATATTTTGCTACCTCATTCCAAAAGAATTTTGAATGATTTGGTTGAAGCATATGGCAAAGTTCATGTACAACTACATAATCAACAATCGAATGTGGTGCTTTTATTAGATGAAAGTTAAAAGTTAATCTTCCTTTCTTATCACAAGAACCCCATCTGGTTTTGTAGTTTCTGACTTTCATTTCTCTTGGAGATACTCTAATAATTTCTGAATACCTAATAACTTTCTCTTCTAATCTTTTATATGCTTCTTGGATATACCATTTTTTGATATAAGTTTTAATTCTAAATTTTTTTACTTCTCCAATCTCTGATGCTCTTACATTCGTTAAAAGATAATCACCATCTAATTTAGTTCCAACTCTTCCTCCTTCTACAACTTTTAACTTTAAATTCTTACCAAAAAGAGCAAAAGATTCACCACTAACAAACTCTCTTTCTTTATTTATGGGTTGATTTTGTAATTGAATTGCTTTATTTCTAATCCATCTTTCTTTCGTTTCAAGAATTTCAACTATTTTTCTGTCTCTTACTCTATTAGGTACTCTTATCTGTAGTTCATCACCAACTATATAAAGTACTGAAGTTTTTCTTCTGGATCGAAGAACCTCCACTCTTAAACCAAATAACTCTTTAGGAATTGCACTCATTTAAATTTGACCTTTGCAAGTTCCATAAATCTTTCAATAACTATTTTCCTAAGTTCAGGATCATCAAATCCCTCTTCAATCATTGCTCTTTTTATATTTCTCTGCATAGTTTTTATTTCATCTTGCTTTAAGAAGAAACCAACAATCTTTGATGATTCTTCAAATTGATTTACCAGTTTTTTAACTAGAGATAATATTCTTTCATGAACCTCATCAGAGAAAGTTTCTTCTCCAAAAGATTTAACTACTTCGGCATTCAAAATATTATAAAAAGCAAATTCAGTTTCATTTAATCCAAGATCTATTGCTTTCTCACCTTTTTCTTTTTCTAAACCATCTCTAAAAAGTAAAAGTTGACGTACCAGTTCATCCCACTTATCCTCATAATTTTCAATTATTTCATTTAATCGTAAAGACAGAGATTGATAATATTCTGGATCTTCTTCGAGTTTTAGTTTTATATGTGCCTTAATTGCATGTTCAATTTCTGATGCTTTAACTTGATCACCTTGTATTTCACCAAGAGTTTTAATAAACGATTCATCAAATAATTTTGTAGGAGGAACACGAGGATCGATTCCTGAGGCAAATACATGATCTTCGATTAATTTCTTTACTTTCTCACCAGAACCAAGAATATTTAATTGCTCATCTCGATATCTATTTCTTGCACCAATTGCAATCTTTCCAAGCGATTTTAAATCTTTAATGAAAGGAGATGATGCTTTATCTGGAAGAACAACTTCCATTTGTTTTGAGAAACTTCTAAAGTCAATTTCAAACTGCTGACGTTTTAAATCATCTTTCAAAAGTGAGATGCATCTTTCCAAATCTGAAATATCAATATCTTTAAAATGTTTTATCACTCTTGTATGTGTTGCTTCTAGTTTCGGAATCTCATCAGTTAAATTCCTGAGTGCACCTTTAACATCAGTTGAAGAGAAAACTTCTAATGCATCTTTTAAATAATCTGTTAATCCGTAGTAATCAACTATATATCCAATAAATTTCTTTGCTTTTGTTCGATTAACTCTTGCAATTGCTTGGAGTAAAGAATGATCAGTTAATTTTCGATCTAGGTACATTACCTGACAAATAGGAGCATCAAATCCTGTAAGAAGCATGTCTTTGACTATCAAAATTGATAATGAACTTTCACTTAATGGTTTCTTGAAATTATCTATTGCAGTTTTATGATCTGATTTATTTGTCCACTTCGCCATCTCAGGTGGATCATTATGATCACCAGAAATAATTACGGCAGAATTGGGTGCATCTGGAATTTCATCTAATTTCTTTTTATAAGTGACTGCTGCCTCTCTACTAGAAGTCACAATCATCACTTTGAATCCATTTGGCATTATTTTTTCTCGATAGTGTTCAACAAGATCAAGAGCAACCCACTCAATTCTTTTTGGTGCCTCTAAAACAGCACGTTCAGTTCCATACTTTTTCTTTATTGCATTTTTTTCTTCTGGAGTTTTATCTTTAAAATATCTTTCAAATAATGCATCTAAAGAATCACCAGTAACTTTGGTAATTGCCTCTCTTCCTTCATAAAGTATTTGCAAAGTTGCACCATCTTCGACTGCTTGTTCGATTGTGTATTGATCAATATATGCACCAAATTCATTAACTGTTTTTTGCGATGTAATTAATGGAGTTCCTGTAAATGCGATCTTCGGTGCATTAGGTAATGCAGTATTAATCGCTGCCCCTAATGTTCCGTATTGAGTTCTATGTGCCTCATCAGTTAAAACTATTATGCGATCTGAATCATTTAAACAAGAAAAATCTAAATCGTCCTCTTCAAGTTTTTGAATAGTTGAGGTAACTAGATCGGACGAATCTTTGCGGAGTAATTCTTTTAGATCACTCACAGATTTTGCATTAAATACTGTTTCTCCTTGTGCTCCTTTAAATGTTTTTGTAAGTTGTTCATCTAATTGAGTTCTATCAGTAAGGAAAACTAATTTGTAATCTCTTAGTAAAGGATCTCTTCTTATCTTTTGGGTAAGAAAAACCATCGTTAATGATTTTCCTGATCCTTGAGTATGCCAAATAACTCCACCTTTTTGTTTTCGATCACCTGGAGTTATTAACCTATTAACTGTTTTCTGAACTGCTCTAAATTGTTGATATCTTGCAATCTTTTTTATTGTTCTTCCTTCTTCTACTTCAAAGATTATGAAGTTCTGAATAATATCTAAAAACTGTTTGGGTTTTAATAATCCTTCAATAAGAATTTCTTGCGAATTTGGATTTTCTCCTAGTTCACTTTTTTTTGTAGGGAATGGATCTTTCCATTCCAAATAATATTCATATGGTGATGAAATTGTTCCAACTCTTGCACCATCTCTGTGAGTTGAAATCATTACTTGGTTGTAATGGAAAAGTTTCTGACATCCTTCATTATTTTCAGGATTTCTCAAATTCGCATAACGCAATAATTGATTAATGCCTGCCTCCATTGGATCAGTAATATAGGGTGATTTACATTCAATCACTCCTAGAGGCAAACCATTTACAAAAAGAATGATGTCAGGAATTATGTTTTGAATCTCTCCTTGAACCTTGAATTGATTAAAACAAAGAAAATCGTTATTTTGAATATTTTCAAAGTCAATCAACTTAACTGTTTGTCCACGTCTACCTTTACCAAGATCTTGCTCAACAGAAAAATATTGAGTTAGTCGTTCCCAAAACCATTGATTTGCCTCTATTAAAGTTGAGGTTTGAATAACCGTAATTTCACGAATAATCTTCCTAAGATTTTCATCGCTTATCCAAGGATTGATTCGTTTTATTGCTGCTTCAAGATTGTGAGTTAGAACTACTTCTTTTAAAGATGAGCGAAGATTTGACGTTTCAGGTACAAGGTCCTTCCCATCTTTATAAGACCATCCATTGCTTTGGAGTTGATCCAGTGCAGGTTTTTCTGAATAGATGAATTCATCTCCTAACATTTTTAGACGTTTACCCTTGTATAACCAAATAGTAAATTGGAACTTACTCCTCTCTTTAATTTTTTTATTGCAAGTTGTTCTTTTTTTAAACAATTAATCGATTTTTGAATAGACAAAAGAGTTCTAGAAATCTTTTTTTGTTCTTTTATAGATGGACATGAAATAGTTAACTTACGAAACTCTTGTAATCCGATTCTTTGTCTAGTTGTTCCAGTGCTTATTTCATTTGTTTTTTTTCTGAAATATGAGGAATTAATACTAAGTTGAATAAAATAATTATCAAAACTATCTTGCTTTACCTTTAAGCGAATTCCATCAGAAGACATCAAACCTCTAGGTATGTAATTTGGAATGACCGTGCATTTCGCTACTGGATCACCCATTTTTGCAATTATTAAATCTCCAGCAAAAATATTGGAACTTAACAAACTATCTGCTTTTTCTAAGGAAGTAAAAATCTTATTCTTATCATAAAAAATCGAATCCCCTATATTTTGTAATTGAATAACTCTGATTCCATTTGAAGTATAGTCAGATACCTTCAAATCAGATCCAAAAGGTCCACCAGTTAATGAGTATTTTGTTGTTGGATCAGCAATATCACTAATTTTATATTCATCCCAATTCGTCCTCCCTTTGAAGAATTCTTGCCTCTGCCCATTAAATAAAATTTGAAGTTTTGAAATTTTTAAATCTAATAAAGAAATTGACTTATCAATGCAAGAGAGTATCTCGGCAATCTTCTTCTGCTCGGGGAGTGGAGGAAGAGATACTTTTAGAGAATGTATAGCATCCCTCGATAAAGAGGGTACACCTGTTGATTCATTCAAAGATTTTAAATTTTGAGAACTTAGTAAATAAAAAATATATTTACTTTCATCTTTGGGGAACTTATCAACAAAATAAGTTGTATCGATTGCCCAACATGGAGTTTCAGAATAAATAGGTTTATCTATTGTTCCCTTCCTCCCAAGGATAATTGCAGGGGAGCAAGTTGTATAATCTTTTGATCTGCCAGAGATACCACTAGAACCCATCAAAGGGTATTTGCCTTTTTTATCTTTTACTTTATTTGGAGATTTGCCATATTCTAAATTAATTCTTTCACCAAGAGTTGTTTCAATCCAACCTTTAACAAGTTTTTTCTTATCAGATCTCATAACCCAAATCCTTTAAAAATGAATACATAATTATTTCAGATTCTCTAACTTCAGAATCAATTTGGGCAAGTGATATTCCATACTTATCCCACCACTTTCCCAACTGTTCAACGACTGAATCAGAAACATCGCCAGTAATTTGGCGAATTTGAGATTTCTCTTTTATTTCTTCCTTAAACTTCATATATTCAGAATCTTTATTCACTAAAACAATACTCAAATCAAATCCATCTAAAACTTCCTCTATGTACTCATCCTGAATTTCTTTAATTGGAATACCACCATGCAATATTCCTTTCACATCAAAATTTTCAGGGGGTGGTGATGTATCTGCATATCTTCTGATATTAAGGTTATGATCGTTTTCTTTAATTTCTTCAAGTGAGACAACTCTTGAGAAGCGTTTAATTTCTTCATAAGAATCAAAACAATTTACGATCTTTTTGATATCTAAATCTCTCAAAATATTCTGATTTTTACCTTCTTGATATTCAAGTTCCGCATTTATAAATAGAACTTTACCTTTCTTTTCGCCATCTTTTTGCTTATTAATAATCAAAAGTGCTGCTGGTATTCCAGTTCCATAAAACAAAGAAGAAGGTAGACCAATTACTGCTTCTAAAAGATCACTTTCAATTATTCCTTTTCTAATCTCTCCCTCTGATGAACCTCTAAAAAGGACTCCATGAGGTACAACCACTCCCATCACCCCCTCATTATTTAGAGAAGCAATCATATGTTGAACGAATGCCAAATCTCCAGCATCTTTGGGAGGAATACCAAATCTATATCTCCCATATCCATCATTGTGAGCAAGATCTCTACCCCATTTTTTTAAAGAGAATGGTGGATTTGCAATAACTCGATCAAATCTCATTAACTCACCATTTTCTATATGTTGAGGGTCACCAAGAGTATCTCCTTTCCTTATATCTGCCCCACGAACTCCATGCAAAAACATATTTAATTTGCATATTGCCCAAGTACTTAAATTCCTTTCTTGACCAGACAACATTAAATTAGATGGATTCTCTCCATTTCTCGTTAGATAATTTCTGGTTTGTATAAGCATTCCACCTGAACCACAAGTTGGGTCATAAACTTTCATCCCTGCTTTTGGTTTTATAAGTTCGACCAATAATCTCACAACCTCGCTTGGAGTATAGAATTCTCCACCCTTCTTGCCTGCAGAATCAGCAAACATTTTGATCAGATATTCATATGCAGCACCAAGTAAATCAGGTCTATCAAAATCAGAAGTTCTTAATCTATATTTTGAATAATGAGACAAAAGGTCTCTGAGTTTTCCATCGTTGAGTTTATCCTTAATATTGAAATCAATAGATACTAATACGCCTTCAAGTGTTGGATTTTGTTCTTCAATTGCTTCTGTCGCCTTATTAAGTTCTGATCCAACATCATGCTTAAGATCCTTCAAATTTTTCCATCTTGCAATTTCAGGAACAAAGAATGTCTTGTCATATTCATCCTGTTCTGAAGCAAATTGTTCTGCTTGCTGCTGACTTTTACCAGTATCTAAGTAATGCTGAATAACATTTTCTCGCTCTTCATCAAAAGCATCAGATAAATGCTTTAGAAATAACATTCCAAATATATAATCTTTAAATTCAGACGCATCCAAACTTCCTCTCAATATATCTGCACTTTCCCAAAGGAATGTCTCCAATTGAGAAAGAGTTAATTTTTCATTTAATTGAGGAGAGGAAACGCTCACTAATATTTCACTTTTTAATATTTTATCTTCCTTTTTTTAGATGTCTTATCTAATGCTTACATATGAAGTTAAATTTGTTATTTTCCATATTAAGAGAGAATTAAAATCATGATTACTAATAAGAGATCCCAAGAGTTATTAATGCTTGCGACTACAGGCAAACCTTTAAATAAAGATGCTACTACAGAGGAAAAGAAATTCTACGAAGAATGCAAACATGACTATAAAGTTATGAAGGAAACCGCTAAGAAACATGGAATAAAGAATCCTATTTTAGAAATACCAATGGAAGTAGATTTCTGATGAATGAACTAAATGGTCCAGATGCTTCAAGAAAAATGGCAAAACTACTAAACAAAAATTATTTATCGCAAGACAAAAGACGTGAGGTTCTTTTTGCTGCCGGCGAATGCAAAACTTGGGCAGAAGTTTTGATTAAATATAAACAGATAACTGGTTATGATTCTGGAGAATAATCATGACGAAAAATTCTCCACCTAAAATTGATGATACTTGGTACTTTCGTGGAAAGTTAATGGAGTATTGCTATCCATTATTTGATGGAGAATATAGATGGCATAAAATTCAAAACTGTCCAAGATGCAAAGCAAAGAAATCAATTAAACCTTGTATTTGGGGGATGCCAAGTGCAGAAGATGGCACCTCTGGTAAATATGCAATTATGGGATGCTCTTTAGAAATACCTTCAGCAAAATGGGCATGTCTGAAATGTGACTACAGAATTTATTACCCACCTGATTGCTTAGAAAGAGAACCAGATTGACTATGCAATACAGATTATTTAAGGTTTATCCCTAAATTTTCTTCTCTAATCATTCTCATTTACCCAACACTTTAGTTATTCACCCAACATTTTACCCAACACTAATTTGAAGATTGAATACATTCGAATATTCAATAAAATATAGATATCCCTTTTAAAAGGACTTTATGGGTATATGTGGGACTCTCTGGGACCAATTTCTGACGGAGGGGGTGGGATTCGAACCCACGGTGCCCTTGCAGACACGCTAGTTTTCAAGACTAGAGCCTTAAACCACTCGACCACCCCTCCAACGGGTTATTCAGTTGTATCCGAACCTATTATTTATATCATAAGAAGATAGTCATAGTCAAGTAAGTCACCTAATTACGAGGGTTCTCAGTAGTTATAATATGCAAACAAATTTTGATTGACAGAATATAGGTCAACTTGCACCTATTAGTGCGTAATAGCTAGAATTAGTCCACCGAGGTTAGTCCTCCATAAAAAAGCTATCCGAACAATGGCAAACCCCTTTGAAGTTTTAAAAGCAAGACTTGAAGCAACTAATGATGTCTTAAAGAGAAAAAAAGTTGGAGTAACTATATATATAAAGAAAGATGCTTTTGTTCTAAGAGCTTCATTACCTTCAAAAGATCCTCAATCTAAACAGACTATCCAACAATGGGTATCTGTAGGACTAAAAGCCGAGCAAAAAAATATTAAAGAGGCAGTTAGGTTATCAGAAAAACTTGGAGAGGAAAAAAAGGCTGGATTATTTAAATGGGAAGATTGGCAAAAAAAGGAAGAGGAAGAAGTTATTGAATTAAAACCAGCTAGTAAAAAAGTTGGAGATATTCTCAACAGGTATGAGAAGAATTTCTGGAGTCAGGAAGGTAAAGATAAAACTGACGAATCAAATCAGCAGTATTGGTATCAAATTCAGCATTATATTAATAAGCTAGATAAACATAAAATTTTTAATACAGAAAATATTTTTGAACTTGGTAATACATTTCCAAAGTCTTCAAAGAAAAAAGCAGATTTTGCTAAATATTGTTTATTGGTTGGAAAGTTTGCAGAGATTCCTAATTTAAGAAAACTTCAAGAGTGGGCAACAGCTACACAAAAGGCATACAACGAAGATCTTAAAAAGAGAGCCAGAAAAAGATTAACTGATGAAGAATATCTTGAATTTGTTAGAGCCTTAAGAAATGATATTCATAAAGTAAGACTTCGACAAGATAAATCAATATTCCCAGCAGAGAGACAATGGGGTTGGGCTTTGGCTGCACAATTTTTGTTTGGTGCAAGAACTTCTGAAATTTGGAGTATTAAACCATTTGAGGAAGATGGAGAAATTTTCGCTGAAATATTAACTGTAGAAAAAAATAAAAAACCAACTGAATGGAGAATCTGTTTAGCCTTACAACAGGATTGGGCAAGAGAATTAAATATCTTGGAAGTTAATAAAATTTTTTCTATTAACCATGCAAGTGAATATGACGCAAAACTTTTAAAGAAAATAAATAATACATATACAAAATGGTTTGCAGCTAAAAGTAATGCAGCGTTTGAACCTTATGACTTAAGACACGCTTATGGTTATCGAACAGCAAATATGAATATCAATACTGATACAGCATCAAAATTTATGGGTCATTCTGAGGCAATACATTCCTCAACTTATAAGAAGGCCTATGACAAATCTGACGCTTTAAAGACAGCAAAACTAATACGTCAACAACTTCAACAACAATAGTTAATTGTTGACAGTTGATCTAAATTAGGGGGTAAGACCCTCTTTTTTATGATTAATAACTTTAAGCATTCTTATGCTTATTATAAGGGAATTTTAGTTTTACCAGATTATTTTGATGAGGCTTTACTGAAAAAAGCTTATAGAAGGGAAGCAATGAAATGGCATCCTGATAAAAATCCAGGTGATGCTTATGCAGAAGAAAGACTAAAGCTCGTAAATGAAGCTTATGAATTCTTTAATGAAGTAAAAAAAATTAATATGCAAAAAAATAACAACAATTACACTCGTCAACCTAGTCAGAAACGTGAACCTAGTCAGAGAGAAATAGAATTTATTGTGTGGTCAGGAATTGCATTTATTTTTTACATATACTACAAAATTGTTGTTGGATAATGAATACCAGAAGAGAAATGAAACGCTTACTACTTGCACCGCTTGTTGACAGCTGATCTAAATTAGAGGGGTATATCCCCTTTGTTTTATGTCTCCTCATAAAGGACCAAATATTATTAAATACTGCGTAATAACTTCTACAGCTGCTCTTGTATTAATTGCAGTTAATACAATTTTAATTTCGCAAAAATCATCTAATAATTCAGATACTTTAAAGATAGAAATCAAAAATGTATCAAGTAATTTAGAGTCTCTAAAAAAACAGATTAAAGAGATATCGATTGATTTAGTTCCTTCAAAAAGGCAGTCACGAAGTTGGAATAAATGTTTTAGAAATACAGTGCGTTGGATTGATGAAAAGGAAAAGGATCTAGCGGGATGGGATAAAGCCTCTAAAGAATCAATTGCAGTTGCTGTATGTAATGGAGCTGTTTACGAGCTAAAACCAAAAATGAAATAAGTGAAAATGAAACGCTTACGACTCCCACTACTAGCTGCTCTCGCTTTACCTACTGCTGTTAATGCAACAAACTATGTTGAATGTGAAGCCATACAAAATGTTGTTAATAGATCTGCTGAAATGTTGTTAAAGGATTGGCCTTCATCAATGAAGGAATATAAGAAGAAGCAACAGGAAATCTATGATCGTGCGATTAAGGATGCTAAGAAAAGAGGTTGCTACTACATTCAATGAAACGCTTACTACTTGCACCGCTTCCATAATTAAGCACCATTTAGAGAATCTTCGAAGACACTAGAGCCCCTTCTAGAGCCCCTTTCTCATCTGAGATTGCTAACAAATAAAAAAGACAGGCTTGGGATACCTGTCTAGGACTTGGATTTATTGAGTCGGGGCGACAGGATTCGAACCTGCGACCTAGTGCTCCCAAAGCACTCGCTAAAACAAGGCTATTACTGAGACTTATAGCTATATTAGGACTTTTAGAGTAATAAATATGGACTAATTCGGACTAATAAAGAATCATTTGAGGGAAATTTGAGGGGAAAATATTTAAATTTTATTTTGCCTAATATTTTTATTATTTAATTATTTTGCTTACTTAAAAATTATTGTTATTTCTCTCCCATTCTAATTTTTTCATTAGGTATTCATATGCTTCATTAACTAATTTAAATTGCTCTTCTGCATTCCGGTCATTTTTATTTAAATCAGGATGCCATTTTCTAGCTTCTTTGCGATAAGCCTTTTTAAGCTCAGATTCATCAAAATTTTCTGAAAGGTCAAAGAGAGAAATATAGTCGAAGTCTTTTAAACTTCTTTTCGGCTTGTTTTTAATTCTATCGTTTTCATCTTTTTGACCTTTAACATCCTCTTTTTTAAAGTTACTTTGTTCAGATGATTGATTCTTCAGTTTTTTTATTAATTCCCTTAATTTTATATTTTCATAACTAACAAAAAAAACTAAACCTACAAGTAAAAATTGTCCAAATTGAAGTATTGGATCTAGTCGCCATCCTTGAAAAAAAAGAATTAACCCGTACAGCCAAAAAATCGGAACTAGAAATAGATCATATTGAGTTGAAATTGATTTCTTAAAAAAAGGAACAAAACCAGCTATGACTAGAGCGATACCAACTATGCTAGCCCAATTTAATGAGACGTTAACCATGTATAAATCTACCTGTACAGTAAGTGAAAAGTAATTCTTTTAAGAGTAAAGATGAATTTTATAGAAATCAATGTATTGAAAATATTTTATTACAAGGGAAATATGAGGGGATTTTGAGGGAAGGTATTTTTGAGGGAAAAATATTATTAGCTGAGACTAACTGCTATAACTGATCGGGGCGACAGGATTCGAACCTGCGACCTAGTGCTCACAAAGCACTTACACAGATAAGGCTATAATTGAGACTTATAGCTATATCAACACTTTTAAGAAATAAAGTAAGGTCTAATTCGGACTAATATGCTATATTTTGGGTGCGGTTTGGGTGCGAAACTAATTTATGCCAATTGTTACTAACACAAAAGATTGGGAAAAAGTTTTTAGAAGGCAAGTAAGAGAGATTGGAAAGGGGTGGACTGTAAGAAAAAGTCCTAGAAGTGAAACGATAACTTTAAAAGTTAGAACTAATAACAAAGAAGAATCAACTATTTTAGAAAACAATCCAAAAACTCATGCAGATTATCTTTGGAAAGAATCTGAAGTAGGTGGAGCATACGCAAGAATTAGAAATATTTATGCCTTGATGATGGATGGAGAGCATACATTAAAACAGGCTGCAAAATTAGCTGAAAGTGATGCTCCTAAATTAGTAGAAAAATTAAATTGGCAAGAAGCAAAAGATAACTTTAAAACCTACAAAATTAAATTTGGTAATGCTATTAAGGAAAGCCAATGGGATAACAAATATGAACCAGTTTTATCTGATGCAATTAAATTATTAACTTCTAATAAACCACCAAATGACCCTGCAAAATTAATTGATAAATGTATTTTGCACCATGAGGCGGGTAGTAGATCAAGAGAAATTAAGGTTGGTGTTTTATGGCAATTTTTAGAATATTGCTTTAAAAGAGAAAATTTTCCTCCAAGTTGGTTGCCTAAAACTAATAGGAAAGAACATATTGGTAAAAAACCTGCTGATTGGAAAAGTAATAGCAAAGATGCAGTAACAGATCAGGAAATAATTAACCTCATAAATAATCTTCCAGAATCAGACAAAGATATTAAGGATGCTATTAAATTAATTTCTTTATTAGGTCTTAGACCAATTGAACTAAAGCATCTATCAGTAAGAAAAGATAAGGAAACTAATGAGCTTTATTGGTGGTGTGATTATAAAAAGAAAAGTAGTAAAGGAACAACAAAACCAAGAGAATTACATGAACTTGAGTTGGTTGATAATGAAGGTAATATCCAAAAATGGAATATGCTCCAGAGGTGGAATTTAAAAGATGTTCAATTACCTAATCTTGATAATGTAAGTGGTGCGGCAGGGTCTTTAAGTAACTTGCTTAGACGTAGAAATGCATGGAAATCATTGAATGAGATAGTAAAAGATAGAGGAGAAAATCTTGGTTTATATAGCCTCAGACATAGCTATAGCCTTAGAGGAACTGTTAGAGGAATCGACTCTGGTTCATTAGCTGATGGTATGGGGCATGAGATAAGAACCCATGAAGAGACTTACCAAAAGTCATCTAAATCAACTAGAAGGGCTGCATTTGAAAAAGCACAAAAAGCATTAGAGTTATTGACAGTCGATCTAAAATAAAGGGCAATTAGCTCTTTTTTTATGTCTGGTTTATTTAATATAGTTTTTGCAATTTTTCTTTGGTTAGTTGTTTTCCTAAGCTTTTCTTTTAGTGAATATTATGCTGGAAGTATCTTATTAGTAGTCATTCTTCCTATTTATTACTTTCTAGTTTTCAAAGACTCTAAACAAAGAAGCAGAAAAGCAATAGAAAAATTAGATGGTACTTTGATGAAAGATGAGAAGATCATACATAAAGGGATTGATAAAAGACCATTTGCATTGTTTTCAAGGAGAAGTGTTTTTGCAGTAACAAATTCAAGAATTATTAATTTGCAAAGAGGATTGATTGGTGGCTACACAATGAGAGATTATCAATGGAAAGATTTGAAAGATGTAAATATTTCAGAGAATGTATTACCTAATATATGTGGTTCTACTCTTACATTCACATTTTCTCAGTTTCCATGGATTATGGTTTATCCAGATTTAAAAACTGCATCTGATATTTATAAAGTTGCACAATTACAAGAACAGGCTTGGGAAGAGAAGAGAAGAATTAGAGAGATGGAAGAAACTAGAGCTCAAGCAGGTGGGATTTCTATTGGTAATACTGCAACTCCTTCTCCAACAGGTTCAACTAGCAATAATGGTAAATCTATGTCTACTTCGGACATTGCAGATGAGCTTCTTAAGATAAAAGAATTGCTGGATAAAGGAATTTTGAGTGATGTAGAATTCCAAGAAATGAAATCTAAAATACTTTCTCGAAATACTCAGAATTTCTAGTCTTGTACTTAATAAATATCGATCATGAAATAAATATCGATCATGAAACGCTTACTACTCCCACTACTAAAAGTAAGTAATTGACAGTCGATTTAACATAGAGGGATAAAACTCTCTTTATTAATGAGAATAAATAATAAAGTAAGAAAATTTTTAGAGACATTTTATTGGCTAGGTTTTTTTGTTCTTTTTTTATTCGCAATAACTTCTGGTTCTTTACCTATTCAAATAACATTTATTATTGTTTTTGTAATTGCTAATCTTATTCATCAAATTAACGAAGAATTAAAAAGAAAAAAATTGAAGCCAATTCGTAAAAATATTATTGATCAAACTAAATTTAAATTATCTGAATTTGTCATAGGTGCTTTAATACTCGCTTTAGCTATTTATTTGATAAACCTATGGAAAGGTTTTATTTTTATTTTTTTAATAGGATTTTTTCTTTATTCATTTAAAGACTTAGGAAAAAAATGAAACGCTTACTACTGCCATTAATAGCTGCATTTTCTTTACCTGCTACTGTTTTTGCTCATCACGACCCCAACCATAACGATCAAGCAAAATGCATTATTAAAAGTGAATATAATTCTGACTACAGAATTGAAATGTATTGGCCTTCAACTGGACTACTTCTTTATAAAGATGAACCAAGATATTCTCTTAAGTTCAGTATGTCTAATGGATATGGTTCAGATTATGCAACGATTCAAGAATGGGATGAATCTACCTTAGAAAATAACCCCAAATGGCAACATAGTTTTAGGGGAGGAGGTAGAACAGGAGAAGTTGTTGTTTTTGTAGGTAATATCCCACTTTTTGCATATAATCATATGTCTGATAAAGAAAAGAAAAAAGTTAAATATGAAGGTCAAGGAAGAGTTTTATTCATAGATATGGGTCAGGCATTTCATTATTTGCCTGATTTTAAAGAAAGAGAAGAACTATATGCAGAACGTGATGGAGAATGGTTCAAAGTTGCACATAATTTTTGGAGATTAGGCAAGGGCTGCAAAATAAGTTTGCCGAAATATTTTCTTTAAATAAATGAAACGCTTACTACTTGCACCGCTATATTAAACAAGATTGACAGTCAATCTACAATGAGAGGCAAATAGCTCCTTTTTTTGTGAAAAGATTTTTAATTCCATTATTAGCTTCATTCACTTTACCTATTGCTTTTATTGAAGAACCTGCCAAGTCTCAACAAGGTCTTATTTGTTTTTATTCTGGAGATGTTTATGCATGTTATAGCGATATTACATATGAATATGTTTTAGAACATCCAAATTGGTTAGTTGCCGGAAGTTGTTATCAAAATCAACCTTATGAAGTCATGGATACTTCAAGACGAAACGCATTAAGTTGGCATCAAACTATATGCAGAGGGATGAGATAGTCAAAGCTTTTGCTGGAGTTAAAATGAAACGCTTACTACTTGCACCGCTTGAATTATGAGTTGGAAACTAAGACCAAGAGCAAGAAATGGTGGTGAGACTTCAGGTTGCTTAGTTTTCTTGTTTTTTTTAGCCATTATTGGCCTACTTACTTGGACTTTACCTACATTGATAATGCTCGGGATTTTAATAATTTTTGGAATCTTAAATTCATTTGCATCAGCAGCTGGTGAACCTATAATTCCTGCAAAAAAAGAAGATACAATAAAATATGGGATAAGAGGTGGAAGGTATGAGATTAGATATTCTCAAAAGACTGGAAAACCTTACAGGCATTATTTTTAAATGACTTATATGTATGGCATAGCAATTACTTATGGCATTGTTAGTTTGTTATTGCTTGGTGGTTTTGCATATATAACTTTTAAGATGACCTCTAAAAAATGAAACGCTTGCAAATACCAAAAAATAAATTTCTAAGACTACTTATAAATGTTTTTTTAATTGTTGTTTATTATTTTGTTTATAAAGATATAGCTAATCAAAATCTTGTACAGTAAGTATTATTATTAACTTTACGAAAACCATAATGACAACCTATGCCTGGTGATTCCGGATAACCACTATCAGTTTTTATATTTGCACAATAAGTATTGTTGTTGGTTTTTATATATCCATAACTACAACCTATGCCTGGTGATTCCGGATAACCTGCGAATGAAGGAGAAACAGGGAATGTAAAACAAATGGAGGTAATACCATAAAAGAAAAACTTTTTCATTAGTACTAAATCTAATTAAAAACATATTACTAAAAGATAATCGTAATGAAACGCTTAAAAGAAATATTTTTAGAAATAAAAGATACTATTACAGGTAATGATGTAGAAAAAAAGTAGGAACTTTTTGATATAGCTTTTGGTTTAGTTGCAATATATTTTTTAAAAGCTGAGACATGGTATATAAGATTATTAGCAAATCGATTTCTCTTCTATATGGTATTAAAAGCCCTCGGTATGTTCAAAGATTTTAGGGAGAAATGAAACGCTTACTACTTGCACCGCTTGTTGACAGCTGATCTAAATTGGAGGGGTAGACCCCCTCTTTTTTTTATGGAATATTATTTAGCTTCTTATTTAGGATCTTTTGTCTTTATATTTTTACTAATTTGGCTTCCAACTGCATTCTTCACATCAAATGTCGCAGCTAATAAAGATTGTTATGTTTTCCGTGGTTTTTAGGAGGATTATTTTTTGGACCAATAGCTTTGATTGCTATTGCTGGAATGCCTGATAGAAGAACTAGAAAATATATAAGGCTAATGGCAGAAAAACTAGAGGCTATCCAACCTGAAGGGAGAGGCAAAGAATGGGAACCAACTCCTTC
>CACOCT010000010.1 GCA_902625845.1 uncultured Prochlorococcus sp. | reverse complement strand
TAATTTTTAAGAAGTTTTCCACTTTTGAAATTTAATAATTTTTCTTTTCCACACCCACTTTATTTTTTGTCTATTAGTTGTATCCAAGAATTTTTGAAATATTATTTAAAGATGGTTCAATATTTTTTTGAAAAATTGCATCATTATTTTTTATAGCGCATTCTGGATCTTTTAATCCATTTCCTGTAAGCACGCAAACTATTAACGAGTCTTTTTTTATTCTATTTTTATTTTTAATTAATCCCGCTACTGATGCTGCACTTGCTGGTTCGCAGAAGACACCTTCTTTTGAAAGTATTTTATAAGCATTAATGATTTCAATATCTGTAACTGATTGAAAATCACCTTTGCTTTCTTTTTTTACAATTTTTGCTTTTTCTCTATTAACTGGGTTTCCAATCCTAATAGCTGTTGCTATTGTTTCAGGATTTTTTACTATAATATTATCAACTAATGGAGCAGAACCTGAAGATTGAAATCCCATCATTTTAGGTAAATTGTATTTTTTCTTTTTTGTAGAATATTCGTTAAAACCCTTCCAGTATGCAGTGATATTACCTGCATTTCCCATTGGGATACATAACCAATCAGGAAATGTTTTTAAGTCATCAATTATTTCAAAAGCAGCAGTTTTTTGGCCTTCAATTCTATAAGGATTAACAGAATTTACAAGAGTTATAGGATATTCTTTTGAGAGTTTTTGGACGATTTCTAGAGCATCATCAAAATTTCCTTTAATTGATAAGACTTCAGCTCCGTACATTAAAGCTTGTGCAAGCTTACCTTCTGCTACGTAACCATCAGGAATTAATACAAATGATTTTAATCCACCTCTAGAGGCATAAGCCGCTGCAGACGCAGAAGTATTTCCTGTGCTAGCACAAATAACAGCTTTGCACCCTTCTTCTTTCGCTTTACTAATAGCCATTGTCATTCCTCTGTCTTTGAAAGAACCAGTAGGATTCAAACCTTCATACTTTAGATATACTTTTGTATTGTTTCCTATTAAATTGCTAAGATTTTCACTGAAAATTAAAGGAGTATTACCTTCTTTTAAAGTGATAATAGGAGTCTTTTTTGTTACTGGTAAATAATGTTTATAGGCTTGAATAAGGCCTGGCCACTCTCTTTTTTTATATTTAGGAAGTAATTTTTGCTTAATTGAATTTAATATCATGATAAAAGTTAACTGTCTTTGATTTTGTTTAGAGGAGAATCAGTGAAAAATTTTAATAGTTCATTTATTGATTCTACTTTATTTAAGATTTTACTTAACGCTCTTGCATCTAAAATTACAGTTTCTGTAGGGTAACTTTCCAAAAAATGTATAAGATTAATTTTTCCATTTCCTAGATCAATTCCTTTGATAATGCTAGATCGTAATGCTAATTTTCCTGTTATTTCATCTCTTGCTTTTGGTTGATGTATAATTTTCGATAACCTTGATAAAATAATATTTCCAATCTCAGAGTAAAGAAGTTTGCTTGCGATTGTTAGGGGCATATCAAAATTTTGATTTAAAATATTAAGAATTTCTTCATTTGATGTATTTGTAGTTTTTAAAAGTCTTTTTAAATTTTTTTCAGCTTTACCAGTTGCGGAATAATTTTTTAATGAGTTAATACTTATTGTTCTGGAAAAAATACTATATGTTATTTTTATTTTCTCTGCACTTTGAGCTTTATTTATAAAAAAAAATGGATAAATTAAAATAAAGCATAAAGAAAATTTATAAACTAAAGTATTTTTGATTTTCATTTTAAATACTTGTCCCTGCTGCAATTTTTACCAACCTGATAACACTTTTTTCTGTAACTTTTTGAGCTATTTTAAAACTCATTTCTTTTGCATATGGTTCATTTAACAATCTAGGAATTCTTTTAAGAAAGATTTCTATTGAATATCCAGGTATTTTTTGCAATACATTTAAAAACTTTGTAAATGGTTCAATCGAAAAAATAACATCATTCATTGTATTTTGATTTTGGATAATATTATTTTTTAATGATTTTGGCAAATAATAATTAATATTTTTGATGACTTTCCAATTGATTTTATCAATTTGATTAGTTAATCCATTCACTATTTCATCTCTCAAAAAGCCTCCCTTTTGAGAAAAAAGTAAATTTATAACTTGATCAAGTAATTTTTCTAGATCAAGATCAGTTTGTTTTGCAGCATTAGATAATAAGTCCTCCAATCTATCCCACTTAAATTGTTTATTATCAAAGAGCATTTCTTTTAAACTTTCCCTAAGCTGTGGGTCTGGATCTTCCATTAACCTTCTTGCAAAATATGGATATGCAGCACCTAAGATTTTAAAACTTGGATCAACACTTAATGCTATTCCTTCTAGTGTTATTAATGATCTGATTATAAGAGCGTAATATGGAGGTAATTTAAAAGGAAATTTGTACATTACTCCTGACATATCATCAGTAACACTTTTAAAATCCATTTTTGAAACACCTAATTCAATGGCATTTACAAAAACATCTTGAAAAGCTGGTACTATTGGTTCCAAATTAACTTCACTAGATAGAAAACCTAATTTGACAAAATCATGAGATAGTTTATCAAAATTTTTATTTACCAAATGAACAACTGCTTGAATTAATCCAGATCGTGAATCTCTTGAGACTTCACTCATCATGCCAAAATCTAAATAACATAATCTGCCATCTTCTAATGCTAATAAATTGCCAGGATGAGGATCTGCATGAAAGAAGCCATGTTCTAGAAGCTGTTCTAAGCTACATTGAACTCCAATTTCTATCATTTTATCTGGATTGATACCAAGTTTTTTCACATCATCGAGATTTGTTAATTTGGTTCCTTCTATCCATTCCATAGTTAATACTCTTCTGGATGTATATTCGTTATAAATTTTAGGAACAGCTATCTTAGTGTTCTTTTGGTGCATATCTCTAAATTTTTCTGCATTTTCTGCTTCATTTATATAATCCATTTCTTCAAAAACCCTTTTACCAAGTTCATCTATTAATGCAACTAGGTCACTTCTAATAAGACCAATGTTATTTTTAAGCCAAATAGCAATATTTCTTACAATGTATAAATCTAAGGTAATCTGCTCTCTTAATCCTGGTCTTTGAACTTTAACTGCTACAACTTCTCCATTTTTCAGGATGGCTTTATGAACTTGTCCTAATGAGGCGGCAGAGATAGGTTCTTTATCAATTTCTAAGAAAATATCTTTAATATTTTTGTTTAAATCTTCTTCAATCAGTTCCATTGCTTTATCACCATTAAAACCTGGGAGTTGATCTTGTAATTGTGATAATTCTTCTAATAGAACAACTGGTATAATATCTGGTCTAGTTGATAATGCTTGTCCAGCCTTCACAAAAGCTGGACCTAGCTCAACAAGTAAATTTGTAAGTTGATTAGCCCTGTATCTCGCTTGGGACTCATTTTTTAATTTACCTGTAATTTTATCTATACCAACGAAAAAAATATATGAGAATATTGGTACTAAAGTTTGCCAGAGCCTTTTAAATAATCTTTTTGGGTTTTTACGATAAATCTTAGTAATCGTATCAGGATCATACTCTAGTAAACCTGATGCTTCAATAAAATCTTTAAAATCTTCTTTCATAACTTTATATTTTAAATACCTTTTAATTTATTAGAAAAGAGGTTATTTTTTTGTTTAAGAGATAAATCACTGTGTTAAAAAAGTTAAAATTAAAAAATCTAGCCTTAATAGAAATTATAGAAATTAATTTCAAAAAAGGTTTGAATGTTTTTACTGGAGAATCGGGTTCAGGCAAATCTTTAATTTTAGATTCTTTAAATTCTTTGTTTGGTGGAACTAATATACCTCTTAAACATTTAATTCGTCCAGGAAAAAATGAATGTTTGATTCAGGCAATATTTGAAATTACACCTTTTGTTAAGAATTTTCTTGCAAATAATAATCAATTTATCTCAAAGAATGAATTAATAATATCCAGAAAGTCTTTTATAAAAAATTCTAAAATAGTTTCAAAATTTACCATAAATGATAAGCTTGTTAAAAAAAAATTTTTAGCAGAGTTGGCCTCCTTATTAATTGATTTTGCTGGACAAAATGATACTTTTTTATTTAATTCACAAGACTATTTAAGAAATATCTTAGATGAAACTGGTTCTAAAAAATTAAAAGATTTAAAAACTAATATCCAGGATATTTATAAACAATTAAATGATGTAAGAGACAAAATAGAATTTAAGTTGGACACTTTAAAAAAAAATAAAGAGAATTACTTTGCAAATACAAAAATCTTACAAATACTTGAAGAAGCTAATCTTACTAAAAAAGATGAAATAATTCTGTTAAAATCAAAACAATTAATATTAGCAAATAATTATGAACTTAAAAGTAAGTTAAATTTGATTTTATCTTTTTTAAGTGATTTTGGAACTGATAATAATTGTGCAAATAGTTTTATATCTGAATCTATTAGACATTTGGATAGACTCACAAAATACGATAAATCAATCCAAAATTTATCTGATAAATTAATTAATTCTCAAACGCAAATTGAAGAAGTAGTTTTCTCTATATCAAGCTATCTTGAAACAATTGATAATAAAGAAGATGATTTAGAAGAAGTGCAGTCGAGATTATTTAAATTACAAAATCTCGAAAAGACTTTTTCTCTTGAATTATCATCACTTATAGATAAAAGAGATGAATTAAGAAAATTACCTTCTCTTGATAGTAGTAATGAAGAAATTCAAACTTTAAACAATGAACTTAGTTCTTTAAATAGTAATTTTCAAAATTTGTTAAATGAACAGTCACTCGAAAGGCATTTAGTTGCCTCTAAATTAGAAAAATTAGTTTCTAAATCTTTAAAGGAATTAGGATTGACCAACGCTAATTTTGCTATAAAGATAAATAAAATTGAACCTACCTATCATGGCTCAGATTTCATAAAATTTTTATTTTCTGCAAATCCTGATCAAAAATTAGCTCCAATTTCAAGTGTTATTTCTGGTGGTGAAATGTCAAGGTTTTTATTAGCTTTAAAATTTAATTTATCAAAATTTACAAATACAATGTTTTTTGATGAAATTGATAATGGCCTTAGTGGTAAATCTCTTTTATCAACAATTAGTTTAATTAAAAAAATTGCTCTTAATCAGCAAATTCTTTGTATAACTCATCATCCTCTTTTGGCTTCTTCTGCAGATGTTCATTACAAAGTACAAAAAACTATTAGTGACGGTTTAACTTCCACTACTTTGAAAAAGCTAATAACTAAAAAAGATAAGCAGAATGAGTTAGCTGAGTTAATCGGTGGAGGTTTTAAGGAAGCAAGTAATTATGCTTTAACATTATTAAATAAAGCAGCCGCTTAATATAAAAATTTTTATTATAATAAATAACTAATTTTTATTAATATAGATTTAAATGGTACGTAAAAAAAATAACTTTGCAGATGAAAACTTAATTACCATTAGAGGAGCAAGACAACACAATTTAAAAAATTTAGATCTTTCTCTGCCTAGAAATAAGTTCATTGTTTTTACTGGCGTAAGTGGTAGTGGCAAAAGTTCATTAGCTTTCGATACAATATTTGCTGAAGGTCAAAGAAGATATGTAGAAAGTCTTTCAGCATATGCGAGACAGTTTCTTGGTCAAGTTGATAAGCCTGATGTTGATAATATTGAAGGTCTTTCTCCTGCTATATCTATTGATCAAAAGTCCACTAGTCATAACCCTCGATCTACTGTAGGAACTGTTACTGAAATACAGGATTATTTAAGACTTTTATTTGGTAGAGCAGGTGAGCCTCATTGTCATCATTGCAATAGAAAAATTAGTCCTCAGACAATTGATGAAATGGTTGATCAAATTCTTCTTTTACCAGAAGGAACCAGGTATCAGATATTATCCCCGGTCGTTCGCGGAAAGAGGGGAACACATTCAAAATTAATAGCTGGTTTAGCTTCTGAAGGTTTTGCGAGAATAAGAATTAATGGTGAAGTAAGAGAATTATCAGATAGTATCGAATTAGACAAGAATCATATACATAATATAGAAGTTGTTGTCGATAGACTCATCGCACGTGAAGGTATTCAGGAAAGGCTTAATGATTCATTAAGAACTTCCTTGAAACGAGGTGATGGTTTATCTATTATTGAGGTAGTCCCCAAAAAAGGAGAACAGTTACCATCTAATTTAACAAGGGAAAGATTATATTCAGAAAATTTTGCATGTCCTGAGCATGGCTCAATAGTCGAAGAGTTATCTCCAAGATTATTCTCCTTTAATAGTCCTTATGGAGCTTGTCAAGATTGCCATGGTATTGGTTTTTTGAAAAAATTCACTTTTGAAAGAGTTATACCAGAACCCTCTTTGCCTGTTTACGCAGCAGTAGCTCCTTGGAGTGAAAAAGATAATACTTATTATTTCTCATTATTGTATTCCGTTGGTCAAGCATATGGATTTGAGTTAAAAACACCTTGGAATAAGCTTACTGAACTTCAACAAAAAGTTTTACTTCTTGGTTCTGAAAAACCAATACTTATCCAAGCTGATAGCAGATTCAATACTTCTTCAGGATTCGAAAGACCATTCGAAGGGATATTAAATATTTTAGAACGGCAGTTAAATGAAACTAATGGTGAATCACTTAAACAAAAGTTAGAAAAATATCTAGAATTAGTACCTTGTAAAACTTGTGCTGGCAAAAGATTGCGACCTGAAGCATTAGCAGTCAAAATTGGACCTTATTCCATTACTGATTTAACTTCAATAAGTGTTTTTGACACATTAAATCATGTTGAAAAAATTATGGGATTAAGCGAAGACAAGGAAGTTATTTTATCAGAGAGACAAAAACAGATAGGAGAATTAGTGCTCAAGGAAATAAGATTAAGATTAAAGTTTTTGATAGATGTTGGCTTAGATTATTTAACTCTTGATAGACCCGCTATGACTCTCTCTGGGGGTGAAGCCCAGAGAATACGGCTGGCAACTCAAATTGGCGCAGGTTTAACGGGTGTTTTGTATGTTCTTGATGAACCAAGCATAGGTCTTCATCAAAGGGATAATGATAGGTTATTAGAAACTTTAAAGAAGCTTAGGGATTTAGGAAATACATTAGTAGTTGTTGAACATGATGAAGACACTATGAGAGCTGCTGACTATATTGTGGATATTGGTCCAGGAGCAGGTGTTTATGGAGGTGAGATAGTTGCAAAAGGTTCTTTTGATGATGTTGTTAAAGCTAAAAATTCTTTAACAGGAGCTTATTTAAGTGGAAGAAAAACCATTCCAACACCTCAAGAGAGACGTACATCTGTTAAAAAGAGTTTAATTCTCAATAATTGCAATAAAAATAATCTTAAAGATCTCTCAGTAGAATTTCCTTTAGGAAGACTTGTCTCAATAACTGGAGTTAGTGGAAGCGGTAAAAGTACATTAATTAATGAATTATTGCATCCAGCATTAAGTCATTCACTTGGGTTAAAAGTACCCTTTCCAAAAGGTCTTAAGGAGCTTAAAGGAATAAAAGCAATTGATAAGGTTATTGTAATAGATCAGTCCCCTATTGGCAGAACACCTCGATCAAACCCAGCAACGTATACAGGTGCTTTTGATCCTATTCGACAAGTATTTGCTGCTTCTGTTGAGGCAAAGGCTAGAGGCTACCAAGCAGGTCAATTTAGTTTTAATGTAAAAGGCGGAAGATGTGAGGCTTGTCGGGGACAAGGTGTAAATATTATTGAAATGAATTTTCTGCCAGATGTTTATGTTCAGTGTGATGTTTGTAAAGGTGCAAGGTTTAATAGAGAGACTCTTCAAGTTAAATATAAAGGCTTTACTATTTCAGACGTTTTGGAAATGACCGTTGAGCAAGCAGCTGAAGCTTTTTCCGCAATTCCTCAAGCTTCTGAAAGATTGTCAACATTAGTTGATGTGGGTCTTGGTTATGTAAAGTTAGGTCAACCCGCACCTACTTTATCTGGTGGTGAGGCTCAGAGAGTTAAATTGGCTACTGAATTATCTAAACGAGCAACTGGTAAAACACTTTATTTAATAGATGAACCAACTACAGGATTAAGTTTTTATGATGTTCATAAATTAATGGATGTTATACAAAGACTTGTTGATAAAGGTAATTCAGTCATTGTAATTGAGCATAATTTAGATGTCATACGTTGCTCTGATTGGATAATTGACTTAGGACCAGAAGGAGGAGATAAAGGAGGTGCAATAATCGCTCAGGGAACTCCTGAAGAAGTATCCAAACATCCAACTAGTTATACTGCCAAATATTTAAAAGAAGTATTGCACTAAAACAAAGAATGTTTGTTGTATTTCTTTGTATTAATGATAATTTATCTCATCTTTTTAAAATTTAAAAATTACAAGAAATGCTTGTATGACTAATAAGTTGTGGATATTTCATTAAATATTATTTAAAAACATAACTCTTTCTTAAGATTTGAACCAAATAATATAGCTTATTAATTAATACCAGACATTGAGTTTGTAATTGGGTTTAAAAATTTTACATCTTCATCTGCATGGATTGATACGTTCTCGCGATTTAGAGCTAGGCCATGATCCAGATACTGGAGGGCAAACGCAATATGTTCTTGAATTAGTTAAAAGTTTAGCTAATACATCTGAAGTTGAACAGGTAGATTTAGTAACTCGATTAATAAAAGATAAAAAAGTAAATGATCAATATTCAAAAGAGAAAGAATTTATAGAGTTGGGAGCAAGAATTTTAAGATTTGAATTTGGACCGCAAAAATATTTGAGAAAAGAGTTATTGTGGCCTTTTTTAGAGGAACTTATTGATAAATTATCTAAATTTTATAAAAAGCCTGAGAATAAGCCTGATTGGATTCATGCACATTATGCTGATGCAGGTTATGTAGGTGTTCGTTTGAGTAGAAATTTGAAAGTACCCTTAGTTTTTACTGCTCATTCGTTAGGGAGAGAAAAGAAAAGAAGACTTTTAGATGCAGGTTTAACTCAAAGTCAAATTGAAAAATCGTATTGTATAACAAAAAGAATCTCAGCAGAAGAAGAAGCCTTAAAAGAGGCTTTTATGATAGTAACGAGTACTAAACAAGAATCTGTTTATCAATATTCTACTTATAAATCTTTTGAACCACAAAAAGCAAGAGTGATCTGTCCAGGTGTTGACCATAAAAAATTTCATCATATTCATTCAACAACGGAAACTAGTGATATTGACAATATGATGAATTCTTTTTTGACTGATTCTTCTAAGCCTCCCCTTTTAGCTATTTCTAGAGCAGTAAGGCGCAAAAATGTTCCTTCTCTTGTTGAGGCTTTTGGACGTTCAGATAAATTAAAAAAGAATAATAATTTAATTCTTATTTTGGGATGTAGAGATAATTTATCTAAAATGGATCCTCAGCAAAAAGATGTCTTTCAACAAATTTTTGAAATTATAGATAGATATAATTTATATGGGAAAGTTGCTTATCCTAAAAAACATACACCAGATCAAATACCCTCAATTTATAGATGGGCAGCAAGTAGAAGAGGTATTTTTGTTAACCCTGCATTGACTGAACCTTTTGGATTGACTTTGCTAGAGGCGGCTTCTTGCGGTTTGCCTATGGTCGCAACAAATGATGGAGGCCCTCAAGAAATTAATTTAAAATGTGAGAATGGTTTATTAGCTGATGTAACTGATTTAAATAGATTTAAACTAGCACTTGAAAAAGCAATATCAAGTAAAAGTCAATGGAAGCTATGGAGTAGAAATGGAATAGAAGCTGTAAGTAGACATTTTAGTTGGAATAACCATGTGAGAAATTATCTATTTAGTATGTTCCAGAAGGATCAAAAGTTAAATGTGCTTTCATCCTCTGGGATTAAACTAAGTTGTTTAAATGGACGCTCTTCACTTATAAAACCCCATTCATCAAAAACCTCTGGATCTGAGTGGATGATAAGTTGATTTTTTTTATGTTTTTTTAGTTTAAAACCTTTTTTTGAAAGTTTTTTCATTAGATTAGCAGTCTCCTCAAATCTTGAGGCCATAGCATCAAGGCTCGCACAATCACTTGTTAAACCTCTATCTTTCCATGTAAAAAAACTCATTTATTGAAGATCTATTTACATGACTATACTAAAAATTATTAGGATAATGTTAATTAACCAAAATATTTCTACTATTTTTTCTTCTTTAATGCCTTGTAATTCAAAATGATGATGAATTGGCGTCATTAAAAAAAGTCTCTTACCTTGTTTAAATATTTTTTTTTGTAATTTTGAAGTAACTGACTTGCAGGATTACTGATAACGCTTCAAAAACAAATATTCCAGAGATTATAAATGTCGTAAAAAAACTATTTGTAACAACACAAATGATACCGATAATCGCTCCAATAGTTAATGATCCCGTATCACCCATGAAGATTTTTGCTGGATACTTGTTGTGTTTTAAAAAACCTAAACATAAACCTGACATGCAGAATGAAAGTAGGCTAAATATTAAGTAGTTTTTATCATTAGTTAGAAGTATTTCTGTGCCTAATCCACAAAATACTATAGAACTACATCCAGCAGCCAATCCGTCAAGACCATCAGTTAAGTTTACAGAATTACTTAGAGAAATTATTGTTATTATCGATATAGGAATAATAAAGGTTTTTAAATTGATTATTGAGTTATTTAAAAAATCTAGATTATTATTTATTAAGTTATTATTAGATAGAAAAATTACAAAAAATAATGAAAAAAATATTTGAAGTATTAATTTCTCTTTACTCTTAAGTCCTAAATTTACTTTATTTTTTATGCTTAAATAATCATCAATTAAGCCAATAATAAAGAAACCAAATATCGCGATTAATAAAGCTAATTTCAATTTAAAGGAAATAATACTTGAGCAAGATAGTATTAACAAGAAAATAGGAATTATAAACAAACCTCCCATTGTGGGCGTATTGCTTTTACTTTGATGCGAGCTTGGCCCTTCAGATCTTATGGATTGTAGAAAATTTAATTTTTTAATATATTTAATACCATACTGTGTTGAGATATTAGATGATATTATTGAGAAAATATATAAAATAAAAATATAAGGAAGATTTATATATATTGAATTTATTAAAGTAATAGATGAAATTATTATTATTAAGATGCTGTAAGTAGAAATATTACTCTTCCCAGTCATCTTCTACTAAATCATCTTCGCCTTTGTAATCTTCTTTTTCACCCATTAAAGCCGATAATTCTTCTTCTTCTATTGTGCTAATTTCTTGCGATTCGCCTGACTCTTCGGTTACTAATCTTCCACTATCTTCAAGCCATGATAATAAATCTGGCTCTTCTCTAAGAGGTAAAACGGGAGCAGCGTCATCTCTTCTATAACAAGTTAAGGCTGGATTGATTTCAGCAATTTCGTTTAATCTTATTTGAAGTTTATCCGTAGTCATAGAATTTATTTCTCTTATTATAAGATAATACATGTTGTCCCTTTTTAAAATCTTTGTTTGATAAAGGAAATTTAAAATATTTTACGATTTGGATTATTTCTATTACTTTGTCATTGTGTTTCAAAATATATGGTTTAAAACATTTAGAACAATTATCAATTAATTATGAGATTGTTATTCTTTTGGTTTTTGCTCCTTCATTGATAGTTACAATGGTATTAATTTTGAAAAAACTTTTAAAATATTAATTATTTGTTCTTTGGAGAATATTAGATGAAGGATTTTAAAAGAGTTGTTTTAGCTTATTCGGGAGGGGTTGATACAAGTGTTTGTATCCCTTATCTAAGAGAAAAATATGGTGTATCAGAAGTTATTACTTTTGTGGCTGATTTGGGCCAAGGTGAAGACTTAGAAAGTATAAGAACAAAAGCGCTGAAATCTGGTGCATTTAAATCGATAATTGGAGATCTTGTGAAACCTTTTGTTGATGAATTTGCTTTTCCAGCTATTAGAGCAAATGCATTGTATGGAGATAAGTATCCACTTTCTACGGCTTTAGCTAGACCTTTAATTGCTAGAAATTTAGTTGCAATTGCAAGAGAATTCGACGCAGATGCTGTTGCTCATGGTTGTACAGGTAAAGGAAATGATCAAGTTAGATTTGATTTAACTATTAATGCATTAGGCCCAGATTTAGAAATTATTACACCTGCAAGAGAGTGGAATATGAGTAGGGAAGAGGCAATAAACTATGGAGAAAGATTTGGAATACCTGCACCAGTTTCTAAAAAATCACCCTACTCTATTGATGTTAATTTATTAGGGAGAAGTATTGAAGCAGGTAATCTGGAAGATCCTATGTCTCCCCCAAGTGAAGATATATTTGAATTGACATCATCTATTGAAGAAGCACCAGAAGAATCAGAAGATATTGTTATTGAGTTTCTAAACGGATTTCCTGTCTCTATTAATGAAGAAAAATTAAATCATTTGGAATTAATGAAACGGGCTAATTTAATTGCTGGTAAACATGGTTTTGGTAGGTTAGATATGATGGAAGATAGAATTGTTGGAATCAAAAGTAGAGAAATTTACGAAACGCCTGGACTCCTGTTATTGATTAAAGCTCATAAGGAGATTGAGAGCTTAACATTAAATCCAGATGTTTTGGAATTTAAAAGTATAGTTGATAAGAAATGGGGACAATTAGTTTATCAAGGTTTCTGGTACGGCCCATTAAAATTTGCTCTTGATGAATTTATTTCTTCAACTCAGCATTCAGTAAATGGAATAGTAAAAATTAGGTTACATAAAGGAAATGCTGTAGTTATTGGAAGATCATCTGTTCAAAATTCTTTGTATCGAGAGGATTTGGCTACATATAGTAAAGATGATAGCTTTAATCATGAAAATGCTAAAGGTTTTATTTATATGTGGGGTATGTCTAATAAAATTTGGGCTGAGTCTAATAACAATAACATCAAATAAATTCTTTATTCATTAGGTTTATCTGAATCACTTTTTTTTGAGTTATCTTCCTCTGAAGCATCAATAGAGGGAGAATTATTTTCACTTTTTTCATTTTCTTGACTATTTGGTGTTTCAGAGGTTTTGATTTTTGGCTTTGGAGTTGGTAAAGGACCTTCTTGCTTTATAGTCATGTATCTAATTACGTCTTCACTAAGTCTCATAGCTTTTTCAATTTTCTCTATGTGTTGACCATCTCCTTGATGACTTAATTGTACGTAAATACCTTCTCTATTTTTTGCGATAGTGTAGGCTAATCTTCTTTTACCTCTCATTTGGCTGTCTAAAATTTTTCCTCCCATATCTTCAAGTAATTTATTATATTTTTCGATATGTTTATTCACTTCTTCTTCCGCAATATCAGGGCGGAGGATATACATTGTTTCGTAATAGATTTCTTGTTTTTTCATAGTTTCAGACTAGGACGTTAGGCTCAAGAGATAATAATGAGCGTCTGTTCATTTATTAGAATACATTATTATGGTTAATTTCTAAATAATTCAAGTATTTGCAATTCAAATCAAAAAATATTTAGATATGTTTTTTAATAGCTTCTTCCATAATATCAATAGGAATTTTTAAACCATCCGTCCAGTAAGATAAAGATTTTGCTCCTTGAGCCACTAACATTTTCATTCCATTAATTGTTTGACAGCCTCTTTTGCGAGAGAAATTTAAAAGTGGAGTTTCTTGTGGATTATAAATTAAATCATAAACTATTGTTTTAGATTTAAGAGATGTCCAAAAATTATCACCAAAAGGCAACTCCTCTTTTGTACTTGAATGATTAATCATTCCTACAGGGGTAGTGTTTAATATTAAATCTGCAGAATTAATAAAATTGTGAATATATTGGCTATTAGAAGATATACCTTTTATTAATTTCTGATTATTAAAATCATTTAATAAAGATTTAAGTGAGATTTGATTTCTCGAAATAACTATTATTTCTGACATGTTTAAATTAATTAATCCTTGTATCGCTGATCTTGCTGCTCCTCCCGAGCCTAATATAATTGCTTTTTTATTTTCAAAATTATAATTTTCTAACGGATAAATTAGTCCCTCTACATCAGTATTAATTCCATCCCATTCTCCTCTCCCATTTGGTTTTAGCGTATTAACAGCCTTTATTTGTTCTGCCAAAGGAGAAATTTTACTGCAGTAATTTAATACTTTTTCTTTAAAAGGAATTGTTATGTTAATTCCTTTGCAGTTAATTTTACTTAATGATTTGATAACAATTTCAAAGTCTTTTTCATTACAAGGAATTGAAAAATATATTAAATCTAGGCCTAAATATTTGATAGCGGCATTATGCATTATCGGAGACAATGAATGATTTACTGGGTTTCCAATTAGTGCTAGAAAATTAGTTTTGCTTGTAATCATATTTTTAAAATTTTAGTATAAATTTTTGATTTGTTCGGAAACCACTCCCCGTTTTCGAGTAACAATAATGTCGAGGATGACCGATTATGGAGAATATTAAAAAAAGTTTTTAAACATGGGTAAGGTTGTTGGAATTGATTTAGGTACAACTAATAGTTGTGTTGCTGTTATGGAAGGTGGCAAACCTACTGTAATAGCAAATGCTGAAGGTTTCAGAACTACACCATCTGTAGTTGCTTACACTAAGAATCAAGATAAGCTTGTTGGTCAAATAGCGAAAAGACAAGCAGTTATGAATCCTGAAAATACTTTTTATTCTGCTAAGAGGTTTGTTGGTCGAAGAGTTGAAGAGGTAAGTCAAGAATCCAAGGAAGTAAGTTATGTGGTAGAGAAATCTGGCTCTAGCGTTAAATTAAAGTGCCCTGTTTTAGATAAACAATTTTCACCAGAAGAAGTAAGTTCTCAAGTTTTAAGAAAATTAGCTGAAGATGCTGGAAAATATCTAGGTCAAACAGTTACTCAAGCTGTAATTACTGTTCCTGCTTATTTCAATGATTCACAAAGACAAGCAACAAAAGATGCTGGTAAAATCGCAGGTTTAGAAGTTTTAAGGATAGTTAATGAACCAACTGCTGCAGCCTTAGCTTATGGTTTAGACAAAGAAAACGAAAAAATACTTGTTTTTGATTTAGGTGGTGGTACTTTTGATGTTTCAGTTATTGAGGCTGGCGATGGTGTAACAGAAGTTCTTTCTACATCTGGAGATACGCACCTTGGAGGAGATGATTTCGATAGATGTATTGTAGATCATCTGGCTAGTACATTTAAATCAAATGAAGGCATAGACTTAAGGCAAGATAAGCAAGCTTTACAGCGTTTAACAGAGGCTGCTGAAAAAGCAAAAATTGAATTATCAAACGCTACTCAAAGTGAAATTAATTTACCCTTTATTACTGCTACACCAGAAGGGCCAAAACATCTTGATTTAAATCTTACAAGGGCTAAATTCGAAGAATTAGCTGCATCACTTATTGATAGATGCAAGATTCCTGTAGAACAAGCCCTTAAAGATGCAAAAATTTCAACAAGTGAGATTGATGAAGTAGTTATGGTGGGAGGTTCTTCAAGAATTCCAGCAGTATTAGATTTAGTTAAAACAATTACTGGTAAGGACCCTAATCAAACTGTTAATCCAGATGAAGTTGTTGCTGTTGGAGCAGCAGTTCAAGGGGGAGTTTTATCTGGTGAAGTCAAAGATATACTTTTACTAGATGTTACACCTCTTTCTTTGGGAGTAGAAACTCTTGGTGGTGTTATGACAAAAATGATTGCACGTAATACTACAGTTCCCACAAAGAAATCAGAAACTTATTCAACAGCTGTTGATGGTCAAACAAATGTTGAAATTCATGTTTTGCAAGGGGAACGAGAGATGGCATCTGATAACAAAAGTTTAGGTACCTTTAGATTGGATGGAATTCCCTCTGCACCAAGAGGTGTTCCTCAAATTGAAGTTACATTTGATATTGATGCTAATGGTATTTTGAGTGTTACTGCTAAAGATAAAGGCAGTGGAAAAGAACAAAGTATTTCTATAACCGGTGCTTCAACATTGTCAGATAATGAAGTTGATAAAATGGTTAAAGATGCAGAAACAAATGCTTCTTCTGATAAAGAAAAAAGAGAACGTATTGATCTAAAAAATCAATCCGAAACACTTGTTTATCAAACTGAGAAGCAACTAACAGAACTTGGAGATAAAATCGATGCTGCAACTAAAGAAAAGGTAGAAGATAAAAGTAAAGCACTTAAAGAGGCTACTGATAAAGAAGATTATGATGCTATGAAGAAATTGCTTGAAGAGCTTCAACAGGAACTATATGCTGTTGGATCGTCTGTTTATCAACAGCCTGGCAACCAATCTGCTGCTGCTAGTTCATCAGAGCAATCAACCCCTAAAGATGAAGGAGATGATGTAATTGATGCTGATTTTACTGAATCTAAATAATTAAATATGTTTTTTAATTTCTTCTGATACCCACGCTGAACAGGCAGGTGCAAGTAGTATTCCATTCTTATAAAAACCAGAGCATAAGATTAATCCTTCTTCTAATGTTTTTAATAATGGTGATGGTTCACCCTCTGGTCTTGAGCGAATTCCAAACCATCTTCTAGAAATATTTTCCTTTTTAAGCCAATTTGGCTTTTGCTGTATGAATTCAAATAGTTCATTAATATAAAATTCATCTGGTTTAAAATTATATTCATCAGTTGAACCTATAATTAATTTTTCCTTGTTTATGGGAATCAAATTTTTGCCATTAATATTTAAAATTCTTGGTAAAGATAAAAAATTTGTATTTTCTTCTTTGTGAAATATTTCTATAGCTTGCCCAATTACAGGTTTAAGTTTGATGTTATGTATTTCTGTGTTAATTAATTTCAATGAATCAAGCGAATTACAAAGAATAACTAAATCACTTTTTAAAATGTCACCAGATTTAAGTTTTAAATTCCATTCTTGGAATTTTTTCTCAACTTGAATTACTTGAGCATTAACTGTTTTAATATTTTTTGTTTTTAAAGCTTTATTAAGTGTTTCTAGTAATATTTTTGGATCAATTCTCCCATCCTGATGAGAAATTATTCCTTGTAATTTATTCCCCTTAAATGTTTTATTAATGTGACTTAAAATATATGAATTGGATTCAATTATTTCTAACTCATCATCTGGATAATTATTCGCAAATGTGGTAAATTTTTTAAATTTTTCTAGATCACTAGTTAATTTAAATAATGGTTTCTCAAACTTTAATTTTGAATTATATCTTTGCAGAATATTTATCCATTTTGGCCATAATTCTGAACTTTTTTGTCTTAACCTCCAACTTCTACCTTTTCTTTTTTGATAAATTTTCCCCATTAAAATTCCGAGTGCAGCATTGCTGCTGTTTTGCATTTCATCTTGTTCAATTATTTTAATATCAAATCCGTATTTTGATAATTCAAAAGCATTAGATTTTCCAATTATTCCTGAACCTACAATTAATATTCTGATTTTATTAAATTTATCTTTAACATTATTCATTAATGTATTATAAGTAATTATAAAAAAATATAAATACATTAATTAAATTTTTGGAAAATCCTTCGATTATATTGAGAACTGTTTGTCCTGATCAACCTGGATTAGTATGCCAGCTAACTAGTTGGATTTCTAATTATGGTGGCAATATTAGACATTCTGATCATCATACGGATCAAGATGCCGAACTCTTTTTAAGTAGGATTGAATGGGACATAAATAACTTTCCTATAAATAAGTTAAAGATATATGAGGGATTTCAACAAATTGCAAATAAAATTCATGCGCAATTTACTATAAATTACTCTGATGAAATTCCAAACGTTGCAATATTCGTTAGTAAGCAAAATCATTGCTTAATTGATTTGTTATGGAGGGTTAAAAATGGAGAATTAAAGATGAAAGTCCCATTAATTATTTCTAATCATCCTGATCTTGAAGAGTTCGCAAAGGATTTTAATGCCAAATTTATATATTTCGATTCGATTAAGAATCAGAGATTAGAAATAGAGAAGCAAATCTTAAATAATTTAAAACTTTTTGATATCAAGCTTGTAATTTTAGCCAAGTATATGCAAATTCTGAGTGAATCTTTTTTGCAGGAATTTGATGAAATAATTAATATTCACCATTCTTTTTTACCAGCTTTTAAAGGATCTCAGCCTTATCATCGTGCTTGGAAAAGGGGAGTAAAATTAATTGGAGCGACTTCTCATTACGTTACTAAGGATTTAGATGAGGGACCAATTATCGATCAGTGTACAGTTAGGATAAGCCACAGAGATGAAGTTGATGATTTAATTCGCAAAGGGAGGGATATTGAAAGAATTTCTCTTGCTAGAGCTGTACGAATGCATCTTAATCATCAAGTATTTGTGTATAACAGTAAAACAGCTGTATTTGATTAATCTTTGAATCTAGTTTTCTATCTCAATTTGAATTTGTCTTTCGTAAATAGATTTTTCGTTAAAGAATCTTGCTATTAAAAAACTAGTAATGCAGCTTATAAGAACTGGTTTTAATATGATTAGATTTTTAGTTAAAGCGAACGCTAGAAACATTGCAGTAATTGGTGTTCTCGAGCATCCAGCTACAAATGCGCCCATGCCTGCAAATATGTAGGTATTTGGTGCATTCTCAGGTATAAAGCTACCTATGATTAAGCCAGTTGCTCCTCCTAGAATAAGCATTGGATAAAATAATCCTCCAGGAGCGCCTACTGCTGCTGCTAATCCAGAAGTAATAAATAATATAAAAACAACTAAAACCGCCCAAATAATAATATTTTCGATTGAATTTATAGAGATATCTAAATTTTGTGTAGCGATAATTTTTTTTAATTTATCTAAATCATGAAATTCATCTCCCAGAAGAGAATAAATAGTTCCTAAAATAAAACCGCATAAACTCATTTTCAATATAAATTTATTTTCGTAGAGCTTTTTTCCAAGAATTTGCATCATTAACACATATTTGCAATAGAATTCTGCAAATACACCGATAATTAATCCAAGGATTACAAGATAGAAAAAGTCATTAGGCGAAAACGAGAAATCAATAGAAAAGGTAGCTTTATTAAATCCACCTTGTAGAAAAATTGCTGAAGAATCAGCAATAAAAGTTGTAACTATAACTAATAATAAAACTACTGGTCTTGCAGAATTCAATAATTCTTCGATTGCATATATAAATCCCCCTAAGGGCGCGCTAAATACTGCTGCAATTCCAGCTCCTCCTCCTGCAGCTACTATAACTCTTCTAAAGGCAATAGGTGCTTTCAGCCATTTGGCCATTTGCCATGCTACAGACCCACCCATTTGAACAGATGGTCCTTCTGGCCCCAGCGGAAAGCCACTACCTATCGCAATTATTCCAGAGATAAGCTTAACTAATCCAACTCTTAAGTTCATAGGAACCCTTTTATGCCTCAAAAATCCCATGATTTGGCTTACCCCAGAACCCTTAGCTGCAGGTGCAAGATTTTTTATTAAAAAACCAGAGAGAGCACCTCCAATCAATCCAAAAAGAGGAAGGACTAAATATGCTGGATAACTCTCTAAAAGCTCTAATCTCCAATTATTTATAAGAGCTATTCCTGTTTTGAAGGAAATACTTGTAATTGAAGCTCCAAGGCCTGTTAATAAAAGCGCAAAAGCTACTACTAAAGAACGCTGTTTTAATAATTTTTTTATACTTTTGACTGAGTCACTACTTTTTTGCTTTAGTTCTTCTTTTAATCTATATCCATTGCTTTGATTCATTTTGATAAGCTAAAATTTTTAATCTCATCAAATTGAAGATAACGATAAAGTTCTTTTGAATATGGATCAATTTTATTTTTAGTAATATTTTTATATTCATCTAATGTTGGAATTTTACCAAATAAAGCACAAACTGCAGCTAATTCAGCACTCCCTAAAAAGACTTGTGCGTTCTTTCCAAGTCTATTGTCAAAATTTCTAGTACTTGTTGAAAAAACAATTGCTTCGTCATCAACTCTTGCTTGATTACCCATGCATAATGAGCATCCAGGAAGTTCTAAGTTTGCACCACAATCTTCAAAAATTTTATAATAACCTTCATTTTTCAATGTTTCTTCATCCATTTTGGTAGGAGGACATATCCAAAGTTTTGATTTGATTTTCCCAGCCCCTTCTAAGATTTTTGCTGCAGCTCTATAATGTCCAATATTTGTCATACAAGAGCCAATAAATACTTCATCTATTTTCGTATCTGCTACTTCTGAAATTTCTTTAACATTATCAGGGTCATTAGGGCAAGCTACTATTGGTTCTACAACTTTTGAAAGATCAATTTCTATCCTCTCTTCATAAGTTGCATTGGCATCAGGTTGGATCAGCTTAGGATTTTTCAACCAATTTTTCATATCATTTATTCTTCTCAAAATAGATTTTGAATCTTCATAATTACTCTCTATCATTTTCTCCAAAAGGCAAATATTACTTCTTAAATATTCTTCTACTGTATTTTTTGATAAAAGTATTGTACTCCCGGCACAAGAGCGTTCTGCCGTAGCGTCGGTAAGCTCAAAGGCTTGTTCTAGTTTTAAGTTTGGGAGGCCCTCAATTTCCATTATTTTTCCATTAAATATATTTTTTTTATTTGCTTTCTCTACAGTCAGGAGTCCTTTTTTTATTGCAAAAAGTGGAATTGCATTTACTAGATCTCTTAAAGTAATACCTGGAAGTAAATCCCCCGTGAATTTTACTAGTATTGATTCTGGAACGTTCAATGGCATTGAACCAATTGCAGCAGCAAAAGCAACAATTCCTGATCCTCCTGGAAATGAAATACCTAATGGAAATCTTGTATGACTATCACCTCCTGTTCCAACCGTATCAGGAAGAAGCATTCTATTTAGCCAGCTATGAATTATTCCATCTCCAGGTTTTAAAGCAACACCACCTCTTTGAGAAATGAAATCAGGTAATTCTTTATGAGTTATTAAATCAACTGGTTTTGGATATGCCGCTGTATGACAAAAACTTTGCATTACCAAATCTGCAGTAAATCCTAAACAGGCTAATTCTTTTAACTCATCTCTAGTCATAGGCCCAGTCGTGTCTTGACTTCCCACTGTGGTCATTATTGGCTCACATGTCATGCCTGGTGATACACCCTTTAGACCACATGCTTTGCCTACTATCTTTTGTGCTTGAGTAAAGCCATTATTATTCTTTTTTGAATTTGATGGGCGAATAAAAACTGTACTAGTTTTTAATTTAAGTTTACTTCTGATTTTATCTGTGAGAGATCTTCCTATCATCAGATTAATTCTTCCACCTGCTTTTATTTCATCTGTAATAGTGGATGGTTTTAAATCAAACTGGCTTATTGTCTCTTCAGTTTTTGTATGGGGATCAATTTTCTTTATTAGCCCTTTATAAGGCTCAATTTTTATTAAATCTCCAGTATCTAAGTTAGAGACATCAGCTTCGATAGGAAGAGCACCTGAATCTTGAGCAGTATTAAAAAAAATAGGCGCAATTTTGCTACCAATAATAATCCCACCAGTTTTTTTATTTGGAACAAAAGGTATATCTTCACCAATATGCCAGATAAGTGAATTTATTGCAGATTTTCGAGAACTACCAGTCCCTACTACATCCCCAACATATGCAATTTGAATATTTTGTGACTTTAAATCCTCAAGAATATTTAAACCAGTGCCATCTTTGAATTCCAACATTGATAAGGCATGCAGAGGGATATCAGGCCTAGAGGTGGCATGTACAGCCGGTGAGAGGTCATCTGTATTTGTCTCTCCGTTGACTTTAAATACTAAGCATTTAATTTCTTTAGGCAGTGATTTCTTGCTAGTAAACCATTCCGCATGAGCCCAACTATCTAATACTTGTTTTGCATATTGATTATTTGTAGATAATTCAAAAATATCATTCGCTGCATCATAAACAAGTATAATTTTTTTTAAGACATTAGCAGCTTCTTGAGAAATGACTTTGTCTTCTTTTTTTAAAATTTCTACTAAAGAATTTACATTATAACCACCAATCATTGTCCCTAATAAATTAATTGCTTTTATAGGACTAACAAAATCACAAATTTTTTCACGATTAGCTATTGCTGTCAACCAGCTTGCTTTAACATAAGCTGCTTCATCCACACCAGGAGGGACTCTATTTGTGAGTAGATTTACTAAATAATCACTTTGAGATTTGTCATTTTTCTCTAGAAGCTTTATAACAATATTTGTTTGCTCAGCATTTAGAGGTAAAGGAGGGATTTTTTTCTTTGCTCTCTCATTTACATGATTGTGATAATCTTTTAGCAATGTTTCCAAATTCATCATTTCTAGGGTTTAATTCCTAATTTGTTGTTATTTTTAATTATGAAAAGAATAGTATTCATAAAGCTCTTTACATATTCAAAGTTATTTCCCCTTCAATGACAATTTCATCAAATAATCAATTTTTAGAGAAAACATCTGATTTACATGTAGTTGAAACGCGTCCATTAATACCTCCAAGACAGCTTCATCAAGATTTATCCCTTGATTATACCTCTGCTAGTACCGTCTCTTGCTCAAGAGAACTAATTAAAAATATTTTGCATAAAAACTCTTCAAAGTTTTTAGTAATCGTAGGACCATGTTCTATACATGATGTCGAGGCTGCAAAAGAGTATTCAAAATATATAGAAGAGTTCAGAAGTAGATTTGGAGATAAATTAGAAATTGTAATGAGAGTTTATTTTGAAAAACCAAGAACTACTATCGGTTGGAAAGGTCTTATAAATGATCCACACTTAGATGGTTCATATGATATTAATACAGGATTAAGAAGAGCTAGAGGCTTGCTTAGATATTTGGCTTCTGAAGGAATACCTTCTGCTACAGAATTATTGGATCCAATTGTACCTCAATATATTGCGGATTTAATTAGTTGGACAGCTATTGGGGCTAGGACTACTGAAAGTCAAACTCATAGAGAAATGGCTTCCGGATTATCAATGCCAATTGGCTTTAAAAATGGTACAGACGGTTCTTTTTCAACTGCTATCAATGCAATGCAATCTGCAGCAAGATCACATCATTTCTTGGGTGTTAATAGTGATGGCTTTGCTTCGATTGTTAATACTACTGGCAATCCTGATACACACATAGTTCTTAGAGGTGGCACAAAAGGACCCAATTTTGATAACACTCATATTAAAAATATTTCGACTGATTTATCTAAATGTAATTTGCCACAAAAAGTGATGATTGATTGTAGTCATGGTAATTCAAATAAGGATTTTAGGAAGCAAGCATTAGTATTAGATAATATTTCAAAGCAATTAAAGGATGGGGAAAATAATATCTTAGGAGTAATGATAGAAAGTCATTTAAAAGAGGGTAATCAAAAGCTTGGAGAAAAAAATGAGCTTGAATATGGTAAAAGTATTACTGATGCATGCATAGATATAAATACCACTCAAACTTTACTAAATAATTTATATAACTCTATTGATTGATTCTTAGTTCGTTAAAAATATATGAAAGATTATTGAAGTAATTATTGGAACTGAAAAATTATCAATACCAATAATACTGATTTGTTCTAATAATGTTGCTATTAAAGCAATTCCAAAATAGTAATAATTAAAATCAATATTATTTCTATAACCTAAAATGGATACAACTACAAAGCTTATTAAAAACATTGTAGTTGTACCAAGTATTGATTTTTTTTGATTGAGAATTTTCCAACTTTTTGATTTGAAATTTTTACCAATTAGTCCAGCAAATCCATCTCCGAACGTCATGATAAAGAAGCCCGTAGTAAGGGCTAAAGGGTCTTCCTCCCAAAATAAGCTTATCAATATTAGTAAGCTAAAACTATAAAAGAAAGTGCCAAAACTTTTCCTATCAATATCTTCAATTATTGGAAATAATTTATAAATATAATTAATTACTATTAAAATTGATATACCACCTGCAAAATATTGAGCTGTACTTTGCTCAATTTCTAAAAACTTAGCTAGTGGAATTAAAGGCCCCATACCAATATGAATTATTTTTCTCAATAATTCTTGATTATTTGGGTAAAAATTTTTAAATAGCTTTGAGATTAAAAATATAAATACAATATAAATTCCAATTAGTGCAAGATTTAACAATTGGATTAAGCAACTTTTTGATGATTTGTCATTACTCTCAATTTTAATATTGCTTTGGCTTCTAGTTGGCGAACTCTTTCTCTTGAAACATTAATTTGTCGTCCTATCTCAGCTAGTGTAAGAGGCTCCTCTCCATCTAGTCCAAACCTTAATCTCATAATTTTTTGTTCTCTTTCATTTAATTGTGCTAACCATCCTCCTAAATGTTCTTTTTGAATGGTTCTATCCATCCCCTCCATAGGTTCTTCGCAATTAGGATCTGGTATTAGCTCCCCTAGTGTGCTTCTATCTTCTTCACCTCTGGCGTGGGCATCCAAGGAGGCGCATGGCGCACTTTGAGAGACAAGATCTTCTAAGTCTTTTTGTTCTATACCCATTGCGTTCGCAAGTTCGTGCCTGTTAGGTTGTCTTCCTATCTTGTGAGATAATTCTCTTGATACTCTTCTCATCTTTGAGAGTTTTTCGCTTATATGAATAGGGAGTCGTATTGTTCTAGCACTATTGTCTATCGCTCGTGTCATTCCTTGCCTTATCCACCAATAAGCGTATGTAGAAAATTTATAACCCATCGCAGGGTCAAATTTATCAACGGCTCTTTCAAGGCCAATAGCGCCTTCTTGGACTAAGTCAAGTAATTCTAATCCTTGGTTCTGGTATTTTTTTGCAACAGAGACTACAAGCCTTAAATTAGCCGCCATCATTCGATCCCTTGCTCTTTTGCCCATTCTTATTTTTTGCCGATGCTTTGTATTCCTTTCTATTTCAGGAATCTTTAATAGTTGCTTCATGTTTTGAACATGATGAGCCAACTCTATTTCTTCTGCTGCTGTAAGCAGAGGAACCCTGCCGATAGTGCTTAAATAATAACCTATTGAATCTGTGCTTTGTCTGCCAGATCTTTTTTGATTATTTTTACCAGAGATACTGGTTTTTTCTGTTTTGTTGATACGAGAAGGTCTCGTAGTATTTGGTAATCTAGGTTCTCCAATATTTTTTTTTGAAGAACTCTTTCCAGATTCCAGAGGGATCCCCATCACCCTGGCCTCCTAAGTGGATTTTTTAGAAAGTTAGCACTGAAATCACCAGTCAGACTACTTTTGCTTTGAAACTTTAAAGACTGAAAGCAAATATTTGTGCTTCCTTCACTTAAGAGTAATTGCTATGATTGACGTTTTAACGAAATACTAAATTATTAGAATTGTTAAGAGATTTTATAAAATTGTTATAACTTAAAAATTAGTGCCAACTTTTAATTAAATCAAATTGTGAATTATTAATCTTTGAATTTTTACCTTTTGAATAATCTCCGTTGCTATCCATCTCCCATGAGCAATAGGAATCTTTTAAATAAGTATTTAATAATTCATGTAATTGTTTTTTTAATTTTGTGTCTTCAATTGGCGTGATAGCTTCAATTCGTCTATCTAAATTTCTACGCATCCAATCTGCACTTCCAATATAAGCTTCTGGATTATTATTATTGCAAAACCAAAAAATTCTCGAGTGTTCTAAAAAATGACCAATAATACTTACTACTCTTATATTCTCACTTAAGTTAATTTTTTTTGGATATAAGCAACATATACCTCTTACAATAAGGCTTATCTTTACACCTGCCTCAGACGCTTGATAAAGAAGTTCAATAATTTCAGGATCAACTAGTGAATTCATTTTTGCAATAATTTCAGCTTTCGCACCTTTTTTCGCATTATTAATTTCTCGTTTTATTAAATAATTGAATTTTTTTCGCATTGAAAATGGAGATACTAATAGTTTTTTATAATTTTTTTGTTTTGAAAATCCTGATAGATAATTAAATAATTCAATCAAATCTGAAGCAATCTCTGTATCTGTAGATAATAGGCCAAGGTCTGTATAAAATTTTGAGGTTGTTGAATTGTAGTTTCCAGTGCCAATATGAAAGTAATTTCTTAATCGACCTTTTTCTTTTCGAATAATTAAAGAAATTTTGGTATGAGTTTTGAAGCCAATAATTCCATATACAACATGAATTCCAGATTGTTCAAGTTGCTTCGCCCATTGAATATTATTATCTTCGTCAAATCTTGCTTTCAATTCAACAAGTGTCATTACTTCTTTGCCATTTTCAGCTGCTCTGATCAATGCCTCAATTATTGGAGAGTCTTTTGAAACTCGATATAAAGTAATTTTGATTGCCATCACGCATGGATCATCAGCTGCTTTATTTATAAATTCTTCAATTGAACTACTGAATAAATCGTAAGGATGATGAAGAAGAATATCTTCTTTTTTTAATAAGTGAAATAATGATTTAAACTTTGGATCGGAATTTGAATTAATTTCTTTTAATGATTTATTGGTTTTACCTATAAATAAATTTTCTCTTAAATCTTTTCTATTTATTTTATTTAAAAGGTTTAAGTCATCTAACCCTAATAGACTCTTTGAAAAGTAAATATATTCCTTATTAATAGATATTCCCTCAATTAAAAGATTAAGAATACTTTTTGGGATATTTTCTTCAACTTCAAGTCTTACAACATCTCCTCCTATTCTTCTTTTTTGAAGGCTTTTCTCAACAGCAATTAGTAAGTCATCAGCCTCAAGTTCTTTAAGTTCTAAATCAGCATCTCTTGTTACTCTGAAAAAAGAATAATTTATGCATTTCATGCCGTTAAATAATTTATCTAAGTTATTGCCTAATAAATCTTCAACCGTTATAAAATAATGATCTTTTTTGTTGTTAGTTTTTATAATTTCATTAGGAATTTGAACAAATCTACCTATGCTTTTTGTAGGGATCTTAACTCTAACGAATTGATTTTTTGAAGATTCAGAATCAGTTATTAAAGCAGCTAAATTTAAACTTAGATTACTTATAAAAGGGAATGGATGAGCAGGATCTACTACAAGCGGAGTAAGAAGTGGAAATATCGATGATAGAAAATAGTTATCACACCATAGTTGTTGATCTTTTGAAAGATTTTTATATTGTTTAATAAAAATTCCTGAGTTCTCTAATTCTTTTTTTAATTCATTATTTACAAAATTTTCTTGGATTGAAGTAAGATTCTTAACTTTTTCATTAATTATGTTTAGTTGTTCTTGAGGGGTTAATCCATCTAGGCTCTTTTTAAGAATTTCTGCGTCTGCTTGTGCCTTTAGAGATGCTACTCTTACCATAAAGAATTCATCAAGATTATTACTAAAAATAGAGCAAAATTTTATTTTATCTAGAACTTTATAGTCTTTTTCCATCCCAGTCAGCAGAACTCTTTGATTGAATTGAATCCAGCTTAATTCTCGGTTTATATATTTATTTTCTAAATTTTCAACAGACATCTAATCTTATACGCACGACTACACTAGTTTAACTTTTTTTTGGATATCGCTTCCTGTGATAAGCCATATCATTAAAAACAATATTAGGCCTCCTGCAATAAATGGACTTCTTGGACCGAAATAATCATAAACAGTTCCAGCTAAGATGTACCCTAATACGCTCCCTAAGCTTTGAAGTCCTTGAAGACTACTTAGTATTGATCCTTGGCTATTTTCATCTATCCTCTTCGAGATAAGGGCTCTAATACAGGGAGTAATTAAACCTGCTCCAACAGCTAAAAATGAAACAGCTAAATATATATAAGCACCTGAATTGTTTTCAGGAAATGTAATTAATAGAGCGCATGCAAAAAGAATAAAGCCAGTTCCTGAAATTGTTAATTTGAATTCTCCGAATTCTTTAACTAGTGGACCAATTAATCCTCCTTGAACAACTATCGCTACAATTCCAACAACAATTAATGGTCCAAGTGAATCTTTTATTGACCAAAGGAGAGATTTTTGTAAGAAAAATACAAGGATTGTCGTCAATCCAGTAAAAGCAATAAAGTATATGAAGAAAGCTAGTGAAAGTCTTTTAATATTATTTTCTTTGAAAGGTGCAAAGATTCCCTTAAATGGATTAGATTTTGATTCATTCCTTAAAGTATTATTTTTTTCTTTAGGTTTAGTTTCTGGTAGATAAAAGAAAACTAATAAAAAGTTTATAAATGGTATTATTGTGGCAATTAGAACTGGAATTAAATAGCCATTAGTTGAGTTTCCAATAAAGATATAACTTATTGTCGGACCTAAAAGAAAACTTAAACCAAAAGCAACTCCTATCAACCCAAATGTTTTTGCTCTCGTTTCAGGTGTTGAAATATCTGCTAATACTGTTGTCGCTGTCGCGACAGTCCCTCCGCTAATACCGTCAATTAATCTGGCAATAAAGAGCAAATAAATTGGTAATAGTGGCATTGCTGGCAAAATATATTTTAAATTTGACCAGTTGAAAAGTAGAGTGAATGCAACAATGGAAATTCCAATAATAGATCCTGAAATGCAGACCAGCATTACAGGTCGTCTCCCATACTTATCGCTATAAATACCAATCAGTGGAGCAGCTATGAATTGGGCAAATGAATAAGTTCCAGCAATATATGTATAAATACTAGCGCTTCCTAAAAATTGCAAGAAAAAACCTGGAAGTAATCCAACCAATAAGCTTTCACTCATCCTGTCATTAAGGAGGGTAAAAAAAGAAGCCAATAAAATTCTTTTTTGGCCAGGATGTTCAGAATTTTTTTTCAAGATAAATATAGCAACCACAGAGGTACATCTATTACCATACTCTTTAATGGAGAATAATGTGTCTGGAATTGTTTATTTAGTTGGAGCTGGTCCTGGGGATCCAGAACTTATGACATTAAAAGCCATAAGATTAATTAGGTCTTGCAAAGTTTTAGTTCATGATGCATTAATTCCAAAAGAAATTTTGGAAGAGACAAATTCTGATTGCGAAATTTATTATGTTGGTAAAAGAGCTGGATACAAATCATTTCTGCAATCAGAAATTAATAGCTTGCTTTTAAAGCTATCTAAGGAGGGCAAAGATATTGTGAGACTAAAAGGTGGAGATCCTTTTGTTTTTTCAAGAGGAGGTGAAGAGGTTTCTTTTTTGGAGGAAAATAATATTTGCTTTGAAATAGTGCCAGGGATAACATCTGGAATTGCAGCCTCTTCATATTTTGGTATTCCTCTAACCCACAGAAATGGAGCTAGTACTGTCACTTTTGTAACCGGTCATGAGACATCAGAAAAAAAGGAAAAAAGCGTTAATTGGAGACAACTAGCTTATGCTGCAGATAGCCTTGTGATTTATATGGGTATTAGAAATATTGAATTCATTGTTGAAGAGTTATTAACTGGAGGTATGAATCTTAAGACTAGGTGTGCAGTAGTTCAGGAGGCTACATTAAACAATCAAAAATCACTAATAACAGAATTAGCTAAATTACCAAAAGAAATTAAAAAAAATAATATTAAGCCTCCTGCAATAGTTATTATTGGAAAAATTGTAGACTTTAAAGTTAATAATAATATTACAAAATTATCTTCAGTAATTTTACGAAATTGAAAACTATTTATATAAAATATTCCAAAAATATTTTGTATTAAAATCGAAATCAAATTTAATATCATTTATTCTTTTTATTTGTCTACAAGATAAGCTATTTAATGCTATTAATATGTCATCTTTATAAAAATCAGGAATTAAATAAGCCTCTTGTATGAGCTTTAAATCTAATAATTTACCTCTCATAATACCTGGCAAACATCCACTTTCTTTTCTAGGAGTGAACCATTGATTATTTCGTTTTAGAAGGATATTAAAGGTTGTTCCGCAACATAATTCATTGTGAGTATTTAGTAATATTGAATCATCAAAATTTTTTTTATTGGCTTCAATCAATGTTTGAATTGATTGAGCGTAATTAAAAGTTTTGCATTTACTTAATATACTAAATTCATTCCTTTTTTCTGTTTCGCTTATTTGTACGTTGATTTGATTGAAATCTATTTCTATTAAATAAAATTCAATCCATAGGTTT
>CACOCT010000009.1 GCA_902625845.1 uncultured Prochlorococcus sp. | reverse complement strand
TTTTTTTTCTAGTTCTTGAATTTGAGAACCTAAATAGATTTTTTTTAAAAATATTTCTTCTAAGGTAATAAATCCCTCTGAACTGATTTTTATCACTTTAAGATCATCATTATCTCCATATTTTTTTATTATCAATGAGATTAGATTTTTATAATCTTTATCCCATCCGATTATCTTTATTGGAAAAATCAATTTTTCTTTTTCAGGCACATATTTCTCATTGATAAAAAAACCATCTTTATCAATAAAACCTTTTGTTTTTATTCCGTTTTCTTCTTTTTCTGCAAAAGCGACAGGCTCTCTTGTTTTAATATTAATTATTAATCCAAATGGAAAAACTTGTCGAGATATTGATATTTTCCTTAAGGAAAGATTTTGTTCTAATTCTTTTTCAATTAATTTTGTTTTTATGAAAATTAATTTCTTAGGTAATTGGAGTGAAGTGTTTTCAGTAATATCATCTACTGATATAAATTCTGCTCCACTAATATGTACATTTTTAAGATTTACTTTTTTGAATAAATTAATAGTAAAAATATTCGTAAATAAAAAGAATATTCCTAATAATATTAATTTCTTTATTTCGTAATTTTCTCTGTCTTTCACAAATCACAACGTGCTTTCTGCATTAATTGATCCATCCATTCTCTAGCCCTATCTGCATCTGAAAACGGTACATCCATTTCTCTTCCACTTCCAACAAGTCTTAATCTACATTTGCCTTGTGATTCGTTAGTAAGAGGAGCTTCTCCTGATGTAAGTGCCATAAGCTCAATTAATTCAAGCTTTTTAATAATAAAACTATCTTTCTCTTTAAATTCACCTGCTTCGAAAGCACTCCAAGTTAACCTGCCATCTTTTAGATAAGCCGCTCCTGAACTATCTAATTTACATAGTTCAGATCCATTCGCCCAATTTCTAAATAGATTTTGTCTCCTTCTTTCTAACCATCCTAATGCAGTTAGGAGGAAGAAAATAAAAATTAATGGCAACCAAAGTAGTCCATGAAGCATTTAGACAAAAATTTTAAAGAGAGTATTCTATTAGTCTAGCGACAAGTTCATCAATTTCTAAACCTGATGATTGCCAAAGTAATGGAAACATACTATTTGTGGTAAAACCAGGGATAGTATTAATTTCATTTAAATATATTTTATTGGTACCTTTTTCAAGGAAAAAGTCTACTCTTGCAAATATATTAATATTTAATGCCATACAGCTTTGTATTGATAATGTTTGAATCTTTTCTCTTAAACTAGTATTAATATTAGCTGGGATTATTATCTTATTATTTGTTTCGTATTTGGAATCGTAATCATACCAGTCTGATGTGTAATTTACTTCGCCAACCTCAGATGCAATAAGATTTCTGTTTCCTATTATACCAACCTCTAGTTCTTTAACTTCTAAACCCTCTTCAACAATTATTCTATGATCAATGGTCCATGCTTTTTGTAAAGCGCCAAAAATATCATATTTATTTATTACTTTTGATATCCCAATTGATGAACCAGAATTGGCTGGTTTTATAAATAGTGGAAAATTTAGTTTTTTTACAATTTGATCACAAATTATCTTTAAATTATTACTGTCATTTAAATTTTTGTCTTGGATTATGAAAAAATTAACTTGCGGAATTTTTAAATGAGAAAAAATTAATTTCATTATTATTTTATCCATACCTAGAGCCGATCCTAAGATGCCTGAACCAACAAACGGTTTTTGAGTAAATTTTAATAATCCCTGTATTGACCCATCTTCTGTTAGGTTGATTATCGTCCTGTCTTATTGGCATAATAAACTTAAATTTATCTCATTATAAACTAAATAACTTAATATCGTATTTGTCGTTTTGTTTTTGGGTGAGAACCGTAAGTTAATTATTTTAATGTGATTAGAAAGTCTTTTCTTTCATAACACTTCTTAAATAGATGTCTCTAAATAAAGGTTTTATTTCTTGTAAATTCAAATTTATTACTTCATCCATAGATTTAAATTCAAAATCAGAAAAAGGGTTCATCCCATTATCACCTCCAAGAATTTTTGGAGCTAGAAAGGTAATAAATTCTTGAATACATCCTGCCTTAACAGCTGAAGTCGCGAGTTCAGGACCGCATTCCCATAAAACTTTATTACAACCTTTTTTCGCTAAAATTTTTGAAAGTAATTTTGGATTATCAGAATTAACTTTTTCTATTTCTACATTTTTAGGAATCTTTTTTAAATTTCCCTCATTAGCGGTAGAAGAATCATATACAACTAAAGTCTTTGATAATTTAGTATCCCATAATTCTGCTTTTAAAGGTAAATCTAAAGTTCTAGTGAAAACAACCCTTAAAGGTTCTATTTTTTTTAGTCCGCGAGTTGTTAATAAAGGATCATCTTTTCTCAATGTATTACCACCAATAACTATGGCATCGAAGTCGGCTCTGAGTTTATGAACTAATGAGCGAGATTTTACAGTGGTAATCCATTTGCTTTCTCCATTTTTAAGTCCAAGCCTGCCATCTATACTCATTGCCCACTTCAAAACTCCATAAGAAGAAGAAGTTAAATTTTTAAAAATAAAAGATTTATTTAATTCCAAGGCCTCATTTTTACATAATCCTAAATTTACTTCTATTCCAGCATCCTTTAATAAACTAATTCCCTTACCTGCGACTCTTGAATCTGGATCTTTAATCGATACAAATACCTTTTTTATTCCTGAAGAAATTATTCTATCTACGCAGGGTGGTGTTTTTCCTCTATGACAACAAGGTTCAAGATTGACATATAGAGTTCCTCCATAAGGATCAACTTTTAGATTATTAAATGCCATCGCTTCAGCGTGTGGCAATCCTGCTCTTTGATGAAAACCTTCTGAGATTAATTTTCCTCTTTTATCAAGAATTACTGCTCCAACGAGTGGATTTGGACTCGTAAAACCTCTACCAAGAGAAGCCAAACGAATTGCTCTTATCATCCATTTTTTGTGAATGAAATTGTCTACCTTCATTTTAGGATTGAGTTCTTAATTCCCTCCATTCTTTAACTAAAAAGGGAGGCACGGGGAGCTCCGAAAAGACTCCTTGTAAAGAAAGCCTTAAAGGTCTATTTTGAGAAATATCTTGAAGTAAATTTTCCAGATCAAATTCAGCAGCAGCTTGTCTGCTATCTTCTGCGAGCTCAGTATTTAATAAAGTTATGTCATCTAACTTCCATTTCTTTCTTCCAGACTCCACATCGAGGGGTAAAGGATGATCAATCCTTAAATTTCCTGGATATCCAATTACCCTTAAGACTAACTGTTCATCATTATTAGGTGCTTTATATACTACCAATTGCCAAGTTTCATAATCTAAATCCCTAAGGAATTCTGTACTAGCATTTATTAAACCACCATTTATTTGAGTTTCTGTAACCTCTGCATATGATTTTACAGGCAAAGATAATAAAGGAACAATAATTAAGCAAATAAGGATTTTTGCTAGGTATTCATTTATTAATTTTAAAATTTTCTTCATTTTCAGAATCCATAAGAGCATCAAGGGTAACAGCTGTCCTAACAAGAGAGTGATATTTCTTCAGAATTTTACGATTTCTCTCAATTGATTTTGAAAAATCTCTTGATTCATTTTCAGAGAAACTTTTGGTTAAATCGTTGGAATCATCCTCTATTAGTTCTAAATAATCTTGTTTGTTAATAAGAGCTAATAGTAATTCGTGTAATCGCTTTCTTCTTTTTGACAACTAGTCTCTTTATTATTGACTCATATAATAATAGGATAATTCTAGAACTTATACAAATTAAACTTTTTTTAGCCTCAAGTAAAATAATTGATGAAAAAAATAAAAAGAAAAATTCATGTAATAGGATTAAATTCATTTAAAAAGGATGACTTATCATTAGATTTACAAGAAATTTTTCATAAAGTAAAAAATATTGCAGCTCCCCATACATATATAAGTGAATTAAAGAGCTGGGTTTCAATGAAATTGATTGAGGAGAAAAATTTTTATGAAAGTAAAAGCAATTTAGATCTAATAAAATGGCTTAAATTTATTGATGATGATGTAATACTTATATCTAGAGGCGATCCTCTTTGGTTCGGAATTGGAAGAATCCTTCTAAATAATTTTTCAAAAGAGGAATTATTATTTTATCCAGGTAAAACATGCCTCCAATTAGCCTTTAGCAAATTAAAAATATCATGGCAGGATGTCAAAGCAGTTAGCATTCATGGTAGAGAAACAAATGAATTAATAAAATTCCTGAAGTTAAAAGAAAAAGCAATAGCAGTACTTACAGATCCTAATAATAATAATTTAGAGTTAATTAGGAGAAATCTAAAAGAACTTAATCTACAGGATTCCTATGAATTTTGGTTATGTGAAGATTTAGGTTCTAAAAATGAGAGAATCAGATTAATATCACACCATGAAAAAATTCCACAAGAAATATCTGATTTAAATATAGTTATTCTTTTAAAAAAAGAAATCACTTATTCAAATACAAATTTTCCTCTTTTTGGTATCAGTGATAATACTTTTAAAACATTTTATGATAGGCCTAATTTACTTACAAAAAGAGAAATCAGAATTCAAATATTAGCTGATTTAGAGTTACCAGAAATAGGTACTCTATTAGATATCGGCTCAGGCAGCGGTGCAATTGGTTTAGAGGCTATAAGATTAAGACCAAAATTAAATTTAATATCTATAGATAAGAGATTTGGAAGTCAATTATTAGTTAAAAAAAATTCAAAAATATTAGGGGTCTCACCAGCAAAAATAATAGAGAGTGATGTAAAACAATTTTTAAAAAATGATTTGAATGATTTGAATGATTCATTTTCTCACTCAAACAGAGTTGTTATAGGTGGTTGTGATAAAGAGACAAAAATTGAAGTTATTAAAGTCTTAACAAGATTTCTAAAAAGAGGAGACATTATAGTGTTACCTATAATTACTTATGAAGTTTTAGAAAAAATTTCTAATTGTCTAAGACAATTTAATTACGAAACTAGTATGAACCTAATCCAAACATTTAAAGGTCTAAGTATTTCTGAAGGGACAAGATTCGAGCCAAATAATCCAGTATTTATTATTAAAGCAAAGAAAAAATAAATTTATTTGTCTGGTTTTGCAACATGAGGCAATCCCCAACCTAACTTATTTCTCAATACCTGAAAAAATTCATGATCCTCCAATCTTATAAACCTCACGGGATGATTACTTTTTCTAATTAAGACTCTATCTTCTGGCCAGACATAACATCCGGCATTACCATCTACAACCATAATTAACCTTTCAGGTGTTGCTGGGAAAACAGTTACTGGTTCAGAATCATTAAAAACCAAGGCTCTAGATGCTAATGAATGAGGAGCTATTGGAGTTAATTGTACGACTGGGCAATCAGGAGTTATAACAGGGCCTCCCGCACTCAATGAATATGCTGTTGATCCTGTTGGAGTAGATAGAATTACACCATCAGCAGAAATATCAACAGGTGCATGCTTTCCAATTGATATTTCAAAATGGCACATACTTGTTAATGGCTCCCTGTGCAAGGCCATTTCATTAAGGCATAAAGACTCCCATCTTCTTTGATCATTTCGCATTACACTGATAATTAAACTATTCCTTTCTTCTATCTCCCAATTACCTTGAATTAATTTATCCAATGCATCTTGAAGATTAGACAAATAAGCTTCTGCCAAAAATCCTAAGTGGCCAGTATTAATAGTTAGTATCGGAATTTTTGCAGGTGCAGTTTGCCTAGCAGCAGACAATACAGTTCCATCTCCACCAAGAACAATTGCAAATTCTATAGAGGAATTGAAACCATCCGGGACACAATTTGTATACCCAAGTGGCCTTACATGTTGATCAGGATTTGCAAAACCCACCATCCCACCAGAGCTGCTAACTCTCACAACTTTATAATTAGAACTTTCCAACTTTTTTTGAACAGATATAGCTGTTTCTACAGCTAAATCTTTTCCATCATTGACGATTAGTCCAGCTTTTCGTACCAATCGATAAATTAATAACTATTTATACCTTAAACCACATTGCTCTATAAAAGCTAATTTTAATATGAATAAACTTCACTAAAATTGTTTTAAGAACCTCAAATCATTAGTATAAAACCTTCTTATATCATCGATTTGATGTCTTACCATGCAAAATCTTTCAACTCCTAAACCTGCAGCAAAACCTGTCCATTTCTCTGAATCTATTCCCATTCTACTAAGAACCATTGGATCAACCATGCCACATCCCATGACCTCCAACCATTTCCCTTTCCATTGAACATCTACTTCAGCCGATGGTTCGGTAAAAGGGAAATAACTAGCTCTAAACCTAATGGGCAAGTCACCAAAAAAAGTTTTTAAAAAAGTTAGTACAGTTCCTCTTAAGTGACTAAAGTTAATACCTTCATCAATACATAAAACTTCTACTTGATTAAAAACTGGGGAATGTGTTGCATCCACTGCATCTCTTCTGTAAACACGACCAGGAGAAATAATTCTGGTAGGAGGTGGATTATCTTTTAAATATCTTATTTGAACAGGAGATGTATGCGTCCTCAAAAGGAAATTATCATTTAAATAAAATGTATCTTGCATATCTCTAGCGGGATGATTTTTAGGTATATTTAAAGACTCAAAATTATAGAAATCCGATTCTATTTCAGGCCCATTTGCTACTGAATAACCTAATCCACAAAAAATATCAATAATTTCATCTTGAGTAGACAGTAATGGATGTTGATTACCTTTTGGAGTCCCAATAGAGGGAATAGTTACATCTAATTTCTCATTTGCAATTTTCGACTCTAAAGCAAAATTTAGTAATTGTTTCTTCCGAGTACTTATAGCCTCAAGTAGATTAGCTTTGAGAATATTTGCTTTTTGGCCAACTTTTGGTCTATCTTTTATTTCTAACTTACTCATGTTTTTTAAAATATTAGATAATTTCCCCTTTTTCCCAAGCAAAGAAACCCTTAAAAGTTCTAAATCGCCTTCTTTTTTTGTATTTTTTATATCTTGATCAGCAGAATCATAGAGACTTTTCAACTCATTCTCAATTTGATCTAGTAATTCAATTTCACTCACTGATATAGTAAAAATAGGTATAAGTTCATATTACTTAACCATAGTGCATATTAAAAATTATTTCTCTAAATGGATTCATTAAATATTTTAATTAGTAATGATGACGGCATTTTTGCTGATGGAATAAGATCACTTTCTAAAAAAGCATTAGAGAGAGGACATAATGTTACTGTAGTCTGTCCTGATCAAGAGCGATCTGCAACCGGTCATGGATTAACTTTATCCTCTCCAATAAGGGTTGAGAAAGCAGATGCATTATTTCAGAAAGGGATTAAAGCATGGGGCTGCTCAGGGACTCCAGCAGATTGTGTAAAGTTAGCTTTATCTGAATTGTTAGATGGGAAGCCTGATTTAGTTCTTTCTGGTATTAATCAAGGTCCTAATTTAGGTACTGATATATTTTGTTCAGGTACTGTGGCTGCTGCTATGGAAGGAACCCTTGAAAATATACCATCAATGGCAGTTAGTTTAGCTGATTTTAAGTGGAGAGATTTTGAATTTGCGAGTGAGGTTTCTTTAAAAATTGCTGAACAAGCTTTAAAAAATAATTGGCCAAAATCATTACTTCTTAATTTAAATATTCCACCATGTCAAAAATCCGAAATAATAGGAGGTTCTTGGACAAGATTGTCAATAAGAAAATATAAAAATCAATTTTTAAAAAGAGAAGATCCAAGAGGAGATACCTATTTTTGGTTAGCTGGAGAAGCTGTATTGGATCTCAATTCTAAGGGATATGGGCCTAAAAATTGGCCCAGCGATGTTTCCCAAATAGAAAGGAAAAAACTTTCATTAACACCAATTGAGCCTGATTTGTTTTGGAGAGATAGTTTAGAGATGCTTCCCAATATTCAACTTTTATAGATCCTTCTAAGCAACCATAATGAGATGCATAATCCCATAAAATGTGCTGCAATGACTTGTGTATTACTTAAGACAGACAGAATTTCTAATCCAGTAATTGCAACATCTGAGCTTGTAGCTATGGCAATTCCTTGTGTTTGAGTGGAGGCTTGTATAAAAAGCGCCCCCATAAGAGCTTGATATCCAATAAGTCCAAACAATATTCCTAATAAATCAATAACTAAACCTCTTTTAATAAGTTTGCTCGTCTGACCTCTTGATGGTCTTACATTACTTGAAATTGCTCTACCAGTTTTTATAATTAACCACCCCTGCCAAAGGCTTAAAAATAGTATGACTAAGGATATTGTTGTTAATGATAACCCTGGTGCCAAACTAAGCTGTCCTTCGCTATCATTACTTACAACATTTGAAAAAAGCAAAACAGATGTTACAACAACACCTAGAATAGATTGAATCCAAAAGCGTATCCAACCTGTCCGTCGCATTCCAAATGAAAGCAACTGAAAATCTATTTTGTCAGCCATTCATTTGATTGAATAAATTATTTATTCAAATTTGCCATCAATTTCATAAAATTGCACGTTATATTGTGATCTCTTTAATATCACCATCTGAAGTCAAAGCATCTACCTCTATCGCTATTGGAAGTTTTGATGGCCTACATGAAGGTCACAGAAGATTAATTGAAACTGTTATAAAAAATAGTAAATATACCCCAACCGTTGCAAGCTTTTGGCCACATCCAAGAGAAATCTTATATGGTGAAACCAGATTAAGGCTTGACCTCCCAGAAGAAAAGCTTCCACTTTTGGAGAGTCTTGGTATTGAACAATTAGTTTTAATACCTTTTGATAAAAAGTTATCCAAACTTAGCGCTAATTATTTTTTAAAAGATATCCTTTTTAACCAACTTCAAGCAAAAAGTATTTCAGTAGGAGAAAACTTTCGATTCGGCTACAAGAGGCAAGGAGATATCGATACCATTAAGGAATCAATTAAAAATCATAATATTGCATTAAATATTGTCCCACTTTTAGAGGATCAATATGGAAGAATCAGTAGTAGCAGGGTAAGAGAATTATTGCTTAACAGCGATTTAGAAAATGCCAGAAAATTGCTAAAAAGGCCCTATAATTTTTCAGGTAAAGTTGTTAAAGGCAAGGGTCTTGGGAAAGAGATTGGCTTCCCAACAGCAAACCTTGAAATAGATGGAAGAAAGTTTCTACCAGGGGAGGGTGTTTATGCGGCCTGGACCTTTACTGAAAAATTTAAATACAAAATACCCTCTCTAATGAATCTAGGCCCTCAACCGACAATTGATCCTCTCTCAACTTCTGCGGTAGAAGTTCATTTAATTGATCAAAATATTAATCTATATGATTTAAAACTAACAATACAACCCATAAAAAAAATTAGAGCTCAAATAAAATTTTCAAATTTCAATGAATTGTCAAAACAAATTAATAGGGATAAAAGCATGGCTGAAGAAATTTTTAATAAGATAAAATAAAAATCAATATGGAAAGCTTAGACTTAAAACAATTAGAAGATTTAAGAATAGCTCAAATTATTGATGCAAATTTAGACAGAGCTAGAGAAGGTTTAAGAGTTTTGGAAGACTGGGCGAGATTTGCTCTTGGAAGAAAAGATTTAGTTAAAAGTTTTAAGAATTTCAGACAAACTTTAGGTAAACATCACCTTAAAATTTATAAAGAATCTAGAAACTTTATTAATGATGAATGTACTGGTTTGAGTCATCCTGAACAATTTAAAAGATATACTCCATGCTCCATAATTAGTTCTAACGCTGCCAGAGTTCAAGAAGCATTAAGGGTAATCGAAGAATTCTCAAGAAATCATAATCAAATTCTTTGTAAAATTTCTTCTGAGATTAGATATGAAATTTATAATCTTGAAATTGTCTTATTAGAAGCCCAGTCAAATTACTCACTTCGAAAAATTCTGAATGAAAATGCTTTATATTTTATTAGCATTGAAAACGAAAATTTATTTGAGAAAATAAAAAATATTTTGGAAGGGGGTGTAAAAATTATGCAATTGAGATTTAAGAGAGGTAAAGACTCTGATAACCTTAAATTTGCAATCAAAGTAAGAGAATTATGCGATGATTTTGGTGTTCTTTTTATAATAAATGACAGAGTTGATATAGCCTTGGCTTGTAAAGCAGATGGAGTCCATCTTGGTCAAGATGATATGGATATAAAATCCGCTAGGAATATATTGGGTTTTTCAAAAATAATAGGCATTTCAGCTAGTAATAAGTTAGATATAAAAAAAGCAATACAAGATGGTTGTGACTATCTAGGTATAGGTCCAGTTTTTGCAACTACAACTAAAAAAGAAAAAGCCCCTTTAGGGATTAATACTTTAAAATCACTCACAAAAGATATTTCAATTCCATGGTTCGCAATTGGAGGAATTAACCAACAAAACATTTCTTTGTTAACAGAAAATAATATTCGCAAGGTTGCAATAATATCAGATCTTATTAATTCAAAAAATCCTAAAGAAAAAGCTATTATGATAATAAATTCTTTAACTGATGAAAATTAGGGTAAATGGAGAAGAAAGACTATTTCAATCCAAAAAAAGCATTTCATTAATTGAGACTATTCAACTTCTCGGATATTCTTCCAATACAGTAGTTGTTGAAGTAAATAAACTAATTATTAATTCAGCAGAGTGGGAGGATAAATATATTAAAAATGGAGACAAATTAGAAATTGTATCAATAGTTGGAGGAGGATAATCTTACATAAGATAGATCACAGATGATACTGATTAGTGAATTTTCACCAGAAGTTGAATAATTAAAAAATATCTTCATATTTTTTTAACCTAATCAATGAAACAATTGATCAAATTTTTATTTTTTCATTTTATATTCTTATTACTGTTAAAGTAAAAATGAAAGAAGAATTAAAGCAATCTACAAGGTCTTTAAAATGGGAGCAAAATGGACAATTAGCTCATAAAGATCTTTCTGACTTAATCGATAGATTAAAAAATGTTGAAAATGAATGTAATTCCTCAGAATTATCAAGACTGAGTAATAATTCTGACAATATTGATTAAATTTGTTACTCGTCTATTGATTACAAATCTTATATCTGTTTCAAAGAAATAATAATAATAATAAAAATGCAAAAAAGATACCCAGAGTGGGTTAATACTCAAGTCATTATGAAAGCTATAAAAATGCGGGAAGAGGGAATATTATCTCAAAGATTAAACACATGGATAGAAAATCTTTTAGAGATTAATCATAAGAAATAATAACTATATTTTTTAACTTTTTATTATTCTGAGAGCAGCCATTGCAGCACCGTAGCCATTATCTATATTCATTACCATGATCCCAGGAGAACAACTTGCAAGCATACTATTCAAAGCCACCATTCCATCTTTACTAACTCCATATCCAATAGATACTGGTACTCCTATTATCGGTTGAGGCAATAGTCCTCCGATCACAGTAGCCAAAGCACCTTCCATTCCAGCGCAGACTATTATTAAGTCATGTTCATTAATTTTGTCTAATTGACTAAAAAGTCTATGAATACCAGCAACTCCAACATCTATAAAAGTTTCACATGATATGCCATAAATTTCTAAAGCCGTTTGAACTTCAAGTGATACCTTTAAGTCACTAGAACCTCCAGAAACTATAGCGACAGTTTTCTCAGATTCAATTTTATTTGCATTTTCTCCAATAACTAAACAATTTGCATCTCTAATATATATTGCATTTGAATAAATATCTTTCAGGCATCTAGCTTTGCTTTCATTAATTCTTGTTATAAAAACAAATTCATCTTTTTTTAAAACTTCATGAGCAACTTTTTTTAATTGTTCAACACTTTTATGTTCTCCCCAAATTGCTTCAATTAACCCTAAACGATTTTGTCTATCAAAGTCGAATCTAATATCTAATATCATTTTTGCTCAAATAATTCGCCTTCATAAATAAACTTAAACGGATTAGTTTCAATTTCTAGAGAGCTAGTAACAGTTTCCTCATAGATTTTTTGCATTTTATTAACTTCTTCATTCGAAATATTTTTCCATAACTTTCTATTCTCCCATTTAACAAGTAATAAAGCTTCTTCCGTTTTCTGATTATAAAAAATTTGCCTTCCTAAAAAACCATCTTGTTTTGAAAGCCATGGCTCCCAAACTTCCTCCTCTGCCTTAAGCCAAGATTCTTTATATTTTAAGGGCACACTTAGTCGTAATTCTTCTGTAATACTCCCATTTAATTTATTCATTGGAAGAGCTAAGGCATCTGTAAAATTTGATTGAATAATAATAGATATAAATATTAATACAACAAACTTTTTTATAAGATTTTGTAAGAAAAAAATTACTTTCATTATTTTTTCTCTAATAAAACTACTGAATGGCAACTTATTCCCTCTTCACGGCCTTCTGGTCCTAAGGTTTCATTTGTTGTTGCTTTTATACCTATTAAGTCCTTTTCTAAACATATGACTTTAGAAATATTATCTTTCATTGAATCTATATGAGGAAGAAATTTTGGCCTTTCTGCAACAATAACACTGTCAATATTATTAATTAACCATCCTTTATTTTTTACCAATTCAACTACTTTTGAGAGTAATACTAAACTATCGGCATTTTTCCATTTTTCATCAGTTGGTGGAAAATATTTACCAATATCACCTAATGAAAGTGCACCTAAGAGTGCGTCCATAATTGAATGACTAAGAACATCTGCATCACTATGTCCATCGAGTCCTAAATTATTTGGATGTTCTAATTTTACTCCTCCAATAATCAGATCCCTACCCTTTTTTAATCGATGGATATCATATCCATTACCGATGCGAAATCTCATAAAGTTATAGTTTTCTTTATTTATTCTCTTACTTCCTGGTAAATTTTTAAAGTCTTCAGAAGAAATTAAGTCTTTTCTTCTTTCCAAAGTTCTTATAATCTTCTGCTCATTTCGCCAATTTTTAATTTCTTTATGATTACCGCTCAATAAAATACTTGGTACATTCATACTCCTGAAGCTTGAAGGCCTTGTGTAATGTGGATACTCTAAATAGCACGCATTATGACTCTCATCATTCAGTGAATCAGGATCTCCAAGTATTCCTGGTATTAAACGAGAAATCCCATTAATAATAGTTAATGCTGGAATTTCTCCTCCAGTCAAAATATAATCTCCAATAGAAACTTCTTCATCCGCTAATACTCTTACTCTTTCATCAAAACCTTCGTATTGCCCGCAAATAATAATTAATTGATCATATGATGACCATCTGACAAAATCCTTTTGCTTTACTACTTGCCCTTGTGGTGACATTAAAAGTGTAAGTTTATTTTTATTTTTTTTGATTGATTCATAAGCCTTATATATTGGCTCTGGTTTGAGAACCATTCCTGCCCCACCTCCATAAGGGATGTCATCAACTCGCTTATAAGAGCCCACCCCATAGTTTCGCAAGTCGCAAGTATTTATTGATATTAGATTATTTTTGACAGCTCTAGAAATAACACCCATTTCATTCAATACTTGAAAAGAATTGGGAAATAAGCTGATTACATCAAAACAAATCTTAGACATTTAGAAATCTTCCTCATAACCAAATTCAATTAACTTTGATTCTTTTTTTCTCCAATTTGGTATTACTTTTACAAATAGTTCGAGATAAATCGACCCCTCAATTAGATTTTTCATATTCATTCTTGCAGATTGTCCAATAACTTTTAACATTGAACCTCCTTTTCCTATAAGGATCCCTTTCTGAGTTTTTCTCTCCACAATAATTGTCGCCAAAATAGCCGTAATGTCTTTCTCCTTATTTTTTATATATTCCACTTTCTCTATTTTAACGGCTACACTATGAGGGATCTCCTCTCTTGTGTTTAGTAATACCTGCTCTCTAATTAATTCAGATAATATTACCTTAATAGGTTGATCAACAATAGTATCTTTGGGATAAAGAGGTTTCCCTTTCGGAAGAAACCCCCTGATTTTTTTTATTAATTGATTACATCCATGACCATTTAAGGCACTAACTTCTTGGAAACTAATTAAATTGTCATTTAAAAGTTCCTTATATTGATTCAATCTGACAATTTTATCCCCGTTTTCTAATAAATCCCATTTATTTAAGACTACTAAACATTTTGCTTTATTAGTAATTAATAAATCTCTTATATACTCATCTCCTCTTCCAGGTTTATAGTAAGAATCAAATATTAACAATATAAGATCTACTCCATTAATTGCCGACTTTGCATTTTTAACCAGTTTCTCACCTAACAAATGATGCGGTTTATGTATACCTGGAGTATCTATAAAAATTATTTGTGTATCATTTGTAGTAAGTATTCCCCTTAATTTATTACGAGTTGTTTGGGCAATGGGTGATGTAATAGTTATTTTCTTTCCAACAAGTTTATTAATTAAAGTTGACTTACCAACATTTGGTCTCCCTAGCAAAGTCACAAAGCCAGATTTATAATTATTCACAAGTACTAAATATTGACCATAATAAGATTCTGATCAAAAATGAAGAAAAAAACCATAATTATTAAAGACCCATCTTTTATACAATCAATTAATATTGCTAATGATTGGTGCAAAAATTGGGACGATGATCTTTTAAGTGATGAGGTTTTAGCTGATCGTATTAAAGAACTTATCAAGACCAAAAATGGCATAAGGGGGTTTTTCGCTTATGCCTTATCAGACAGTAAATGTACTTTATTAGATAAATTACCTTCTTCTCTAATTTTTATATTAAGAGAGAGAGGTGTTCATGTTGTAGAAATTACAATTAAAAATTTGTTTATGAGTTCTGCCCAAATACTTAATCATCAAAAAGATAAGAATTTTGAATACGCTGAAAGGTCAAATAATATTTCTGAAAGGTGTATAAATCTTTTAAAAGAATTAGATACTAAATTAGTAACAAAAAAAATCAATAAAATGCTTTCAGAAATTGATAATATGGGAAACAGTTTTGATAATGAAGTAAAATATAGTGCAGAACAAAAAAATCTTATAAGAGAAAAAGTAAACGAAATCGCACAATAAAAAAGAGCTATTGCTAGCTCTTTTTTAAAAGAAGATAAGTATTTAAATTAATCTCTTCTTCCACCACCCTGCAAAGCAATCATTAATCTTAATATGAATACAAAGAGGTTTATATAGGTCAGATACATACCTAAAGCCCCTGCCAGATACTGGTCATCGCTATATCTTCTTGGCATAGTGTAGAAATCTACAAATGACATAGCCACAAATAATACTGTTCCAAATCCAGCGATAAGCAGTTCAAAACCACTACCTCCAAAAGCAGGAGAAAATAGACCACCAATAAATTGAACTACCATTGCGATTATGAGACCCAGAAGACCAAGGCCTACCACACCCTGAAGAGCTTGTCCGACATTATCGCTCATTCTTTGACCTGTATATGATGCAATTACGAAAGTAATACCTGTAGCTAAAGCAGCAGTAGCAATTGAGCCTACACCAATACTTAAAGCTGCATAAGCTATAATTCCGCTTAATGTAAAGCCAGTAAGCAGACTATAAGTAGCAAGCAGAGGTAGTGCTTTTGTATTATTAGCGTTATTAGCGGCGCTTTGAGCAACAAAAAAGAGTACTAACTGACCAATAATTGCAATAAAAAATAGTGGATTAAAAATCGGACTGTTCATGATAGACAAGCCGCCTAACACACCGACAGAGGTTAAAACCATTCCTCCACCAACATAGGGCAAAGCTTTGTTGACAACGTTTGGTCCAACAATTGCTCTATTTTGAGCTTCGCGAATAGCTTGTTGAAAATTACTACTTGCAGGCATTTTTTATTTTTTAATTAATATCATTTTACTGTATTTTTTATAAATTTCTGTGTGCGGTTCACCCAATTAATTTTTATAAGCTTCTATGATTTTTTGCACTAGTGTGTGTCGAACAATATCTTCAGTTGTCAAATAGCAAAATTTTATATCCTCTACATTTGAAAAAATATGAATTGCTTCAGTTAAACCACTATCATTTCTATTCTTGAGATCAATTTGAGTAATATCTCCATTAACAATCATTTTTGATCTCTCACCTAATCTAGTCAAAAACATTTTCATTTGAGATTTTGTTGTATTTTGAGCCTCATCAAGAATAATTAGTGAATCTTCCAGTGTTCTGCCTCTCATAAAGGCAAGGGGTACTATTTCTATAATCCCTTTATCGATAAGTGAATTAGTTCTTTCAGATCCAAAAATACTATGTAGGGAGTCAAAAAGAGGTCTTAAGTATGGGTCTACTTTTTGCTGTAAATCTCCAGGTAAAAATCCTAAGTTTTCTCCTGCTTCAACAGCAGGTCTAGTTAAAATGATTTTCTCAATTGCTTTTTCTGATAATAATCTTGCAGCTAAAACTGTTGCTAAAAATGTTTTACCTGTTCCTGCTGGTCCTATTGCAAAAGTTAAATCATAATTCTCTATTGCTTCTACATAAGCCTTTTGCCTTATTGTTCTTGGTCTTAAGAATTTACCGCCTTTTGATCGAACAAGTACTTTCTTTCCTAATTCAGCATGAGATGTTGCTTGTCCTAAATTTAGAGAACAAAATGCCGCTTTCAAATCAACCTCTGGGACTTCTAAACCTTGTTCCCATATTGGCCTTGTCAATTCAACGAGTGCAGATGCTTTTTCTAATTTTGATGTCAGACCACTCATCTCAAGCTGCAAGCCTCTTACAGCGAATGAAACCCCAGTTAAAGTCTCAAATTTTTTCAGGCATGAATTCCCAGGTCCAGAAAATGCCGTAGCAGCATCTGTACTTGGTAAATCTATAGTGAAGTGACCTATATGGGAAACTTCTTTCATTTAATATTTAAATATGGATGTAAAATAAACAAATTTATTCTTTTTCAGCTTCGGTTGTTCCAGATTTATTTGCTTCGGCTTTTGCAGTTTTTTCTTTTTCAGCTAATTTTGCTTTGCCGATAGCTATTGAAGGTCTTTCTTTTTTATCTAATAACCCACCTTTTTCCAACAATGTTCTAACGATATTTGTTGGTTGAGCTCCTTGGGTTAATCTTAATCTTAAGGCTTCAGTATCAAGTCTTGTTTCTTTGGTTCTTGGATTGTAAAAGCCGAGTTCCTGCAGTGGTCTACCATCTCTTCTAGAGGTACTGTTACATGCGACAATTCTGAAACTAGCCTCTTTTTTCTTTCCAAAGCGCTTTAGGCGCAATTTAATCATCTTAAAAGTTTGTTTGTTTAATTTATAATATCATTGATAGGAAATTTTTGAAAATTATAAATCTGCAAATCCCTTTTTTTTCTTAGCAGATTTCGCTTTTTTTGGACGATAATTATTATTTCCTCCCATCCCCGGCATTCCTCCCATTCCAGGCATTCCTCCCATTCCAGGCATTCCTCCCATTCCAGGCATTCCTCCATTAGACATTTGTTTCATAAACCCTCTCATCCTTTGGAAATCAGACAAGACCTTATCAACTTCCTTTACTTCATATCCACTACCTTTAGCGATACGACTCCTTCTAGATGGTTCAGCTGCAAGTAATTCTGGTTTTTGTTTTTCAACTAATGTCATAGAAGCAATCATCGCTTCAATTTTTTTAAGCTGTTCTTCTCCATCCTTAATCATTACATCATCAATTTTATTCATCCCTGGAATTAATTTAACTAATCCACCTAATGAACCCATTCGTTTAATTAATCTCATTTGCTTTACGAAATCATTAAAGTCAAAAGTTGCTTCTTGCAGCTTCTTTTGCATTACCTCAGCATCAGCAAGTTCTACTTCTTTTTGAGCTTTCTCTACAAGAGTTAAAACATCTCCCATACCTAAAATTCGGCTCGCCATTCTTTCTGGATAGAATGGTTGCAATGCCTCAATTTTTTCGCCCGTTCCTATAAATTTAATTGGTTTTCCGCTTACTTTTCTTATTGAAAGAGCTGCACCCCCCCTGGAATCACCATCTAACTTAGTTAAGACTGAACCAGTAATTCCTACTTTTTCATGAAATGATTTGGTCAAATCAGCCGCCTCCTGGCCTATCATAGAATCAACTACTAATAGGACCTCATCAGGATTCGAGACTTCCTTAATCCGAACCATTTCATCCATCATTGACTCATCGATTTGCAACCTGCCTGCAGTATCAATAATGATGAAATCTTTTTGATTTTTCAACGCATAAGAAATTCCGTCACTCACAATTTTCTCGGGTTTACTATTCTGTCTCAAATCTGAGAAAACTTCTAATTCATATTGTTTCCCAATTGTTTTAAGTTGCTCAACTGCCGCAGGCCTGTATACATCAGCAGCAATTAATAGAACTTGTTTCTGTTTTTCTTTAAGGTAAAGACCTAATTTACCAGTGGCTGTAGTTTTACCGGCACCTTGCAACCCCGCCATTAAAATAACAGTCGGCTTATTTTCATTCTCATTCAGAGGGGCATTCTCATTACCCATTATTTTTACTAATTCACTGTTTACAACTTCAATGAATTTCTGCCCAGGGTTAACACCTCTTACAACCTGTTCCCCAATAGCCTTCTCCTTAACATCTTCAATAAATTCTTTTACAACTGATAAACTTACATCAGCATCTAATAAAGCATTACGAACTTGTTTTAATGCTAAATCAATATTATTTTCACTAATTTTTGATTCTCCTTTTAAACTTTTTACTGCGTCTTCAAATCTTGCAGAAAGTTCATCAAACATTAATAAAAAAGCGTACTAATGCAATTATAAACGATAGACAATAAGGGAGGCATGAGTCTGAAACACACAACTAATTTAAGTTAATTGGTTATGCTCAACTAACTTCCAAGAATTCTCGGAATATCCAAAAATATATTTGACTTTTAGAAATGGAGTAAATGTTGTTGTATTCAATATATCTCCATTATTATTTAAAATTTTTTCAGAGTATTTCAATTTTGCTAGTACAGATATACGAGATGAAGACTGGCTTAGATATTCTAGACTTAGAATTTCAGTATTAATTATTCTTGTAATATTCTTGCTAATATCAGTTGATCTATCATCATTTAATCTTCTTATTAGGTTTGCTTGAACTATTTTTGAAAGATCTAAATCTCCTTTGCCAGCAAGAAATTTACTTTTATTTTCAAGCCAATTTTTTAATAAAGTTTCAATTTCAGTTAACGTTGGTGATATAGAAGTGATAGAGCTAAATGAATTAATAGTTTCCTGTGTTATGTAATTTTCTTTATTGGTATCTTCAATATTTATTTCTTTAGAATCCTGAAAATTATTATCTGAATTTAAGGAGTTAATTTCTTTGTTTGAAGTCTTAACAGGAATATTTTCTTCTTCTAAATTTCTTGAGTTATTTCTAAAAAAACTTAAACCTATACCAAAAACAAATAATAATAAAAATACATTTACGTAAATACTGTTTCTTGATTTATTTGTAAGTTGATTACTTTTAGATAAATCACCAATTATGAACTTTAATTCAGAATAAAATTCATTAATCTTTTCAAAAATTTCTTTAGATTTATGCCTAATTAATTCTTGCTTACTAATATTTTCCGAAAAGAAATTTTCAGAATCTTTTTTATTGCCTCCCGGTAGAGGTAAATTACTTTTATCCTGTCTATCGTCGTCTACTTTAAAATTAAAAGTTGATTCATCTGCATTCTTTTTAAAATTATTACTAATTTTTTTTATATAAGTGCCTGATATGCCATAGTTTGCTTTTTTCTCATATTTTTCAATAAATTCTTGTATTCCGCTATCTTCAAACCAAGAATCTAAATCTACTTCATCAATCTGAATATCTCGATAGCCCTTTAAAACTTCATTCTCTAACCAGTTTTTGCAATATAAACAAATTGCATCTAATTTTTCACCTTCATATGAACCTAACCAATCTTTCAATTTTTCGTCTGAACTCAATAAAAATTTTTTTTCTGCTGACTCGATATTAGCCTGTAGTAAATCTAAACAACCAATAATTGGCATTCTATCTAATTCAGGTATATTTATATTTTTAATAATCTTCAAAGCCTCGAATAAATTTTCTGGTTTCTTTTTTGCATAACCTTCAGCTGTAAGTGCTAAAGAAGCTAAAAAGCCAGCTTCATTGGAACCTTTTTTTTGCAAATTCAAATATAGATCTATTTGCTCATTTACTGTTAAGAAAGATTTAACTTGTTGAAAAAATATTTCAAAGCTTTTTTGATCAAGTATTTGTTTATTGTCAAAATTATTTTTACCCTCTAAGCCACCTCTTTTATTAATGTAATTCAAAAGCATGGAGACACCTTTCTTATGAGTTTCAACATCAATAAGATCTCTACTTAAGAGATCGAGTATCCGGTAAGGTAGTAGAACAGAAAGATCATCCTCAAGATTTTTTCGAAGTTCGCCCATCTTCCCCATTCTCTGTAAAATTTGTATACCTTCTTGGAGAAAATCAGCTGCATTTGAATAGCATCTTTGATCTTGCTCTTTTATAGCTGCATCACGTGATGATAAAGCTGCTAATAATGTTAAATCTGCCTCTCTACTACTGCCCAGAGCAGGAGTTTGTGGAGGCTGCAAGGCTTTTCTTGTTAGCTTAAATGCCTCTTTTGGGGATCCCGATTCCCATAAAAGTATCAACCCGGCAACTTCTCTATTAGAAGCAAATTCCAAACCAGAAGCACCATTGAGGACAAGATCTTCGTATCGCTTCCTACTCTCAGCATTCGTGAGCAAATCTGCAGTCAAACGCAAGAGTTCAGCTCTTTGAGTTAAGACCTCGTAGGTAAAACCATGATCAGGAGTTTTATCCAAACGCAATTGAAAGGTTCTTAGAATTTCTTCTGAAGTAGCAGAAGGACTTACACCAATCAAACGGAAGTGATCTAATGGGAGTTCCAATCAAATATCCTATTAAAATCTTTAGACAAATATTATCAAGTTAAAAAATTTTTTCATAAGGTCTTACAGAGTTATTAAAAAAAAACGTAAAAAATGACCATAGAGTCCTAGAATGTTTTCAAATCAAAACTTCTTTTGGGTATTTTCTTGGAAACACATGTAGAAAGGATTTCTAACCTTCAAGGCTCGGATAGAGCAATCCTAGATCGTGAGACGGGATTAAATTTATTCGAAGATATGACTCTTGGGCGTAGATTCGAGGATAAGTGCGCTGAAATGTATTATAGGGGCAAAATGTTTGGATTCGTTCATCTTTATAATGGCCAAGAAGCTATAAGCACTGGCGTAATCGGGGCGATGAAGAAGAAACATGATTGGTTTTGTAGTACGTATCGAGATCATGTTCATGCTTTAAGCGCAGGAGTTCCATCATTTGAAGTAATGAGCGAACTATTTGGGAAAGAAACTGGGTGCAGCAAAGGTAGAGGTGGGTCAATGCATTTATTTTCTAAAGAACATCATTTACTGGGAGGTTATGCTTTTATTGGCGAAGGGATTCCAGTCGCTTTAGGCGCTGCTTTCTCAAGCAAATATAAAAGAGAAGTTTTTGCAGATAATACTAGTGATGCTGTTACTGCTGCTTTTTTTGGTGATGGGACTTGCAATAATGGTCAATTTTTTGAGTGCTTAAATATGGCTCAATTATGGAAACTACCAATTATCTTTGTTGTTGAGAATAATAAATGGGCTATAGGAATGGCTCATGATAGAGCTACAAGTCATACTGAAATCTGGAGAAAAGCTTCAGCCTTTGGTATGCATGGAGAAGAAGTTGATGGGATGGATGTTCTTGCCGTCAGAGGTGCTGCCCAAAGAGCGCTAAAAAAAGCCCGAGCAGGAGAAGGTCCTACTTTATTAGAATGCTTAACCTATAGATTTAGGGGGCATTCATTAGCAGACCCTGATGAATTAAGAGCACAACAAGAGAAAGATTTTTGGGCAAAAAGGGATCCCATAAAAAAATTATCAAGAGAATTAGTTGAAGGTAATTTTGCTAGTAAAGATGAATTAAAAAATATTGAGAAGAAAATTGATTCAGAAATAACCCAGTCAGTAACAAATGCTTTAGAAGCGCATGATCCTAAACCAGAAGAACTAACCAAATATATTTGGGCTGAAGATTAAATTAAATTCCGCTTGGTAACTTTCTTGTTAAATTTCTAAGTTTTCTTAGAGCCTTTAATTCAACTTGTCTCACTCTTTCTCTAGATACTTCAAGTAATCTTCCGATTTCAGCAAGTGTATGCCTTTCGTTACCATCCAAACCGAATCTAAGTCTAAGGACATGCTGTTCTTGTTCACTTAGATGACTTAACCATTTACCCAATTGTTCTTGATGAATCTTTTGTTCAACTTTATCAAGCGGTTCTTCATGATTAGTATCAGCGATGAGATCACCGAGGAAGCTTCTCCCATCGTCTCCATTGACTGGAGCATCTAGACTACTAGTAGAGAGTGCTTGCCTTAGGACAGAATCAAGTTCTTCAACCCCTATATCCATAGCTTCTGCTATTTCTATCCTGTTAGGCATTGCACCAAGTTTATGAGCAAGCTCTCTACTAACTTTTCTGATAGTAGCTAATCTTTCACTTAAATGAACAGGCAAGCGAATTGTCCTAGATTGACAAGCAATCGCTCTAGTCATACTTTGACGAATCCACCAAAAAGCATACGTAGAGAATTTATATCCCCTTGTTGGATCAAATTTCTCAACAGCTCTTTCTAATCCCAATGAACCCTCCTGAACAAGATCAAGTAGTTCAAGACCTTTACCTTGATATTTTTTTGCAACACTAACTACTAATCTAAGATTTGCCTTCATCATCCTTTCTTTTGCTCTTCTTCCAATTTTTATTGTTCTTTTTTGTTGTAAAGTAAAATCTTTATTTTTTTCATTAACTTGACCATCTTCAGTAAGAATCATCATTTTCTGTACTTGGTTACCCAATTCAATCTCTTCTGATGGAGTTAATAGAGGAACCCTTCCAATATTTGATAGATACCAACTTATTGGATCATTACCTCTTCTCTTTAGAGGTTCAGCTGAAACTGGTATTGAGGAAACCATTTGATTCACCATATTAGGTATTAAAACTTTCCTACATTTTTTTGGAAAACCACTATTTTTTAATATCCGCTTCAGATTTGCAGTAACAATTGTTTAGTTATGTGTTTAAAACTATAAAAAACTCGACTAAATTGTCATTTTCAAGACATTTGCCTCATTTTTATTTGTCTAACAAGTTTTGCTAATTCTTCTCCGATTGTTGATGCATTTGAGCCTATTGAACATTTAGAGGCTGCATAAGAATGAATTAAAACATACTTCGCAAAAGATTCCGTAGAAATTTTTTTTCCTGAAGCTAATTCTAGGGCAGCCATACCTGAAACAAAACCAGATAAAAGATCACCAAAACCAGCTCTTGCAGAATATTCATCTGTTTCATATGTTTGCCAAGCAGTACCCTTAGAGTCTGCAATGATGCTATGAGCACCTTTGAGTAAAATACTAATATCGAATTCTTTTGAAGCTCTTAAGGCTAATTCAATATTATTTGATTCTTTCAAGTTCGGAAATAATCTTTGAAATTCATTAATATGTGGAGTTATCCATGTTCGAAATTTTTTGTTTAAAAAGAACTTGCATCCTTCTTTTGATAAAGCTATTCGGTTCAAGGCATCTGCATCTAAAATCAAAATTCCTTCAAATTTCATTAAGTTAATAAGACATTTTTCCCAATCAAGAAGGTCTATACCAATACCTGGACCAATAACTATTGAATCAAAACGATTAAAGTCAATCTTTTTGAATGATTCATTTAAAAGTGAATTGCCATCTAGAGAACTTTCTAAATAACCTTCTAAAACAACTTCAGGTGATACTTGCCAGATCGATTTAGCAATTATTTCTGGGACTAAAACCTTAACAAGACCAACGCCACTTGCCAATGCTCCTTTTACTACTAAAGAGGCAGCACCAAGATATTTATTACTACCTGTAACTAGAAGAGTTCTTCCTCGATTATATTTACTAACATTTTTAGGAGGTAAAACAAGACTTAAATTTTTTATATCTTGCCTTGAAATGCTTAAAAATTTTTTTGACTCTTTTAGAAAATAATTCTTACTTAGGCCAATATCAATATTTTTAATTTTCCCAACATAAGGTATTGCTTCATCTTGCAATATCCCAATTTTTTTTAATCCAATAGATAATGTGAAATTAGATTTAATTGCACTTTTTGAAAATACTTTTCCACTATCTGGACATAAACCAGTTGGGATATCAATACTCAGTATTTTACCGAGACCACTATCAAATTTTTTATTAAACATATTAATTATTTGATTATCTGTTGCTTTGTTTTGATTATTCCCAAAAATTGCATCAATCCATAAATCACTTTTACAAGGATCTGGAGGATTATCTAATTTTTTAACTCCAATAGAGGTAATATAATTAAGTTGCTGCAAAGTTAACTTTTTCCTTACCGAAAATGGGCACCAAACGGTAACACTAAATCCTTTCAAAAATAATTCTCTGGCAACTACGGCTCCATCGCCTCCATTATGTCCAGGTCCAATAAAAACTATTACTCCATTTTTGATAAGATCTTTTCTTTTAAGAAGCCACTGACTTAATCTTAAACCAACTTTTTCCATAAGTGATTCCACAGGCATCCCTTTAGAAAAAATATCTTTCTCAATCTCTATCATTTGTTTTGAATAGACAATTAAATGCTTTGAATCTATTTTTGGCCAATTAATTTCATTCATAATAAATTCATAGATAAAAAATTAAACTGATCCAACAGACTTAGATTAATGACCAAATCTATTAAAGAAAAAAAGTTAGAGAACTATTCTTCTATTAATAGTAAATCCAAACAACAGAAAAAGATTGTTGTTGGGCTTTCAGGAGGCGTTGACAGTTCACTATCAGCAGCACTATTAATCGAAGAAGGATGGTCTGTAGAAGGTCTTACATTATGGTTAATGAAAGGACAAGGCTCCTGTTGTTCTGAGGGGTTAATAGATGCAGCAGGACTATGCGAGGATTTAGGTATTAGTCACCATATAATTGACTCAAGAAATTTATTTGCAGAGAAAGTAATAGAAAAAACGACCAAAGGATATGAGCTTGGCATCACTCCTCTTCCTTGTTCGATGTGTAATAAAAATGTGAAATTTGAAGAAATGCTTAATTGGGCCAAAGAGCAAAAAGTTTTTACTTATATTGCTACTGGACATTATGCACAAATAAAAAGAATAGAAGATATAAATAAAAACTTATCAAAAAATTATAAATATAATGATTATTTACTCCTTAGAGGTGTGGATACAAATAAAGATCAAAGTTATTTTCTTTATAGCCTCTCACAAGAGGTACTAAGCAGATTAGTATTACCACTAGGGAAATTAAAAAAAGAGCAGACACGGGAAGAAGCTACCAGACTGGGATTAAGAACTGCGCAAAAAGCAGAAAGTCAAGATTTATGCCTGGTTGAGCATTACGGATCAATGAGTAATTTTATCGATCATCATATCCCTGAGAAAAATGGGCAAATAAAACATATTAATGGAGAAGTATTAGGGTCACATAATGGAATTCAACATTATACTGTTGGTCAACGAAAAGGTATTGGAATCTCTTGGAGAGAACCTCTTTATGTTAAAAAACTTGATTATAAAAATAATTTAGTTTATGTAGCCAGCATTAAAGATTTATTAGAAAGAAAAGCAATCATAAAAGATCTTAATTGGGTATCGATACAAGAACCCAATGAAGAGATAGAAGTTAGTGCCCAAATCAGATATAGAAGTAAACCAGTCAAAGCCAGACTGATTCCAATAAAAACCGATAATAGTATTACTAATTTTCAATTAATTTTCAATGATGACCAAAGCTCAATAACTCCTGGCCAAGCAGCTGTTTTTTATCAAGATGAAATTCTTTTGGGGGGAGGAATAATTACATAATGTCTTCAAAATAATTTATATAAATTGAGATAAAAATAAAAGTTATTATTAGAGGCCATATCCCATAGCGAGTATAAAAAGATTTTTTATTTAATAAATTAATATAAACAACTTCATTATCTTCTTTATTTGACTCCATTAATTTATCTATCCGGCCATCATTTCTAATTAAACCTGATGGGCCAGTATTTGAAGCAATAACTGTATCAATATTATTTTCTATACTTCTCATTCTTACTAGAGAGAGATATTGATTAAAGATTCTTGATGGATAAGGATCTAAATTTGCAATTACTAAAATAAATTTAGAACCATCTTGAACCGCATTTTGAATATTTAAACCATCAGTTATTTCGTAACATATAATTGCCGCAAAAGGAGGTAAATTCTGCCATTCAAAAAATCTTTTTTGATTACCAGGTTCTATTCCTCCTAATGAAGATAAATTTAAAAACTTACGAAAAATTTTTGGAATTTTTTCTCCCAAAGGAACAAGTCTATACTTATCTACAAAATCAGAGTAAAACTTATCACCTTTTTTATAAGCTAGTAGTGAATTTCTTATGCTATTTTTTTCTATTCTAAAACCACCAATCAAGGTATTAATTTTACTAGGCTCTGGAAAATAAAAATTTGTTTTTAAAGTACCTTCTGGAACGACAAGTAGTTGTGCACCCTTAGTTAAGGCTTTATTTTGTTCAAGAAGAATTTGATGAATAGTTTTTTGATTATTTTGAAATAATTTTTCCCTTGTCGGTATATTTGTTTGCCATATAGCTATTGGATATTGAGAATTACGAACATGATGAGGTTGAATTAAATAACCTCCAATCAAGTGTAAACTGACAATAGTCACAATACCCACAAAAAATACTTTTTTGAAATTTAATTCTCTTTTCCATCTTTCAAAAATAAGAAAAATCCAAAACCCAAAAAAAATAACAATAAAACAAACCCCAGGGGAACCAATTATTCTTGCTAGACCCGCAAGGTATAAGTCGCCAGGAATTAAACTTTCACTGATACCAATCCAAAAAAAAGAAGTTTTAGATATGAATACCTCGCCAAATGCCCATAACAATGAAATTAAAGTGGCTCTAGTAAAAACAAAACTATCTTTTTGAGAGAAAATATCATTTTTAGAAATTATCTTACTTCCAATTAAACCCCATAAAATCACATAAAAGCCACCTAATAGAGAGCAAAAAATTAAAATAATATTTGAGATTAAGATACTCGTAATCCAAGAGAAGCCTAGCCAAGTTAAAGGGTGAAGATAGAGAAGCCAATAATGACTTATCAAAATTAAAGAAAAGCCCCATAAAAAATTTGAATCTTTCCTATCAAATCCACTCCATAAGATAGATAATGATATTGGCATAAATATTATCCACAAATAAGAGGAAATTGAAATTCCTCCCAATATTCCTCCAGCGACAGGAGTAATATATTTTAAGAATTTATTTGTTTTAAATAATTTGAACAAAATTAAAATCTTAATAAATTTATTAAAAATCAATCTAAGTGTACCTTTATCTGCGAGAATATCTTTAGATAACTAATACATAAGTGAAAGAAGTATTTCTTAGTTTTGCAGTATTTTTATTTTGCATTTCGGTAACAATTTATAGTCAATTTAATTCTCCTAAACCGGTTAATGCCGCACAAAATGAATTAATCAGTAATAATTTGATTGATTTAAATAAATCCTCTGTTAAAAAAGTGAATTTATTTGAATTAGACCCTTCAGATCCAAACCCAATACTTTTTGCCATGGCAGACGAATCTTCATCAGAAAATTTAAACACAAGAACTACAGAGACTGGCTTAATAATTGAAGATAAAGTTATAGGAGATGGAGATGAGGCAGTCTCTGGTAAAACAGTAACCGTAAATTATACTGGGACTCTTGTAAATGGAGATCAATTCGACAGCAGTATAGGGAGAGCTCCATTTAGTTTTCCTCTAGGCGCTGGAAGAGTTATTAAAGGATGGGATGAAGGAGTAGCAGGAATGAAGGTTGGAGGAAAAAGAATTTTAACAATCCCTCCAGAACTTGGCTATGGCTCTAGAGGAGCTGGTAATGTAATACCCGCAAACGCAACATTAATTTTTGAAGTAGATTTATTAAAAGTTAATTAATAACGTTAGAAAATATTCTAAGACTTTTCAAGTTGTTAGATGTATAACTAAAATAATAACAAATACATTTAAAAGAAATGCTTAGCAAAGTATTAACTTCAATTTTCAAGAAAACATCAATGATGAAGGTTTATGCACATTGTGATGGTCCATGTGGAGTTTATGATCCAGCCTCAACAAGAGTAGCTGCAGAGGCTGTTTTATCAATGACAAAAAAATTAATTGATTTAACACCTCCCTCAAGTACAAATTCTGAAGAATGGTCCGCATACAATAATACTTTCTCAAGATATGTAGCTATTAAGGAAGATCAAGCAAAAGAGACAAAGAAAGAAATTCTTATTTTATGGACAGATTATTTTAAGCCTGTACACCTAGAAACTTATCCTGATTTACATGATACTATTTGGAGAGCCACAAAATTATGCAGTGCTTGTAAAGTAAACATAGATCAAGCCCAAGCTGAAGAACTTATGAAATACGTTGAAAAAATACATAATATATTCTGGCAAACTAAGGGAAGAAGCGATTCTTTTATAAAAGCTAGTTAGTAAAACTGTCTATTAATATTAAATTTTCTGATTTATTTCTAATGCTGTTTTTCATGAGAAAAACAGCATTAGTTTCTGGTATTTCGATGGAACCAATATTGGAAAGTGGTGATATTGTTTTTTATAAAGATGTTATCGATAGATCATCCATTTCAATCGGAGACATTGTCATATTTAATCATCCGACAAAAAATATTAAATTAATTAAAAAGATTTCTTCAATTAAAGGAGTGGGATTGGAAGTCTCAGGTGAAAATACTAACTTTAGTGATGATAGTAATGACTTTGGTTTGATTAATAAAAATTCTGTTGTGGGTATAGTCACCTCAAGGATTTCAAAGAAATCAATAAATAATCTTAAATTTATTTTTAACCTAAAACAATAAGAGTACTTTTTTGTATCCAAAATAGTCCTACAGAGAAAGAAATACCTCCTGCAAAAGCTATTAAACTTTTTAGTTGATTTTTACCAAACTTTAGAGTGGATATAGAAATTAAATAAGTAAATAAGCTCATAATTACCAATGAACCAATTAAATATGAAAATAAATATAGAATTGCCCCTTGTATATCAGGAATTGTAATAACAAATATTAATGGTACTAAATGTGATCCTCCAGCAATTCCATGAAGAAGACCTAATCCTGTTAAAGCATGAGCATTTTTATTATGTAGATTTTTATTTTGGTGATAATGATAATGTTTGTGAGTAATTCCATTATTATGCTCATGCTGATGAGAGTGGATTCCAAAATTTCTGGAATTTCTTATTGCAATTACTCCGATAATTAATAAAGATATACCTACGAAGAATTCTGCGAAGCTTGAAAATCTCTCTAATGGAATTATGTCTCTTATGAAAATTGCCAGTATTGAAAGGATAATTATTCCCGATGAATGTCCTATACCCCAAGACAAGCCATTTTTTAAGGCAGACTTTGGATTTGTAATTGAAGATGGAGCCATTGCTACAAGGTGATCTGCTCCACTTACTACATGGATTATGCCCGCAGATAATCCCATTGGAATTGCATATTTTGAAGATGAAAATAAATTAAGATGATCTCCACTACTACTTAAATGATTTATCCCAGCGAATAAATCTTGAGAAATTATATGCAGCATAAATTTATATCAACAATTATAAATTATAAAATCTTATATACCTAATACGTGTACTTTATTAAACAGATTTAAGTAAAGTTTTAAAAGAATTTTCAATATCTTTTTCTCTCATAAATCTTTCTCCAATTAAGACTCCTTTAATCCCATGATTCTTAAGCATAATTAGGTCTTTATTATTATTGATTCCTGATTCGCTTATAAAAACAGTATTTTTTTTAATTGCATCATTTGATAAATTATCCATTAATGAAGTTGTAACTTTTAAATCAGTAGCAAATGTTTTTAAATCCCTATTATTTATACCTATAAGATTAAAACAATTTAATTTAATAATTCTTTGAAGCTCTGATTTATCATGTACCTCAACCAAAACATCCAGATTTAATTTATCAGCAATCTTTTTTAAATAAATTAAATCAGCATTTGTAAGAATAGCTGCAATAAATAAAACTGCATCAGCACCTGAGCACCTTGCTTTATAGATTTGATATGCAGATATAATGAAATCTTTGCAAAGTAAAGGAAGTTTAGTTGCCTCTCTTACAGTTGATAATATTTCGAAGCCACCTTTAAAAAACTTTTTATCAGTTAATACAGATATACAGCTAGCACCGGATTTCTCATAAATTGAAGCTATTTGAGAAGGATGAAAATCTTCTCTTATAATTCCTTTACTAGGACTTGCTTTTTTAATTTCCGCAATTACTGCCGGCTGATTCTTTGAGTGAATTATCTCATCAGTGAAATTTTTAGTTTGAGGTAAACCTTCTATTTTTTTTATTAAATTTTCAAGAGGAACTGATTTTTTAAAATTTGAAATTTCAATATCTTTATACCAAATAATCTCTTCTAGGATATTTCTTGCTTTTGAATCTTTATGAGGTATTGCATATTCTAAGTTTTCAACTCTAATTTTTGGATTTGG
>CACOCT010000008.1 GCA_902625845.1 uncultured Prochlorococcus sp. | reverse complement strand
AAAAGTAAATCATACAGAGTAAATAATAAAATAACAGCAGCGAAGAAAAGTCTAAAGGGAATTAATGAGATTATTTACCAAATAGAGAATAAAGTAAATATTGAGATGATTAATTATGAAAAATTTAAAATTGAGAAACAGTTTAATACTGCAGATTACAAAGTAATTCTATTTGGAGCTGGATCCTGCGGTAAAACATCATTAGCAAGAGGTTTACTTAAAAGTATTGTAGGTGAAACTTCTCCTACTATTGGAACAACAAAAAAATCAAATATTTATAAAATTAATATTCCTTTTCTAAAAAGAAATATAAATATTATTGATACACCTGGACTTTTTGAAGCATCTATTGAAGGAGAAAGAAGAGAAGAAAAAACTATTAAAAAAGCATCGAAATCTGATTTAATAATATTTGTTATTGATCAAGATATAAATAAATATGAACTCTATTTAATAAAGCAATTATCTAAGATTGGCAAATCAATCATAATTGCATTAAATAAGTGTGATTTGCGATCAAGCAATCAAAATGAAAGTATCAAGAGAAATATATATAAATTAATTAATGAGTTTTCTAGAGATATTAAAATAATATTTACAGTTTCATCACCTCAGACTATTCCAAGTATAGGAAGCAAACCTACAAAGAAAGAAATACTTGTGGATAATTTATTTAATGCAATTATTGATATTCTAGATAGAAATGGTGAGGAACTATTAGCAGACAATATACTTTTCCAGTGTAATAAATTAGGTTTAATAAGCAAGGATATAATTAACAAACAAAGGTATACGTCTTCCAAAAAAATAATTAATCGTTATGCGTGGATAACAAGTGGAGTAATATTTATCAACCCCTTACCAGGTATTGACTTACTAGCGACAAGTGTAATAAATATTCAAATGGTTATAGAAATCTCAAAAGTATATGGAGCAAATTTAACAAAAGAAAGAGCCATTGAACTTACAAAATCCATAATAAGGGTTATTGCCACACTAGGAGTTGTGAAAGGTGGAATGAATATGTTTACAAATTTATTATCAACAAATTTCACCACAAGATTTATAACAAAATCAGTACAATCAATTACAGCTGCTTGGATAATCAGGATAGTCGGTCTCGCATTTATAAAATATTTTGAAAAAAATCAAAGTTGGGGCGATGGAGGTATACAAGAAATAGTTCAAAATCTTTATGAAATAAATAAAAGAGAAGATTTACTAAAAGATTTCCTAAAAGAAGCTTTGCAAAAGATCAATTTAGAGGATAATCCCTTAAAAAAGAAACAATTACCCCCATATTCTCAGTTTGATTGATTAAATAATTATTTAAGTTGCTTCGAAAGTCAAAAACGCTTATAAACAGCAAATATATTATACAAATGATTATTGAAATAAATCCTGTTATTTTAGCGATTAATTTTGGTCTATTCATGCATTAAAGTTATTTATAAGATTTGTTAGTTCTGAGACATGTAGAACTGTAGTATTAAAGTTTCCAAATACAACTCTAAGGTAATATTTCCCTTTATAATATGGTCTCGAGATCATATAGTTTTTCTCAATCAATAAATTTCTTACCTTAAGCGTCCAATTATTTGACTCTTCAGCATCCATTCTTTTTGGTAAAAAAGATACTACATGCAATGGTCCACTATAAATTTCAAATTTATTTTCATCTAATTTTTCAATGAATATTGATTTTTTTGACAGAGACTCTTTTAATATCTTTTCAATTCCTTTTATACCTAAAAATCTTAAACCAAGCCAAAGTTTTATTATTTCTGCTGGTCTAGAGCCTTGAACACCAAGTTCGCCTCTATTTATTACATCATCGGGGGAATCAATATAAGGTAGGCCAGTCTGAAATGTATTTTTTAAAGTATTAAAATCTGATACTAGTAATAATGAAGAAGTCTTTGCTATACCTATCAGTTTCTGGGGATTAATAGTTATAGAATTAGCGTTAATTACATTAAAATCATTTATATTTTTAAATTTATTATTTGCTAGTAAAAATACTCCTCCTATAGATGCATCAATATGAAACCATATTTTTTTTTCTTTACATATATTTCCTATCTCATATATAGGGTCTAATGCCCCTCGAATAGTTGTACCAAAAGTTGCTACTACTGCGAAGATTTTTCTTCCACTCTCAATTAAGTAATTAATTAATTTAATAAAAGATGGAATATGCATACTTCCATTTTTATCTGTATCAACAATATATATATTTTTATCTTCAACGCCTATAATTTTTGCACATTTTTTTATAGAAACATGAGCATCTTCACTAGTTATTAAAACAGCTTCATTGTTAAATGTTAAACCAGAAGAATATTTAGCTGTAACGAGAGCATTTAGGTTATTTAAAGAACCACCACTAGCTGTGATACCTCCAGAATCCTCGTTAAATCCAATCTTTTTAGATAACCATTTACATATGTCATTCTCAAGTTTTGAAATACTTGGAGATAATTCTTCGGCTAATAAATTATTATTTAAGCCAGAAGCTATAAGATCTCCAATAATAGATATTGTCAGCGGGGGAGGATCTAAATGAGCTAATGAACCTGGATGCGAGGGGCAAAAAGATGTATATATTAATTCTTCAATTTCATAATAAAGATCATTTATATCAGAACCATTTTCTAGAGGATAGGTAACTTTAAATTTTTTGTTTAATGGAAGAGGAGATCGTTTATTTGTTTCTGAGTACCATTTACATAATAATTCTGAAGTTTTTCTCAAAAGATCAAGTAATTCTTCATTATTTCCATTAATAGATGGAAAATAATTTATATCATCATTGGTAATTTTCTCAGTCATTTATCTATTATTCAATAAATAGGTTCTAAAATATGAAAATGAAAGAACCATTAAAAAATTTAAAAGATCCAATTACAGAAGAGAAATATTCATATTTAAAATATAGTAAATGGATGAAAGTAGTGCTTAGGAGAGCTTTAGTTGTGGGGGAAAGAGAACTTCCTATCTCAGCATTAATAATAGACCAGAATGGAAGGTGTATAGGAAGAGGTAGTAACAAAAGAGAGATAAATAAAGATCCATTAGGTCATGCAGAGTTAATTGCATTACGACAAGCAGCCTGGATAAAAAATGACTGGAGATTTAATGATTGTATGATGATAGTAAATTTAGAACCATGTCAGATGTGCGCCGGAGCAATTATACAATCTAGGATGGGTAAAGTAATTTTTTCAGCTAATGATTTTAAGAGAGGGGCATTAGGTGGCACTATAGATTTATCAAAACATAAAAGTGCTCATCATAAGATGGAAGTTATAGGCGGAATATTAGAACAAGAGTCTAGTCTGCTAATTAAAAATTGGTTTAAAAAGCTGCGGAACGAAAAATAGAGAATTTTTTTAATTCTGTATCAAATAAATTTAGTAATCTATCTACATTTTTATCAGTAGAATTATATCCCATGAGACCAATTCTCCATATTTTCCCGGAAAGAGAACCTAACCCGTTTCCAATCTCAATACCAAATTCTCTTAGTAAATGATTTCTAAATAAATCACCATCCACGCCTGGTGGGATTTTAACTGTTGTTAGTGTTGGTAATCTAAATTCTTCAGAAACTTGTAATTCTAAACCTAATTCAATTAATCCATTACAAAGTTTTTCTGAATTTCTTAAATGTCTCTCCCAAATATTTTCTAAGCCTTCATTAGCGATCAATCTTAAACCTTCTCTAATTGCATAATTCATATTAACTGGTGCTGTGTGATGGTAAACACGATCAGAGCCCCAATATTTATTTAATAATGAAAGATCTAAATACCAATTAGGAACTTTAGATTTTCTTTTATTTAATTTCTTTTCAGCTCTATTATTCATAGTAAATGGACTTAAACCTGGAGGACAACTTAATCCTTTTTGGCTACAGCTATATGCAAGATCAATTTTCCAATCATCAACCAAAAGTTTTACTGCTCCAAGTGAAGTGACAGCATCAACTAAGAATAAACAATTATTTTTTCTACAAATCTCACCAATTCCATCTAATGGTTGAAGAACACCTGTTGATGTTTCTGCATGAACTATCGCAAAAATAGAAGGTTTATTTTTTTCAATTTCAAACTTTATCTCATCTAAAGAAAAAGCTTCCCCCCATTGTTTTTCTATCACTACTACATTTGCTTTATAACGTGAAGCCATATCGACCAATCTATCTCCAAAATATCCTTTTTTAGCTATTAAGATTGTTTCCTCCTCCTCTATGAAATTAGCGATAGAAGCTTCCATCGCGGCACTTCCAGTTCCGCTCATCGGAAGTGATACCCTGTTATCAGATTGCCAAGCATATCTAAGTAATTGTTGAACATCCGACATTAATTCAAGGTATGCATCATCTAAATGTCCAATAGGGTTAAGAGATAATGCTTTTAATACTTCTGGATGTGCATTTGAAGGTCCAGGTCCTAGTAATAATCTAGAAGGGACATATGTTTTTGAATAATTATTAAGATTCTCTTTCCTTAAAGAGTAGATAATCTTTGATTCTGTCAAAACTCATTAATTAAGTATTAACTTAAAGCTAAACCAAGATAGATACTTAAGCGATGTTTTTTAAAAGAAATTCATTGAATTTAAATATTTAAAAGAAAAAATAATATAATAAATAATCTTGAAATACTAAAACAAAGCCTCAAGTGTTTAAAAAAGTTACCGTTGATACAAAATTTGATTCACTAACTAACTAATTTCTATAAAGATATAAAAACTTTAATGTCTAAATCTGCACAAGATGTACTAAGTCAAATAAAAGATGAAGGGATTGAACTCATCGATTTAAAATTCACGGATATTCATGGAAAATGGCAGCATCTTACTGTTACTTCAGAAATGATAGAAGAAGATTCTTTTTCTGAGGGACTTGCATTTGATGGCTCATCCATCAGAGGGTGGAAGGCAATCAATGCCTCAGATATGTCCATGGTTCCAGATGCATCAACGGCATGGATTGATCCATTTTATAAGCATAAAACCCTTAGTATGATTTGCTCCATTCAAGAGCCAAGAAGTGGAGAACCTTATGATAGATGTCCAAGATCGCTTGCTCAGAAAGCGCTATCATATTTAGATTCAACATCTATTGCAGACTCTGCATTTTTTGGACCTGAGCCAGAGTTTTTCCTTTTTGATGATGTTAGATATGATTCAAAAGAAGGTAGTTGTTTCTATAGTGTCGATACAATTGAAGCACCATGGAATACAGGAAGAACTGAAGAAGGAGGTAATTTAGGTTATAAGATCCAATACAAAGAGGGATATTTTCCCGTATCACCAAATGATACTGCTCAAGACATAAGATCAGAAATGTTATTGCTTATGGGGCAATTAGGTATACCCATTGAGAAACATCATCATGAAGTTGCGGGAGCAGGTCAGCATGAATTAGGTATGAAATTTTCTTCATTGATAAATGCAGCCGATAATGTCATGACTTATAAGTATGTAGTTAGAAATGTTGCTAAAAAATATGGGAAAACTGCAACATTTATGCCAAAACCTGTCTTTAACGATAATGGAACAGGCATGCATGTTCATCAAAGTTTATGGAAAAATAATCAACCTTTATTTTTTGGTGAAGGAACATATGCTAATCTTTCTCAAACAGCAAGATGGTACATTGGTGGGATTCTAAAACATGCGCCATCATTTCTTGCTTTTACAAACCCAACAACAAATAGTTATAAAAGATTAGTTCCAGGATTCGAAGCACCTGTTAATCTTGTTTATTCAGAAGGTAATAGGTCTGCTGCTGTTAGGATCCCACTAACCGGTCCAAGTCCAAAAGCAAAAAGATTAGAATTCAGATCAGGAGATGCCATGGCAAATCCTTACTTATCTTTTACTGTTATGCTTTTAGCTGGTATTGATGGAATTAAAAATCAAATTGATCCTGGAGATGGAGTTGATGTTGATCTTTTTGAATTAAGTCAAGAAGAACTATCAAAAATAAATACAGTTCCATCTTCCCTAAATGACGCCTTGAATGCATTGAAAGCTGACAAAGATTATTTATTAGCTGGTGATGTCTTTACTAATGACTTTATAGATAACTTTATTGATATGAAATATGAAGAAGTTCAGCAACTTAGACAAAGACCACATCCTCATGAATTTTTTATGTACTATGACGCTTAATTATCTTTAACTTAAGTATGTAAACATTAAAAATTTTATAAATCTTTTTGAGAAATTCTTAAATTTTTCTCGAAAAGATTATTTTTTTGTTGAAATATAAAAAGAACTAAATAAAAATGGCTACAGATCCTCTTACAAAAATTGCATACAAAACACTTCAGCAAGGTAAAAGTATTGCAGGTTTAGCTCATAAGGAAATTAGTAGTAGATTAATGAATCTGATATCTCCGGATAAAGATTTGAAAAGCTTTGATATTGATAGAAATCTTCTTATTGATATTCAAAAATCAATGGATGCATTAAGAGAAGAAGATTGGAAAGACTATGAAGAAAACATATATCCTCAAAAGCTTTTATTTGATGAGCCATGGTTAAGATACTTAGTTCAATATCCAAAAGTATGGTTAGACATGCCTAATACATGGGAAAGAAGAAAAAATCAGAAAGTTAATGATTTACCTAAAACGATTGATAAAGATAATTACCCCAATTATTATTTACGAAATTTTCATCATCAAACGGATGGATATTTGTCTGACTTTTCAGCAAGTATTTATGATTTACAGGTAGATATACTTTTTAATGGTTCTGCTAATTCTATGAGAAGAAGAATATTGAAGCCTCTTAAGGAGGGCTTAAATTATTTTAAAGATAGAAAAAATAGCTCTATAAAAATACTTGACGTAGCAACTGGCTCAGGAAGAACACTTAAACAATTAAGAGGTGCTTTTCCAAAAGAAAAAATTGTAGGTCTTGATTTATCGGATTCTTATTTAAAAGAAGCTAGTAGACATATTTCTGATTTAGATGGTGATTTAATTGAACTAATTAAAGGCAATGCAGAAGATTTACCTTTCAAGGATAATTCGTTACAAGCTGTCTCTTGTGTATATTTATTTCATGAACTACCTAGAACTGTTAGAGAAAAAGTTTTAAAAGAATTCTTTAGAGTACTTGAGCCTGGTGGAACTTTAGTTTTAGCAGATTCAATTCAAATAAGTGATTCTCCTAATTTTATAAGCATTATGGAAGGTTTTTATAAGAATTTTCATGAACCTTTCTACTGTGACTATATTAAAGATAATATTAATTCAAAGATGGAAGAATTAGGTTTCAACAGTATATATACTAAATCCTTTTTCATGACAAAAGTTTGGTCTGCGATAAAATAATAAAAATATTCTTTTAAATGAAAAATTGGTCTAAAGATATAAATGAATCTGTAAAAAATTTAAATGAACAATTAACAATAGATCATAATGAATGGCATAAATTCAAAGGTAATAAAAACAAAAGGGCTGCTGAATTGATTTCATCAGCACTATGCCAACTAATTATCGGAAATAATGAAAAAGACTCAATAGCATATTTAGAAGAGAGTCTTAGATGGTTAAAAGGAATTAATGTTGATACTCCTTGTCCTCACAAAAAATCATCTTCTTAATGCTAATTGTAATTTATTGCCTTTAGGACTCCATCTAACATCATCAAAGCATTCATTTATTATAAATAATCCCCTTCCACTTATAGAATCAGTTCTCTTTGGCAATGTAAATTTTCTTTTTTCCTGTTTCATGCCATTACCTTGATCTTGGATTATCCAAACCCACCAGTGCGGAGTGATTATTCTCTTTACTTTGATAACTTTTGAGGAATCAAACTTATTTCCATGTTTTACTGCATTTACTAAAGCCTCATGTAAACCTAATCTTATCAGATATAAATGTTGGTATTTATATAAAGGTTCTAGTAAAAGTTCAACAAAAGCTGAGAGTTGAAGAGATGATTCTAGTTCAAATGTCGAAGTGTCCTTAATAGAGGACATAACAATACACTTTTCTTTTATTTTAACTCATTTAAGTATTACTAATCAAAGACAATTTTCATGTCTATTAGCTATTGATGGATGCTTAAGAATAGAGTCCATTAAACGAACGCCTCTTAATTGATTTACCAAGGGCATATGTCCCTCAGGCGCTTTTAAAGACCAACAAAAAGATGAAGGATATCTTGTCCAAATACCATCTTTCTTCCAACCTATTTTTGGCCATAGTAAATCATATCTTTTCCCTACAGATTTTAGTAATTTAGCCTGATTTGAAAAACCAAATTTACCTTGAGAATAAATATTCCATAATCTGTCAATTGTAACTAAATCTTCACCAGGCATACTTTTAACTTCACTGTAGAAAACATAACCTCTATTTTCTGCGACTTTACCAGCCAATTTTCTAAGATATGCACTTGTTAACCTATCAGCCTCTTCAAAATTTTGTTCTAATAAATTTAATTGCAAATCATTATAATTTAAATCAATTTCTGAATTCGTATAATACCAGTTATTGTAAATATCATTCTCAAAGAAATTTGGTTTATATTTTTTTAAAACCTGTAATACCCAACCGATACACCAATCATCACCTTTTCTATCAACATTATTAAATATTTCTTCTCTAACAGCATAGATAGATTCTGCAGATGATTCGATATCATTAACTAAACTCCTCCTTTTTCTTTGATTTGATGCAATAAACTTTTTAATTAGGTTTATTGTATCTTCATTATTAATAATATTATCTTGAGAAGACATTTCAAATTTAAATCAAAAAATTTTTAATACAGTCCTATGAATTTCAAAAGTAATGATCTTAAGGAATTTAGGAAAACCAAAGGTCTTCTAATTGATGTAAGAAGTCCAGATGAATATTATAAAGGACATATGCCAAATTCAATAAATATTCCAATATTTAATAATGAAGAACGATCAATTATTGGAAAAAAATACAAAATTTCTGGCAGAGAAATTGCAGTAAGAGAGGGATTTAAAATCATTGAAAATAAAATAGATAAATTGATACAGAAATTTATGTTATTTAAAGAAGAATTTCTTAGTTCAACTGGAGGTAAATTTTTATGTGAAGAGTATATTAAAATTTATTGTGCAAGAGGCGGAATGAGATCTCAAAGTATGTTTTGGCTTCTAGAAAAGTTTAGGTACCCTTGCGTAAAGCTTAATGGAGGTTATAAAAATTATCGAAATTGGGTTTTAAATTGTTTCAAAGACAAAAAAAAACTTATTGTAATAGGTGGGAAGACAGGAACGAGAAAGACCAAAATACTAACTAAACTGAAATCTCTAGACTATCAAATTTTAGATTTTGAATCACTTGCAAATCATAGAGGAAGTTCTTTTGGAGGGCTAGGAATGATAAAGCAACCAACAAATGAACAATATGAAAATCTGATATCAGAACATCTAGATAAATTTAATAAATTAAAATTTATTTTTGTTGAAGCAGAAAGTCCTAATATTGGGAAGAATAGAATACCTCATGAACTTTATAAGCAAATGAAAAATTCAAAGAGAATAGAGATTATAAGAGACGAGAGGATAAGAATTGATGAGTTAGTAAAAACATATAGTAAATATGAAAAAAATGATCTTAAGGAATCTGTATTAAGAATATCAAAAAGATTAGGACCGCAAAGAACAAAAGTTGCAATTGAATCAATTGATAATGAAGACTGGGAGAATGTATGTAAATCTGTTTTAGATTATTATGACAGATGTTATGAACACGAATTGAAAGATAAGAAGGATGTAAAAATTCTCAATATGGAATTTAAAAGCGATATTGAAATTATTAATGAAATAATAAAAATAATAACAACCTAGTAAATAGTACAAAGAGTTTTTTTTCTTATTAGAATTGATTTAATATAGAATTTTAAATTATGACACCTAATAAAGAAGCAAAGATTCAATTTTATGAAGGTGTTAACGAACCAGTTGTTCCTGAAATAAGACTGACAAGAGATAAGAATGGTACTACTGGGCAAGCTTTTTTTATTTTTGAAAAACCTCAAGCCTTATCAAAACTTGCAAGTGGTGAAATCACAGGAATGAAGTTAATTGACGAAGAAGGTGAATTAATGACTAAAGAAGTAAAAGCTAGATTTGTAGATGGTAGTCCAACTTTTATTGAAGCTATATATTCTTGGAGAAATAATACTGATTTTGAAAGATTTATGCGATTTGCTAATAGTTATGCCAAATCAAATGGATTAGGATATTCTGAAAAAACATAAACAATAAATAAAATTTGAATAGTACTATCTTTTTTAAAATATTAGTTTTTAGTATTTGTTTTCTAATTTTTTGGAGTCTTAGAGACTTTCTTCTTCTAATAATTTGTTCTTTAGTAATAGCTAATATAATTTGCAACTTAACTAATAAAGTAAAAAAAATCATAAAAATCCCAAGGTCATTATCACTGCTTTTAGTCTTAATTTTTTTGATTTTTATATTATTAGCTTCAGTATTATTAGTTTTGCCTCCTTTTATAAAAGAAGTTAATGAAATACTTGTTGATATTCCAAGTATACTCACAAGAATAAATTTTATTTTTAATTCCAATTTAGAGAGAATTAATAGAATTCTTTATGGCAATGATTCTGAGAATATTTTTGATATTTATAAAATATTTAATGATTTCATAATATTGCCTGATGGAGCTACGATCGCAAAAGCGATTCAAGAAAGTTTCATAAATATTATTAATATAGCCGGAAATCTTGGCTCAGGATTAGTTCGCATTATTTTCGTTTTAGTTGTTAGTTTAATGATTTCAATTGAACCAAATTCTTACAAAGAAGGTGTTTTATTTGTTACTCCAAAAGCATTAAGAACTAAATTTAGAAACATAATCGAAAAATCTAATATCGCTCTCTCAAATTGGATGTTTTCGATGGTTATTAGTTCTTTATTTGTAGGCCTTTTATCTCTAATTATCTTATCGATTTTAGATATTAAGTATGTTGTTTCTAATGCAATAATAGCAATGGTTTTAAATATTATTCCTAATATTGGACCTGTTATAAGTGCTATTTTTCCTATATCAATTGCATTATTGGATAATTTATGGAAACCATTACTGGTACTTGGCTCTTACATAGTTATTCAAAATATAGAAAGTTATGTAATAATGCCCTCCATTATGAAAAAGAAAGCTAACTTACTACCAGGCCTTACTTTAATCTCACAATTTGGATTTACATTTATATTTGGACCATTGGGTCTCATTTTATCCTTACCTCTGGCATTAGTAATACAAGTAATAGTCAAAGAAACAATGAATTTAGATTAATTAAATAATTTTATTTTATTTAATTTCATATTTAAATAAGGAAAAGTAAATATCATAAAGAAAGCTAATGGATGTCTTAAAAATGCAAAATAAAGCGCATGAAAAGTAAAATGATCAAAGATAATCTTAATTTCGTTATAAACATCAAAAAATATAAATATCATTAACAAATATGAGTACTTATTTAATTTCATAATTGATGGATTTATCTTCATTAATTAATAAAGAAGGAGCTAATAATATACTTGAATAACTGCCTATTAATATCCCTAAAACAAGTGTAATAGAAAACCAGTGTAAGGAATAAGAACCATATATAATAAGAGTTAAAAGAGGGATAATTGTAGTAAGACTTGTAAATAAAGTTCTTCTTAAAGATTCATTTACTGAAATTTCAATAATTTGGTTAAAATTTAAATTATCATTTGACTTATTATTTTCTCTTATTCTATCAAAAATCACTACAGTATCATTTACAGAATAACCTGCAATTGTTAATAAAGCTACTGCAAATAAGCTATTTACCTCAATAGAAAAAATTATACCAAGCCATGAAAAAATCCCGAAAACAATAAACAAGTCATGAAATAATGCAAATAAAGCCAATAGGGAAAATTTCTTATCAAATCTTATAGATATATAAAACGAGATTGCAAGAAGTGAAACTAATAACGATATTCCTCCATTTATTAATAAATCTCTACCAAGCTTTGGGCCTATAGATCTAGAAATCTTACTATCAAAATTAATTGGACCTGCAATTTTATTTATATCATTAATAAGTTTCTCTGAACTAGCAATACTAAGAAAAGGTGTTCTTATAGAAATCAAACTATTATTATTTTGTATTTGAAATCTTATATTGTTAATTAAATTATTTTCTTTATTAATAATCCTTAATTTACTAATTAATTCATCTGAAGTAATAGTTTTACAATCAACATTACATATCCTTTCTAACCTTATTTCATTCCCACCTACATAATCCATGCCTAAGTTAATTGGTTTTCCTATTGAGGAATAAAAAGACGAAATTACTATTCCAATAAAACTAAAAGTGATCAAAAATATTGAAAAAGACCAAACTTTCTTTTTAATCTGATTTAAAGGGATCGAAATAAGTTTCATGATTTATTTAATAGATTTGCAGAGGAAGTATTATTAACATCTTTTAAATAAAAATTTTTCTTTCTCATAAATTGATAGCTTGTAAGAAATCTAAGAAATGTTTTAGAGCAATTTAATGAAGTGAATAAACTTATTAGCACTCCTAATCCTAAAGTTGCTGCAAAACCTCTAACAAAGCTAGTCCCAATTAAAAATAAGACTAAACAACTAATCAAGGTTGTCAAATGGCCATCTAAAATTGATGAATTTGCTCTTCGAAATCCATCATCTATAGATTTAATTAAAGTATTACCTAAATTTAGCTCATCTCTTACCCTTTCAAATATTAAGATATTCGCATCAACAGCCATTCCGATACTTAATATTAATCCAGCGATACCCGGAAGAGTAATAGTTACTGGTATCAATGCATATAAAGCAAGATTAAAAATACCATAAGTCAAAAGAGAAATAACTGATATTAATCCAAGAATTCTATAGTTAATAATCATAAATAAACCAACAAATATTAAACCAAGGATTGCAGCATAAAAACTTTTAATTATATTTCTACTACCAAGTAATGCACCTATTGTATTTGATTCAATAATTTGCACAGGTAATGGTAACGCACCTCCTCTTAATTGGACTTCTAATTCTCTCGCTTCATCAGCATTAAAGTTACCGCTTATAGTTGCAGCCCCACCTGTGATGCCTGTCTTTGAGAATTGATTACCAACGCTTGCTTCACTTATTGATTCACCATCTAAAACAATTGACAAAAGTCTTTGTGAACCAGCAATGGATCTTGTTATCTCAGCAAATTTATCTCCTCCTTTACTTGTAAAGGATAATAATACTTCCCAATTATTGTTTGTTTGTTCTTGCCTTCTTCCAGCACTAATAAGATCTTTTCCTGTTAAATTTGTTGAAACAAATAAATTCGCAATTTCACTATTAATGAACTTTCTAGTTTCATTTAGTTTTAAAAATAATTCTGATTCATCTGATTTATAATCTAATAATTCCTCTATTTCACCTAAAGAGTCTTCTAATTTATTTTTTGAGTTCTTATCAAAGTTTCTCTTATTTAAATCATTAAATTCATTAATTAGAGAAATAATTCGGTCTCTTTGAAATTTTAAATTTAAATATTGACTAGTACTACCTTCAGATTGAATTCTAAACTCAAGTAATGCAGTTTTGCCGATAACTCTAGATGCGGCAAGAGGGTCTTGTTCCCCAGGGAGTTCAAGTATTAATTGATTGGAACCTAAAGTTTGTAAATTAGATTCTGAGACACCAAGATTATTAACTCGCTTATCTAAAACAGCTTTTACCGAATCAAGTTCATCCCTAGTAATATTTCCATCTTCTTTTATCAATTCAAGTGTTAGCTGGGATCCACCTCTTAAATCAAGACCTAATTGAAATGGAAAATTAACTAGTAAATAAATTGAAAAAGCGATAAGAAATATTATAAAAAAAAGCCAACTTTGCCTTTTCTTCATTTTTTAAATGCTCCCATTAACCATTTGCTTAACTTTTTCAACAATCTGATGTGGCTGAATAATTGTCAAATTTTCTAAATTGCCATTGTATGGAGTAGGGATATCCTGACTAGATAACCTAATAGGTCTACAATCTAGATCATCAAAACATTCTTCAGTTATTAATGAAATCAATTCAGCGGCAATACCTCCTGTTTTCATACATTCTTCAACGATAAGAACCTTATTAGTTTTTTTAATAGATTTAGAGATTGTCTTCATATCGAAGGGTTTTAGACTTATTAAATCAATGAGTTCAACATCAATATTGCTATCTTCAAGTTGCTCAATTGCTTTTAAACAATGATGTCTCATACGAGAGTAGGTAAGAATAGTTATGTCATTCCCTTCTTTTACCAAATCGGCTTGATCTAAAGCACAAACATAATCTCCAGAAGGTAATTCTTCCGATAAGTTATAGAGTAAAACATGTTCAAAGAATAAAACTGGATTGTCATCTCTGATAGCAGCCTTCATCAATCCTTTAGCGTTAGTTGGAGTACTGCAAGCAACTATCTTAATACCTGGCACAGCATGAAAATAAGCTTCTAATCTCTGACTATGTTCTGCTCCAAGCTGCCTTCCTACTCCTCCTGGGCCCCTTACAACAGCAGGTATTTTATAATTGCCTCCACTTGTATATCTAAGCATACCCATATTGTTTGAAATCTGATTAAAAGCAAGAAGTAAAAAACCCATATTCATTCCTTCAACTATTGGCCTCAAACCTGTCATGGCAGCTCCAACTGCCATTCCCGTAAAACTATTTTCTGCGATAGGGGTATCTAAAACTCTATATTCACCATATTTTTCATAAAGATCTTTGGTCACTTTATAAGAACCTCCATAATGACCTACATCTTCACCCATTACGCATACATTACGATCATTAGCCATTTCTTCGTCTATAGCTTCCTTAAGAGCATTAAATAATAAAGTACTAGCCACAATAAAATCTTCCTTAAATATTCCTATATATAAATTTATACCATTGAGGCTCTATTTACCCCCCTTCTGCAAAAGTAATAAGTAGTAATATTGATAAAATCATTCCAGGAGATAACAAAAGTATTAAAGTCCCAAGATCATGTAATGACATATGAAATTTTTTTTTAATATAGTAAATAATTCATTCTTTTTTGAAGAAAAAACTTCGAACAAATACAATTAACAAACCTAACCCAATAAATCCAAAAGAAAAAGTAGCCAAAAAAGATAATCCTATTATTAAAGTGTTTAGGCTTGAGGAAATATTTTGTACAATTTCAGAATTGTTAGTTGGTTTATGAACTGAAAAATAAATTGATATTGCGATACTAAGTTTATAAAAAACAATAAATAAAATAAAGCTCGTAATTGAACCAGTCAAAAAACTTAACGGCCCTTTTTGGTTCTCATTTACAAACTCGGTTTTTTGTTTTTTATTTAATATTTTTTTATTTTCTTGTTTCATATTTTATAAAATTTTAATGCCTTCACTTTGGAATGCGCATAACCATGAGTTATAACCAAAACTTATAAATAATCTCTGATTTTTCTCATATACCTTTTTAGCAATTTCATAATTATCAAATAAGCCATAACAACTTGGTCCTGAACCACTCATAGAGAAACATATACACTCTTCAATTTGCGAAAATAAATTCAAGGCATCATACACTGATTTATTTTCATTTTGTACTATTTTTTGAAGGTCATTTCTTATTTTTATTGTTCGATTTAAGAAATTAACATTTGTAAAATCTAAAGATCTTAAGTTATTCCTTTTTTCCTCATATTCCTTCTCAGAACTAAGAAAATCTCCTTGAAATTTTTCACTATATTTTTTGTAAATCTCAGAAGTTGATAAAGAAACTTTTGGATTTTTTAAGATTATTAAGAAAAATCTGGAATCAGATCTATATTTTTCTAAGATTTCTCCTCTACCAAAACAATATTGACTGCCTCCTCTGAGAAAAAATGGGACATCAGACCCTAACTTCAATGCAAATTTCTGAAGAGTAGGTTGATCTAAATTCAGTACCCATAATTTATTTAATCCGATTAAAGCTGCCGCCGCATTACTTGATCCACCAGCCAAACCTGCTCCAATAGGAATATTTTTATTTAAAAAAATATTTGCACCTAAATTCCTATCTGGATAATAATTTCTTAAGATGTTTGCCGCTTTAATAATCAAATTATCTTCTTTTAAATCAAGTTCCGTATTATTTGAACTTAAATTTATAAAACCATTATTATTAAGTTCTATTTCTAAATAATCTTCAAGATTGATACTTTGCATTAACATTGCGAGCTCATGATATCCATCTTTTCTCTTACCTAAAACTTCTAAATGAAGATTTATTTTAGCTGGAGACACTACAGTTATTTTACTATCCTTAAATTCCAATTTTTTTACTATTGCATTTATTTATACTAATACAAAGCTTGGCTAATTTAATCCATTTTTCTACAGAAATATCTTGAGGTCTCAAATTAAAATTTATTTCTGATTGTTTTTCTAAATTTGAAATATTTTCTTTTGAGAAGAATGAACTTAATGTATTTCTAAGTTTTTTTCTTCTAGCGTTAAATGTAATTTTTAGGAGATTTTCAATAGTTTTTTCAGTTTCAAGATCTAATCTTGAACTTAATGATAAAGGAGTGAAAGAAACTAATGAAGAATATACTTTTGGAGGCGGTTTAAAAGATGAAGGATCAATATCACATATTTTTTTCACATCGGAAAGAAGCTTTATCCTTGTACTAAGGGCACCATTATTACTATTACCTTCTTTTGCAATTATTCTGTCTACAACATCTTTTTGCATTAAAAATATTATTTTTTCTAAATTATATTTTGGTAACTTACCTAATCTTCCTATGAATAAATCTAATATTGGACCAGTAATATTGTAGGGAATATTGGCTATTACTTTTGTAAATTGCTTACTATTTTTTAGATTTTTTGAGAGAATATCTCCTTGTTCTAATGAAAAATTATCTTTTTTAGAAAATTTATTTTCTAAAAATTTTATTAAATCCATATCTAACTCAACTGCATGCAACCCTTTTATATTTGAATCTAATAATATCGAAGTTAGAGCTCCTCTCCCTGGACCTATCTCTAAAATAAAATCTTTTTCATTAAGATCTGCATTTTTTTTTATTTTCTCTAATATTTCATCATCTATTAACCAATGTTGACCAAATCTTTTTTTTGGAATAGAACTTTTTAAATTCATTCAAAATTTAAATATAATATTTTAATATTCATTATATGAAACTTATAGTTTTACTAATCATGGCTTTATCAAAAAAGAATTTAGATCAATTAAAATCTATCCTAAATAATGATAATACAACTAAACATAATATTTCTGATAAAAGTTCATTCTCTGATTCAAACTCTCTAAACAAAAATCAACAAATAGAAGTTAATAATCCCAGTCAAATTTTTTATTCAATAATTGATAATTCTGAACATTTAGAAGATACTATTTTAAGTAACAATAAATTGAAGAGAATGGAAGAAAAACTAAATAAAGACAAAAAATATTATCCTCTTGATAATAAAATTGATTCTCAAAGGAATAACCAATTATCAGAAGAAGATTTATTGTATGACGAATTTAATTATCTTTTGGACGAATAATATTTATCAATTTTTTGTTTATGTTGAATACCAATAGAATATCAATTAATGCTATCGGCAAGATTAAAAAATCTTGGATAACGGAAGGAATTAATCAATATAGAAAACGAATGCCTAAACTATCAATTTATGAATTTAAAGATTTTAAATTTAATAATCTGAGAAATCTTTATCCGAATAATATTATTATTAGCCTCTCCGAAGAGGGCAAATCATTCAATTCTCATAATTTCTCTTCCTTACTTTTAAATTTTGATAATAAGAAAATTTCTTTTTTTGTAGGTGATGCAGATGGGCTTTCAAATAATATAAAAGCTAACTCTGATATGCTGCTAAGTCTCTCTCCTCTTACATTTCCTCATGAGCTTGCACGTTTAATATTAATTGAGCAAATTTACCGAGCCGTTTCCATCTCGCAAAACTCTCCCTACCATCGATCATGAAATATTTCTTCAATAAACGAAGACTACTTAAGCATATGCACTAATATATAGTACATATATACTATAAAATACTATTTCCCAGGGCTGTGATGAAAAAGGCAGGCTTACCATTGCTACATTTCTATGTATCAGCAGGATTCCCTTCTCCTGCTGATGACTATACAGAAGAGAATATAGATCTAAATGAATATTTAATACAAAATCCTTTTAGTACTTTTTTCATAAGAGTCAAAGGTGATTCAATGATAAATTCAGGAATTCAAGATCAAGACCTGATAGTCGTAGATAAAAGCCTAATTGCAAAACCAGGAGATATTGTAATCGCGACTATAGATGAAAGATTTACTGTAAAACGACTGGAGAAGAAAGATAATATATTTTATTTAAAAGCAGAAAATCGTAATTACCCAGATTTATATTTAAAAAATTATAGTAATATGCAAATTTGGGGTGTTGTCATATATTCGATACATAATTGCAGGTAGATAATTAAAAATGAATGCTATAGCTTTGGTTGATGGAAATAATTTTTATGCATCATGCGAGCAAAGTATTAATCCATCTTTAAAAAATAAACCACTAGTAATTTTATCTAATAATGATGGATGCATTATTGCGCGAAGCGCAGAAGCTCGTACTTTAAAAATAAGAATGGGAGAACCTTATTTCAAAATAAAGAAGAGACTAAATAAATTAGGAGTAATAGTTTTGAGTTCAAACTATTCACTTTATGGTGATATGAGCAAGAGATTAATGAATATATTAAAAAAACATTGTGAGAAAATAGAAATTTACTCTATTGACGAAGCCTTCATCTCTATACATAGACCACATAATAAAGATTTATTTCCTTGGGCAAGGAAATTAAGAACTTTGATATATCAGAATCTAGGCTTAACGATCACAATTGGTATTGCTGAAAATAAATTGAGAGCAAAATTAGCTAATAAACTAGCAAAAAGAATTAATTATTCAGCTGGTATATTTGATCTGGGAATCGCAAATAATAAAAATTCTTATTTAAAAGAAATTAACGTAGAGAATATTTGGGGAATTGGAAATCAAACTTCGCAATGGTTAAGAAGTAAAGGAATTAAAAATGCTAGAGAATTAAAAGATATGAATCAGCATGAATTAAAAAAGAAATTAGGAGTCGTAGGGCAAAGAATACAATTAGAATTAAAAGGTTATCAATGCCTTCCTATAGAAGAGAAAAAAAATCAAAAAAAAGAAATTCGTGTTAGCAGAAGTTTTAGTCAACCAATAACAAAATTAGATGACTTGAAACATGCTTTAGCAATTTATACAATAAGAGCTTCAGAAAAAATGAGGGCTCAAAATTTAAAAGCATCTGTAGTAACTATTTTTGCAAGAACTAGTCATTATTCAAACTTTAACTACCAAAAAAGTGCTTACAAGAAACTTATTGAAGCAACTAACAATACAAATATTATTTTAAAAATAGTCATTGAACTATCTAAGGAAATTTATCATCCTGATTATAAATTAGCTAAAGCAGGAGTTTTAATGCAAGATTTGAGTGATTATAATTATATTCAAAAATCTATTATAAATTATCCTTCTGATGATAAATCAGAAAGAGAAAATAAGCTAATGCAAACAATTGATTCTTTAAATAATAAATTCAGAAACGAAGTAATTACTTGGGGTATCGCCAAGAAAAAACAATCATGGAGTATGAATAGGAAATTATTAAGTGGTACATCAATTACAAATATTGAGAAAATTCCAACTATAATTATTTAATATATTAATTATATGGAATTTATTATATTTCTAAGCAAAGTAGATAAAGAAATAATTGAACTAGTTAGAAAAGCTAATTATTCAATAGAAGAGAATTCTCCCATATGCTTAACCAATAAAAAGTATATTGGTTTTCATAACAGGTCAGAAAAGTTAATAGTTATATGTACTCAGAACGCAAAAAAAATAACCAATTTCAGAAAGAAACAATTATTAAATAAAGATGATAATCATAAAACAAAACTATATATAAAGAAAGCTTTAAGGCATGAAGCAACTCATATGATTCAGTCTTGCAATAATAATAAAATAATAGGAAATATAGAAGATATAAAGAAAAGACTAAATAAAAATAAAATTAAAGCTCTAAAATCATCGATGAAAATATCTGGAAGTAACTTAAATAGAGAATATGAGGCATATCTAATGGAGGACAAGCCTCGCAAAGTTATAAAAGCTATAAAAAAATATTGTTTATAAAAATTTAATTATTTAAAGCATAATTTCCACATCTTTGCTTATCAAGAGAAAAAATATGCTGTCTTTCTAGATAATAGAGATTTTGGAACTTTAGAGCATCGGAATTTAAATCTTTAAAAAGATCATCTATTTCCGTTAGTGAATCTTTAGTTTGTGATGAATTTCTATCAATTAAAATTGAAATGCAATTCTCTAAAGTATTTAACCGCTGCGAGCTCCAGGATTCAATGAGATGCCTACAACGTTTTAAGGATTTGTACCTTTCTAGAAGAGATAAATTCCCAAGCAAGTTTCTTTTGGCATTACTTAATGTCGTTAGAAGAATTTCATTTGGATTAATTAAAAAGCTTAGTTTATTAATAATTTCTGGATGATTAGTAGAAATTAAATCAGTAATTAATTTAAGCAAATTAAGATCAAAGAAATCATTTTTTAACTTTGAGTCTCTAATTTTTTCTAAATAATTCTCTCCAAAATTCAACTCCTCGACTTTGGAAATAGAGTCCCAAATTATTTTATGGTGATCTATTGAGAAGCATTCTATTTCACGATTAATCAATTCATCTCTAATAAAGATTCTTAAATTTGGCGAATATAAATAGTAAAAAATAATTTCAGATTCATTCTTTTCTCTTTGATTTACTTCCTTTGGAAGTTCAAATTTTTGGGATCTCCCATGCCATCTAAAGCCTTTAATTTGTTTTCTTAAATCTTCTTCAAATTGGATGGCCAATCTCGCTTGGCCCATACTTAATCTTTCAGAAACCTTTTGAAGATAATGAGTCCTAGTTGCAGATTGAGTTAACTTACTTAAGAACTTTACGAGGGCAGTAACAACACTTTGAAAATTCTCAACTTTTGATAAATCCTTATTTAAAAAAATTTGATCTAATTCCCAATCGATCCAGAAAGAAGCATTATCAATCAAGTTGAAATAATCAACTGCTGAATTTTGATTTAAATATTCATCAGGATCTTTAAAACCTCTTAGCTGAAGTATCTTCAAATTTATTTGCTGATTTAAAGATAAACTTTCTACTTCAGCAATAATTCTTTTTGTTGCTGAAGTGCCTGCATTATCAGAATCAAAATTAATAACAATATTTTTATTATCTGTACATCTACATAATTGCGATATCTGATACTTATTTAAAGATGACCCTTGAGCTGCCACACAATTGTTAATTCCCTTTGCATGGAGCGATATAACATCAAAATTACCCTCAACAACTATAGCTAAATCTTTTTTTCTAATATTGCTGGAAGCTTTATCTAGTCCATAAAGAATTTTTCCTTTCTCAAAGATATCTGTTTCTGGAGAATTTAAATACTTTGGATTTGATCCATCTAGTGTTCTTCCAGTAAACGCTACAACTCTACTTTGGGCATCATATATAGGTACCATTAATCTATTCCGAAATCTATCAAACACTTTATTTTTATTATCTTTGGAAATAATTAATCCAGAGTTTAAAATAGCTTCATAATTAAATCCTTTTACTCTTGACAGATGATCATATAAGCTTGTCCAAGAATCAGGAGCGAATCCTAATTCAAATTGCTCAATTATACTTTTACTTAATTTTCTATCATTTGTTAAATAATTATATGCACTATTTCCAACATTACTATTTAACTGTGTTTTGAACCAATTCTTAGTCTCTATTAGAATTTTAAATAATTCTTCTCTTTTAGATAGTTGTTTTTTATAATTTTCTTGTTGATTTGCATCCACAGTAAAAATGTTGATATCATTTTTCCTTGCTAACGTTAAAACAACATCTGAGAAATTATTTCTAGTAAATTCCATTAAGAATTTAATGGAGTTCCCGCCAGCTCCACATGAAAAACAATAATAAAACTGCTTTTCGGGTGAAACCGTCATAGAAGGTTTACTATCATCATGAAAAGGGCAAATCCCAACATATTCCTTCCCCCTCTTCTTTAAGACCACATGCTCAGATATAACATCAACAATATCTGCTTTTTCCTTGACCTCTTGTATAGTTTTGGGATGAATAGAGGGACCCATATAATTGGCTTAGTTAAAAATAAAAAATGTTATTAAGTTATAAATCATAATTATCAAAGAATCTACCTAAATTCACAAAATCCTTATTTTTTAGATTATGACTTTAATTAAAAAGTATATCAATGAAGATAAATAATTTTAATAAATCATATCTTGTATTCGCATCATTATTTTTTAGTTTAATGACTGTTTGCGTTAAAAAAATTGATGAAGCAATTCCAATTTATGAACTTGTTTTCTTTAGATCTATATTTAGTTTAATTGTTACTTCTATAATAATAAAAAAAAAGAAAATTAATCCATGGGGTAAAAATAAAGGGCTTTTAATTTTAAGAGGATTATTAGGAACTATAGCTTTGATATGTATATTTTATTCAATAAGAAATATGCCTCTAAGTATTTCAACTGTAATTCAATACACCTATCCCATATTTATTTCAATATTCGCAGTATTTTTAATTAAAGAAAAATTAAATTTAAATTTATTGCTGGCTTTATTACTAGGATGGTTTGGAATTTTAATAATTTTAAATCCTTACCAAACAAATTCATATGAAATTGATAAATTTTCGGTTTTTGTAGCTTTCACTGGTTCTGTAACGACATCACTCGCTTACATAGCAGTTAAAAAATTGTCTAGGCAAGAAGATATATTCATCATAATCAAATATTTTCCCTTGATTTCAGTCATAACACTAATACCTTTTGTTTATGCAAATTGGATTACACCAAATATAAATGATCTAATCTGGATAATTGGCATTGGTATATTTACCCAGGCAGGCCAAACCTTTTTAACTTTGGGTTTAAAAAATTTACCGGCCTCCCAAGCATCATCAATAAACTATTTACAAGTTATATTTGGTTGTATTTGGGGAATTTATATATTTGGAGAAAAGATAACTATAAATTTTGTAATTGGATCAATATTTGTTTTATTAGGAACTATTATTTCTACTAGCAAAATACAAAAAACAGATTTACAATTATGAAAAGATAATTTTAAAAATGAAATTAATTCTTCTTACAATATTTAGTTTGCTGCCATTTCAGCAAATAGTAGCATCCACTCCTAAATCAGTAACATGTACAAGAACAGAATATAGAGAAGAATATATTCCAGGAACAAAATCAAATCCTGGTTATGTCAGAAAATATGAAGTTGATGTTGTAATACCATGTGGAGACTCTCAATCTCAAAATACTGATGTCAATGACTGTAGTGAAGGTTCATTTATAGGAGGACTCTTAGGAGCAGGATTAGCTATTTCAAGTTCTAGAGGAAAAGATAGATGGTGGGCAGTCCCAGCAGGTGGTACAGCTGGAGCTCTATTAGGATGTCAAGTTGATGGAGGTTAATTGATTAGCTGGATTAGAGGGGAAATTATTGATACATGGATTCAAGCAAAAAAGTTTTATGTATTAATAAATTGTCAAGGGCTAGGATATGAAGTCCAAACATTAGATGCTTTAAAAAAAGATCATAAGAAAAACATTACAACTCTATGGATTCATCAAATAAAAAGAGAAGATTCAGATTATTTATTTGGCTTTAAAGATAGAGCAAAACGAGATTTTTTCAGAGATTTATTACAAGTAAAAGGAATTGGTCCTCAAATAGGTATGTCGTTATTAAATAAATATGATTTAAACCAAATCTTTAACTCAGTAAGAAATAAAGATAAAGAACTTTTTAATTCTGTTCCAGGTATTGGGCAAAAAATGACAGAAAGATTATTTCTGGAATTAAAAAATAAAATAACAGTTTCTTCAGAAATTTTTGAAGATTTTACTGAAAAACCAAATCATCCTGAGTTAAAAAAAGAGATTAGAAATTTAATTGATGATTTAGATTTAGCTCTTAAATCATTAAGTTACTCTTTAAAAGAGAGAAAAAAAGCTTTAAATTTAATTTTAAATAAACTAAATCAATCAAATTTATCAACACAAAAGGTATTAAATAGTTTTACTTTTGAAAGTTTATTAAAAGAATCTTTAGACTTTTTAGAGAAAAGTAAATAGTATTATTGCTTCATTTCATAGTATTATATTATTTAAGTATTGGAAATTCATGTCTTTAGATACAGCAGAGAAACAGCAAGTTATTAGCTCTCATCAAATACATCCTACAGATACAGGTTCTGTAGAGATACAAGTAGCAATGCTTTCTGAGAGGATTACCAAATTAAGTGATCATTTACAAAAAAATAATCAAGATTATGCATCAAGACAAGGTCTATTGAAAATGATTGGGAAAAGAAAACGGATGTTATCTTACATAAAAAATAAAGATGTAAAGAAATACGCAACTCTAATTAAAAAAATTGGAATAAGAGGATAATATTAATTAATGGCGAAGAAGAGATCAAAGAAAAATAATACATCAAAAAAAATATCCTCTCAAAGTGATGCTTTTCAAAATTTAGAAAATAATGTGAAAGCTACTAATACTAAGCGTCAATCAAATGGAATCCCTAAATACGTAGCAGATAGAATGGCAAAAAGAATATTTTTTACTGCAGGGATACCCACTCTGTTAGGAATGTCTGTTTTTGTTATAAGCTATATCATTGTTACTAGGAAAATAGCAGAAATACCACCTTCTTCTACAATTGCTATCTCAGCTTTATTTTTCTTATTAGGTTTAGGAGGATTAAGCTATGGAATTTTGTCCGCCAGTTGGGATAAAGATCCTGGAAGCTTTCTAGGGTTAGAAAATATTCTATTAAATATTCAAAGAGCTAAAGCTGCATTCAAACCAGCTTCTCAGAATTTTGATGAAGCGAAGAAAAATTAAGAGACTAAAGATTGCAAGTTTACATTAAATGAATTTGACTCTAAAAGTTTTGCGGCACCATCAATATCACTTACACAGAATTGATCACCAAATTTTACATATGTTACAGACTCATTAGATTTTACTGCGGCCAATACAGGAGTTTTCACACCACACTTATCTCTATCTGCTTTAAACTTTATTAAACAGTTTCTTATTTTGTTTTGAACTCTAATATCAGAAGCCTGCTCACATTTAAGATTTATTATTAATAATTTTAGGTTATCAATTTCTCTACAATCTTCCACAATCAATTGAGTTCTATCACTTCTTTTATCTATCGTTCCCCACACAAGAAGTCTCGTATCTGTCATCAAAAATTCAGATAGTCTAAGATAAGTTTTAGGGAAAACTACTCCTTCACAAGTACCTGATAAATCCTCAAGTTGTATAATTGCCATCCTGTCACCTTTTTTAGTCGTAATTTGCCTTAATTCTGGAATCATTCCAACTAAACTAATTTTACTTTTGTCTTTAAATTCTTCAAGTACAGAAATACTAATAGGTGATACTAATCTTGCAGGCTTAGAAAGATGCTTTAAAGGATGATCAGAAAGATAAAAACCCAAAAGCTGCTTTTCCAATCTTAACTTCTCAACAAGAGTATAGTCCTCTACTTTAGTACTCTTATTTAAAGAAATATCTAAGCTATCTAGTTTATTGTCAGTATCAAATAAATTTCCTTGCCCTGAAATACGATCACGATTTCTTGAGGCAGCCCATTCAGTAACATGCTCAAGATCAGCTAATAATTGCGCTCTATTTTTATCCTTAGAAAATTCATCAAGGGCACCACAATGAATTAGTGATTCAAGATTCCTTTTATTTAATATATTTACAGGTAACCTATCACATAAATCTGATAAAGATTTAAAAATTCCAAATTTATTTCTATTGTCAATAATATGTTTAATTGCGGAATCGCCTAAATTCTTAATAGCAGATAATCCAAATAATATTTGTTCATTTTTTATTGTAAAATCATATCCAGATAAATTTATGCTGGGAGATATGACTTCTATTCCCATTGAATAACAATTAGAAATATATCTTTGCATCTTATCAGTAGAACCTGAATTAACTGACAATAATGCTGCCATATAAGCGACAGGGAAATGTGCTTTTAAAAATGCTGTTTGATAAGTTACAGCACCATAAGCAGTAGAGTGACTTTTATTAAAGCAATACTCAGCAAATAAAACCATTTGATCAAAAAGATCATTGGCTATTTTCTTATCTACCCCTTTATTAATTGAACCCTCTATAAAAATACTTCTATGTTTAACCATCTCTGAAACTTTTTTCTTTCCCATCGCTCTTCGAAGTAGATCTGCTTCGCCTAAAGAATAACCTGCTAAATCTTGAGCAATTTTCATAATCTGCTCTTGATAAACCATTATTCCGTATGTTTCTGTCAGAATCGATTCAATAAATGGATGTGGAAAATCAATTTTTTCAGAACCATTTTTTCTCTTGATAAATTTTGGTATCAATCCTGCATCAAGAGGACCTGGTCTATACAAAGCTAAAATAGATGAAATATCTTCTAATGAATTAGGCTTGAAATCTTTTACAACCTGCTTCATACCAGAGGATTCCAACTGAAATATACCTTCTAGATCTCCCCTTCCAATAAGATTAAAAGTTTTTGTATCATTTTCTGGCAATGTATCAAGATTTATTTTTCTTCCCGTGGAGGATTGTATTAGTGAAACAGTTTTATTAAGCATTGTGAGATTTTTTAATCCAAGAAAATCCATTTTTAAAAGACCTAAAGACTCAATATCATCCATAGAGTATTGAGTAATAATTTGACCATCATTATTCCTCTGCAAGGGTACTAGTTTATCAAGGCGTTCTGATGATATAACAACTCCGGCTGCATGGACTCCATATGTTTTGTTTGTGCCTTCAATTCTAATAGCTAAATCGACCCATTTTTTTACTTTACTATCGTTAGTATATTTTTCTAAAAATTCTGGAGTTGGTGTATTTTTGTCTATCATTTCATTTAATTTATATGGTTTACCTCTAATTACTGGAATTAATTTTGCTAATTTATCTGACTCGCCATAAGGGATATCAAGAACTCTTGCTACATCTTTTAATACAGCTTTAGAAGTCATTTTATTAAATGTAATTATTTGAGCAACTCTTTCTTCTCCATAACGATGGGTTACATATTCAATAACTTCATTTCTTCTATCAATACAAAAGTCTGTATCAATATCAGGCATAGATTTTCTTGCGGGATTAAGAAACCTCTCAAAAAGTAATCCATGTTTAACTGGATCTATATTAGTAATTTGCAAAGAATATGCAACCAGTGAGCCTGCTGCGGATCCCCTTCCTGGACCTACTGGAATAGAGTTATCTCTGGCAAATTTAATATAATCCCAAACAACCAAAAAATAATCAGGGAAACCCATATCCTCAATAATTTTTAGCTCAGTATTTAATCTTTTTTTATACTCAGCACTTATCTCTTCGAAAGAGTTTTTAAATAATCTTTTCTTTAAACCTTCTTCTGAGACTTCTTTAAGAAAATCTATAGCCTTTTTATTATCTAATAAAGGATATTTTGGCATTCTATATTCGCCAAATAATTCAAAAATTTCGACCTTATTTGAAATCTCAGTTGTATTGTTAATAGCCTCTCTAATTGTTTCTATATCAATGTGATCTCGAAAAAGATTTAACATCTCTTCTTCTCCTTTTATGTATTCAGTTCCTGTGTACCTCAATCTTTTTTGATCACTAATTAATTTACCTGTCAAAACACAAAGTAACGCATCGTGTGCTCCAACATCCTTATTTGAGATATAGTGAGCGTCATTAGTTGCGATAACCTTAATCCCATACTTTCTACCTATTCTAATTATTTCTATATTTGCAATTCTATCTTCAATTGATCCGTGATCTTGTATCTCTAAATAAAAGTCTTCACCAAAATTTTTTTGGTACCATTTTGCAGTATTCTCAGCAACATCTATTCTTCCTTTTAATATTGCCTGAGGAACTTCACCTCCCAAACATGCGGTAGAAATAATTAATCCTTCTTTATATTTTTGAAGTAAACGTTTATCAATACAAGGTCTAGAAAATATCCCCCTACCTCGCATACCATTTAAATGACTTAAAGAAGTCAATTTAACAAGATTCTTATACCCAACATAATTCTTAGCTAAGACAACTAAATGATATCTCTTTTCTTTCTTTGGTTGAGGATCATCTATAGAACCGTTGATGATATACATTTCGTTACCAATGATTGGTTTGATATTATATTTCTTACAACTTTTAACCAACTCAAGAACTCCATACATAACTCCATGATCAGTTAGAGCAATACTTTTCATTCCAAGTTGATAAGCTCTTTCTACGATTTTTGGAACCTGACTCGCCCCATCAAGCAAGCTGTAATCACTATGGTTATGTAAAGGAACAAATCCCATTCTTAGCAATATTCATATTTATAAGATAATGAAATTTATAAAAAGATCTATAAAAAATAAAAGATATTAATTATTAATTTAAAATTTGATCTTTGGTTTACGCATTATTAGGTTTACATCTTTTTCAAAAATATGAGCTGCATTTAAAATCTTTTCTTCTTGTAAAACATTAGCTATTAACTGTAAACCAATTGGAAGACCCTTTTTATCAAAACCACAAGGGATTGTAATTGCAGGGAGTCCTGCCAAGTTAACTGGTACTGTTAGAAGATCAGAAAGGTACATTGATAAAGGATCATTAGAATAGTCTCCTTTTAAAAAAGCAGTCGTAGGACAAGTCGGTGATAACAAGATATCTACATTTTCAAAAGCCTTATCAAAATCATTTTTAATTAAAGTTCTAACTCTCTGTGCTTTTTTATAATAAGCATCACTATAACCAGCAGATAATGCATACGTTCCTATTAAAATCCTTCTTTGAACTTCATCCCCAAAACCTTCACTTCTACTTAGTGAAGTCATATCAGATAAATTATCTGTACCTAATGATCTATATCCATACTTAACTCCGTCATATCTAGCTAAATTTGCAGATGCTTCAGATGGTGCAATGACATAATAGGTAGCTATCCCATCATTAAATCTGGGACAACTAATATCAATTATCTCGGCGCCAAGAGATTGAAATCTTTGAATACTACTTTCTATAGATATCTTAACTTCATTATCAAGACCAGGATGTTCTAGACATTCTTTAATAATCCCAATTTTTAAACCTTTAATTGATTTATTAAGACTAGATATGTAATCTGGGACTGGAAAATCTAATGAAGTAGAGTCAAATGGATCATTTCCAGAAATAACAGACAGTATTTCAGCTGCATCAGAAACAGTATTTGTTATTGGCCCTATTTGATCAAGAGAACTCGCAAATGCGATCAATCCCCATCGACTTACTCTTCCATATGTTGGTTTCAAGCCAACGACTCCGCAAAATGAAGCTGGTTGCCTTATCGAACCTCCTGTATCAGAGCCAATAGAGGCGAGACATAAACCAGCCGCAACAGATGCTGCACTCCCACCAGAACTTCCTCCAGGTACTCTAGTAAGATCCCATGGATTAGAAGTAACACCAAAAGCAGATGTTTCTGTTGAACTACCCATCGCAAATTCATCTAAATTTGTCTTTCCAAGGCATATTGCTCCTTCTTTCCATAAGTTATTAGTAACAGTAGATTCGTAAGGAGCAACAAAATTTCTTAACATGTTACTTGAACAGGATGTAATTATTCCTTTTGTGCAAAGGTTATCCTTAATAGAGATTGGAAGTCCTGATAATGAAGGAAGTTTAGTGTTATCAGAAATTTTTTTATCTATATACTCAGCTTGAGATAGGGCCTTTTCTTTTGTAATTGTAGTGAAGGCGTTAATCTTAGGATTTAAATTATTAACCTTATCAATAAAATCTACTATTAATTCTTTTACAGAAGAATTCCCACTATTAATTTCTTTGCGATAAGATTTAAAATCCATTTAAAATAATTCAAAAGAATAGGGAAAGGTTTTATTATTACTGGATTGTCAATGGTTCATTTTTTTTACATCTCATAAGACTATGAGAAATATTTTGTGAGCCTTCATCATTTAAATCGCCAATAAACCTTTCCAAGCTTTCTTCCAAACTTTTTTTTCTTAAAAAGGGACCAAACCAGTAAATGACATCTGGGGCCTTAGTTTCAACTTTAGCCCACCAAGCTAAACCTAGCTTGTTTCCTAATTTTCTAATCAATTTATTTGGTCTCATAAGACCATTGAGTAATTTGTTAAATTCTATACAATTTCTTACTAATATTTCAACAATAAGTAAATATTAAAGGGTTATGTATTGAAATTCCGATAAATGTCTATAAATTAACCTAAAAAAAGACTAATTAATTTATTTTAATTTGTTAAATAACTTATGCAGATACCTGCTGCTACAGAAGCATTTAAACTAGTTGTTTTTCCGACCAAAGGTATTTTCAATAAATAATCACAGTATTTTTGAGTAATTAACGAAATTCCTTTATTTTCAGAGCCAATTACTATAACTGTTGGTGACTTTTTATTAAATTCATATACGCTGTCTTTTGCTTTCTCAGATAAGCCAACCACTAAAAAACCTAAATCTTTCAATGTTTGTAAAGATCTGTTCAGATTAACAACTCTACTAATATTTAAATTTTCTAAAGCTCCTGCCGCGACTTTAGAAACTGTTCCAGTTATTCCTGCTGATCTTCTTTGAGGAAGAATGACGCCAGAACATCCAAAAGCCTCTGCAGATCTAATAATTGCCCCTACGTTATGAGGATCTGTAATTCCATCAAGACAAATTAATATTGGAGAAGTTTTATTTACTCTAGAAAGCCTTATTAGTTCTTCAAGAGGTAGAGTTTTAGTATAGGAAACTTGTAAAGCTATTCCTTGATGTACAGCTCCTCTTGTTATTTGAGAAATTCTTGACCATGAAACTTCTTCAACGAGAACACCCCTGTTTTTAATTTCTTTTAGTAAAATAAAAAATTTTTCTGAGGATCTGATTTCAGGAGTACACCATACTCTATTGATTGGTCTGCCACTCTCTAAAGAAGCTAAAACTGAATGCTTTCCCCATATAAAATCCTCCAAGTTGGTTTCAAGAAATTGATTGCTATTCTTACGAGTTGATATTTCC
>CACOCT010000007.1 GCA_902625845.1 uncultured Prochlorococcus sp. | reverse complement strand
TGAACCTCTAGCCTGTGATCTTGTAAAGTCAATAGCTCTTCCTTCTGATCAAGTTAAATGCTTAGTTGGTAGAAAGGAAGATGTACATGATTTAAAAATCAATCCAAGGCAAAAACAATCACTTAGTAACGCTGATAAAGTTTTTACTCTTGGGAAAGAGATGACCCCCGCGATGAGAAATTGGGAAGAAAAATCTCAAACAGTTGTTGTTGGGGTTAGTGCAATTGATGTTGAAAATCCCTCAGGAAATTCAGGTGCTTTTGAATGGGCTGGTGTTTTCGATTTAAGAGCAGGAAATTACACATGGTCATTTGCAAAAGTTGATGGAGATTATGCAGATCCTGCAATGAAAATGGTTATTTTAGAATCTAGTGATATAGAAGCTTCAGAAGATTATGCCTCTGAATTACTTAATGCTAGTAAATCTATAAATAAAAAAAATAATGGTGTTCTAGTTCCAAGTAACAAGGCTTACACTCTTAAATTTGATCAAAATAAAGATAAAACTGTTTTTAATTTAAAAATTAAAAAAGATGGTCAATATGCATTTTTTACTGAGCATATGCCCTTTGAATTTGAAGCAGATGAACATTTTTTAAAGGATCTTGCAAGGGTTGATATTGAGCCTATTTCTCAAGAACCAGAGGTTGGAGGTCATGACGATCATGATGATCATTCAGGACACTCTGATCATGGTTCTGAAGCTTTTGAATGGGCAGGAACTTTCGACCTTCAAAAAGGAAAATACACATGGACCTTTGCAAAAGTTGATGGAGAATATGCTGATCCTGCAATGAAGATGGTGATAATTCAATCTGAAGATATAGAACAATCTGAGAAAATGGCATCAGAATTATTGGAATCTGATAACTCCATTAGTAAATTTAATAATGATATTCTTGAAGCAAGTAAAGCAGCTTATTCTTTAAATTTTGATCAAGATAAAGATTCGACGGTATTTAATTTAGAGATTAAAGAGAGCGGTAAATATACAATTTTTACTGAACATATGCCCTTTGAATTTGAAGCGGATGAACATTTTTTAAAGGATATTTCTAGAATTGATATAGAACCTATCGCTCAAATTCCAGACGAGGGAGATGGGCATCATCACCACCATCATGGCCATGGTTCTTTAGATCCTCATATATGGCATGATCCAAGTAATATCAAAAAAATGACTTCTGTTATTGGAAATAGTCTTAAAAAAGATATTTCTATCTTTAATAGAAGTGATAGGAAATTAATAAACGAGAGAATTGATACTGTTAATTCAATTCTAACTAGTTTAAATAAATGGGCTTTTGAGCAAGTAGCTACTATCCCTGCCTCAAATAAAGTTATAGTCTCCAAGCATAAAGCCATGGATTACTATGGTGCAGCATATGGTTTTGAAACTATAAGTTTATTAGACACTTTGGGAGATTCTACTAGTTTAAGACCTGAAACTTATAGTTCAGTTTTAAACGAATTAAAAGAAGATAATGTAAAAGCTCTTTTCCCTGAGCAAAAGCCTGTTTCTAAATTACTTAATAATTTAAGTAGGCTGAGTTCAATACCTCTTGCAAAAGATCAAATATTTGTAGATGGATTAATGCCCCAAGGTAATACTATTTCCGTTGCTGTACATAATACTTGCACAATAGTTAATTCATTAGGGGGGGCATGTGATAAAAAGTTAGGAATTGAGCTTGAGAATAAGTGGAATTCGCTATCTAATTGAATTAGTTTATTGAAATGGTTTTCATTTTCTAATTTTCTAAACTATATTAAACAGTAGATTAATTGATTGAAAACCATTTAATTATGAATTCTGATAATAAGGTTCCAGTTACTATTCTTACAGGCTTTTTAGGATCTGGTAAAACTACTCTTCTTAATAGGATTTTAGGAGAGGAGCATGGAAAAAAAATTGCAGTCATTGAAAATGAATATGGTGAAGTTGGCATAGATCAGGGTCTTGTAATTGATGCTGATGAAGAAGTCTTTGAAATGTCAAATGGTTGTATTTGTTGTACTGTTCGAGGAGACCTTATAAGAGTTCTCGGTAATTTAATGAAAAGAAGAGATAAGTTTGACTATGTTTTAGTTGAGACTACTGGCTTAGCTGATCCTGGCCCTGTGGCTCAAACTTTCTTTATGGATGAAGAAATAAGTTCAGAATTTACATTAGATGGGATCGTTACTCTTGTAGATGCAGCTCATATTGATCAACAGCTAGGACGCAGCAACGAGAGCTCTGAGCAAGTTGCTTTCGCTGATGTAATCGTTCTTAATAAGACTGATTTGGTATCCGATGAAGCACTAACAAATATTGAATCAAGGCTGAAAGATATGAATCGTATGACTCGTATTATTCGAGCAAAGCAAGCAGATGTACCAGTAGAAACAGTTTTAAATCTTAGCGCTTTTGATCTTGATGAAGTCCTTAAAAGGAGGCCTAGTTTTCTAGAACCTGAATATCCTTTTGAGTGGAGTGGTGTATTTTCTTTGGAAGAAGGCAAGTATGAATTAATTCTTGAAGAAGGACCCGATCCAGAAATGTCTTTAGTGGCGATATTGGATCAAGGATGTACTGAAGATGAATTAAAAGAAGGTGCTGAATCTTGTGTTAGATACTATGCAGAAACTCCTGAAGAATTAACACCAAATAGCATTATCCCGTATGAGAAACATGTAAACTTGAATTTGCAAAGTCAAGGCAGTAAGAGATTTATCTTAGATCAGAAAAAAGCCTCTAAAGTTGGACTTTTCACGCAACATACTGCAGAAGAATTTGAAATTAAGTTGAAGAGTTTAAATGAACCAAATTCTGGGAAAATTATATTACCTGAAAGTGAAAGAATATGGGTAGCAGAGCATGAACATGATGATGAGGTTGGTTCAATAGCAATCGAAAGAGATGGGGATGTTGATCCTGAGAAATTAAATACTTGGATGGGTAAATTACTTGCTGAAAAAGGAGTTGATATTTTTAGAACAAAAGGTTTTATAAGTTATGCAGGTAATCCAAAACGTATAGTATTCCAGGGTGTTCATATGTTATTTACAGCTCAACCAGATAAGGAGTGGGGTGATGAATCTCGAAAAAATCAATTGGTTTTCATTGGTCGAAATCTTGATGAAGAGCAAATGCAGAAAGATTTTGATAAATGTCTAATATAGAGCCATTTTTACCAAGAGGAATGCTCCATGAAGGTTGGAGCTCTGAGGTTGATGATTACGCAATTGTTTGTGGATGGGCAATGGGAGGAAAAATATTTGTTGTGGGTGACGCAGCTGGAGGTCTTTATGCTTTTGATTCTTTGAAAGGAAATACTATCTGGAAAAATGATAATGTTCACAAGGGAGGATTATTAGCGATATCTATAAATTTAGATGGAGATATTATTTCAACTGGCGGCCAAGATGGATGCGTTAGATTTTGGAGAAGTGAAGATGGAGAGGAAATAAAAAAAATAGAAATTGGTAAAGGATGGGTAGAACATCTGAAGCATTCTCCTGATGGTAAATATTTATCAGTAGCTCTTTCAAAGAATGCGTACGTTTTAAATTCAGAAGGTCAAGAAATTTGGAGATCAGAAAATCATCCAAGTACCATAAGTGCCATAGCTTGGGCAACAAATAATGAATTGGCTACAGCTTGTTATGGCCAAGTGGCTTTTTACCAAATAAATAAAAATAAAATTAATCAAAAATTAGAATGGCAAGGCTCGTTAATCTCAATGGTTATTAGTCCTAATGGGGATATTGTTGCTTGTGGTAGTCAAGATAATTCTGTACATTTCTGGCGTCGATCCACAGGGCATGATGCTGAAATGACAGGTTATCCCTGTAAGCCAAGTAATATCTCTTTTGATCATACTGGTACATTATTAGCTACAGGTGGAAGTGAAAGAGTTACAGTATGGAGTTTTGAAGGGAATGGACCAGAAGGTACCATTCCAGGTGAATTAGGTCATCATACTCAACCTGTAACAAGTCTCTCTTTCTCAAATAAAGGAATGCTTGTCGCCTCTGGATCTAGGGATGGTTCAGTTGTTGTGAGCTTTCTAGAAAAAAATGGTAATGGTAATCCTGTGGGGGCAGCATTCTCTGGAAATTCTGTCTCCGCAATTTCTTGGCGTCCTGATGATTGTGCAATTGCAGCTGTTAATTCTGAAGGTGGAATAAATTTATGGAACTTTAAAGTTAGAACAGAGATTCAATCTAAAGGATTCGCATAGATATTTTTTTGTAAAGCAAATTAATTATTAAATTTTTTGTTTGTAAATAAAATATTTAGATTAACTTTAGTTGTAAATTTTGAAATTTTTAAAAATTAGATGATAATCATAATATGAGATTAAAGTTATTTGAATTTTATTTATTAAGAGAATATCTGAAACCTTGGTTAGGACTTATTTCCTCATTATTCTTTTTATTTTTTTTAGGAGCAATAGGATATCGCTTTACAGAGGGATGGAATTGGGGTGATTGTTTATGGATGGTCCTAATTACAGTAAGCACTATCGGTTTTGGAGAAGTTCAGCCATTAAGCCCTGAGGGAAGAATTGTAACACTTTTAATTATCGTCGCTGGACTTATATTTGTTCAATTTACTTTTCAAAAAGCTGTAAGATTATTCGAATCAGGTTATTTTCAAAGAGTAAACGAATTACGTTTTAAAAGAATACTTAGAAAAATGGAAAATCATGTAATTTTGTGCGGATATGGGAGGGTAGGTCAGGAAATATCTAACCAAATAAAAACGCAAAATATTCCAATTATTGTTGTTGAGAGCGATGAAGATAGAAAAAAAGTTGCTGAAGAAAGTGGGTTCAAAGTGCTTTGTGCCGATGCTACCCTCGATGAGACCTTAAAACTTGCAGGATTAGAAAAATGTAAAAGTTTAGTTGTTACCTTACCTAATGATGCTTCAAATTTATATGTTGTTTTAAGTGCTAAAGGTATAAGAAGTTCTATAAGAGTTATTGCAAGAGCAGGGACTGAAGAAGCTGCAAATAAATTGAGATTAGCAGGTGCAAGCATAGTTGTAAGCCCTTATATAGCGGCAGGAAGAGCAATGGCGTCAATGGCTTTAAGACCAATTGCTATTGACTTTCTTGATCTGCTCGTAGGAAGTGAATGTGAAATTGAAGAATTTGAACTGAGTAACGATATCAATCTTTTTGAAACTGCAGAAAAAAGATCACTCTCTGAACTTGGAATAGGTAAAAAGAGTGGAGCGAAAATATTAGCTATTAAAGAAAATGAAAAGTTGGTTACTAATCCAGGGGGTAACTACATTCTCCAGCCAGGTCAGGTATTAATAGGTTTTGGCAGTAAAGAACAACTAAATATTTTGAAAGGCTTGCTGGGTGATCTTGTTGTAGCTGTTGAGCTATTGAAATAAATATATCAAGAATAATTGATTATATCAAAATAATTTGATATAATTCCTTACTATTCCTTTTGTTATTTATTAGATGCTATAAAAGAAGTGTCTTTATTCGTAATGATATCGTGAGTATTTTCAAGAAAGTTCTCCTCTCTTCATCTTTATTATTTTGTACAGCTTGCGCTTCGCCGACCGTTAGATTGAGTGGTGCAGGAGCCTCTTTCCCTTCAAAAATTTATACTAGATGGTTTTCTGATTATGCAAGGTCAGGAGGACCTAAGGTTAATTATCAGTCAAAAGGATCAGGTTTTGGAAGAAAGGCATTTATTGATGAAACTGTAAACTTTGCTGCTTCTGATGACCCAATGAATGATTCTGATATAAAAAAAGTTAAAAGAGGCCTAGTGCAAATTCCAATGGTAGGAGGTACTATCGCTTTCGGTTATAACTATGATTGTGATTTGAAATTAACTCAAGAGCAATCTGTTCAAGTAGCGATGGGAATCATAAAAGATTGGAAGGAATTGGGATGTTCCCCTGGTAAATTGACTTGGGTCCACCGTTCTGATGGATCAGGAACCACTAAAGCTTTTACAAGTTCAATGGAAGCGTTTTCTAAAACTTGGAATTTAGGTAATGGTAAATCTGTTAAGTGGCCCTCAGGAATTGGAGCAAAAGGTAATCCTGGTGTCGCTGGAGTGATACAAAATACTCCAGGATCTATTGGCTATGTTAATCAATCTTATATAAAAGGTAATATTCAAGCAGCTGCACTTCAAAATTTATCAGGTGATTTTGTTATTCCGAATCCTGAATCAGGAGCAATAGCTTTAAATGGAATAAATCTTGATGAGAACTTGGCTGGTAGGAATCCGAACCCTACTGCTAAAGGAGCATATCCAATAGCAACCTTAACTTGGATACTTGCTTATGAAACGGGAAATGGTAAGAATGCCAAAGCAATTCAAGATACATTCTATAAATTGCTCAGTGATGAATACCAATCAAAAGCTCCTGATCTAGGTTTCGTTCCTTTGAAAGGAGGTATTTTAAAAAAATCAATTGAGGCTGTTGGAAGAATAGGAAGGTAATTTAGAACTAGTAATCCAAGCAATAAAAATCAAAATAGACGAAGTACATAAACAATACTGCATACCTATAGTGGCATTTTTACCGAGCATAAATAATAAGCCAGATAGAAGGGTCCCAAATAATCTTCCCGCTGCATTAGCCATATAGTAATAACCAACATTTAAACTTACTTTCTCATTATCTGAATAAGCCAAAATCAAGTATGAATGAGTAGATGAATTCATTGCAAAAATAAAGCCAAATATTATTAATCCAATAATAATTACAGGCCCTAATGATTTATCATCGTTTAAAGCTACAGCAATAAATAATGGAATAACTGTCAAAATAAGTCCCCAAAATTGAATGGTTGTTTTTGTTGGGCTATTTTTTTTCTTCCATAATTTTCTAAGTAATGGAGCTAATACTTGAAAGAATCCATAGATTATTATCCATCCACCCAAGAAAAGACCTATTTTTAAGTAATCCCATCCAAAAGAAATATCTAAAAAGACTGGAAGAGCTACTACAAACCAGATATCTCTTGCTCCAAACAAGAAAAATCTTGCACTTGAGAGAATATTTATACCTTTAGACTTGGAATAAAGGTCTTTAAATAAAGGCTTCCTTTTCATTTTTCCTGAATCTTTAGGAAGACACAAAGTTAAAAAGAATGCGAGACATAGGCCTAAACCCATAATTCCAACAGCATTATTAAAGCCAAATAGCTTATACAAGAGACCCCCTAGGAAAAAACCAATACCCTTAAGTAAATTTTTAGATCCTGTTAAAATTGAAACCCACTTAAATAATTTTTTTTGAATATTTTGATTATTTTCTTCTGAAATTGGAACTATTGATTTTACAGCACTTTTTGCACTCATTTTATTGAGATCTTTTGCTACACCACTCAGTGCTTGAGCAAACATAACGTATGAGACACTAAAGATTACTGGCCAATTATCTTTGACTGGAATCAGCATAAAAAGAGCAATAATTTGCAGAATTGTCCCTATCCATAAAGTAAGCCTTAAACCATATCTCGCTCCTACCCATCCTCCATAAAGGTTCGTCATTATACCAAAAAATTCATAGAAAAGAAAAAGTAATGCAATTTGTAGAGTTGAATAACCAAGTTCATGAAAATGACCAACAACTAGTATTCTCAATCCACCGTCAGTAAGAGTAAATGCCCAATAATTTGCGGTAACGACACTATATTGTTGAAGGCTAGATAACTTCATAAAAACTAAAATTTATTTTCTTTCTCAATTACATAAGAAGCAAGATCTGCAAGCCTGCAACTATAACCCCACTCATTATCATACCAAGCATAAACTTTTAATAAATTTGAATTTATAACCATAGTTGAAAGTCCATCAATTATTGAACTTCTAGTGTCATTTACGTAATCAGCAGATACTAAGGGTCTCTCCTCGTATCCAAGAATACCTTTTAAGTATGTTTCAGATGCTTTTTTAAATTCATTATTTACTTGCTCTTCATTGACTTCCATATTTAATTCAAAAACTACATCGGTTAATGAGGCGTTTAGAAGTGGAACCCTAACTGCATGACCATTTAGTTTTCCATCTAATTCTGGGAAAATTTCAGCAATCGCTTTAGCTGATCCAGTTGTAGTAGGTATTAAGCTTTGCATACATCCTCTTGCTCTTCTCAAGTCACTTTTGTAAAAATCTACTGGAGCTTGTGTATTAGTAACGTCATGAATAGTTGTTATAGCCCCATGTTTAATTGAGAAATTTTCATTAACAACTTTTACGATGGGAGCCAAGCAATTTGTAGTACAGGATGCTGCTGTAATTAATTTATGTTTTTTAGGTTTATAAAGGGTATGATTAATTCCATAAACAATATTAAGTGCTTGTTCCCCTCCCACAATTCCTTTTATTGGACAAGCAACTATAACTTTTTTTATTCCAAGAGAATCAAAGTATGGATTTAATTCTTCGGGAGCTTTGTTTCTCCCTGTACATTCCAAAATAAGATCAACCGAAGATTTTTTCCATGGAACATCAAGATAGTTCTTTTTTGATGTAAAGGAAATTTTTTTACCTTCAATTATTATTTCATTGTCATTCGAAGTTATATTTTTATTCCATTTACCATGAACAGAATCAAATCCTAGTAAATGAGATGCAATAAAAGAATCCCCTTTAATCTCATTTATATGAGTTATTTCTATATCTTTTCTTTCCCATAAAATTCTTAAAACTAACCTACCAATTCTTCCAAATCCGTTAATTCCAATTTTCATAAAAACATCGAATCAAAATTTATTATATATCAAAAATAATTGATACATCAATAATTTTTGATGTGTGTAATTAAATTTTTTAAGTTACTATTAAATAGTTCACTATCTTTTGGTCTTGTTAGAGCAACTTAAAAAAATAAATAGTAAACAGTTTATTGGAATAATGGAGTCTCTCTCTGATCCAACTAGAATAAATATTCTTGAATTAATGATGGGTGGTGAGATATGTGTTTGCGACATAGTCAAAGTCACAGGGTTGTCACAGTCAAAAATCTCCTATCACATAAAGATACTTAAAGATTCAGGACTTATTACTGATAGGCAAGAAGGTAGATGGGTCTACTACAAACTAGATTTAGAAGTTTTATCAGATATTAAAAGTTGGATGAGCAATTTAATTGAGTCATCATTGAATAAGAGAACTTGTGAATAATCAAATATTAAAATGTTTTGATTTTTTTGAAACTCTTTTTGCTCATTTAGTAGTAGATTTATAGAGATATTCTTTTTTTAATGGAAGAGAAATTAGCTCTTTTCAAGAATCGTAAAAGATTCGGTATCGAAAAAAATATAGATATTATCTTCAAGAATACTGCTCTAGTTTTGTCTAGTTTCGTAGCAATAATACTTTTAGGAATTATTTTAGTAGTCTTTTTTCAGTCATTTGAATCCTTTTCAAGGTATGGATTAAAATTTTTAGTCACCTCTGAATGGAATCCAGTAAAAGATGAATACGGAGCTTTTAGCGCAATATATGGGACATTAGTAACTTCATTTCTTTCGTTATTAATAACTATTCCTTTGGGGGTTGGAACTGCAATATTTATTACCGAGGACTTTGTACCTAATGTTTTTAGAGAAATAATAGGTTCTTTTGTTGAATTACTTGCAGCTATACCATCAGTTGTATTAGGTCTCTGGGCAATATTTGTTATGGAACCTTTTCTCAGAGAATTTTTTATCTTATTACATAATTTCTTTGGATGGATACCTTTATTCAGCACAGAACCCACAGGCAGGAATTCCTTTTTAGCCATATTGATTTTAGTTGTAATGCTTTTGCCTATAGTTACCTCTATCGCCAGAGATTCTCTTAATCAAGTACCTAAAAAGCTCAGAAATGCAGCCTATGGAATTGGAGCAAGTAGATGGAAAACTATATTTTCAGTAATCTTGCCTGCAGCATTATCAGGAATTATGGCGGGTGTTTTATTAGCTTTAGGTAGGGCAATGGGTGAAACCATGGCTGTCACAATGATTATTGGTAATTCCAATGCATTTAGTTTGTCTCTATTATCCCCTGGATATACCATCTCCTCAATGCTTGCAAACCAGTTTGGTGAAGCTGATGGAAGTCAGGTCTCATCACTCTTTTATGCAGCTTTTGTACTAATGATTTTATCATTAGTGGTTAATATCTTTGCACAGTGGCTAGTTAAGAAATTTAGTCTCAAATATTAGATAATTATGAATTCACTTTATTACCAGAAAAGATTATCAAGAAATGTAGGAGATAAATTTTTTACTTCTTTATCAGTAATTTGTGCATTGATTGCGATACTTCCCTTGATTTTTCTTGTAACTTATATTCTTATTAAAGGCGGATCTCAAATTACACTAGAACTTTTTACGTTAGAACCAAATCCTCCTGGAGATGATTTAGATGCTGGAGGTATTAATCCGGCATTAATCGGGACATTAATTATTACTACTATTGCCTCAATTATTGCAATACCTGTAGGAGTTGGTGGTGGTATATATCTAGCTGAATATTCAAAAGGGGGACCTTTCTCAAGATTTATTAGATTTGGAGTTAATGTTTTAGCTGGAGTTCCTTCAATAATTGCAGGTGTATTTATTTATGCCCTAATAGTTTCAACTAAAATTTTATTTGGAAGTATGTATAGTGGTTTTGCGGGAGGAATGGCGCTTTCAATATTGATGCTACCTACAGTAATAAAAACAACTGACGAAGGTTTAAAGTTAGTTCCGAATGAATTAAGATACGCCTCTCTTGGTGTTGGAGCAAGTATGTATACAACGATATTAAAAGTAACTTTACCTTCTGCATTTAGATCTATTGCTACAGGAATTGTTCTTGGTATTGCAAGAGCAGCGGGCGAGACGGCACCTTTGATTTTTACCGCTTTATTTTCTTATTACTACATAACAGGTTTTGGAGATTTATTTTACGAGATGGGTTCTTTAGCAGTATTGATATATAACTTTGCTCTAGAACCATATGATGCCCAGAATAAACTAGCCTGGGCAGCTTCCTTTATTCTTGTTTTGTCGATATTATCAGTAAATATATTTTCAAGGATATTGGCTGCTTTTACTGAGAAAACAAAGAGGGTATAAATGATTAAAACAAACAAAAAAACTCTAAAGAATATTATTTTATCTCTTGATAATGTCTCTATTAGCTATGGAACTTTTCAAGCTGTAAGAAATGTTTTTTGTAACTTCAAAAAAGGAAATATAACTTCTCTTATAGGACCTTCTGGTTGCGGTAAATCTACCGTATTAAGATCTTTAAATAGAATGAATGATTTAATTCCCAATTGTTCTTTGAAAGGTACAGTTATTTTTGATGGAACTAATATTTATGACAAAAGAGTAGATCCAGTTGAAGTGAGAAGAAGAATTGGGATGGTCTTTCAACAACCTAATCCTTTTCCTAAATCTATCTACGAAAATATTGCATTTGGAGCAAGAATTAATGGCTTTGCTGGTGATATGGATGAATTAGTTGAAAGTTCACTAAGAAAAGCTGCTTTATGGGACGAATGTAAGGATAAATTAAATGATAGTGGTTATTCTTTATCTGGTGGACAACAACAAAGATTATGTATTGCTCGCACCATCTCAATTGAACCTGAAATAATACTTATGGACGAGCCATGCTCAGCATTAGATCCTATTTCAACTTTAAAAATAGAAGAAACAATGCACGAACTAAAGAAGAAGTACACGATAATAATCGTCACGCATAATATGCAACAGGCGCTAAGAGTTAGTGATATGACTGCATTTTTCAATGCTATTGAATATGAAGATGGTGATGGTGGGAAAGTAGGTTATCTTGCAGAATTTAACTCAACAAAGAAAATATTTAATTCTCCAAAGCAAAAGACCACTCAGGAATACATATCAGGTAAATTTGGATGAGTGCATGTAAAAAATTTATAAGACATTGGGGTAAAAACTACATTTAATTAGATCAATTTTGCTTGCTTTGTATGATTCATTAATTTAGGCTAAGGAAAATCATATTAATAAATGGAGAAATCCAAAAATATAAAGTTTAATTTTTTTAAATTTATTAATACAGGTATTATTGGCCCTCTAATTAGTTTTGGTTTTTTAACTTCTCTCATTCTTTTTATTGTAATATTTTTCGGAATACAATAATATTGTAAAAAATGTACCCTACAACTAGACAGGCAGTATAAATACCTATATAGTGTAAAAAATAAATTTTTTCCTTTGAATAACTTTCCTTATTTACCATTCGTCATTTTTGCAGGTGCTTTAATAACAACTGCTAAATTTGGTTTACCTGTTTTTTACTCTTAAAAATAAGCTTATTATTTTTTACATACTCTTATACAAATAAATTTTTATAATGTAAAAATTTTTATTTGACTTTTAAAAAAAAAGAGTAAATATATTATTGTAATCAATAAAATTTCTTTATTAAATCATTTTTAATTGATCAATCCTATAAGTTAAATATGAACAAAACTCAGGAACAGTTAGAAAAACTTAGAAAAGTTGCTGAATCATCACTAAACAAGACTGAAGAGCTTCAAAAAGTATTAGCTCAAATTGAAGCACTTATGTCAAATACTGAGAAACAAAAAGTTGCAGAGAAGAAGAAAGATTAGTTAATATTTTTATTTTTTCATATTCAATAAAATACATAAGTCAAATTAAAACAAATGTGGAAAAACTTGTGGAAAAAAATATAAAAAACTCTTTCTTTTTTTGGACTCACTAACAAAAGGCAAAAATTATTAAATAATTTAAAAAAAATATATATAAAAAATTTTAAAATTTTGTAATTTTAAATTTCTTATGAAATTTAATCTTAATTATTAATTTTTTACTTAATTTTAAAATCATAAATTTGCCTAGACTTATCAAAAAGATAAAAGAATTTATTTAATTATTAATTAAGTTTATGTAAAGTTCTACTAATAGATTTTGAGTGAAATTACTTAATGGAAAGCCAAAATTAACAATTTATTTGTCAATAATGTAACAGTAATGTCAATTATCTAGGTCCCTTTGAATTTCTTTTTTGCATATATTTACATTAAATGATTGCATTGATTTAATTAGTAAACCACTATTCTCAGTTACTTCGACCTTCGCATTACATTCATCCTGTTTATAAGCCATATAACTTGGACTGATCAATTTTGTCTTACTTATCTCTAAATTGTTTTTTTTATATTCTTTCATTATTAATCTTAATGCTTCAATTTCTACAGAAAATGAATCATTTGGGTAAACGAACAATGGGAACATAAATAATGTGGAAAAAATCGGGTAAATTAATTTTTTCATAACAATATTTATAGTTTATTTTTTTTATAACGTAAATTCCTTTATGAGAACATAGGTATATTTGTACTAATTATATTTACTTTATGAATTTAGAAATCTTTTTAAATTTATGTTTGATTTAACTTTTATATTTTTTAATACCTATTATTTAATTATTTGTCGAACTTTATTTAAAAATAATCTAACTTATTTCAACAATATTATTTTCAGAAATTAATGCCCATTTCTTAAAATGTTTTTTACACAAAAAACCACCAGTCATATCGCCAAAGGACGGTAGATATAGATTATTGTTAATTGAATCAAAAGCAAAACATTTAAATGAAAGTTGATCTTGGTTATTTCTTAAAATTAATTTTGGGTGATAATGTCCACAAATATTTAATGTATTATTGTCTTTTTTAGTAATTGGTTCATGAGTAAACAGAAGATTTAATGATTTTTTTTCTTTTAAGTAAGAAATATTACTAATTTGACAACCTTTATCATGATTTCCTTCTATTAACTCAATTTTATTTTCAAAAATTTTAAAAAGTCTTTCCACTTTATAAATTAGATTTTTATTTAGGGAATACTTACTATGAAATAAATCACCTAAAATGACTAATTTTTTTGGTTTGAATTGATTTATTAATTTATAAATTCGATTTATATTATTTTCGTCTTCATTATTTGTTAGAGGAATACCATTCAATTGAAAATACTCTGCTTTCCCAATATGTATATCACTTATTAGCAATTCTCTTGATGAGGGAATAAATAACGCTTGACTAGCATAAAGTTCTAATTTTGTACCATTCCAAGAAAAATTAATATAAGGACATGTTTTATTATTTTTCATATGATCTTATTAATTTATTTACTCTTTCTTCTATGGTTTCATTACTTAATGTATTATTTAACCTTTCTACAAGTAACGGAAATGCAAATGGACTAGGACTCTTTGTCTCATTAAGAATAAGATCTAATTTACTCATTCTTTGAAGACAGGAATCAATTCGATCAATTTCTAATTGATTTTTTTTAACTTCTTCGTATGACTGTTTTAGTAACAAATGATTATTTTCATACTTATTAAAAACTTCAAATAATAAATTTGAGCTGATGATTAATTGATTAGATGTTTTTAATTTAGATGGATTATTGTTATTAATTAAGCCACTTATTTGAGCAATATTTTTAAAATTATTTTTAGTTAATTCTGAGAAATTTATTGCGCTTTCTAAATCTTTTGACAAATTTTTACTACTCATAAAATAAGATAAGTAATTAGTTAATAATGAAAAATCATAGTTTTCTGTTGAAGTTATACTAAAGCCAAAATCATTTGAGGCTATGCTGAAGGTGGCTTTATTTAGATTCGCATATCTTAGTGCCCATAAGAATGCAATACCTTCATTAACAAATTTTCCTTCTAAGGGAAAAACAAATAGTGTTTTAAACCCTTTATAAGAATAAATTTCTGTAAGTAATTGTTTCTCACTTGGGATCTTGGAAATTTCCTTCTGCTTTTCTAATATAGGTAATAAGGATTTCAATTCCTCATTGACAAATCCTTTGAAGCTAAATAATTCATTTGTAAGACTTATTTCTTTTCTTATGTTTTTACTGAGAAGATCAGATATAACCATTTGTCCTCCAATCCAAGCAGGGATCTTTGAACTTTTTTGAGAAGACTTTTTTACATATAAAATATTATCTCTAATTTTAATAAATTCGAGCATTTTTCCAGCAAAGAAAAAAGTATCACCAATCTTTAATTTAGAAGCAAAATTTTCTTCCAAACTTCCTAATGATTTTCCTTTTATGTATTTAACTATTACTGATTTATCATTCGTAATTGTTCCAATATTAAATTTATGGATTCTAATTAATGTTTTGTCTTTCACTATATATTTAAAATTATTTTTATTATTAAATTCATAATTTTTTTCTATTTTTTTGTATTTTGGATAGGCTTTAAGACATCTTCCCCCATATTCCAAAAAGTCTAGGCACCAATTCCAATCTTCATCTTTTAAATTTCTGTAACTAAGGCAATTTTTTATTCTTTCTTTTTCTATATTTGGATCAAAACCTGGTCCACAAGCAAGAGTTACTAAATGCTGTAAAAGTACATCATATGATAATTCAGGAATATTTATTTTTTCTGTAATGCCCTTATTTATTAACTTTCGCATAGCACTTACTTCTAATAATTCAAGAGCATTTGTTGGCATGAATAATATTTTTGATATACCTCCTGGTTTATGTGCACTCCTACCAGCTCTCTGTATAAGACGACCAATGTTTTTAGCACTACCTATTTGTACGATTTGATCAACTGGTTGAAAATCTACTCCTAAATCAAGAGAGCTAGTGCAAACTACCCATTTTATACTTCCCTCTTTTACTCCTTCTTCAACTAATTTTCTATCTTCTTTATCTAATGAGCCATGATGTAGTGCAATATTATCTTCCATTTCTGGGTTGAAATATCTTAGACATTGAAACCACCTTTCAGATTGATTCCTTGTATTTGTAAATATTAATGTACTTTTATTTTTATCAATTTCTTTTATTAGTGATTTATGACTTTTAATTCCTAAATGTCCACTCCAGGGGAATGTACCAATGTTATCTGGAATAACACTCTTTATTTCGATGCTTTTGACAATATTACTTTTAATTATTTTAGGCTGCTTATAACTTAATCCTAATATTGAACTAGCCGCCTCTTCTATATTCCCCATAGTTGCACTCATAGCCCATATTTGAATATTATTATTATTTCCTCTCAGCCAACTTAAAGCTAGTTCACATTGATTACCTCTTTTACAACCCATTAATTCATGCCATTCGTCGATAATAATTGAAAATAAATTACTAAATAATTTATTTGCTTCTTTATTTGCAATTAATAAAGTTAATGATTCAGGAGTTGTTATTAAGATGTTAGGAGGTTTAATTATTTGCTTTCTCTTTTCATAATTAGAAGTATCACCATTTCTAATCCCTACTGAAATATTGGCATCGAAAAATTGAATAGCATTAATTATGGATTTTTTTAAATCTCTACTTAAAGCCTTTAATGGAGTAACTAATAGAATATTTATACCTTTTGGAAAATTTTGTTCTTTTAATTTTAAAAGAGGACCCATTAAGGCAGCATAAGTTTTACCACAGCCTGTTGGAACTTGTATAATTCCACTTTCCCCTCTTGAATAAGAATCCCAAGCTTCAATCTGAAAGTCTAATGGTTGCCAATTGTTTTCCTTGAAAAATTTCCTAATATAATTTTCTGAATCTTTTTCATATAATTTTTTCATAATTAATTCCTTATCATCCTCTTTGCATTTTCTAAACTATCTGCATCCTTTATATTTTTGTCTTTTCTCCATCTGGTTATTCTCGGAAATCTCAATGCTATCCCTGATTTATGACGTTTAGAAATTTGTATATTATCAAATGAAATTTCAAATACTAATTCAGGCTTAACAGATCTTACTGGTCCATATTTTTCTAATGTATTTTTTCTAATCCATTTGTCTAATTCTTTGATTTCTTCATTATTAAGTCCTGAATAAGCATTTGCGAATTTAACGAGTTTATTTTCTTCCCAAATAGCAAAACTATAGTCAGTATATAAATCTGCCCTTTTACCACTCCCAGGTTTCGCATAAATTAAAACTCCATCTAGTTGCATAGGATCAACTTTATATTTCCACCAGTTACCTTTCTTTCTTCCAGGTAAATACTTAGAATTTTTATTCTTTATCACTAAACCTTCAGTCTTTATATTCCTAGCAGAATTTTTTGCTTCTTCTAGCTCTTCCCAATTCTTAATTTTAAGCAATTTTGTGATTTTTATCTTTCTTGAGTTATTATTTTGATCTTCTGAGATTGGATTATAGAATTTTTCTTCAAGAATATTTCTTCTCTCACTTAAAACTTTACTTCTTATATCATTTCCATTCATTTCTAAAATATCATAAGCTATAAAAACCACGGGTAAATCTTTTTGTATTTTTGCAGAGGGTGATTTTCTTCCAAGTCTCTTCTGCAATAATGAAAATTCTTTGGGGCAGTTCTTAATTTCATCCCAAATTAAAATTTCTCCATCTAAAACAAAGTCATTTTTAAAATCTGATATTAGTTTTATTAATTCAGGAAAAGTTTTATTAACTAACTCCTCTCCTCTTGTCCATATTGATATATTATTAGATCTTTTAATTATTTGACTTCTAATGCCATCCCATTTTGATTCAAATTGATATTGATTTATTGATGTTGTTTCCTTTATTTTTTCATCAAATGTATTGGCTAATTGAAAAGGATATGGTTTATAGGTAAGTTCTTTTTGTTCTAATTTTTCATTAATTAAAAAGATATATGTTTCTTCAATTGGATCAAAATCACCCATTAGCCTATGAAGAATTATTGACTCATCTATACCAACCATATTTGATATTGCTTTTGTAACAAGACCTTTAGACACTCCTATCCTGAATGAACCTGTAAGAATTTTATTAAAAATTAATTGATTATCATTTGTGGTTTTTTCCCATAAAAGTTTAATTTGAGATTTTTTCTTAGGTTCTTCTAGTTTGGATAAATTTGGTAATATTTTATTTAATAATTGATCTAGAGAAATATCTTCTTTAATATCTTTTTTTAATAAATTATCTTGTAAAAGTAAAGAAATAACTTCTGCTGAATCTCCAACTTTTGAATAACATGTTTCTATTAACCATATAGGCATTTTATAAATATCTGCATAATACTCTCTAAGTGATTTACCACTTATAAATCTTTTATTCCTCTTACCTATTAATAAATATATTGTCAAAATATTATTTAAGTTACTACTGGATTTAAAATATTTAGTTAAAGAATTAATTTTTTTGTTAATACTATTATTTGAATCTAATTCTTCAAATAATTTAGAAAATTTATTAAGGCTCATTTCACTTCTTTTAGTTGTTTAATATTAAGTGCTTCTTTATCTCTAAGAAAGTTGGCTAACGATTCTCCATCTCCATGATTAAGAAAAACTCTTTCTGCTTTTGATTCTTTTATTGTTTTGATTAAGCCATTCCAATCTGCATGATCAGAAATAATAAATCCCTTATCAAAGCCAGATCTTTTTTTTAACGCTCTTATAGACATCCAACCACTTGCGAAACCAGTTTGAACCATTTTAAATTTTTTTAGAAAATTTTTATTGTTTAATGATGGTGGAAGTAATAATAAACTATTTTTAGGATTATTTATTACTAAATTCATATCATAAACCTTTGTTTCTGCAAGTTCTATTCCAAGGCTTTTGTATATTCCATTCATTTTTTCAATGCTTTTATGTACATAAATATTTTTAAAGTTCTGGCTATTCAACTCACTTAATAATCTTTGAGCTTTACCTAAGGAATAACAAAAGAGAATTGATGTATAGTCTTCAGATTGAGTAACCCATTTTGTAATGGAATCTATAACCTTGTTTGTTGATTCCCAATTGAATATAGGAAGTCCGAATGTTGATTCGCATATTAAGAAATCAGTTTTTAATTTCTCATAACTTTTGCAAGTTTTATCTTTTTGTCTCTTAAGATCACTAGTAATTAACCATATCTCAGAACCTGCCTTTATCTTTATTTGAGATGAACCTAAAATATGCCCAGATGGATGTAGTGAAAAATTTATTCCATTAATTATAAATTCTTTATCATAATCAATAGTTTTTAAATTTAGATTATTTCCAAATCTTTTTCTTAATAAAAATCCAGTTTCAATTGAACAAATATATTCTCTACATCCATTTGTGAAGTGATCAGAATGAGCATGAGTTATTATTGCTTTTTCAACTGGTTTATAGGGATCTATCCAAGTATTTGCTGGTTGACAATATAATCCATGACTTTTTTGTGTAATTAAATTTTGTTTAGAATTTATCAATTGTTTTAATATAAATTCTCTTAAATTAATTTAACGAATTATGCCCAGGCCTGTTTTGTCAAAGATATTATAGAAATCATGATTAAAATCCCAATAACAAATTGATTACTCCACTTTCTTACAAATAAAGATAGTTGAAATTCTTTGTAAATTTGAGCTATTGGATTTATATCATTAATATTTTCTTTCGTTTCAATAATAGATTTAGTTTCTTTCTTCTTCAATTCTTTTATCAAATTTAATTCACAATTAGCAATCTCTTCCATATAACTCAAAACATTATTATCATTCTGATTTAATAGATTAATTACTATCTCAAAATTAGTTTTATTCTCATTTATAAAATCCTGAACAATTTGTTCAGAACTTTGTCCGCTTTTAATCTTTTTAATTAATTTTTGCTTAGACCAAGAGTTGTCTAAAGTATTTAAAGCTTCGTAATTATTCATATTTGAGTAATTTTACTTATGATATCTAAAAAAGTGTTTTAATCGTGATTATTAATTCGTGATTTTTCATATAAAATACTTAATTTTATATTTCTTTTATTAATCTGTTAGGAAAATATTTATTATTAGTAGATTTGAAAGAAAATACTTTTTTAAATTTTGTCTCATTTAATGAAGTAACTTTTATATCAATAACCTCATTAGATACATTTTTCCCATTATTAAAGTAAGTTTTAATTTTTTCTTCCTCTTTATGATCTAACCTTTTGGAAGCTCCTTTTGCACAAATTCCAATCTGATTGCATGCTTTAATAACTTTCTTTGTATCCATGCCAAGATCTTTAGCAATCAAATGGATAGGTTTTTTCTCCACCATTATATTTTTATATCTATTAAATTATATCTCTTATCTCTAATATTTCTACTTTTTTTCTTAATCAATTCTTACTAATTTTTAACTAGTTGTTATTCTTTTTATTGTTAAATTCTCTTTTCATCGTTGGATTATTATAAGTTAACTTTTTAATAGTTAGATCTTGAGATTTAACATTAGCTCTCTGCAGATGTTGTTCTGATAAAAGCAATGCCTCTTTTGTCTTCTCAAGATTTTTAATGGTTTTATCAATGCCTAAGATTGCATCTTTAAATCTGTCAGAAGCTAGCCTAACATTATTCCCAACAGCATACTTAAACTGATTTAGAGTACTTTCGAAATTTGTGATATCTAACTTCTTAGCCTTTTCAATCTCGAGCTCACGTCTATAGTTTAATGATTTTATTGCAGCATTTCTTAGGAGTGAAATAATTGGAATGAAAAATTGAGGCCTTATTACATACATTTTAGGATATCTATGAGAAACATCTACTATGCCGGAGTTATATAGTTCGCTATCCTGCTCAAGCAATGAAACTAATACTGCATATTCACAGGATTTTTCTTTTCTATCTTTATCTAATTCTTTAAAGAAATCTTCGTTTTTCTTCTTATTTACGGAGCTTTGACTTTCGTTTTTCATTTCAAACATGATGGATATTATTTCTAAATTTTGGTTGTCAAATTCTCTGAAGATATAATCTCCTTTGCTGCCTGTAGAGGAATCATTATCTTTTTCGAAGATTGAAGTTTGAAATCCAGTAGAACGTATTTTGTTAAATTCATTTTCACAGTGCTTCTCAAGAGTTTCCCCTTGCATTTTTGTACTTAATTTAAGTTGCATATCCCTTAAGTCAGTAATTTTTAAGTCCCTTTCTTTAATAATTTCTTGATATCTTTCTTCTATTGCCTTTTCTGAATCAAATTTTTCTTGCTTCAATGTCTCTAATTTGATTCTTAATTCTGTTTTTTCTTCCTCAACTTTTGTAATTGCATTTATAACTTCTTTTTCTTTAGAAATTTTAAGAGTTTCTGCTTGATTTATGATTTCATTACTTAGTTTCTCAATTTTAATATTTAAGTTATTTATTTTTTTTTCTGATTCATTTCTTAAAAAATTTAATTCGTTTAACTTATCTTTATCTATTAGGTTCAATTTTGATTGTAAGGCAATTATTGTCTTTTCCATCTCTTTTTTTTCTCTTACCATTTCAAGCTTTAATTCGGTTTTAATTAGTTCAATTTCTTTATTCTTTTCTTTATTAGCAAGGTCTAATCTTTCATTAATTTGTTTATTAAATTCGTCATTCTTAATTTGAGAAAGTAATTGATCAAAATTAGAAGGATCTATTTTAAATGTTTTTCCACATGATGGACATTTTATATCTTTCATAACTTAATAAAAGATTTATAGAATATATATTATAATAATCAACTTTAAATACTTATTTTCTTCTATTAGGATTAAACTACATTTGATTTATTTTTAACAGAGTTTTTAGTTTAAATTATAATAATATTCACTTATAATTTAAAATTTAAATTAAACCTGATTTCTTTAAAAGATTTATTTTGTTTGCTAATTCTATATCTGCGGAGGAAATCTCTCTTTCTAAATTATTATTTGATGCAAATGTATAACCACTATCATCAACAAATTCATCTTCAGTAATATTAATATTTTGATTGTTTTTAACTTTATTTGAATAGTTTTCTATTTTATTATTTAGAGTGATTTTATTTCCGAAACCAAAGTTTTCAATTCCCCTCGCTCCAAGGGCTTCCTCTACTAATATCCCAACAACTTTTGATCTACTTATGGATTCAGTTTGAGATATTTTGTCAATTATCTCTAAGACTCTTTTTCTTGGAAGATAACCAATCCTTTTTACGCTATTGTCCATAAAAAACCCTTTGCCATAATTGTAACACTTTTGTCAAATATCTAACAATTCTTAAGTCTTTACAAAAAATTTAACGTTCTTAAATTAAAATAATTTTAAAATTTGAAAAATTTTCATAAAGATATGAAGGATAGAACTTTTAATAACGCTGATAGTTTTGCTATGTCATTTGATGAAGAATGGCAAAAATTTGAATGTGAAGATGAAAGTTTAAAAATAGATAAAGTTATTGACTTATTATCAGAGCATCCATTTGTTCAATCAAACCCACAGACAGCATTTAATATCGCAAATTTTCGTATTAAATCATTAAGAAGATTTAGGTGAATTCTCTTTAAATAATGAATTTAAGTAAGGATATTTATCTAAATATTTACTTAGTAAAATTCTCTCAGACAATGTAACTATCTTCTTCTCATTTATTCTACTTATAATTTCATTTAGTTTTAATCTTGTAGATGGATTTAAATATCTCATGGTTTTAAAATTTATAAAATCAACTTAACAATATTTAGATAATAATCCAGTAAAAATTGTGATTTTTATAAATTTTTTAAATTACCGAATTAATTTTATATTTGAGGTGAGTTAAAAAATCCTTTACTAGCTAGAAATACAATTATTCCTATTATTGGTCCAATTCCAAATATAAATAATACAATTTTTGCAGTATTTTTATTTTCATCAGAATCTTTTTTATAAGTAATATTTGAATTGACTTTTTTTTTCTTAGATTTCTTTTTCATTTTTTTATTAAATTAGTTATTGGTTGCTAATTTTGATAAAAATTTATTAAATTTTTATTTAAACCAATTTTAACAATAATGTATAATAATTATGTTGATTCAATTATATGAGCTCTGCAAAAAGAGAAGAGGTCAGTTCACACCTGCGATACATAAGGTTGGAACTTCGAGATATGCACCAAATGTTATTGAAAGAAGGATTGTTACCTGATCCTGGTGAAGCTAGAGAGGTTCATGCTCAGTTGGATGCTTTGCATCAATTGTTATCTGAAAAGAATAAGAAGAAAGTAAAAAATCAGTTCGAATCGTTTTAAAAACTATTTAATGTTGTATGTTTTTGTAGTAGATTCTATATCTCTTCTATTATCATGCATCTTTTCTAAAGTGTTGTAAATATCTTTTATTTGTAGTTGGAGATTTTCTGTGTCTTTAATTTCACTAAGAGATTCCATTGCAGAAAGTAAACTTTCTTTAGCATCAATTAAATTTCTACACTCTTTACTTCCTGCTTCGTAAGACATAACTATAAAATTTTTATAATACAAATATAGATAGAAATCTTCAGTATCGCTTGTTACTTTTGATCAGAAAATGATAAGTAATGTTCAATATAATGTTACTAGTCTTATTTGTATAATTTTATTCTATTATCAGATAGTTAAAACATTTTTTGTAATAGAAAAAATTACTTTATTGAAAATTTAAGAAATTATATTAGGGAAATTTAATTAAAATTTTCCAAACTAATCTTATGTATAAATTTTGATAAATTTTTTATAAATTTAAATCTAATTCAAATTGTTTATTTAAGGATTTTCTCTTCACGATTTTTTTGTCTTTCCTCTTGAAGGTAGATTTTCTTGATCCATGTTTTTCATAAATTATCTTAGAAATATTCCAGTAACCTTCTTTTGAAGATATTTGAAATAAACATTTTCTAGCATTCAATGCGGTCAGTTTTAAATCAATTATTGGTTTAACATAATTTAAAGTTTGAGAATTATTAATATCAAAATTATTAATTAACCAAGGTTCGTGTATCAAATCTTCTGAAATATCTTTTAATTCTGGAACCCATTGTTTTATAAACGTTCCTTTTGGGTCATGATCTTTTCCTTGTTTAATTGGATTATAAATTCTATTCGTATTTATTGAAGTTGTACCAGATTGCATTTGACATTGATTCCAATGAATTCCTGGCTCATAATCAATAAACTTTTGAGCCAATTTTATTCCAGATTCTTGCCAAGGAATCCAAAGATTGTAGGAGGCAAATGACATTAACATTGCTCTCATTCTGAAATTTATCCAACCATTATGATTTAGTGATCTCATGCAAGCGTCTAAAAATGGATATCCAGTCTTACCTTCACTCCAAGCTTCAAGAAAATAATCATTTTTTACTCTAATATTTTCAAAGTAAGGATGATATTCCTTAAACTCTAGTTCCGGCTCAGTTTCTAATTTTTGAATGAAATGACAATGCCAAAATAATCTACTAGTAAACATTTTACTATCTTTTGTCTTTATGAGTTTTGTTTTTTTTAAGATCTCTTTAAGTGATAGACAACCCATAGTTATGTAAGGTGATAGTCTCGAACAACTAAAATAAGATTTAGAAGGACTTGAGATATTTTTACCGTATGAATGTATCTCATTTTTTATAAAATAGTGTAATCTCTGGAGGCCCTCTTTTCTTCCTCCTTTGAATCTTCCATAACATTTATCATTTTCAAAATCAAAATAATCATCGGATGGTATATTCTCATCCTTGAAGGGCAGTGTTTTAAAAGTTTTGGTAATTTTAATAATTTCTTTTTCAAAATGTTTTTTATAAGTATTAGCCCATTTGTCTCTTTTTAAAGATCCTCTAAAAACTCCAAATTGCAGATACTCTTTCCAAAGTATATTATTATCTTTTGACCATTTTCTTACTCTTTGATCCCTTTTATAAGATAAGAAATCACCAGTTTCTTGATGACTATAAATTGCTTTTATTTTAAAAGTTTTTTTTATCTCTTCAAAAATATCAATAACATCTCCAATTCTTATTATTAGAGGTTGGCCCATTAAATAAAGTTCTTCTTTTAAATCAATAAGGCTCTCTTTACAGAATTGCCACTGCCTATAAGAGTGAGTAGGTTGTTGCCATTTTTCTTTCTCTAATATGTAAATAGGTAATACATCGTAACGTTTTGAAGATTCATATAATGCCTCATTATCTACAACTCTCAAATCTTTTTTAAACCAACAAATATTTATTTCATGCATCTATTTTGTTTCTTTATATACTATTTTAAAAAATAAAATTTTATTTTGTTATTATTTAGAGGTTGCTCTTAATAACGCAATTAAACTAATTACAAATAAAATTATTAAGGTAATGGTTAAAGGCGAGAAATTTGACATTTATTTTTAATAACAATTTATTTATTTTAATAATACTAAGTTATTCAACTACAAAAAAATATTTAATTCTTCTTGATAAGTAAATAGAAGAAGTCTTCGACTTCTTTCTTTGTTATTGTTAAACCCTCTTTTTTGAAATGTTTTAATTTTTCATAAAGAGAATTAATTAATTGAGCATCTTTTTTTTTCATAATTATCACAAATTTATTTTTCTAATAAATAAATTGTTTCAGTGCCATAACTATCAGGTTTAATAATTTTACATCCCTTATCTTTTTCAATATCGCATGTATTATTAGCAGGTATAGATTTCCATGTACAAACCTTTTCTTTGGATTTCTTTTTCTTGATTTTCCAACCATCTTTGAGATATTTCTCAATACTTTCTTCATTGCAGGAAATAATAATTTCTAATTTATCTTTAGTATTAATTTTCTGAGAATTTATTTTCTGAGAATTATTTAATCTATCATTATTCTTATTTGATTTATTTAAATTAAATTCTCCATTACAACTTGAGAGGAAAATTAATATAAAAAAAATATTTAATGTTTTTAAAAATTTTTTCATTTTTAATAAATCAATTATTTTCTATTGCATTTAGCAGTAAATCCATTTTACTCATAAGAGCTTTGACTTCATCTGGTTCAGGTAAAATCAATTCTTCGGTAACTGCCAAATGCATCCTTTTAAGATCTGATCTTAGATCTTTTAAATGCATTTTAATGTCTTCTTTTTTATTATTAATGTCAGTCATAAATAGTTTAATACCTTTCTGAAATTCACTTTAATTATTGTTAATTATATATTATTTGAAGCCATAGCTTTATTATTAGCTTCTTAAATAATTTAGATTATCTTAATATTCTATTTCATTGCCCCCATTACAAAAGTTTACGCTTAGCATTTCTAAAGTTTTAAGATTTTCACTTTTAAAACGATTAATATCTTTTATGAAATTAAAGGCTGTTTTTTGACATTTCAGTTTTGAGTTTGAATCTCTAATTATTGGTTGAAAATATCCCAAAGTAAATAAAAATAGAAATATCAAAAATATAAATTTTTTCTTATCGTTGTAAAAATTATGTGTATTTTTTTTTGTTTGTAAAATTTTAATTAGCCATTTATCTGGTAGTCCAATTTGAACAAATAATAATTCAACCCACCAAGGCAATCTTTTCTGATCTATCTGATTGGATTTTGAAGAATTTCTTTTTTTTCTTTCTTCAAAAGTAGATTTCTTTACTTCTTCTTCATTATTTAAATTCCTTTTTTCCATGCAAAGTATTTATTTATATGGAATATAATAGTTTTATTTTGATTTGAAAACTATATTTTTATTTTTTAAGTTTTGATCTAATTATATTAGAAAATTTATTATTCTAAGATTTATACGTTTAATATTAGATATTATGCCAAAAAAAAGAAGAAAATTAGATAAGAATTTTGAAAGAATTATTTATTCAGCAAAAAAAAGGATAGAATTAATACTTGCTAAAATCTATGATATTAACGATGAAGATATTCAAAAAGAATATATGTCTGCTTTTGGAGAAGTAGTTAACTTATTTGAATCACTAAGTGGTGATTATGAAGCATTAGGATTTAATGAAAATTCGGAATTACTAAATAAAAAGTTTCAAGATGGAATTTCTAAATTTGAATCGGAATATGAGATTTAAATTTACTTATATTTATATGGATAAACAGGAATCTCTATTGGTTTCCCCCTCTTAATTAATTCTCTGTTTAGCTTTAATCTTTTAATACATGCTTTTTCTCTTCTTGTTTTTTTACATATCTTAAAAATTTGAGAATTTGATATTGAATAACTTTCTAATGTCAATAATAATGATAGTAAAAATAGTGAGAATGTTTTGAAAAATAATTTCATAATCCTATTTAGAACAATATCTATTCAAAATATATCTTAATTCATCAATATTCATATCAGTTGTTATGAATATTTCTTGCGCAGATTGTCCTTTTCTTGCAATAGCTTTATATCCACCTATCGTTATTACTGAAACCCTAATAATTAATTTGGATGATCTACCTCTAACTTTTGTAATAATTGCTGGAGTAACTGTTTTAATTCTTTCATTGGAGGCTAATTTCTTTAAAATTGGTATAAGTCCTTCAATATAAGTACTATGTGTAATTACAACTCTTCCCAAAGCTATTATGATTTTTTAATATAATAAATGAAATAAAGTGTTTTTATGAGATGGTATTAGTTCTCTTTATTTCTAACAAAATTGAAAGATTATTATTTTAGAAAGATACTTTTGGTATATTTAAAATAAATAATAGTTAAAAATGATTTTTGAATTAGGTTGGGCTGCATTAGCAGCAATATTTACATTCTCTATTGCAATGGTTGTATGGGGTAGAAATGGTGATGGTTCAATTGATATTTAATTCAATTTCAGATTATTTAAATGAAGAAAATCTTAATAGATTTCTAATTGTAAGTTCGTTTTCATTACTCATTTTCATCACTCTTGCAGTAATATATATATCTTTTGTTTCTTGGAAGGATAAAAGAAGAGTTGATCAATAATCAATTCTTCTGATTTTTTTCCTCTCTTTTCTTTCTATCAGCTAATACCGTTTCTTTCAGAAGTTCCTTAGCTTGAGTTATCCTTTTAATACTATTCTTATATATGCTTATATCTTTTTCAGCTCTCGATAGGGGTAATTCTAATTTTTCGGAAAGTTGCGATATTATTTTAATTTTTGTAATATCTTCATTATCCTTGAAATCATTTGCTTTAGTCAATATTTTGTAAATACCTAACATCAAAATCCTTGAATAATAAGTTTTCTTAGAGCTTTTTTCAATCACTAAATTAAAGATTTCTTCTAATCTTTTATTTTTGTGCTCATTAATTGTTGTATTAGAAATCTCAATAATTTCATCATCTTTGAAATTTGTTGACTTGCAAAGAGCGCTAAAGAGGTTCTTTAAGTGTTCCTGGGGTTCATAATCTTTTGTTAACTCATTAAAAATTTCTGTTAAACCTACACAGAAATAACAATCTAAAGTGAATTCACTTTGATGATTTAAAAGGTTCAGTTCTACTAGCATTTCATCAACAATACGTTTGTACAAGCCTGGAATTACGAAAGGAAATTGATCATGAAATAAGGTCTTGCTATCAGAAACAGTTAAATTTTCTTTCAATTTTTTATATGTAAACCTTAATAACCTTAGCGTAAGTTGACTCAATATCGTTAAGATCTAATAAACTAATAAACATTATTATGATACCTCTTGTACTTGAAGAGTCTGGTGGAACTGAAAGGGTATTTGACATTTACTCACGATTATTAAGGGAAAGAATAATATTCTTAGGAGAACCAGTAACTAGTGATACTGCTAATAGAATAGTTGCTCAATTACTTTTTCTAGAGGCAGAAGATCCTGAAAAAGATATCTATATGTACATAAATTCACCAGGTGGATCTGTGTATGATGGCTTAGGTATTTTTGACACAATGCAACATGTTAAGCCTGATATACATACTGTCTGTGTTGGATTAGCGGCAAGTATGGGTGCATTTTTATTGGCTGCAGGTACAAAAGGCAAAAGAAGTAGTTTAAGACATTCTAGAATTATGATTCATCAACCTCTGGGGGGAGCAAGAGGTCAAGCTAGTGATATAAGAATACAAGCTGATGAGATTTTATTTTTAAAGGAAAGGTTAAATATTGAGCTGTCTGAAAGAACTGGGCAAGATCTTAATAAAGTCAAGGAAGATACCGATAGAGATTTTTATATGTCTCCTCAAGAGGCTGTTAATTATGGATTAATTGATTTAGTTCTTAACAAGAAACCTGTAGCAGGAAGTTAAATTAATTTAATAACTGAGGAGTTCTAACTTTTTCAGGTATTGAAGTATATTCAGACAAAATTTGTACGAATTCTTCACCATCCATAGTTTCCTTCTCAATTAACAATTCTACTAATTTATCCATTGCTTCTCTATTATTACTTATTAAATCATAAGTTTCTTTATAACATGCTTTAACCATGACTCTGATACTCTCATCAATTTGCCTTGAGATAGAATCAGAAACCTCACTTCTTGTCATTAAATCTCTGCCTACAAAAACTTCCTGATTACCTCCTTCTAAGGCAATTGGTCCTAAATTACTCATCCCAAATCTAGTGACCATTTGTCTTGCCATGGAAGCAACTTGTTGAAAATCTCCCCCTGCGCCAGTAGTAATTTCACCTTCTCCAAATACAACATCTTCTGCTGCTCTACCTCCTAAAGCTCCCATTATTCTTGCTTTAAGTTGCGCTCTACTTATTAATGATTGCTCATCATCAGGTGTAAACCAAGTTAGTCCTTTTGCTTGACCTCTTGGAATTACAGTAACTTTTTGAACTGGATCGTGTGCTTTTACTAATGAACCAATAATTGCATGTCCAACCTCATGGTAGGCTATTAACCTTTTACTCCTGCCATCTGTAAGAGGAGAACCTTCCATTCCTGCAATAATCCTATCAACGGAATCATCAATCTCAGAAATGCTTATAGAATCTTTTCTTCTTCTTGCTGTTAATATAGCGGCCTCATTGAGTAGATTTGCTAAATCGGCACCTGTAAAACCTGGGGTTCTTCTGGCAATACTTTCTAGGGTAAGATTTTCGTCTAGTTTTTTGTTTCTAGAATGAACCTGGAGTATAGATAATCTACCTTTAATATCTGGAGCATCAACTGTAACTTGTCTGTCAAATCTGCCAGGTCTCATTAAGGCAGAATCTAAAACATCTGGTCTATTGGTGGCTGCAATAATTATTATTCCACTATTACCTTCAAATCCATCCATCTCTGTAAGTAATTGGTTGAGAGTTTGTTCTCTTTCGTCATTACCTCCACCTATTCCAGCACCTCTTTGTCTACCAACAGCATCAATTTCATCTATGAAAATAAGGCAGGGACTATTTTCTTTTGCTCTTTTGAATAAATCTCTAACTCTACTAGCACCAACCCCAACAAACATCTCAACAAATTCAGAACCAGATAGTGAAAAGAAGGGAACACCTGCTTCTCCAGCAATTGCTTTTGCTAGCAATGTTTTACCCGTTCCTGGAGGGCCAACCAAAAGAACACCTTTAGGAATTTTCGCTCCAACAGAAGTAAATTTTTCAGGTTTTTTCAAGAATGTTACAACTTCTTCTAGATCTTGTTTCGCTTCATTTACTCCAGCGACGTCATCAAAGACAACACCTGTATCGGCTTCCATTGCAAATCTAGCCTTAGTTTTACCAAATTGCATTGCTTGACCAGGTCCTCCTGGCATACCATTTGATCTCCTTGCAAGTAATATTAAACCTCCAATTAACAAAATAGGAAAGAATAAATTCCCTAAAATTCCTAGTGCTGGAGGCGCGGATTTAATGGGATGAACATCGAAACTTATTCCTTCTGATTTTAAATTATTTATTAATTCTGGAGTTAAACCAGGTAAATCAACTCTAAGACGTTGAACTTTATTATCGAGATCTGAATCCACTGTTTCAACAACTGCATTACGCCCTCCATCGTAAATATCAACAGAAGTAACTCTTCCAGCATTTATATAATCAAGAAATCTTCCGTAACTCATTCTCGCAACTGCAGTATTTTTTGGAGCAACTGTAGTCCCATTTGATTTAAGAGAATCAATATTGTTACTAGATAGGAGTTGCCAAGATAAACCTATAATTAGAATTATTGGTAATGACCATAGAAATATTGTTTTTAATTTTGGATTCATTTTACAAATTTCAAATTATTAATATATTCTAGAATGAAAGTGATGATTTCGTTGATTTTTACTTCCAACGAATTTTAAAGTTTTAGAAATTTAATGTTTTCAACCTGTATCACTCAAGAAAAATTTTTTAATCAATAAATGAATTTTAAAATTAATCAAAAAGTTAAATTAATTGCTCCTCTTCCTTATTTAAAAACTTCTGAAAACATGCCTATGCTTAGACCACCAGATTTAGTCGCAATTGATGAAATTGGAGAAATTCTTTCCATAAAATCTCCTGAAACTGTTGAAGTTAAGTTTAGAAGGGGAAACTTTTTAATCGATATTGATAAACTAGAAAAAGTTGATATTTAGTATTTTTTCTTCCAAATTTCTTTTAAATCTTTGCATAGTTTTTTACTTCCTGAAATACTAATACATGGATAAGTTAAATATTTTTTTGATACACTTAAAATTTGATCTGGTGTTATAGCTTTTATTAGATCTTTTACTTTTTCATCATAAAAAGGATCCATACCTAAACCCAATAACCTAACCTTTCGAAAAGTTATATCTTCACAAGTACGATAATTATGTAAAAAAGAACTATTAAGTTTTAATTTTGCTAATGATAGTTCACTTTTAGTTATTGTCTTTGATAATAAATCGTTCCAGAGGGATAATAATAAATTTAATGTTAAAGAAGCATTTTTTTCTGAGACAGATAAGTAAATAAAGAAAGGAGCATTAAATTTTCTTGAAGGATAAAAAACTCCCGAATCATAAGTTAAACCATTATTTTCTCTAAATACTTTAAAAAGTAACGAACTCATACCATAAGAAAGATAGGATTCTAAAATCTTTAGTGATAAAGAATCTGCAGATTTATGTGGACAAGTTTGTGAGCCAATTATTATTATTGTTTGTTTTGAATCTGAATAATTTTCAATATAGTTTTTTTTATTTTTTAAAATTAATTTTGATTCTATTTTTTTTTCATTCCTATCATACGTACTATAATTAGTAGCTCTTAAATTTAAAAAATCATATTTCTCGCTATTAGTTAATAGATACTTATCTCTTTTCGTAAAAGATTTAAACTCATTTAAAATATCATAATAATTTATTTGATTGATACTCTTTTCATCTCCCAAGCAATTAAATGAGTATGGATGTTCTAAATATAGTATTTTCTTTAGATTATTAAATGCAATATTAAATGGATTCTCTTTTAGCTTTATTACATTATTTATAGATTCTTTTTGACAATAGATAAATTCTTTTTCATATAAATTTGGTTCATCAATTATTAAATCTAATAAGGGAAATAACTTATCAAAATATTCACTAAGTGACTTCAAACATATTGAGATTCCATCCTCAAAAGTTTCACAGTTTAGTTCAGCACCATAAGAATCTAAAAAATCTGAGAATTCATAATTATCATATTTCTTACATCCTCGAGTTAGAAGTGAACACAAAATTTGGTTTATACCTTTTTTCTCTTTTTTATCTAAAGATGCACCTCCATCAATCCATATATTTGCTAATGAAATATTTTTATTTAGTTTTATGTAATATGATTTCATTATTATTTATTAAGGGCTAAGAAAGTAAAATTATCTTTTATGAGAAACTTTATTAGTTTTTTTAAATTGTCAGTACTTTCCCAGTATTCAAAATTATTGCTCAATTCTACATGTGGATTTAGTCTTCCCCACAGTAGATTATTTCCGTAAAAATATGATAATTGAGAGGATGTCTCTAGGTTATAAATATAATTACTCTTAACTATTTTTATAGCTTTGTTGATTTTATTGTTTAAATTTGAATTTGTATATAAATTTTGAATAAGATTTTCTATTATATTTTCTACTTTTTTAAGATATTCTCTCTTTAAGCTTGCTTCAATAATAAATAAACTTCCAAATTCTCCAGGTTGTATTCCAGAATGAATTGATTCAACAATTTGCATATCTTCTTTAAGAGTTCTGCTAAGTATGCTATTTCTTCCATCGGTAAGAATAGATGAGATAATCTCAAAGCCTAAAATATTTTTTTGATCTTTAGAACTTGGGATTTGCCAAGCCATAAAAATACGAGAGAATTCAATATCTTTGAAAAATGCAACTTCTTTTCCTTTCCTTATTGATTTATTTATAAAAATTTGGTTTGAATTTATTGAATTTTTTCTAGTTTCTTGTAATTCGCATTTTTTTAAAATTTCTAAATAATTATTCGGTAGTTTTCCTGCAATTGAAATACATGAATTTATTGGGAGATAATGTTTTTTATGAAACTTCTGAAGATCAATTAATTCTATTTCATTAATATTCTCTTCTTTACCAAGAATTGATTTGGCATAGGGATGATCTATCCATACACTTTTTAAAAAGAAATTAAAAATCAATTCGTCTTTTTGATCTTGAGTTTGTAATATTTCTTCGAAAATAACTTTTTTTTCTAATTCAAATTCTTTCTCATTAAGATTCGGACTTAAAACTAAATTTGTTAATAGAGATAATCCTTCTTCAAGATTGCTTGGTGGTATATCAACGTAGTAATGTACATCATCATAACCTGTTGAAGCATTACTAAATCCACCAAGTGTTTCAATTTTTAAATCAAATTCACCAGGTTCTAAGTAATTGCTTCCTTTAAATATCATGTGCTCTAAAAAATGTGCAACACCCACTTTATTTTTTTCTTCAAATGAAATGCCCGCTTTACACCAAAAATCTATTGAAATAAGTGGAGAATTACTTTCTTCAACGAATACACATTTTATTTTATTAGGATGTTTCCAATACTTAACATTTGCTAAATCCATTTAAATAAAAATTTCTCTAAAATTAAACTAAGAATAACTTTGCGTTGACAAATTCCTCAATTAAAACTAAATCAATCGATCCATTTATTTTGTCACTAGTCAAAAATATTGGAGAAAAAAGAGCATTGTTGGATGATCTTGAAATTATTAAATCTAAAGAAGAATTTGTAAATATTGTTTGTAATGAGGAAGGTAAAGAATTTTATATTGAAAATGAATTTCATAAAGCCAAAAGGTTTAGAAAACTTCATGTTGAAATCGCAGAATTCTCTAATAATTTAAAAATCTTACATTGTGTATTCTTCCCAGACCCATTTTTTAATATACCAATTTTTGGTCTTGATTTAGTTAAAACAAAAAATATTGTTTCTGCGGCGATTGTTGATTTATCCCCAGTATCTAAATCGAATGTATTAATTGATAAAATATTAGATAACGTAAAAAAAGATGGTTTTACCAACGAAAGAGAAATACCAGACTGGGGACATATCTTTTCTAAAAACGTTTTTTTTGCATCTCTTATGAATAAAAATGAAGAAATTTATTTTTACAATATAGTTGATCAATATTTAACAATATTGGTAGATTTAAATAAAGGTTTAAAGCCAGATCTTAATACTAAGTCTATTGATGAAAGAATTTTTTTTCAAAGAAATTATTGTAAACAACAAATGAAAAATGAAAAAACAAGTCTAGTGTTACTAAAATACTTCGATAAAGAATGGGTTGATAGGTATATAAAAGAAATATTATTTGACTTTTAATGTACTCAAAGAACATAAAAAAATTGTTTCCTATATCTTTGATGGTGCTTCCATTTTTCTTTGGTAATTTTTCTTGCGCAAATAAAAATTTAAATGTAATCACATCAGAAGAGAATTCTGAATTAATTCCAACTATTGTTGCTGTTGCAGCACTAGGTCAACTTGTTCCCATGGGGGAGGTAAGAAAACTTGCCTCACCTATCAGTCAATTCGGAAGCTTTCCAAGAGTTCAAGAAATACTTGTGAAAGAAGGAGATTACGTTAAAAAAGGATCAATTCTTGCGATTTTCGATAATCAAAAAAAATTAAAAGAAGATCTAATTAAAAAGCAAAAACTACTTGAAACTAATCAAAAAGAAATTTCTTTAAAAAAAGATCAAATTAAAAGATATAGAGCAGCTTCTGAAAAAAATGCTTATTCAATTGTTTTACTTGCGCAAAAAGAAGATGAATTATTGAAATTAGAAAAACAAAAAATCATAAATAATGCTGATAAAAAATCTATTGAAATTGATTTATTTAATAGTAAACTTCGTAGTCCTATCGATGGCTATATTTTATCAATTAATACTAGAGCTGGTGAAAGATCAAATTCTGATGGAATTTTAGAAATAGGGGCAAGTCAAAAGATGCAAGCTTTAATCGAAGTATATGAATCTGATATTGACAGGGTTTTTCTTAATCAAGATGTAGAATTAATAAGTGAGAATGGAGGTTTTGAGGAAATTTTAAATGGTAAAGTTATTAGGATTAATCCACAAGTTAAACAAAGAAAAGTTTTATCAACAGACCCAACAGGTGACGCCGATGCAAGAATAATTAAAGTACTTGTTAATTTAGATGCTAAATCAATTTTTAGAGTTAAGAGTTTTGCAGGCATGAAGGTAATAGCAAAGTTTATTCCAAAATGAATTTTTTAAAATTTAGAAAGATACCCTTAGCATGGCTCCTTTTAAGTAGACAACCTTTAAGATTACTCGTTGCAATTGCTGGTATAAGTTTCGCTGGTATATTGATGTTTATGCAAATAGGATTTCGTGATGGCTTATTTGATACAAGTGTAACTATACATAACCTTTTAGATGCTGATTTGGTGCTTATTAGCCCAAGATCAAAGAGTTCAATAAGTATGAGCGGATTTCCAAAAAGAAGATTAATTCAAGCACTTGCACAAAATGATGTAAAAAGTGTTTCCCCTGTAAATTTAAACTATTTACTATGGAGAAATCCTGAAAATCTTAAAACAAGATCAATCTTAGCTTTGGGATTTAATCCTGATGATTCTATTTTGCTTGATAAAGAATTTTCAAAAAAAGCTAATTTATTAAAAAATCCAGGTAGGGTACTTTTTGACAGTTTGTCTAGACCTGAATTTGGACCAGTAGAAGAATGGTTTAAATCTGGAAGGAAAGTTCAAACTGAGGTGGCAGGTAAAAGAGTATTTGTTGAAGGTCTTGTAGAATTAGGTCCATCATTTGGTGCAGATGGTAATTTAATTACAAGTACAGAGACATATCTAAAACTTTTTCCAGCAAATCCTAAAGGTAGTATCGAGATAGGTTTAATAAAGCTTGTAGCAAATTCTAATTCTCAGAAAGTCTCTCAAATCTTAAATAAATCTCTTCCTAATGATGTAAGGGTACTTACAAAGGATGAATTTATAGAATTTGAAAAAAATTATTGGAAAACAAGTACTGCAATTGGTTTTATATTCAGTCTTGGTGCATTTATGGGATTTATTGTTGGATGTGTTGTCGTTTATCAAATCCTTTATAGTGATGTTACTGACCATTTGCCAGAATATGCGACTTTATTGGCTATGGGATATAGATTAAAATCTCTATTTTTTGTAGTTGCTAGGGAAGGCTTTTTATTAGCTTTGTTTGGATATTTACCAGCATATGTTTCTGGACAATTACTTTATGCTGTAATAAGAAATTCTACAAAATTACCAATTATAATGGATTCAAATAAATCTATTACTATCTTTTTCTTGATACTTGTCATGTGTATGGGCTCAGCAGGGATAGCAATGAGGAAATTAGTTGATGCAGATCCAGCTGAGATTTTTTAGTTAATTATGATTAAAAATAAAGTTCTAACAAAAAATACTGATAAAAATTCAGTTTTAACAAAGAATCTTAGTCATTTTTATGGCTTAGGTGAAAATAGAAAAAAAGTTCTTGATAGAGTAAATATTTATATTAAAGAAAAAGAATTAGTTCTTTTAAAAGGACCTTCTGGATGTGGGAAAACAACTCTTTTGACATTAATAGGAGCTTTAAGAACTTGCCAAGAAGGTAGTCTTAAAGTTTTAACTAGAGAATTAAATGGAGCAACAAGAAAAACAAGGCAAAGATTAAGGAGAAATATTGGAATGATATTTCAAGGACACAACTTATTAAGATGTTTAACAGCTGAACAAAATGTCCAAATGGGAGCTGATTTAATTAAAGGTTTAACCTATTTACAAAGAAGAGAAATTGCAAGAAAGTGGCTATCAGAGGTTGGATTAGAGGATCATCATAAAAAATTACCTAATGCATTATCTGGAGGTCAGAAACAAAGAGTTGCTATAGCAAGAGCTTTATCTGCAAATCCGAAATTATTGCTGGCTGATGAACCAACATCTGCACTCGATAGTGTTACGGGAAGGGAAATTGTAAATTTATTAAAAAGATTGTCAAAAGATCAGAATTGTTCTGTTTTAATGGTTACCCATGACCCTAGAATTTCAGATGTGGCAGATAGGATATTAAACATGGAAGATGGTAAAATTTTTTAGAGCCCATAGTGAGTTAAAATAAAAAAAAATTTAATTTATGGCTAAGAGAAGAAATTTAAAAAAAGAAAAACAAGAAAGGAATCGTGCTTATGCAAGAAAGTTCAAGAAAAGAAAATTGCGTGGGGATGTACGTTCAGATGGTGCTAGTAATGTTACCGGGAGTATAAATAATGGTGGTGCAGCAGATTAAATTGAATTAAGATCTATATTTATTTAATTTCCTAGAATCCCTATAGTGCCATTTATTATGAATATAAGCGTAGTTATTCCAACTTATAATAGGAAATTAATATTAAAGAAATGTTTACTTGCTTTAGAAAATCAATTATTAAATAAAAAGATTATTTCATATGAAATAATAGTCATTGATGATGGATCTACAGATGGAACAACAAATTGGATTGTAGAAAATAAAGAAAAACTTCCTCATGTTGTACTTTATGAGCAATCTCATGGTGGACCAGCTTCAGCAAGAAATCTTGGTGTTCTTAAATCTAACAATGAGATTATTATTTTCATTGATAGTGATCTTGTCGTTGTAAATAATTTTTTAATAAATCATGTTGATAAACTATATAATTACTGGGAAAAATTTAATAAAAATTGTTTTACCTATGGATCAGTTATCAATACATCAAATTTTGAAAACCCTGAAAAAGAAAATCATAAAATAACTGATATTTCTTTTGCTTATTTTGCAACAGGGAATGTAGCGATATCGAGAGATTTACTATTAAAAGTAGGTTTATTCGATGGCTCCTTTAGTTTATATGGATGGGAAGATCTAGAACTTGGAGAAAGATTAAAACAATTTGGAACTAAAATAATAAAATGTCCCAAAGCAAAGGGCTTTCATTGGCATCCTCCTTTTGAATGTAATCAAATTAATTCATTAGTAAAAAAAGAATCTGAGAGAGCTAAGATGGCTTTGATTTTCTTCAATAAACATCCAAATTTAAGAGTTCGTTTTATTATTCAATTAACTTTTTTACATAGAGCTTTATGGAATTTAGTCTGTTTGGGCGGGATAATTAATGTAAGAACAATCACCCCTCTTTTAGAGTATTTGGTCAAGAGAGGAAAGAATTCTTTTGCTCTAGAACTATTAAAAATTCCATTAAATTTAATCTACATAAGAGAGCTTTATAAATCATTTAATAAATAAAATTTCTTAAATTACATCTTTCTTGCTAGTATATAAAATATTTTCAAACCACACATCTGACAGTTTCGGGTGATTATTTAAATACCCGTCAGATGGAGGCTAACCCGGAACCAAAAAAATGGCTGTTGTAACACTTTCCGAAATGATGGAAGCAGGTGCTCATTTTGGGCATCAAACCAGAAGATGGAATCCAAAGATGTCAAAATACATCTATTGCGCTAGAAATGGCGTACATATAATAGATTTAGTTAAAACTGCTTTATGCATGAATAATGCATACAAATGGACAAGAAGCGCTGCTAAGAGTGGGAAAAGATTTCTATTCGTTGGAACAAAGAAGCAAGCCTCTGAAGTCGTTGCTCAAGAAGCTTCCAGATGTGGAGCCGCTTATGTTAATCAACGTTGGTTGGGCGGTATGCTAACAAATTGGACGACTATGAAAGCTCGCATTGAAAGGTTGAAAGATTTAGAAAGAATGGAATCTAGTGGGGCGATCGCAATGAGACCTAAAAAAGAGGCTGCAGTTTTAAGGAGGGAACTAGAGAGATTACAGAAATATTTAGGCGGGTTAAAAAATATGAGAAGATTACCTGATGTTGTTGTATTAGTTGATCAAAGAAGAGAGTCAAATGCAGTTCTTGAAGCAAGAAAGTTAGATATTTCCCTCGTCTCAATGTTAGATACTAATTGTGATCCAGATTTGTGTGAAGTTCCTATCCCATGTAATGATGATGCTGTTAGATCAGTCCAATTAGTTTTAGGAAGGATTGCTGATGCAATTAATGAAGGGAGAAAAGGTTCTAATGACCAAAGAAAAAATTAATTTATAAATTTACTTAAATTAAAATATAAAACAAACAAATTCCTAAAAAAATGACAAACATCACAGCAAAATTAGTCAAAGATCTCCGAGATAAAACAGGAGCAGGCATGATGGATTGTAAAAAAGCTCTTAATGAGACTAATGGTAGTTTAGATAAAGCAATTGAATGGCTCAGACAAAAAGGTATTGCAAGTGCTGAAAAAAAATCTGGTAGGGTAGCAGCCGAAGGTGCTATTGGTAGTTACATTCATACTGGATCACGCGTAGGGGTCTTATTAGAACTTAATTGTGAAACAGACTTTGTTGCACGTGGTGAAATTTTTCAATCTCTTCTTAAAGATATTTCAATGCAGATAGCAGCCTGTCCAAATGTTGAGTACGTTTCTGTTGATGATGTTCCTCAAGATGTAAAAGAAAAAGAAAAACTTATTGAAATGGGTAGAGATGATTTGGCTAATAAACCCGAACAAATTAAAGAAAAAATTGTTGAAGGAAGAATTGCTAAAAGATTGAAAGAATTAGTTTTATTAGATCAACCTTACATAAAAGATAGTGCACTAACAGTTGAAGAACTGGTTAAGCAATCTGCAGGAAAAATTGGTGAAAATATTAAAGTTAGGAGATTTACCAGATATACACTCGGCGAGGGGATAGAAGTTAAAGACATAGGATTTGCAGAAGAAGTAGAGTCAATGAAGTCAATTTAAAATATTGGATAGCAACTTATTAGAAAAAAATTATATAAAAGCAAATACTCAATTATTAAATATTGATTGTAGAAAATCGAGAATAAAAAAAGAAATTTACAGCCTTTATGATTTGTATCTTACAATTATCAGAACTAAACTGGAAAATTATATAGGAGAAGCAATTAAAGGCCTTTTAGATGTATCTAGTGGAATTAGCGTCAAAGATAAAAAATTTTTACTATTTATAAAAAGTGACTTGAAAAATAAAGTAAATAAGATATTACCATTCTTAACTATTGAACAATTATCTATAAAAAAAGAATATAAAATTAATAGAAAAACTAAAAAAAATATTGAGTTTAAAAGTAACTATAATTTAAAAGAAGAAGTTTTTGATACAAGGAACTTTGAAACAATTCCTTTAAATAATTTAACAGATTATTGTAATTTTTATTATGGTAATTTAATTAATGAAGATAATTTTCAATATATTAATATAGATAATTTAACATTAGATAATAAATATTTTAATGGTAATACTAAAAATGATAATTTTGGATTTATAAATTCTAAAATCTTATTTAAAGATCCTGGTGAAGATAAATTATCTATCAATATTCAACAAAGTAAAGATTATAATTATTTTATTCCTCTGGAATTAAAAGATATACTTTTTTGGATAGATACTATCGAGTCTTCTCTGAATTTATATCTACAAGATCTTTCGATTGAAATTAATAATGAACTTCTAAAGAAAAATATTTTAAAAAGATTTGTAAATAATGATTTGCTTACTCATATTTTTGAGAATCGCTTATTATTTAGCAATCCATTACCCTTCGTATTAAGTTTTGATCCATCTTTAAATCAATATATTAATTT